>DYFV01000018.1 GCA_020725025.1 Azoarcus sp.
AGTGGCCGATGTTGGTCATGCACGAGCCGATGAAGACCTCGTCGATCTTGTCGCCGGCGACTTCGGAAAGCAGCTTCACGTCGTCCGGGTCGTTCGGGCAGGCGACGATGGGCTCCTTGATGTCGGCGAGATCGATCTCGATCACGGCGGCGTACTCGGCGTCGGCATCACCCGAGAGCAGCTCGCCGTTGGCGATCCAGTCTTCCATGGCCTTGATGCGGCGCTTGAGGGTGCGGGCATCCTGGTAGCCGTTGGCGATCATCCACTTCATCAGGGTGATGTTCGAGTTCATGTACTCGACGATCGGCGCCTTGTTGAGATGGACCGTGCAGCCCGCCGCGGACCGCTCGGCCGAGGCGTCGGTGAGCTCGAAGGCCTGCTCGACCTTCAGATCCGGCAGGCCTTCGATCTCGAGGATGCGGCCGGAGAAGACGTTCTTCTTGCCCTTCTTCTCGACGGTCAGCAGGCCCTGGCGGATGGCGTAGAGCGGGATGGCGTTGACCAGGTCGCGCAGCGTGACGCCCGGCTGCATCTGGCCCTTGAAGCGCACCAGCACCGACTCGGGCATGTCCAGCGGCATCACGCCGGTGGCGGCGGCGAAGGCCACCAGGCCGGAGCCCGCCGGGAAGGAGATGCCGATGGGGAAGCGGGTGTGGGAGTCGCCGCCGGTGCCGACCGTGTCCGGCAGCAGCAGGCGGTTGAGCCAGGAGTGGATCACGCCGTCGCCCGGACGCAGGGCCACGCCGCCGCGGGTGGAGATGAAGCTCGGCAGCTCGCGGTGCATCTTCACGTCCACCAGCTTCGGGTAGGCCGCGGTGTGGCAGAAGGACTGCATCACCAGGTCGGCGGAGAAGCCGAGGCAGGCGAGGTCCTTGAGCTCGTCGCGGGTCATGGGGCCGGTGGTGTCCTGGGAGCCGACGGTGGTCATCTTGGGCTCGCAGTAGGTGCCCGGGCGGATGCCCTGGCCTTCCGGCAGACCGCAGGCGCGGCCGACCATCTTCTGCGCCAGCGAGAAACCCTTGCCGGTGTCGGCGGGGGCCTGGGGCAGGCGGAACAGGGTCGAAGGCGGCAGGCCCATCGCTTCGCGCGCCTTGGCGGTGAGGCCGCGGCCGATGATCAGCGGAATGCGGCCGCCGGCGCGCACTTCGTCGAGGATCACCAGGGTCTTGAGCTGGGATTCGGCGATCACGGCGCCGTTCTTGAGCGCGGTGACCTTGCCGGTGGCCTGATCGACCCGGAGCTCGATCTCGTCGCCCATGTCCATCTGACCGGCGTCGATCTCGATGGGCAGCGCGCCGGCGTCTTCCATGGTGTTGAAGAAGATCGGGGCGATCTTGGAGCCCAGGCACACGCCGCCGAAGCGCTTGTTCGGCACGAAGGGGATGTCTTCACCGGTGAACCACAGCACCGAGTTGGTCGCCGACTTGCGCGAGGAGCCGGTGCCCACCACGTCGCCCACGTAGGCGACCAGGTTGCCCTTGGCCTTGAGCTCCTCGAGGAACTTCACCGGACCGCGCACGCCCGGCTCTTCCGGGGTGATGCCCGGACGGGGGTTCTTCAGCATGGCCAGCGCGTGCAGCGGGATGTCGGGGCGCGACCAGGCGTCCGGGGCGGGCGACAGGTCGTCGGTGTTGGTCTCGCCGGTGACCTTGAACACGGTCAGCTTCTGCGAGGCAGGCACTTCCGGGCGGCTGGTGAACCACTCGGCGTCGGCCCAGGACTGCATCACCGCCTTGGCGTTGGCGTTGCCCTTTTCGGACAGCTCCTTCACGTCGTGGAAGTAGTCGAACATCAGGAGGGTCTTCTTCAGACCCTCGGCGGCGACCGCGCCCACTTCGGCGTCGGCCAGGAGATCGATCAGCGGCTTGATGTTGAAGCCACCCAGCATGGTGCCCAGCAGCTCGGTCGCCTTGGCGCGGGAGATCAGCCCACAGGCTTCCTCGCCCTTGGCGACCTTGGCCAGGAACTCGGCCTTGACCTTGGCGGCGTCATCCACACCGGCCGGGACGCGATGGGTGAGGAGCTCGACCAGGAAGGCTTCCTCGCCGGCGGGCGGGTTCTTCAGCAGGGCGACGAGTTGTTCGGTCTGCTGCTTCGACAGGGGCAGCGGCGGGATGCCGAGGGCGGCACGCTCGGCGACATGGGCACGGTAGGCTTCAAGCACGGCGACTTCCTTCCATTTTTTGTGACGGTGGCTGGGCATCCGGGCGAGTGGCCCGAACGGGCTCCAGCAGATTATATGTCTTTTATAAGACTTGCGGTGCAACGCAACACGAGGAAGCTTCGGAACGGTGCAACGCGCCCCCCGCGCGCCGCCTCGCGGGGCCGGATTCTACCGCGGGAGACCCCGCCTCGACACGGCGGCGCTCCCTTCCCGGCCCGCTAAAATTGCCTTGTGGACGGGTTTTCACTACACCGGGGACAGGGCGCGACACGGAACGCTGGCCGCGGGGCGGGCTCCAACGGGCGGACGGGTGGTGCGCCGGACCTGGAAGCGCGCCCGTTTGCGGCGCACGATCGTTCGACGGGGACGCGACTCGAGCCGTACCGGCTCGCAGCGGCCCACCCCATAGGAGAACAGGCGATGACCCAACTGGTTTCCGATACCCTGCAGTCGTTTTCCACCCCGTCCGGCCGCCAGGGCCGCTTCCACTCCCTGCCCGCGCTTCAGGCCGCGGGTCTCGGGAAGATATCGCGCCTGCCGGTGTCGCTGCGCATCGTGCTGGAGGCGGTGCTGCGCCATTGCGACGGCAAGAAGGTGACCGAGGATCACGTGCGCCGGCTCGCCGCCTGGGCACCCACGGCTCCGCGCACCGAGGAGATCCCCTTCGTCGTGGCCCGCGTGGTGCTGCAGGACTTCACCGGCGTGCCGCTCCTGTGCGACCTCGCGGCGATGCGCAACGTCGCCGCCGATATGGGCAGCGACCCCAAGGTGATCGAGCCGCTGGTGCCGGTGGACCTGGTGGTCGACCACTCGGTGCAGGTCGATTACTACGGCTCGCCCACTGCACTGCGTCAGAACATGGAGCTCGAGTTCCAGAGGAACCGGGAGCGCTACCAGTTCATGAAGTGGGGCATGCAGGCCTTCGACACCTTCAAGGTGGTGCCGCCGGGGATCGGCATCGTGCACCAGGTGAACCTGGAGTATCTCTTCCGCGGCGTGCGCCACGACGGCGACCTTTACTTCCCCGACACCCTGGTCGGCACCGACTCCCACACCACCATGATCAACGGCGTGGGCGTGGTGGGCTGGGGCGTGGGCGGCATCGAGGCGGAGGCCGGCATGCTCGGCCAGCCGGTGTACTTTCTCACGCCCGACGTGGTGGGCGTGGAGCTCAGGGGGAAGTTGAGGGAAGGCGTCACCGCCACCGACCTGGTGCTCACCGTCACCGAGATGCTGCGGCGCGAGAAGGTGGTCGGCAAGTTCGTGGAGTTCTTCGGCGAAGGCACCGCGAGTCTCACCGTCACCGACCGCGCCACCATCGCCAACATGGCCCCGGAGTACGGCGCGACCATGGGGTTCTTCCCGGTGGACGAGAAGACGGTCGCCTACATGCGCGGCACCGGGCGCAGCGACGAGGAGTGCGAGCTCTTCGAGGCCTACTTCCGCGCCCAGAACATGTTCGGCATCCCGCGCGCGGGCGAGATCGACTACTCGAAGGTGCTCACGCTGGACCTCGCCGCCATCGCACCGTCGCTCGCGGGCCCGAAGCGGCCCCAGGACCGCATCGAGCTCCAGGACATGGAGAGCACCTTCGACCGCCTGTTCTCGCTGCCCGTGGGCGAGAACGGCTTCGGCCAACCCGAGGCGGCCCTCGGGACACGTTTCCCCACCAAGGTCCCCGGCGTCACCCTGGGCCACGGCGACGTGCTGATCGCGGCCATCACCTCGTGCACCAACACCAGCAACCCGGCGGTGCTGATCGCGGCGGGGCTGCTGGCGAAGAAGGCGGTGGAGCGCGGGCTGGCGGTCAAGCCGCACATCAAGACCTCGCTTGCGCCCGGCTCCCGGGTGGTGACCGAGTACCTGGGCAAGGCCGGCCTGCTGGAGCCGCTGGCGAAGCTCGGCTTCGCCCTCGCCGGCTACGGCTGCACCACCTGCATCGGCAATTCGGGCGACCTTGCACCGGAGCTCAACGAAGCCATCAACGAGAACAACGTGATCGCCGCCGCCGTGCTCTCGGGCAACCGCAACTTCGAGGCCCGCATCCACCCGAACATCCGCGCCAACTTCCTCGCCTCGCCGCCGCTGGTGGTGGCCTTCGCCATCGCCGGGCGGGCCAATGTGGACCTCTCTTCCGAGCCGCTGGGCGTCGACCGCGACGGTCATCACGTCTATCTCAAGGACATCTGGCCCACTTCCGACGAGATCGCAGCGGTGATGCCCTACGCGATGGACCCGGCCACCTACGCGCGCCTGTACGCGGATTTCACCAGCGGCCACGACCTGTGGAACGAGATCCCGACGACCGCCGGGCAGGTCTACGAGTGGCCGCCGTCCACCTACATCGCCCGCCCGCCCTTCTTCGACGGCTTCTCCATGCAGCCGGGCGCGATCGGCGACATCCGCGGCGCGCGCACCCTGCTGCTGCTGGGCGATTCGGTCACGACCGACCACATCTCGCCGGCCGGCTCCTTCAAGGAGAGCACACCCGCCGGACAGTGGCTGACCGCGCAGGGGGTGGCGAAGAAGGACTTCAACTCCTACGGCTCCCGCCGCGGCAACCACGACGTGATGGTGCGCGGCACCTTCGCCAACGTGCGGGTGAAGAACCTGATGCTGCCCCCACGGGAGGACGGCTCGCGGGTGGAGGGCGGCTATACCCTGCTCGACGGCCGCCAGACCACGGTCTACGAGGCGGCCATGGCCTGGCAGGAGCGCGGCGTGCCCACCATCGTCTTCGCCGGTGAAGAGTACGGCACCGGCTCCAGCCGCGACTGGGCCGCCAAGGGCACCCAGCTCCTGGGCGTGCGGGCGGTGGTGGCGCGCAGCTTCGAGCGCATCCACCGCTCCAACCTGGTGGGCATGGGCGTGCTGCCGCTGCAGTTCAAGGGCGCCGATTCATGGCAGAGCCTGGGCATCACCGGCGAGGAGACGTTCGACGTGCTGGGCGTAAGCGCGGACCTGCAGCCACAGCAGGACCTGGTGCTGGCGATCCACGGCCCCGACGGCGGCACCCGCGAGGTTTCGGTGCTGTGCCGCATCGACACGCCGATCGAGGTCGATTACTTCCGCCACGGCGGCATCCTGCCCTTCGTGCTGCGGGAAATCCTCGGCGCCGCCCACTAGGCGCCGGGCCGGCTCGAGCCCCGATGCCCGCCGGGGCACATCGGGGCTCGAGCTGCGTCGCATTGGCCACGGGCAGCGCACAGGCAGCCGTCACCATCATTCCCCAGAGCGCGCTCGTCCCGTCGACGACGCTCTACACCGACGATCTCGGAATCGGCATCGGCAACACCCTGGTCATGACCGGAGGCGGCAATGCGGCCAACGTCGGGGGCGCCAGCGGACGCAACGACGACGGATACGGCGGGCCGATCGCCTTCGGGTTCGACTTCACCCTGTTCGGCAACACCTACACCAGCTTCTTCGCCAACAACAACGGCAACATCACCTTCGACAGCGGGCTGTCGGCTTTCACGCCCACGGGGCTCCAGGGAACCACCCAGCCGGTGATCTCTCCGTTCTTCGCGGACGTGGATACCCGCAATGCGCTGAGCGGCGTGATGTCGCTGCAGACCCATTCGAGCGCGGCCGGCGACGAGGTGATCGTCACCTTGCCGAACGTCGGCTACTACGACGCACAGGGGAATCCCCTCAACACCTTCCTGCTCGTGATCCGCTCCGACGACTATGACATTCCCGAGGGCGAGGGCCAGGCCGGCTTCTTCTGGACCGAGATGGGCTGGGAAGTCGGCTCGGCGAGCGGCGGAGGCGAGGGCGGGCTGTGTGTGGGCGAGGGCGGCATCGGCACCGACTGCGTCCCGGCTGCCGTCGGTTTCGGCGACGGGCAGAGCAACGGCTATGTTCTGGAAGGCTCCACCTTGAACGGGATCGCCGATGTGGTCGAGAACCACCGCCTGTGGGTGAGCCTGGTGGGTGGCGTGCCGCAGGTACCCGAGCAGAGCATGCCCGAACCGGGCACCCTGCTGCTCATGCTCGCCGGTGCACTGGCGATGGCAGGAAGCGCCCGGCGCAAGTCCTGACGCCCATCTTCTCCTCCGAGCCGGCCCGCCTGCGGGCCCGCGATCATTCGGAGCGGTCGACCGCTCCGGCCGCTCCTTGCGCTGGCGGAGGCGCGGTCGGGCCGGCCTCCCCCTGCGCCCGTACCGTCTCGGAGGCACCCTGGGCTCGAAAGCGGATGCGCTCCGGCGAGGTGGCCCCGCCGGTCATGACGAAGCTCATCGCCTCGTCCATGGTCCAGTCGGTCGAGATCACCTTCGATACGGGCACGATCTCGATGTAGCCGGAGGTGGGGTTCGGCGAGGTCGGCACGTACACCGCCGCGAGTTCCTCGCCGGTCGCCTCGTCCCGGATCACCCGTGTGACGAAGCCCACCGCCTTCATGTCGGGCGACGGGAACTCGATCAGCACGACGCGCTGGACTCCGGTCGGCTTCTCCTTGACGGCCGCCAGGAAGCGCTTGGTGCCGCCGTAGATGGCCGCCACCATCGGAATGCTGTGCACCAGCCGCTCGAGCCAAGCGATGATGCGCTGCCCGATCACCTGGGTCGCCATCCATCCGAGCAGAAGGATCACCGCCACCGTGATCACCACGCCCAGCACGGACTGGAAGAGCGGCTGCAGAAGGAAGTCCGCCACCGCCGGCGCGGTGCGGCGGATCGCCCGCGAGAGCGCGCCTACCCACGGCGCGCCCATCCGCGAGAGCTGCGAGAAGATGAAATCGAACACCAGCCAGGTGACCCACAGCGGTGCGGCGGTGAGTACGCCGACAATGAAGTAGCGGCGCAAGTGCTTGAGGCGGTCCTGAGCGTGCGGTTTCATCGGGCGGCGGGGACGATCGGAACGGCGCCTGTCTGGCGCATGAGGCAAGTGTAACAAGGGCACCGACGCCACGCGGAGCGTATCGGACGGCTATCGGCGACAATGACGCCCTTTCCGTCACGACGCCCCATCGCCATGGCCGCCACCCCCTGCCCCTGCGAATCCGGCAAGCCCTACGCCGACTGCTGCGCGCCGCTCATTGCCGGCACGCGCCCGGCCCCCGATGCGGAAGCGCTCATGCGCAGCCGCTACACCGCCTTCACCCTGCGCGACGAAGCCTACCTGCTGGCGACCTGGCACCCCTCCACCCGCCCGGCGGCCCTCGATCTCGCCGCCGAACCGGTACCCAAGTGGATCGGGCTGCAGGTGCGCCGCCGCGAGCGCACCGGCCCGGACAGTGCCGAGGTGGAGTTCGTCGCACGCTACCGCGTCGGCGGGCGCGCCCACCGGCTGCACGAGACCAGCCGCTTCCTGCGGGAGGACGGCGCGTGGCGCTACGTGGATGGCACGCTCCACGAATCCTGAAGCCCCGGTGGCGGCATACCGGGCGAGGCGTACGGCCTATAATGCCGCCCACCTGCATACGCCAACGGATTTGCCGTGAACCTCGAGAAAGTCATCTTCGGCTTCTTCATCGTACTGGCCGCCACCCTCAATTTCGGCTTTTTCGTGGGCGACATCGACGTGGCGGCCCACCACGACATCTACGAGCTGTTCGCGGCGCTGGTGGTGAGCCTCATCGCCACGGTGCTCAAACTCGGCGACCGCACGCAGATCGGGGCGGTGCACCTCTCCACCAGCCTGGTGGCCGACCTGCAGCTCATCGCCGCGGCGCTCGCCTGGGGCTATGCGGTCCACGTCTCGCCGGCCGGCCTCACCCCGGAAATGACCGCCCGAGTGGTGTCCCTCTCGGGCGGCGCGCTGTTCGCCAACGTGGTGTCGGTGGTGATCCTGATCGCCGAGACCATCATGCAGCGGCGCTGAGGCCCGTCGCCCGATGACGCCGCTGCCGCGCCATCACAGCATCTTCTTCCTGATCATGCGGCGCCTGCGCGCGCCGCTGATCCTGCTCATCAGCATCATGGCGATCTCGGTGCTGGGGCTCACGCTCGCACCGGGTGTGGACGCTCAGGGCAACGTTCATTACCTGAGCTTCTTCCACGCGCTCTACTTCATGAGCTACACCGCCACCACGATCGGCTTCGGCGAGATCCCCTACGCCTTTTCCGAGCAGCAGCGGCTATGGGTGATTGCCTGCATCTACATGTCGGTGATCGGATGGGCGTACACGATCGCCTCGGTGTTCGCCCTGCTCGCCGACCGCAGCCTGCGCCACGCCATCGACACCCAGCGCTTCCTGCGAGCGGTCGCGCGGCTGGCCGAGCCCTTCTACCTGGTGTGCGGCTACGGCGAGACGGGGCGGCTCATCTGCGGCGCTCTCGACCGGCTCGGCTACCGCGCGGTCGTGGTCGAGCTCGACGAGGGCAAGGTGGGCGAAATCGAGCTCCATAGCTATCACGCCGACGTGCCGGCGCTGGCCGCGGACGCCTCCAATCCGGGGACGCTCAAGTTCGCCGGCCTGACCCATCCGCAGTGCGCCGGGGTGATCGCGCTCACCAACGACGACAGCGCGAACCTCGCCATCGCGATCGCGGCGCGCCTGCTCGCGCCGGGAGTGCCGGCCCTGTGCCGCGCCGAGAATCCGGAGACGGCCGCCAACATGGCGTCCTTCGGCACCCGCCACATCATCAATCCCTTCGAGAAGTTCTCGGAGTACCTGACGCTCGCGCTGCACGCACCGGCGGCGTGGCAGCTCCTCGCCTGGCTCACCGGCCTGCCCGGCACCACGGTGGAGCGCCAGCGCCAGCCCCCGCGCGGCAACTGGATCCTGTGCGGACGGGGACGCTTCGGGCGCATGATGGTGGCCGCCATGGATCGCGAGGCGGTCCCGGTGACCATCATCGACCTCCACCCGCCGGAGGACATCACCCACCGCTGGGTGCAGGGCGACGGCACCGGCGCGGCAGCCCTCGAACAGGCCGGCGTCCGCCAGGCGGTGGGAATCGTGGCGGCGACCAGCAACGACATCGACAACCTCTCCATCGCGGTGACCGCGCGCGAGCTCAACCCCTCGCTCTTCGTCATCGTGCGCCAGAACCACTACACCAACCACGCGCTCTTCGATGCCTTCGACGCCGATCTCAGCGTGGTGCCGAGCGAGATCATCGCCCACGAGTGCCTGGCCATCCTCACCACCCCGCTGCTGGTACCCTTCCTCGACGAGATGCGCGCCCGCGACGACGCCTGGAGCAACGCGCTCCTGGAACGGCTCACCGGGCGCTTCGGATGGAACGTGCCGGCCGTGTGGAGCATAAGAGTAGATGCCTCGCACTCGCCGGCGCTCGAGTGCGAGCTGAAACGGGCCCACAACATCACCCTTGGCGAGATCCTGCGTGCACCGCACGATCGGAGCGAGGCGCTGCCCTGCGAGCCCCTGTTCCTCCACCGCGCGGATGGCACGCAGATCGCGCTGCCGCGGGAAGACATGCCGCTGCGCGTCGGCGACGAGCTGCTGCTGGCCGGGCGCCGCAGCGCCCAGCGCGAGCTCGATCTCACCCTGTACAACGAGCACGCCCTCACCTATGTGCTGACCGGTCGCGAAGCGCCGGGCGGCTGGGTTTGGGAGCAGCTCGCGCGCTGGCGTCGCGCCTGATCCCCTCAGAGGGCAAACGCGGTGGTCGGCGGGCTGCGAACCTCAGCCGCCGTGCCCCTCCATCGCAACCAGCTCGACGCGCTGCCCGGCGAACTCGACGGCCTGGCCGGGACGCAGCTTGGCACGCTTGCGCGACTCGAGCCGTCCGTCGACCTTCACCAGCCCCGCTTCCACGGCGGCGTGAGCTTCACCCCCGGTGCCGGTGAGTCCCGTGGCCTTGAGCAGTTGATCGAGCTGGATGTAGTCGCCGCGTACGGCAAAGGAAACGGTCATGGCGAACTCCTGGGTGGCGACGGGCGCGCACGCGCATAAAATGGCCGGATTCGAAAAACGCGAGCGTACACCGCTTGCCCGCCCCGTGCCGACAACCATCATGCCGGAATCGCTTCTGCCCCGCATCGACCGCACCTGCGCCCTCGCCCAGGCAATCGGCGCCCTGCAGCCCATCCGCACCGAGCGCACGGTGGTACACGACGGCGGCATCGCCTTCGGCGTGCGCTGGGTGTCCTCGCTCGCGCGCAAGGACGCGGCACGGGTGAGCGCCGCGGTGACGCGCAAGCCGGACTTCAATCCCTTCCTGCCGCCGGAGCCGGCCCTCACGGTCGGTGTGCTGGGAGACGCCCACCTCATGGTGCTCAACAAGTACCCGGTGATCGCGCGCCATCTGCTCATCGTCACCCGCGCCTTCGAGGCCCAGACCGAACCCCTAACGCGGGCGGACTTCGACGCGCTGGCCGCGGTAATGGCCCAGCTGGGAGGCCTGGGCTTCTACAACGGCGGCACCGAGGCCGGCGCCAGCCAGCGCCACAAGCACCTCCAGTGGATCCCCGAGACCGACGAGGGCGCGAGCCTCGCCGCCTTCACCGCCGGCCTGCCGCCGGATCTCGCCGCCGGCGTCGCCGTCGCGAACGCTCGGCTGCCCTGGCGTCACCGCTTCGTACGTCTCGCCCACAGTACCTCCTCGCGCACGCTTGCCGGCGCCGACCTGCACGGCGCCTTCCGGCTCGCCTGCGAAGCCCTGGGCATCGACGCCGACGGCGAACCCATGCCGCCCTACAACCTGCTGGTATGGCGCGACTGGCTGGCGGTGATTCCGCGCCGATGTGAGAAGAGCGCCGGCATCTCGGTGAACGCGCTGGGCTTCGCCGGCTCGCTCTTCGTGCGCGAGCCCGGGCAGATCGAAACGATCCGCGCGACCGGCCCCCTCAGGCTGCTCGCGGACGTTGGCGCCCCGGCCTGATCAGGCCGCGCGCGGCAAGGGCGCGAACGGCAGCGGCGGCAGCCCGATGGTGGCACGCAGCTCGTCGCACTTCGGGTTCGGCGTGCCGTCCTCGAAATAGACCGGAAACTCCCGGCACGGCGTAGGGCGCTGCTCGTAGATGGTGCAGAACACCCGCTCGCCCACCGTGCCGGCGAGAGCCGAGCAGCGACGGGGCAGGTCGTTGCTGCCCTTCATGCAGCGCAGGTAGGGATTGAGCTTCTCGGTCATCTCGGCCGGCACGAAGCCGCCCGGCGCGTCGTCGGCCTCGGCCCAGTAGAAGGAAATGCGGAAATGGGTGCAGCAGATGCCGCAGTCGAGACAGGGATTGAAGTCGCTCATGGAAGAATTCGCAGCGGGCGGGCGCGCGGATTCTAGCGGTTCCCATGGCGAACGCAATGGGCACAAAAATGCTTTTGTACCAATAATTTATGGGCGAATATAAACCCCCGTCAGGTCAATCTCCCGAGCGGTGCCAGACCGTGCCGCACCCGCGCCCGGTCGCACCCCTCTTCACCGATGCCGAGCGCGGCGTTGGGTGCGAAATCACGGCAGGGCGAAGGCCGGCTGTCGTAGAGGCCGCAGCGCACCCGCACGCCGATCTCCCCCTCTAGCGCGACGCAGCGCGGCGGCGCGGCGTCGGTGCCGCGCATGCGCACGAGCGTCGCGGTGACCGGGACCGTGAGCGCATCCGGCACGCCGCCGGACATGGCGCTCTCCAGCTCCGAGCAGTGGAAGTCCACCCGGAAGGCGGCGCAGCACGCGCCGCAGCGCGTGCAGTGGTCCTCGCGGACGGAGTTGCTCAATCCGGCGCTCCGCAGCACTTCTTGTACTTCTTGCCGCTGCCGCAAGGACAGGCTTCGTTTCTGCCGGGCTGTGCGGAGCCCGGAGCGGCCGGCTCCTCGATTGCGAGCGGCGCCGGCTGCGGAACGTCGTGGGCGCGCCAGACTGCGACGATGTCGGTCACCCGCGCCATGGCCTCCTCCAGCCACTGCAGCCGCGTCTCGTCGTCGGCTCCCGCGGCGGCATCGTCCGACCACGGCGCGAGGATCGCTTCGAGGGCCTCGCGCACAGACTGTGCCGCTTCCTGGGGCACCAGGCTTTCCCAATCCTCCGGCCACAGCTCGAGGCCTTGCGCGAAGCCCTCGATCCACTCCTCGCCGATCCTGAGCCCTTCGCCCTCGCCGCTCGCGTAGCAGAAGGGCTCCCAGCCTTCCGGATCGCCCACGGTGGTGGCGAGCTCGTTGTAGTAGCGGCGCACCAGGCGGATCGCCTGCTGCACCTGGCTTCCCGACCCGAAGGAGACCGCCTCTCCGTGGGCGGACCAGACGCCGGGCAGCCATTGCTCCGGGAGGATGGCCTGCGGCGATGCGATCACCGCGGCGAGGTAGCCGTCGAGCATCTCAAGATCCATGCAGTCCTCCGGGACCGCGTCCGAAATGAGGATGGCCTCGAGCGCCTCGAATTCCTCGTCGTCGAGGAGATGCGGGTTCGGCGTGTCGGTATTCATTGCTTGCTCCGTCAGGGTGTCGGGCGGGCGCGGGCCCCGCCGGTGTCGCTATCGTCCGCGTCGAGGTCGCACACCACGCGATACAGCGGCTGGCCCGAGTCGCGATACTTGCGCTCGAAGGGGGTGAGCGGCGCAGGCGCCTCGAAGCCCTCCCAGCCTACCGTGCGCCCGGTCGTCCGCGCCAGGGCGAGCGCGAACTCCTCGATGTAGACGCGCCAGTTGCTCCGGCATTCGAGCACGCCGCCGAGCTTCGCCACGAAGGGGAACACGGGGTGGGCATGCCAGCGCCGCGCCAGATGGCCGATCTTGGGCCAGGGATTCGGGTACAGGATGTAGTGCCGCGCGAGCGTGAGCCCGGCCTCGTGGCACAGGCGCCAGTAATCGACCAGGTCGGCGCGCACGAAGACCATGTTGGCGGGCAGGAGCGCGTCCGGATAGGGCTTGCGCCGCGCGAGGCGGTCCTGCGACTGGTCCACCCCGATCACCCAATGCTCGGGATGGGCGCGGGCAAGCTGGATGGTGCTGTGCCCCACGCCGCAGCCGGCGTCCAGGATGAGCGGCGCACGCCCGTCCCAGCCGGCGAGGCTCTCGGTGAAGGCGGCCCGGTTGTAGTCGGCGTAGGGTTTGCGGAAGGGCTCCGCGAGGTGGCGCTCGACGCGGCGCAGCAGCTGCTCATGGACGCCGGCCTGGGCGCTGCTGGGGATACGGGAGTTGGCGTAGCTCATGAATCGGGCGGACGGCAGGTGGCGGAGGCAAGGATGCTGCCCGCCGCAGTAAAGCGCCTATTGTACGAGCAATCCATCCCTTGCAATTACCCCCCTCATCCGCGATAATTCACGGTTTCCATCAGCACCCAGGGCGGCCACATTCACCGCCCGCTCGTTCAAGGATCCGCCATGAAAGCCGACACCCATCCGAAGTACGCAGAAGTCGAGGTGACCTGCTCCTGCGGCAACGTGTTCACGACTCGCTCCACGCTCGGCAAGCCCGCGCTGCACGTCGAAGTGTGCGCTGCCTGCCACCCCTTCTATACCGGCAAGCAGAAGATCGTCGACACCGCCGGCCGCGTCGAGCGTTTCCGCCAGAAGTACGGCAACGTCCAGCGTCTGGGCTGAGCTGCGCGCCCGGCGCCCCGGGCCGGATGTGGAAAGAAGGCAGCCTCGGCTGCCTTTTTTGTTAGCCCGGCCGATCCGGCTCGACGGCCGCGCCGGCACCGACTCACCCCGCTCGCCGATACCGCCTGCAGAACGGGATCGTGCGCGGGATGCCGGCTAGAATTGCGCCTTCGGGCCCGCGCCTCCGCTACGAGCGACAAGAACAAAGCGCATGACGAGTGATCCGCAGCCTCCCTCCGCGATGCAGCGCTACCTGTTCGGCCCGGCCGGACTGGCCCTGCTCGTCGCGCTCTACCTGCTGCCCGGCCTGATCGGCCACGACCCCTGGCGAGGCGACGACGCGCGCTACTTCGGCCCCGTCCTGAGCATGCTTCAAGGCGAAGGGCTGCTCTTTCCCACCATCGCGGGCGAACCCTCGACGGAATTCCCCCCGCTCTACTACTGGACGAGCGCCTTGCTCGCCGCCATCGGCGACGCCGTACTGGCCGTGCACGACGCGGCCCGGCTCGCCACCGCGCTGTTCACCGCCCTGACCATTTTCTGGATCGCCCGCGCGGCTCAGCGCCTGTACGGCAAGCAGGCGCGCATGCCCGCGGCGCTGCTCACCCTCGGCACCCTGGGCCTCGTGGTCCACGCCCACGAGATGCAGCCCATGGTCGCCCTGATGGCGATGCAGGCCCTCACGCTCGCCGGGCTCGCGCTGGTGCCCGCCCGCCCCGTGGCGGGCAGCGTCCAGGCCGGCCTGGGCGCCGCGCTGGCCTTCCTCGCCGGCGGCCTGCCGGGCCTGTTGCTCACCCTGCCGCTTTTCGTGGTGGTCGTGGTGCTGAGCCCCGAATGCCGCAACCCGCGCGCCAGCGCCGGCCTCATCCTGGGGCTGTGCCTCGCGGTCGTGGTCGCGGCCATCTGGCCGCTGCTGCTGCATTACCAGGCGCCCGGCCTGCTCGCCCAGTGGTGGCAGGCCGAGTGGGCGCGCTTCGGCGACGACCCCCTGCGGATGAAGGATGCCGGAACCCTGCTGGAGCTCCTGGGCTGGTTCGTATGGCCCCTTTGGCCGATCGCCGCCTGGGCCCTGTGGCGCGCCCGTCGCCAGCTCGTCCACATCGGGTCGGCCCTGCCGATCGCCGCGGTGCTGTCCGCGCTGGCATGGATCGTGGGCAACGGCAGCCTCGCACCGCCGGCGATGCTGCCTCTCATCGCGCCCTTCGCGCTGCTCGCCGCCGCCGGCGTCCCGACCCTGCGGCGCGGCGCGGCGAACGCCTTCGACTGGTTCGCGATCATGACCTTCGCCGTCTTCGTGGTGCTGGTATGGATCGCCTGGACCGCCCAGGTGTTCTTCTGGCCGCCGGGCCTCGCCCGCCACCTGGCGCGCGTCGCCCCCGGCTTCGAGCTGCGCGGCACCACGACCCAGGCCGTGCTCGGCATCACGATCGTGGTCACCTGGGTAGCCCTCGCATGGCGCATGCCGCGCTCGCCCAGCCGCGCGCCGGCGAACTGGGCGATGGGCATGACCATGCTGTGGTGCCTGGCGGTGGTGCTCCTGATGCCCTGGTTCGACTACGACCGCAGCTACCGTCCGGCAGCCACCTCGCTTTCCATCGCGCTCGCCGGGGAGCGGCCCGGCTGCGTCGCGGCGATAGGCCTGTCGGCGAGCCAGCGCGCTTCCTTCCACTACTTCGCAGGGCTGCGGCCCGAGCGGGTCACCGGCAACGAGACGGCGTGCCCCTTCCTGCTGGTCTATGCGGATCGGAATTCCGCCGCGGTCACGCCGGCCGCCCCCTGGCAGCCGATCTGGGAGTACCGGCGCGGCGGTGGACGTCAACTGGAAATCTTCAGGCTGTATCGGCGCGATTGACGACGCCCGCGCGCCGCCTCAACCGTAGATCAGGCAGGTGCCGGGCGGGGCGACGCGCGGCGTGAAGTAGCCGAGCGCCCAGAAGAAGGCGATCACGAGCGCGATCACGATGAGCGTGCGGCGCCGCGCCTGGAGCCAGCGCGCGAGCGCCGACAGACACTCACGGAAGGAGCTGCAGGAAGTTGTCACGGTAGTGGCGAAGCTCCGCGATCGACTCGTGGATGTCGGCGAGCGCCTCGTGCTTGCCCTTCTTCTCGACCGCCTTGTAAACCGCCGGCCGCCAGCGCCGCGCCAGCTCCTTGAGGGTGGAGACGTCGAGGTTGCGGTAGTGGAACCAGGCCTCGAGCGCGGGCATGTACCGCGCTAGGAATCGCCGGTCCTGGCAGATCGAGTTGCCGCACATGGGCGAGGTGCGCTTGGGCACGTACTCCTGAATGAAGGCGAGCATCCGCGCCTCGGCCTCGGCTTCGCCCACGGTCGACGCCTTTACACGGTCGATCAGGCCCGACTTGCCGTGGGTGTTGCGGTTCCACTCGTCCATCGCCTCGAGCACCGAGTCGGGCTGATGGACGGCGATGACGGGCGCCTCGGCGACGGTCCGCAGCTCGCCGTCGGTGACGACGATGGCGATCTCGAGGATGCGGTCGCGGTCCGGTTCGAGGCCGGTCATCTCCATGTCCAGCCAGATGAGGTGATTCTGATCCTGTGCCATAATCGTTCGGCCCGCTTGAACAAAGCCGGGATTGTGGCATAGATCCGCTTTCCGCCGCCGCTCCGTCCCCACCTCCCGAATGTCGCCAAACGCCTTCGCCACCCTCTTCTTCGCCGCCATCCTGCTCACCACGCTGGCGCGGCTCGCGCTCATGCGGCGCCAGATCCGCCACGTCCGGGAACGGCGGGGCACGGTTCCCGAGCCCTTCGCCGAGACGATCAGCCTGGAGTCGCACCGCAAGGCGGCCGACTACACCGCCTCCCGCATGGGCCTGGGGATGCTCGACGTCGTGGTGGGCACGCTGTTCGTGCTCGCGCTCACCCTCGGCGGCGGGCTGCAGGCGATCCACGCCGGGCTCGGCGCCTGGCTCGAGCCCGGCACGATCCCGCACGGCGTGGCGCTGCTCGCGGCGCTCGGGGTGCTCGGCTGGGCGGTCGACCTGCCGTTCGCCCTGTGGCGCACCTTCGTGATCGAGAAGCGCTTCGGGTTCAACCGCATGACGCCGAGGCTCTTTCTAGCGGACCTCGCGCGCGAGGGGCTGCTCGCCGCCGTGATCGGCCTGCCGGTGCTCGCCGCCGTACTGTGGCTGATGGGCGCCATGGGCGAGCGCTGGTGGCTGTGGGTGTGGCTGTTCTGGATCGGCTTCAACCTGCTCGCACTCTTCGTGTGGCCGACCTTCATCGCCCCGCTCTTCAACAAGTTCACGCCCCTGGCCGACGAGGCCCTCAAGGCGCGCGTCGAGCGCCTGCTCGAGCGCTGCGGCTTCCGCGCCAAGGGACTCTACGTGATGGACGGCTCGCGCCGCTCGGCCCACGGCAATGCCTATTTCACCGGCTTCGGTGCCGCCAAGCGCATCGTCTTCTTCGATACGCTTCTGGAGAAACTGAACGCCGACGAGGTCGAGGCCGTGCTCGCCCACGAGCTCGGCCACTTCCACCATCGTCACGTATGGAAGCGGCTGGCGGTCAGCGCCGCGATGAGCCTCGCCATGCTGTGGCTGCTGGGCTGGCTCATGCAGCAGGGGTGGTTCTTCGCCGGCCTGGGCGCCCCCGCCGGCGGCACCGCGGTGGCGCTGGCGCTCTTCGCCCTGGTGCTGCCGGTTTTCGCCTTTCCGCTGGCGCCGGTGATGAGCCACTGGTCGCGGGTGCACGAGTTCGAGGCCGACGCCTATGCCGCCCACCACACCCGGGCGGACGACCTCGTCAGCGCGCTGGTGAAGCTCTACCGCGACAACGCTGCGACGCTGACCCCCGACCCGCTCTATTCGCGCATCTTCGACTCGCATCCGCCGGCGGTGCTGCGGGTGGCACGTCTGCGGGAACAAGGGCAGTGAACCTGGCGGCCGGACGGTGAAGCATCGTTCGTCGCGCCATGGGGCAGGCACCCTTCAGGGGGTCGTGACCGCCGCCTTCGGGCGCCACTACGAGGTGGAGATCGCGGGTACGGACACGCGCCTGAGCTGTTATCCGCGAGGCAAGAAGAGCGTGTTCGCCTGCGGCGACGAGGTGGACGTCGCCCCGAGCGGCAGCGGCCAGGGCGTCATCACCCATCTTCATCCGCGCCGCAACCTGCTGTGGCGCTCCGACGCCTTCCGCGAGAAGCTGATCGCCGCCAACCTGAGCCTCGTGGTGATCGTCGTTGCGACCGAGCCGCCCTTCTCGGATCTGCTCGTGTCGCGCTGCATCAGCGCCGCCGAGAGCCAGCAGCTCGACGTGCTGATCGTGCTCAACAAGGCCGATCTCGCCGAGCGCCTGCCGGCCGCCCGCCAGGCGCTCGCCCCCTTCGCTGCGCTGGGCTACCGCGTGGTCGAGCTCTCCGCATTGGCGGGCGTCGGCGCGCTCGCGGAACACCTGGCCGGGGCACGCAGCATCCTGGTCGGCCAGTCCGGCATGGGAAAGTCCACCCTGACCAACGCCCTGGTGCCCGAGGCCGGCGCCGCCACCCGCGAGATCTCCGAGGCCCTGGCGAGCGGCAAGCACACCACCACCTTCGCGCGCCTCTACCCTTTCGACGGGGGCTGGCTCATCGACAGCCCGGGCCTGCAGGCCTTCGGCCTGGCCCACCTCGACCAGGACGATCTGGCCGCGAGCTTCGTGGAGTTCCGGCCCCATTTGGGCCGCTGCCGCTTCCGCGATTGCCGGCACGACGCCGAACCGGGCTGCGCGCTGCACGCCGCGCTCGACACCGGCGAGATCCATCCGCGCCGCTTCGAGCACTACCGCCTGATCCGCGACGAGATCGTGACGGCCCGGCGCCAGGCGCAGGGCTGGTAGGCACCGCTCATTCCGTCGCTAGTCCGGCCAGCAGGTCGCTCGGATTCGGCAGGTCGTTGAAGGCGGTGCGCAGCGCCTCGCCCCAGCGGGTGCGGATCATGGTGTAGTACGGATCCCGCACGTCGATGTGAGCCGAGGTGGCGATCGTCAGCTCGTCGGTGCGCAGCACGGTGAGATCGAAGGGCGGGCCGACCGAGAGATTGGAGCGGATGGTCGAGTCCATGGAGATCAGCGCGCACTTGGCCGCCTCCTCCAGGCGGGTGTCGCTGCGCAGCACGCGGTCGATGATGGGCTTGCCGTACTTCGATTCGCCGATCTGGAAGTAGCGCGTCTCCGGCGTGGCCTCGATGAAGTTGCCGGCCGCGTAGATGCTGAACAGCCGCGGCGGCTCGCCGTCGATCTGACCGCCCAGGATGAGCGAGACGCTGAAATCGATGCCGAAGTCGTGGAGCGCGGCGGCGTCGCGCCGATGCACCTCGCGCAGGGTTTCACCCACATGGCGGGCGCCTTCGAAGAGATTCGGCACGTTCCACAGGCTGGGGCGGCCGTCGGGCGCGCCCATCGCCTCGCGCAGCATCGACACCAGCGACTGGGTGATGGCGAGGTTGCCCGCGCTCATGAGCACCATGACGCGCTCGCCCTGGCGCTCGAAGATGTTGGTCTTGCGGAAGGTGCTGATGTGATCGACACCGGCGTTGGTGCGCGAGTCCGACAGGAACACCATCCCGGCGTCGAGCAGCATGCCGACACAGTAGGTCATGAGAACCCCCCCGGGTCATGGACAGAGGCAGGTTACGCCGCGCCCGCCACCGGGGCAAGGTGGGAGCGCGGCGGCGCCCCGCCTCACATGCGCGGCGACATGGGGACCAGGAAATCGTTGGCGATGCGGTAGCCGAGGTCGTGCACCCGGTCGAGGAGCCGCACCAGGTATTCGTGGAGGCCGCCGTGCATGATGTCCTCCACCCGGCCGAAGCGCAGGGAAGCCTCGAGCTCGCCGGCACGCCGCTCGGTTTCGACCGAGTGCGAGTTGGCCACCACCCGCAGGTTGCTGTAGACCTCCTTCATGCAGCGCGCCAGCGAGCGCGGCATGTCGGCGCGCAGCAGCAGGAGCTCGGCCACCCGTGCCGGCGTGATCAGGTCGCGGTAGACCCGCCGGTACACCTCGAAGGCGGACACCGAGCGCAGCAGCGCGCTCCACTGGTAGTAGTCGGCCGCCCCGCCCTCCACCTCGCCCGCGGGGAGCAGCAGCTGGTACTTCACGTCCAGGATCCGCGCGGTGTTGTCGGCGCGCTCGAGGAAGGTGCCGATGCGGATGAAGCGCAGCGATTCGTCCTGCAGCATGGTGCCGATGGTGACCCCGCGCGAGAGGTGCGAGCGGTACTTCACCCAGTCGAAGAACTCGCTCACCCCGGTGTCGGCGAACCGCTCCGGCGTGAAGTCGCGCATCCGCAGCCAGGTGCCGTTGGTGGTCTCCCACAGCTCGGAGGTCAGGGTGCCGCGCACCGCGTGCGCGTTCTCGCGGGCAGCGCGCAGGCAGTTGCGGATGCTCGAGGGGTTGTTCGGATCGAAGATCATGAACTCGAGCACCGCGTCGGAGTTGAGCTCCGCATGGCGCTGGTGGTAGGCCCCCTCCAGGCCCATGATGCGCAGGGTGGCGCCCCACGCCTGCTCCTCCTGCACCGAGGATTGGGGCATCAGCGACATGCGGTGGTTCACGTCGAGGATGCGCGCGATGTTCTCGGCCCGCTCCATGTAGCGAGCCATCCAGTAAAGGTGGTCGGCAGTACGGCTCAGCATTCTTCGTTCTCCCTCAAGCCTCGAGCACCCAGGTGTCCTTGGTGCCGCCCCCCTGGGACGAGTTCACCACCAGCGATCCCTCCCGCAGGGCCACGCGGGTGAGCCCGCCGGCGACCAGTTGCACCTCCTCGCCCGAGAGCACGAAGGGACGCAGGTCGATGTGCCGCGGCGCGATACCCGACTCGACGAAGGTCGGGCAGGCCGACAGCGCCAGCGTGGGCTGGGCGATGTAGCGCTCGGGGTGCTCCACGAGGATCCGGCGGAAGCTCTCGATCTCCGCCTTGGTGGCGGCCGGCCCGACCAGCATTCCGTAGCCGCCCGCCCCGTGCACCTCCTTGACCACCAGCTCTGGCAGGCGGTCGAGGACGTAGGCGAGGTCGTCCTTCTTGCGGCACATGTAGGTCGGCACGTTGTGCAGAAGCGGCTCCTCGCCCAGGTAGAAGCGGATCATCTCCGGCACGTAGGGGTAGATGGACTTGTCGTCGGCCACGCCACTGCCGATGGCGTTGGACAGCGTCACGCGCCCGGCGCGGTAGGCGCCCAGCAGGCCCGGCACTCCGAGCACCGAATCGGGGCGGAAGGCGAGCGGATCGAGGAAATCGTCGTCCACCCGCCGGTAGATCACGTCCACCCGCTGGGGACCCTGGGTGGTACGCATGAAGACCTGCTCGTCCTTGACGAACATGTCCTGCCCTTCCACCAGCTCCACGCCCATCTGCTGGGCGAGGAAGGCGTGCTCGAAGTAGGCACTGTTGTAGGCGCCGGGGGTGAGCACCACCACGGTGGGATCGGT
Source organism: Azoarcus sp. (assembly GCA_020725025.1). Lineage (GTDB taxonomy): Bacteria > Pseudomonadota > Gammaproteobacteria > Burkholderiales > Rhodocyclaceae > Aromatoleum. The sequence continues at coordinate 21,030 of DYFV01000018.1, forward strand.
GACGCCGGTCGGGGCGACGCTGCGCAGCATCTTCAGCAGCATGTCGGGGTAGCGCTCCACCGGCGCCACCCGGTAGCGCGAGAACAGCCGCGGGAAGAGCCGCATCATCATCTTGCGGTTCTCGAGCATGTAGGACACGCCCGAAGGCACCCGCAGGTTGTCTTCCAGCACGTAGTACTCCCCCTCGCCCGCGCGCACCACGTCGACCCCCGCGATATGGGCGTAGATGCCGCCGGGCACATCGACGCCCTGCATCACCCGCCGGTACTGCCCATTGTCGAGCACCTGCTCGCGCGGGATGTGGCCTGCCTTGAGGATCTCCTGGTCGTGATAGATATCCCGGATGAAGGCGTTGAGCGCCTTCACGCGCTGGCGCAGACCGGCTGCCAGGGTGCGCCACTCCTGGGCCGGGATGATGCGGGGGATGATGTCGAAGGGGATGAGCCGCTCCGTGCCGGCGTTCTCCCCGTAGACGGCGAAGGTGATGCCATAGCGGTGGAAGAGCGCATCCGCCTCCGCCCGCTTCTGCGCCAAGCGCTCCGGCGGCATCTCCGCCAGCCAGTTCGCGTAGGCGGCGTAGTGCGCCCTTACCTTCCCCGCCGCATCGGTCATCTCGTTATAGAAGTGTTCGACTGTCATGACCTCTTACCCGCCTCTCGGTAGTTCTTCTCTCACATTCTAGGCAGCGAAAAGCATGCCAGTGGCGGGAGTCGCCGGGCTGGGCGGTCCGGGCGGACCGGGCCCCTTCGCGGACGCACCATTCCGGTGCATGACCCCGATCGATGCAATGGGGCTGGTGCATGCGCCGGCACCAAAAAAAAACCCCGCCACGCGGGCGGGGTTCTCTTGCTGCGGGCGAGGCCCGATCAGACGCGTTCCCAGATGGTGGTGATGCCCTGGCCGCCGCCGATGCACATGGTGGCCATGCCGTAGCGGCCGCCGGTGCGCTGCAGCTCGTGCAGCAGCTTGGTGATGATCACCGAGCCGGTGGCACCCACCGGGTGACCCAGGGCGATGGCGCCGCCGTTGGGGTTGGTCTTGGCCGGATCGAGCTCCAGGCCCTTGCACACGGCCAGCGACTGGGCGGCGAAGGCTTCGTTGGACTCGATGAGGTCGATCTTGTCCAGGGTGAGGCCGGCACGCTGCAGCGCGAGCTTGGAGGCCGGGATCGGACCTTCGCCCATCACGTCGTTGGGCACGCCGGCGATGGCGTAGGAGACGAGGCGGGCGATCGGCTTGTGGCCGGCCGCGGCAGCCTTGCCCGCCTCGGCCATCACCAGGAAGGCCGCGGCGTCGTTGATGCCCGAGGCGTTGCCCGCGGTCACCGAGCCATCCTTCTTGAAGGCGGGCTTCATCTTGGCGAGCGCTTCCATGGTGGTCGCGCGCGGGTGCTCGTCGGTGTCGAACACGACGGGGCCCTTCCGGGTCTCGAAGGTGATCGGGACGATCTGGTCCTTGAAGTAGCCGGCGGCGATGGCGGCCGCGGCGCGCTTCTGCGACTCCAGCGCGAAGGCGTCCTGGTCCTCGCGGGTGATGCCCCACTTGGAGGCCAGGTTCTCGGCGGTGATGCCCATGTGGCCCACGCCGAAGGGATCGGTCAGCACCGCCACCATGGCGTCGATCGCCTTGGTGTCGCCCATGCGCGCGCCCGAGCGCAGCGCCGGCAGCAGGTAGGCGCCGCGCGACATCACTTCCACGCCGCCGCCGATCGCGTAGTCGGCATCACCCAGCATGATGGCCTGGGCCGAGTTCACCACGGCCTGTTGGGCCGAGCCGCACAGGCGGTTCACGGCGAAGGCCACGGAATCCATAGACATGCCGCCCTGGATGGTGGCCACGCGGGCCACGTACGGATAGCGCGACTCGGTCGGGATGCAGTTGCCCACGGTGGCAAAAGTGACCTGCTTGGGGTCGACGCCGGCGCGGGCGATCGCCTCCTTCACCACCAGGCCGCCCAGCTCGGCCGGCTCCATGTCCTTCAGCGAGCCCCCGAAACCACCCACCGCCGAACGGACCGCACTCAACACAACGACTTCACGACTTGCCATCGATACTCCCTCCTCAAAGACTCCTAACGGCCGACCCAGCTCGCGATCGCAAGCAGGGCCAGCACCAGCAGACAGAGCACCAGGGCGCGCCACACCAGCCCCACCGTGCTCTGCATGAAATCGGCGTCCGCCTCGTCACCCACGCCCATCTCCGGCCGTTCGACGATCTCGCCGGACTCGTGCACCGGCATCCCCAGCCGCACGCCCAGCGCCCCGGCGCCCGCCGCAATGAGGACGCCCGCGGGCCGGTCGGGCCACAGCATGGACTGCGTCCGCCAGCAGAACACCGCATCCTCGAAATCGCCCACCACGGAGAACGACGCCGCCGTGAAGCGTGCCGGCAGCCAGTCGATCACCTCGAACGCGCGCCGCGCGAAGCTGCCGAACGCCCCGAATTCGACATCGCGCCGCCGCCCCCATTCTTCCGCGAGATAACGCGAAAGCCGATACATGACCGCGCCGCTCGGACCGGGCAGCACGATGAACCAGAAGATCACCCCGAAGACGTTGCGATGCGCCCCGACCAGCGCCTGCTCGATCGCCAGCCGCGCCACCTCGCTCGAGCTCGCCTCCACGTACTGCCCCCCGCGCCACTCGCCGAGCAGGCTCCGCGCCCGGGGCAGCTCTCCCATCCGGAGCGCGAGATGGATGTCGGTAAAGAAATGGCTCTCCTGGCGAAAGCCCATAGTCAGGTATAGCACCCCGATGTTGAAGGCAAAGGCCAACAACGGGTGAAGCTCCCACAGCAGGAAGTAGATCAGCGCGCATCCGAGCGTGGCGAGGACGACGAGCAGCAGCCACGCGATGCGCCCGTTGCGCGCCTGACCATCGTTGAAGCGCTCCACCAGCACGCCGGAAAGCCGGCCGAGGGGATCCAGGACGATCTGCCGGACCGGCAATGGACGAACCTGCTCGATGAGCAGGGCGACGATCAGCGAAAAAAGCGTCATGCGGGCTGAGGTGTGGGAAAGGCCCTTGGGCCGGTCGTTTTCGGCCAAGATACCACAAAAGCGTGGCCATATTGTGCATTGCGGCGAACCCAGGGAGACGGTACCGAATACCACCATGGGGTAGGCCGGAACGCCATACCGGAAACCGTGGATATGGCGGTCAATCCTGCATCAGGAAGCGATAGAGCGATATCAGCATTCCCGCCGTCGCGCCCCAGATGAAGTGGTCCCCGTAGGGCATGGCGTAGAACTCGCGCACCCGCCCCTCGTGCTCCATGCGATGACGCTGATGGTTGGCCGGATCGAGGAAGAAGGCGAGCGGCACCTCGAAGGCCTCGGCCACTTCGAACGCGTCGAGCTCGAGCTCGAAGGGCGGATGGACGAGACCGACCACCGGTGTCACGCGGAATCCGGTGCCCGTCAGATAGTCGGGAAGCGCGCCGAGCAGCTCGACGCGCTCGGGATCGAGCCCGATCTCCTCCTCCGTCTCGCGCAAGGCGGTCATCACCGGCGAAAGGTCGTGCTCCTCCACCCGGCCGCCGGGGAAGCTGATCTGGCCCGGGTGGTGGTGGAGATGGTCGGTGCGGCGGGTGAGCAACACGGTGAGCGCGTCGGGGCGGGCGACCAAAGGCACCAGCACGGCCGCGGGGATCGGCGTCAGCCCCGCCGGCAGCGCTTCCTCGATCTCAGTGGCCGGCATTGCGACGTGCAGGAACACGGACCGCAACGCACTCGCATCCAGTTGCTTCAACTTTTCCCGACAGTCGACGTTCACGACCGCAAGCTACCACAAGCGGGCGGCGGACTGCATCTCCAGCCGCCTTCACACCAAGAAGTCTGGGGAAGTTCACCCGTTTTCGGGGAATACCATAAACATGTCCATCCGTGCCAACCGCTCGTCACCCCTAATGAAACTTCCATCGCGCCGCGCTTGAGAAGCACTTCCACCCGGCATAGCGTGACCGCCATGAAACCGAACCGTGGGTTCACCCTGATCGAGCTGATGATCGCCATCACGGTGCTGGCGATCCTGCTCGGCATCGGCATACCCTCCTTCCGAGACATCATTCAGAACAACCGCGCCACGGCCGCAACGAACGAGCTCGTCACCGCGTTGCAGCTCGCCCGCTCGGAGGCGGTGAAACGTCGGCAGAACGTCACCGTGTGTCGGCGCAATGCGGCGGGCAGCGCATGTGACAACGGTACCGACTGGGCCGCAGGCTGGCTGGTCCAGAGTGGCGGGACGGTCATCAAGGTCTGGGATCCCCAAAGCGGCAACCCGGCCTTTAACGCATCCGCCAACACCGTGACCTTCCAGTCTTCCGGCCGTGCAACCAGCGCCGTGAGTTTCACCATCACCTTCCCTGACTGCACGGGCCAGCAGAGCCGGACGGTGGACGTCGCTGCCACCGGCCGCGTCAACACCACGAGAAACGCCTGCCCATGAACCCAGAACCTCACCCGCCCTTCGCGCGCTCCCGCCGAACGCAACAACCGGGAGGGCGGCATGGCGGCGCCACGCTGATCGAGGTGCTCGTCGCGATCGTCGTGCTGTCGGTAGGGCTGCTGGGCCTCGCCGGCCTGCAGATGACGGGGCTCCAGAGCAATCACAGCGCCTACCTGCGATCGCAGGCGACGCTGCTCGCCTACGACCTCGCCGATCAGATGCGGGCCCGTCGCGCGGCAGCGCTCACCGGCGCCTTTGCGGACAACAGCGCGGGGGACCGCGCCACCTGGGACGCCAACGTTACGTCCTTGCTCGGCCCGGGCGCCCAGGGAACCCTCGTGATGAACGGCGGACAGGCCACGATCACGATCCGGTGGAACGACAATCGCGGCCGTATCAAGGGGGAAAACGACAACGCCGCGGTCGACATGGTGAGCTTCGTTTACAGGACCGAGATATGAACGCGGAATGCGGCCGGCGCCAGAAGGGTCTCACCATCGTCGAATTGATGGTCGGGTTGGTCCTCGGCCTTTTCCTGCTCGCCGGGGTGATCCAGGTGTTCGTCTCCAGCAAGCAGGCGTTTCGCACCAACGAGGGGCTCTCGCGGGTGCAGGAGAGCGGGCGTTTCGCCATGGAGTTTCTCCTGCGCGACATTCGCCAGGCGGGCTTCAAGGGCAGTTGCACCAGCGAGGTCAACAATCTCCTGAACACCGCGAGCCCGAGCTACAGCGAGGCGCTCTACAGCCTCGACGGCGGCATCTTCGGCTGGAACGACACCGCCGGAACGCAGTCCGGAACCATGGTCGGCTACCAGAACAGCACCGACGTCGTCCTGCTCAAGCACGCCGCCCGGGCGTCCGGCGCCACCGCCAGCGGCAATACGCCGGCGAATGCGAACACGATCAACCTGACCAGCGCCAGCAGCATTCCCAAGGATGCGATCATCGTGGTGGCCGACGCCCGCGGCTGCGACATCTTCCAGAATCGCAGCAACGACAACGCCAACAACCTCACACGCGGCAACACCGGCGACCCGGGCAACCTCAACCCGGGCGCATTCGACTTCAGCCACGCCTACGACTCCAGCATGGAGATCCTCAGCTTCCGCAGCGTGCTCTACTACATCGGCACCGGGGCGAGCGGCCTGCCCGCCCTTCGCCAAATCCGCTTCGACCTCGGCAACGCCCCGATCGAGGAAGAACTCGTCGAGGGCATCCTCGACATGCAGGTCCTCTATGGCGTGGACACCGACAACAACCGCGACGCGAACGACTATCGCACGGCGAACCTCGTGACGGACTGGGAGAGCGTGGTTTCAGCCAGGGTATGCGTCGTCGCCATCAGCAACGAGACCAACGTCGCAACAGAATCGGTCACGCTCGGCTGCAACGGCAAGAACGTGGCCGTCCCCAACAACCGGCTCGGCCAGGTCTTCACCACCACGGTCGGTCTTCGCAACCGCCTGCCATGAAAACGCTACTCTCCCTCACGCGCTCGCAGGAGCGCGGAACCGTTCTGATCGTCGCACTCATCATGCTGCTGCTGCTGACGATGTTGGGCGTCAGCGCCATGCGCGGCACCACCATGGAAGAGCGCATGGCCGGAAACATGCGCGACCAGAGCGTCGCGTTCCAGGCAGCGGAAGCCGCCCTGCGCGAAGGCGAAGGCTGGCTGGCCCCCCTCGCCGTGCAACCCTCCCCCTGCCTGACGCTTACGGCCGGCTGCAGCGTGTTCGCGGCGGGAGTGCTGCCCGATCTGTCTTCCCAGACGGACGCCTGGTGGGCCACGAACGGTCAGACCTATTCGGGCCAGATCGCCGAGGTCGCCGCCCTGCCCCGATTCGTCCGCGAGGAGGTCGGGTTCCTGCCGGACAACCTCGATCTGAACCGTCCATCCACCGGGCGCATGGTGTATCGGATCACGGCACGCGGAACGGGACAGACCAACGACTCGGTGGTGATTCTTCAGACCACTTACGCAAAACGCTTCAACTAAGCGAGAACCGCCATGAATGCCAATCTCTCGCGACACAGCCGGTATGGCCTGACCGCCATTTTGCTCGTGCTGTCCGGCTCCGGCACATCCGCGCCGCTGAGCCTGGCGGAGAAGCCGCTGATCACGGCCAGCGGCGTGAAGCCGAACATCATGCTCATCATCGATGACTCGGGGAGTATGGACGGAGAGCTGCTCTTTCCGACGAACGACGGGGCAATGTGGTGGCACGCCAACGACAAGAGTTTCGTCGGCAGGGACCGCAACGATTCGCTGACGTCCGCGGGGATCCTCAACTTCAACAGTGCGGGAAGCTCGGGCAGCGTCTGGAAAAAATACGTATACCTCTTCCCGAACGGCACGACCTCGGGAAGTCGGGTCTATGCGGACTCGACCAACGACCACTTCGCCGTTCCTCCGACCGGGCCTTTCGCCTTCGCCCGAAGCACCGACTACAACGGCATGTATTACGATCCGGCACAGGACTACGCCCCCTGGGTGTCCAACGGGACGTACACATTCACCGACATGGATCCCGCATCGGCCGTCTCCGATCCGGTCCGGATCGGCGCCTCGCTCGACCTGGCGAACGACAAGGAGAGCGATGCGAGCAACTGGGTTTTCCGGTTCTATGACGGAATGGTCATCCCGGCCGGGACGCACTACAAGAACTGGGACACGGGCAACTGGGAAACCGCGGCGTCCGACCGCACCGTAAGCGGCGACCCTAGGAACGTCGGCGTCCGCTACTATCCCGCCACCTACTATTCCCGCGTCACGACCGGCACCTACACGGTCACCGCCGGAGCGGGGACCGAGTCGGGGAGTTGCGCCAGTCCCAACCCGGCACACTACGTCGCCTACGCGCTCGCGCCGAGCTCTCTGGTTTCCGACGAGGCCGACGCGCTCGCACCGGATGGCGCCTGCCTCAAGAAGTACGAGATCAAGGACGGCAATACCTTTCCGAGCGGACGAACCTACGCCGCCGAGTTGCAGAACTTCGCGAACTGGTACAGCTACTATCGCAAGCGCCACATTGCGCTGCGCGGCGGTGCCGGAAAATCGTTCGAGGAGATCGGAGGCGTCCGGACTGGCGGCTTCCGTATCAACAACCGCTCCCTCCAGGGCATGTGGGACATCGACACGGAGCGCTCGAGCCTTTACTCCTTCCTTTACACCGCGGTCGGCAGCGGCGGCACGCCCAATCGCGAAGCGCTGAACTATGCGGGGCAGCAGTACGATACCAATTCCAATGTGATCACCCACAGCTGTCAGCAGAATTTCACCCTGCTCTTCACGGACGGATTCTCCAACGTCTCGAACGTGGGCGTCGGCAATACGGACGGCGACAAGGGCTCTCCCTACGCCGATACCTACAGCAACACCATGGCGGATATCGCCATGCGGTACTACGCCACGCCGCTCAGGTCGACCGACTTTCCGCCGGATACCAGCGCGGGAGTACCGACGCCCGCCGGCTGCGGGCACGACGACACACCGGCCTGGCTCGACTGCAACTCGAAGCTGCACATGGTGACCTACGGGATCACGCTCGGCGCCCGGGGGCATCTGTTCGGAGTTTCGTACTTCGACGTGCAGGACGCGTATGCAACGCCGCCTGCATGGGCCGATCCGACGCTCACTCGCAACCCCGTACAGGTCGACGATCTCTACCACGCGGCCGTCAACGGCCGGGGCGAAATGCTCAACGCAGGCAATGCCTCCGAATTGCAGGGAGCCTTGTCGACGGCACTCAGCAGCATCATTGCACGGACGCAAGGCTCGTCCGCATCCGCAACCGCAAACACCGGTTTCGTGGGAAGCGGCACGAAGGTCTATCAGGCGCGCTTCAACAGCTCCGACTGGAGCGGCCAGTTGCTTGCCTTCGGCGTGGACAGCGACACCGACAGCGCGACGTACGGCATGCTCCTGACCAATGGACCGGGGCCGGACGGCTCGCTGTGGAACGCCGCAACCCTGATACCGGCTGCCGACTCCCGCAACATCTTTACGCGAAGCACCGGCGGAGGCGTGCCCTTCCGCTGGAATCAGCTCAGCACGGCGCAACAGGCTGCGCTCGGAAACAGCGAAAGCGTCCTGAACTACATTCGTGGAAGCGACGCAGGGGAGGTGCGGAACGGCGGAACTTACCGAAACCGCGCGACGAAGCTCGGCGACATCGTGAACTCGGCCCCCACCTACGTCGGTGCACCAGCCTTCCGCTATCTCGACGGCCTCGAAAGCCAACCGTACTCGGCATACAAGATCGCGCAGGCGAATCGCACCAAGATGATCTACGTCGGTGCGAACGACGGCATGCTCCACGGCTTCAATGCCGACACCGGCGCGGAAGTCATGGCCTACGTGCCCGGCCGCGTTTACGGAAACCTCGCCGCGCTGACGAACGTGAACTACGGGCACAAGTACTACGCCGACGGATCCCCGACCGTCATCGACGCGTTCGTAGGAGGTCAATGGCGCACCGTGCTGGTGGCGGGCCTCAACCGGGGCGGCCAGGGCATCTACGCGCTGGACGTTTCGAATCCGGCCAACTTCACGGAAAGCGCCTCGAATGCCACGGCGCTCTCACTCTGGGAATTCACCGACGCGAACGATGCGGATCTCGGCTACACCTACAGCCAGCCGGCGATCGTCAAGCTGCAGACCGGCCAATGGGCAGCGATCTTCGGCAACGGCTACAACAACACCGAAGCCGACGGCAGTGCGAGCACGACCGGAAGGGCCGTGCTCTACGTCGTGAATCTCGCGGATGGATCGGTGATAAAGAAGATCGACACGGAGGTCGGCACGGCTCAGGATCCGACCGGAGCGAGCCGCCCGAACGGCCTCGCGTCCGTCGTGGCGGTCGACCGGGACGGCGACTTCATGGTCGATGCGGTGTACGGCGGCGATCTGTTCGGCAACCTCTGGAAGTTCGACCTGAACAGCTCGAACGCCTCGCAATGGGGGGTGGCCTACAGGTCCGGCAACACCCCGGTTCCCCTGTTCAAGGCATGCGCGGGGACTTCGTGCACCACTACCAATCGGCAGCCGATCACCGCCGCACCGTCGGTGGGCCGCCACCCCAACGGAAGGGGCACGCTCGTCTACTTCGGAACCGGCAAGCACCTGGAGACGACGGACAACAACGGCGCGGCAGGCGGACGCCAAAGTTTCTACGCGATCTGGGACGACGGCGCGACCGTGAGCGGGCGCAGCGCCCTGCTGAGCCAGTCCATCACCCACGAGATTGCCGCGGGCGCAACAGGCAATCCCTTCAACTTCGACGTCCGGGTGACCACCAACACGGCAATCAACTGGTCGTCGCACAAGGGCTGGTACGTAGATCTCGTCTCGCCCGGCGACGTCGAACAGGGCGAGCGGCAGGTCACGGCACCGATCCTGCGCAACAACCGGATCATCTTCACGACCACCATCCCGAGTGACGACCCGTGCCTGCCCGGCGGCAAGAGCTGGCTCATGGAAATGGACGCGACCTCGGGATCGCGCCTGACCTTCTCGCCTTTCGATCTCAATGGCGACCGCCAATTCTCCTCGGCCGATTTCGTCACCATCACCGTGGACGGCCAGGAGGTGGCGATTCCGGTGTCGGGCATCCGGATGGCGGGGGGCGGTGCAGCGACGCCGAACGTGATGGCCACGGAGGACGGCGAGACGAAGTGCGTCTCGAGCCTGGCCGGCATGGAGTGCGTGCGCGAGAACCCGGGCCCGAGGGAAAGGGACCGTCAGTCGTGGCGCGAGTTGGGCCTGTAATGGGAAGCGCCGGTGCGATCGCCGATCGGGGTCGCGCCGGCGCGCACGGATTCGGACTAGGCGGCCGTGGCATCCAGGTCGATGCACGGATCGGACGCCTGAGGAACCCTGCGGCTCGACGACGCGCCGAGTCGACACAGACAGGAAGACCATGAAATCGCAAGAACGCGGCATCACCCTGATCGAGCTCATGATCGTCGTTGCGATCGTGGCGATCCTCGCTTCGGTCGCCTACCCCTCCTACCAGGAGCACGTGCGCAAGGCTCGCCGCGCCGACGCGCAGAGTGCGCTGCTGGAGTTGTCGCAGTTCATGGAGCGCTACTACTCCACGAACGGCCGCTACGTCGATGGTAGCGGGAACGCTCCCGCCCTGCCCTTCACGGAGGCACCGAAAGACGGCACGACGAAGTACTACGACCTGAGCTTCAGTGCCGGGCCGACGGCCACCACCTACACGCTGCAAGCCGCGCCGAAAGGGACGATGGCCGGCGACGGCTGCGGGTCCTTCCGCATCACCAACACTGGGCTGAAGACCCGCACCGGAGCGCTCTCCGTCGCCGAATGCTGGCGGCGCTGAGGAGTCGGACCTGCCGGCGATCACCTGCGAGAGCGATCAGAACCGCTGCTGCAAGGTCAGGACGCGTCCCTCGCGGCGCATGTCCACCCGGTTGAGCACGCTCATGCCGAGCAGCACCACGGGCAGGTCCTGCTCGTGGACCGCCGCATCCACGTTGCGCAGTGTCATCGGGCCGATCTGAAGCGAGTCGAGCTTGACCCGCCACACCCGGGTGGGACCGGCCGCCGTGAGCGAAGTCGCCGGCTCGCCGCGCCAGTAGTCGATGCGCGCACGAAGCGCGTCGCTGCGCCCGAGCGATACCAGCGACGCACCGGTATCGACGAGGAATCGCATCGGCGCTCCGTTGATGCTGCCTCCACTTTCGAAGTGCCCTTGCGAGTCGGCATGCAGGACGAGCCGGGCCGAATCGTTGGCGGAGGCGGCCCGGATCGCCTGCCCTCCCAGCGGGATCCGCGACCGCTTGCCGTCGATCTCGACGACCGCCTGGTCGCCATCCAGCGCGAGCAGCTTCACGCCTTCCGGTGTGGAGGCCCCGACGGCCACGGTGCGGGGTGCTCCTCCGTCGATCTGAAGTACTGCCCGCGACCCCATGCTGCCCACGAACTCGACTTCGGCAGCGACGCCGGCGAGCGGAGCGGCGATCGCGCTCGTCGCCAGGACAGCGAGCCAATGGCGGCCCATGCGGAAAACAGACGCGTGGCAGCGGGTGTTCATGTTCGTCGCTCCGGGTACAGGCCATCTCGGGTGCCGTGGAACCGATCCACGGACGGCGAGGACGACACGATGTCGGGTCGGGAACCCTCGCCGTATATTCGAGGCGGTAAACCATACCATGGGTCGATACGCCGACGGCACCAGCGACCGCCGGGCGCACAGCCCCGGGCGGCGAAGCAAGCCGGGCAACGCCACCCGGCCGTCGGTCGAAAAACGGGAAGCAGCGGAACGCCGCGGAGCGTCCCCATGCGACGGAACGGCCGACCACCCGGCGATCCCGGGCGCATCCTGCCCCGACCCGGCACCCACGGTCCTCAGCAGTCACCCCCCACGGCCACCCGCGGCCGGCCGGTGGCGTTCAGGATGATCCGCCGACCGGCGCCGCCGTTGCAGATCTTGATCCTGCCCATCTGGAGTGCACCGCCGACCTGGCGGGTTCCTCCTGAAGCGACATACGAGACGTAGTCCCGGAGGGGACCGTTTCCGGTTCCCCGCACGCCCTCTGCGAAACCTTCCCCCACCAGCAAGACCGGCTCACCGGCACCTCGCAGCGCGTCGCCATCGGGGTCCTCGAATACGATCCAGCCGCTATGCCAACCGACATCGGCCGAACACGACCCGCCATCGGTGCTGGTGCACACCGTCACCCGCCTCCCCCGCTTCACAGCTTCCGAGCGCGCGAGGACCAGGGCCGCGAGCAGGTTGTTCGCCGAAGTCGCGAGCCGTGTGTCGCGCGTGATCGAGGCGAAACCAGGCACCGCAAGACCGATCAGGATGCTCAGCAGCGAGAGCGCGATCATCAACTCGATCAGGGAGAAGCCGCGTGTGCAGCCCCGACGGGGCTCGCCACATGTGTTAGACGCGGCTTTCCGCACGCGCCAGATCACGGAGACTCGCTTGATGGACATCCCAGGCACCTCTCGGCAACGCCTGGCGATAATTCTATTGTCATTCCCTTTGCAATGCCAACCGCATTTTTTGGCGGGAGGCGGGCCTCGCCGCGGCGGCGCCACAACACTCTTGACCGACCGGTCAATCAATAATACGATTACTTGACCCGGATCAAGTTCGTGATCGCCGCATCGGCGCCGGCTTCCGGAACAATCGGCACGCGCCGCCCAAATCGAAACGAGAACGAGGAGACTTGCATGGCCCACAACGAAAAGCTCGCACTTACCCGGGAGTTCCCGCCCGAGACCGCTCAGCCCAACGTCTATCCCCTGTCCTGGCACAGCCAGACGGCGAAGATGGAGGAAGTGTGGGACGCCGCCCAGCGCGAGAACTGGGATCCGAAGAAGTTGCCCTGGGATACGCTCGACGTGGAGTCCTACACCTGGGAGGAGCGCGAGGCGATTGCCTACTGGTGGACGCTGCTCTCCGTGTTCGACGCCTCCGCGCCCCCGGTCTTCGCCGAGGCCTTCATCAAGACCTACGAGGTGCATGAGGAGGACGCGGTGCGCCGCTGCTTCTTCTCGGTGACGCGGGACGAGCAGAACCACGAGCAGATGTGCGGGCTGGCGATCACCAAGTTCCTGGAGCATCCGGACCCCCTCACCTACGAGCCCAAGACCGAGCTCGGCCGCCGGCTGCAGAAGAACGCCAAGTGGCTGTACTACAACGGCGGGCGCTACTGGACCGGCTACAAGAACGCGGTGCCCAAGTACTCGCTGGCGGTGCTCTTCTCCTCCTTCCTGATGGGCGAGATCGCCGCCGCCACCATCTTCAAGCAGATGCACGACAACTCGCGCGAGTTGGTCTTCAAGGAGGCCTTCCGCAACATCGGCCGCGACGAGGGCCGCCACATGGCCATCTGCATGGCGCTCATGGAGCGCGACTACCCGCGCCTGCCCGCCGAGGACAAGGCGGTGGTGACCAAGCAGATCCGCGCCGGTTACCTCTTCCTGTCGGCGGTGCTGTTCGAGCCGCCGATGGAGTTCTGGGACCTCCCCGAGGACTTCATTGCCAACCAGCGCGAGGCCGAGGAAGTGGCTCGCGGTGCCGGCTTCGGCGTGCCGAGCTACGAGGCGAAGCTCGAGAACTGGCGCAACGCGATGCTGAACCTCAAGGGCGTGCTCGACCGCTACGGCATCCCCTTCCCGGCGATTCCCGAGGTAGGCATCACCGGCGAGGAGATCAGCGAGATCGACATGGCGGACATCATTCCGGTGTTCTGAACAGTCGCCGCCCATTCGCGGCTGCCGCCGCTCCTTCAGCGCCCGATGGCGGGCAGGAGCGGCGGAAGCTGCCAACATCGGCTGAACCAGGCCGCCCCAAGAGAGACAGAGCCATGCAGAAGATCAAACTCCACCCCTCAGGCCGCGAGGTCGACTGCGCCGCCGGCGACACCGTGCTCGGCGCGCTCGAGAAGGCCGGCTACGCCCTGCCCAACAACTGCCGCGCCGGTGCCTGTGGCGAGTGCAAGGTCAAGGTGCTGTCGGGCCAGTTCGACCAGGGCATGGTCCTCGACATGGCGCTGTCCCAGGAGGAGCGCAAGCAGGGCTACGGCCTGATGTGCATGGCCAAGCCCCTCTCGCCGGAGCTCGTCATCGAATGGGGCACGGACGACGCCAAGCCCAAGCTCTTTCCGCCCCGCGAGGACCAGCGCTTCGTGGTCACCGACCGGATCGTGCGCACGCCGCGCATCGTGGAGGTGCATTTCCGCCCGGTCGGACAGCCGATGCGCTACTGGCCGGGCCAGTACGTGACCCTCGGCGACGAGCGCGCCGGCGCACCGGCGCGCTGCTACTCCATCGCCAACGCCCCGCGTCCGGACGGCGAGATCACGCTGCAGATCACCCGCATCGACGAAGGCCAGACCAGCAAGTGGGTGCACGACGCGCTCAAGATCGGCGACCTGGTGAAGATCTCCGGACCCTACGGCACCTTCATCGGGGATCCCGCGGTGGAGTCGCCGGTGTTGTGCATTGCGGCGGGCTCGGGACTCGCCCCCATCCTGTCGCTCGCCGAGGCGGCGCTGCGCCGCGGCTACCGCAAGCCGGTCACCCTGCTCTTCTCGGCGCGCAACGCGGAAGATCTATATGACTACGGCCTGATGAAGTACTGGGAGACCAAGCACCGCAACTTCACCTACCGGCCCACCCTCACCCGCGAAAGGCGCGACGGGATGCTGCACGGCCGGGTGCCGGAGGTGCTGCCGGGGCTCTTCAAGGACCTCTCGCAGCACAGCGTCTTCGTGGCGGGCGGCCCCGAGTTCGTGACAGCCTGCGTGGACGCAGCGAAGCGCCTCGGCGCCCGCGAGGAGATGATCCACACCGAGGGGTATTTCGGACAGGCGCAGCCTCAGACAGCCCCCGAGAGCCATCTGGTCGGCGCCTGATGCGCGCCGGGCGGTTGCAACCGCACGCGAACCCCGATTACCGGGTGCGTGCGGATCAGGCGTAGGTGTTGATCGTCCCGCCCACGGTGGCACCCGGGGTGGGCGTGGCCTGAGGCAAGGTCTGGAGCAGTTGGGCCGCGTTGGCCTTCTGAAGCTCCATCGCCTTCTTCAGCATCAGGAGCGAGGCCTGTCCCTGCACGGAACCCGGCGAAGCCGCGGAAGCGGCCGATACGGCGGCTGAAACGTCCATGATGATCCCCTAATCGCGGAAGTTGCCGTACTGCAGCGGGAAGTCGGAGATTTCCTTCTTCACCAGCGCAATCGCTTCCTGCAGGGTATCACGCTTTGCGCCGGAAACGCGAACCGCGTCGCCCTGGATGGCGGCCTGGACCTTGAGCTTGCTGTCCTTGAGGAGCTTGACGATCTTCTTGGCGAGATCCTGCTCCACGCCGACGCGCACCTTGAGCTCCTGCTTGACCTTGTTGCCGCCGATCTTCTGCACGTCCCCGTACTCCAGGCAGCGTACGTCCACCTTCTTGGCGGTCATCTCGGGCAGCAGGATCGCCTTCATCTGGTCGAGTTGGAAGTCGCTGTCGCCGAAGAGGGTGAGGAGCTTCTCGCTCTGCTCCACCCGCGCGTCGGTGCCCTTGAAGTCGTAGCGTCCGGAGATCTTGCGGTTGGCGACGTCGACTGCGTTCTTCAGGGAGGGCATATCGACTTCGGACATGATGTCGAAAGATGGCATGCCGTATCCCTCCGCCTTCAGCCGAAATGGCAGATGTAGTGGTAGGGCTCGCCCGAGACTTCGATGTCGAAGCTCGAGTCGCCCGGCACGTCGAAAGACTGGCCGGCGCCGTAGGTCTTCCACTCCGCCTCGCCCTTCAGGCGCACACGGCAGCTGCCGGCCACGCCTTCCATGATCTCGGGGGCGCCGGTGTTGAAGGTGAGCGTGGCGGGCAGGATCACGCCCACCGACTTCTTCGTGCCATCGGCCAGCACGATGGAATGGCTCACGCACTTGCCGTCGAAATACACGTTCGCCTTGGTGGTGACGGCCACGCCGTCGAACTTCTCGGTAATGCTCATCGCAACAGCTTTCCTATTCGATACCCATGAACTTCTGGATGAAGCCCTTGGCGATGAAACCCACGAAGCCCAGGCCCAGAGCCACGAACATCCAGATCGTGCCGTACTTGCCGGCCTTGGATTCCTTCGCCAGATTGCCGATGATGAAGAGCATGTAGAGGACCAGTGCGGTCGTGAGAACCTTGACCGAGATGTCCTCGAATTCCGCGACCGTCAGGCCGAAGATGACCGGCTCGTTCATCACCCGCTCCCCTTAGCCCCGCTTCGCCCTGGCGTTGGCCGCGATGCGCATGCGCAGCGCGTTGAGGCGGATGAAGCCGTGGGCGTCCTTCTGATTGTAGGCGCCCGCGTCGTCCTCGAAGGTGGCGATGGTCGGATCGAAGAGCGAGTCGGTCTTCGAGTCGCGCCCGGTGACGATCACGTTGCCCTTGTAGAGCTTCACGCGCACCCAGCCGTTCACCGGCGCCTGGGTGGTGTCGATCAGCGCCTGCAGCGCCTGGCGCTCGGGACTCCACCAATAGCCGTTGTAGATCAGGCTCGCGTAGCGCGGCATGAGGTCGTCCTTGAGGTGGGCGACTTCCCGGTCGAGGGTGATCGACTCGATGGCGCGGTGGGCCTTGAGCAGGATGGTGCCGCCCGGGGTCTCGTAGCAGCCACGGCTCTTCATGCCGACATAACGGTTCTCGACGAGGTCGAGGCGGCCGATGCCGTGCTTGCCGCCGAGCTCGTTGAGCTTGGCGAGCAGTTCGTGCGGGGCCATGCGGGTGCCGTCGATGGCCACGAGGTCGCCGCGCTCGAACTCGAGATCGAGGTACTCGGCCGCGTCGGGGGCCGCCTCGGGCGACACCGTCCAGCGCCACATCTCCTCCTCGGCCTCGGCCGACGGGTCCTCCAGGTGACGGCCCTCGTAGGAGATGTGCAAGAGGTTCGCGTCCATCGAGTAGGGCGAGCCGCCCTGCTTGTGCTTCATCTCGATGGGGATGCCGGCGGCTTCCGCGTAGGCGAGGAGCTTCTCGCGGGAGAGCAGGTCCCATTCGCGCCACGGGGCGATCACCTTCACGCCGGGCATCAGCGCATAGTAGCCGAGCTCGAAGCGCACCTGGTCGTTGCCCTTGCCGGTGGCGCCATGGGAGACGGCGTCGGCGCCGGTGGCGCGGGCGATCTCGATCTGGCGCTTGGCGATCAGCGGACGCGCGATCGAGGTGCCGAGCAGGTACTCGCCCTCGTAGATGGTGTTGCAGCGGAACATCGGGAAGACGAAGTCCCGCACGAACTCCTCGCGCAGGTCGTCGATGAAGATGTTCTCGGGCTTGATGCCGAACTTCAGCGCCTTGGTGCGCGCGGGCTCGAGCTCCTCGCCCTGGCCCAGGTCGGCGGTGAAGGTCACCACCTCGCACTGGTAGGTGTCCTGCAGCCACTTGAGGATCACCGAGGTATCGAGCCCGCCCGAGTAGGCGAGCACTGCTTTCTTCACGTCGCTCATTTCGTCTTCCGCTCTACAGGCCGGCCGCACCCATGCGGCCACGATCCGTTCGTCTCGGGCGGGCTCAGTCCTCGACCTTGCCCAGCACCAGGTATTCCATCAACGCCTTCTGCACATGCAGGCGATTCTCCGCCTCGTCCCACACCACCGACTGCGGCCCGTCGATCACCTCGGCGGTCACCTCTTCGCCGCGATGGGCGGGCAGGCAGTGCATGAAGAGGACCTCGGGCTTGGCCGCGGCCATCATCTCGGCATCCACGCACCAGTCGGCGAAGGCTTTCATGCGCGCTTCGTTCTCGGCCTCGAAGCCCATGGAGGTCCACACGTCGGTGGTCACCAGGTCCGCGCCGCGGCAGGCCTCGATCGGGTCGGCGAACTCGGCGAAGTGGCCGGTGCCGTGGAGCCCCGCGCGCTCGGGCTCGACCTCGTAGCCGGGCGGGGTCGACACGTGCACCTTGAAATCCAGCACCTCGGCCGCCTGCAGCCAGGTGTTGCACATGTTGTTGGAGTCGCCCACCCAGGCCACCGTCTTGCCCTGGATCGAGCCGCGGTGCTCGATGAAGGTGAAGATGTCGGCCAGGATCTGGCAGGGGTGGTATTCGTTGGTGAGCCCGTTGATCACCGGCACGCGGGAGTTGGCGGCGAAGCGCTCGATGATCTCCTGCTCGAAGGTGCGGATCATCACGATGTCGCTCATGCGCGAGATGACCTGCGCCGCGTCCTCCACCGGCTCGCCGCGGCCGAGTTGGGAATCGCGGGTGTTGAGGTAGATCGCCGAGCCGCCCAGCTGGTGCATGCCGGCCTCGAAGGAGAGCCGCGTGCGCGTGCTCGCCTTCTCGAAGATCATCACCAGGGTGCGGTCGAAGAGCGGATGATAGGGCTCGTAGCGCTTGAACTTGTCCTTGATCCAGCGCGCGCGCGCGAAGACGTGCGCGTAGTCCTCGCGGCTGAAATCCTTGAACTGGAGATAATGCCGGGGTGCGGTCATCCTGCCACCCTCACTGTGCCTGATGCGCGCGCACCAGCGGAG
This sequence comes from Azoarcus sp., assembly GCA_020725025.1. GTDB lineage: Bacteria > Pseudomonadota > Gammaproteobacteria > Burkholderiales > Rhodocyclaceae > Aromatoleum. The sequence goes on from DYFV01000018.1 coordinate 39,468, forward strand.
CGAGCATCGTCACGAGCGTCTGCCCATCCTGCTCGGTGAAGGTGAGCGGCGGCAGCAAGCGGATCACGCGCTCGGCGGTCACGTTGATGAGCAGCCCGGCGTCGAGCGCCTGCCCGACGAGGGCGCCGCACGGACGGTCGAGCTCGATGCCGATCATGAGGCCGCGTCCGCGGATGTCCACCACCCCCGGCACGCCGGCGAGCGCCTCGGCGAGCCCGGTGCGGATCGCCTCGCCCACCTTGACCGCGTTGGCCATCAGGGCGTCGTCCTCGATCACCGCCAGGGTCTCGAGCGCCGCGGCGCAGGCGAGCGGATTGCCGCCGAAGGTCGAACCGTGGTTGCCCGGCCCGAAGAGCCCGGCGGCCCGCCCCGAGGTGAGGCAGGCGCCGATCGGCACCCCCGAGCCCAGCCCCTTGGCGAGCGTCATCACGTCCGGCTTCACGCCGGCCTGCTGGAAGCCGAACCACCGACCGGTGCGCCCGACGCCGCACTGCACCTCGTCGCAGATCATGAGCCAGCCGCGCTCGTCGCAGACCTCGCGGAGCTCGCGCTGGAAGGCTTCGTCGGCGATGTTGATGCCGCCCTCGCCCTGGATCATCTCGAGCATCACCGCCACCACGTTGTGGTTGTGCTCGGCCACCGCGCGGATGGCGGCGATGTCCTTGTAGGGCACGCGCACGAAGCCCGACACCAGGGGCTCGAAGCCGGCCTGGGTCTTGCGATTGCCGGTCGCCGACAGGGTGGCGAGCGTGCGCCCGTGGAAGGCGTTCTCCATCACGATGATGGTGGGCAGCTCGATACCCTTCTTGTGCCCGTAGTAGCGGGCGAGCTTGATCGCCGCCTCGTTGGCCTCGCAGCCGGAATTGCAGAAGAAGACCTCGTCCATGCCGGAGATCGCGGCCAGGCGGTCGGCGAGGGCCTCCTGCTTGGGGATGCGGTAGAGGTTCGAGGTGTGCAGCACGCTCGCGGCCTGTTCGGCGATGGTGCGAACCAGGCGCGGGTGGTTGTGTCCCAGCGTCGAAACCGCAATCCCCGCCAGCGCATCCAGGTAGCGCTTGCCCGTCTCATCGAAAAGCCACACGCCTTCCCCGCGCGCGAATCCGACGGGCTGCCGGGCATAGGTGTTCATGAGATGCGACATGGATATCCTCGATCCGGATGAAGCAAAAATGCGCACGGCGGCAGGCGCCGCCGTGGATATTCGAAGGGACGATGGTAAGCGAAAGACACCCGGTTGTATAGCGCGGCCCCTGGCTTCCCGGCGGAAGCGGCACAGCGTTTTCTGTTAGAATCCGCCCCGCTTGCGCGGTGCGAGAGGGTGGCATGGGGAATCGCACCGCGTCCCGAGACTCCCGCTGCCGAAATGGCGTGACACATGAATCAAAAGATCGAAAGCTTTGTCATCGTCGGGGTCACGAAGGGGGGACAGAAATTCCGACCGAGCGATTGGGCCGATCGCTTGTGCGGCATCATGTCGGCGTTCGGCGCCGACCATCGCATGATGTACTCCCCCTACGTGCGCCCCGGTTGCACTCTCAAGGGCGACAAGACCGTGGTGGTCGACGCCCGGCTCTACGACATCGAGCCGCTCGCCTACAAGTTCCTGATCAATTTCGCCAAGGACAACGACCTGCAGGTGGAGCCGATCGACGCGGTGTAGACCGCAGCGAGGGCAGCCCCCGAAAAGAACAACGGCGACCCGAGGGTCGCCGTTGACGTATCTGCGAGCCCGGATCGCTCAGGCCGACATCGCCTTGATCGCGGCAGACAGGCGGCTCTTGTGGCGGGCAGCCTTGTTCTTGTGGATGATCTTCTTGTCCGCGACGGAGTCGATGGTGCTCATCGAGGAGCGAAAGACGGTCTGCGCCGCGGCCTTGTCGCCACCCAGGACGGCCTTCCGCACCGCCTTGATCGCGGTACGCAGACGGGAACGCAGGCTGGCGTTATGAGCGCGGGCCACGACCGCCTGACGGGCGCGCTTGCGGGCTTGTGCCGAATTGGCCATAGGTATTCTTCCGTTGGTTGGTTCTAGAAAACGCGCGATTGTAATACCCCAGCGCCCGTCGCGCAAGCAGCACGGCCGCCCGGTCCAATCACCGGCTCAATGCTTTCCGCGTGCCACCGGGTCATAGTCGCGCAGGAAGGCCGTGATCTCCTCGGCCGGTGCCGGCCGGCACAGGTGAAAGCCTTGCAGCGAGTTGCAGCTGTGCCGGGCGAGATAGGCCGCCTGGGCCTCGGTCTCGACCCCCTCCGCGACGACCCCGAGCTGCAGGTTGTGGGCGATGGCGACCACCGCGCGGCAGATCGAGGCGCTGCCGGGATCGACGGTGATGTCGCGCACGAAGCTGTAATCCACCTTGAGCCGGTCGACCGGCAGCCGCTTCAGATAGCTGAAGCTGGAGTAGCCCGTTCCGAAATCGTCGATCGCCACCTGGACCCCCTGCGCCTTCATCTGCCGCAGGAAGGAGATGAAGGTCTCGGGATCGTGCATCATCAGACTCTCGGTCACCTCCAGCTCCAGCAGATTCGGATCGAGCCCGGTCTCGGCCAGGATCCGGTTGATCGAGCCGAACAGGTCGTTCTCGCGGAACTGCGCCACGGAGAGATTGACCGAGATGGGGAAATCCGAAAGCCCCTGCTCGACCCACTCGCGATTCTGGCGACAGGCCTCCTTCAGGACCCATTCCCCGATGCGCACGATGAGCCCCGATTCTTCGGCGACGGGAATGAACCGGCCCGGCGGCACCATGCCCAGCTCGGGATGGTGCCAGCGGATGAGCGACTCCATGCCCGCGATGGCTCCGGTAGCGGCATCGAACTGCGGCTGATAGTGGAGCACGAACTCCTGGCGTACGAGCGCTTCGGCCAGGCGGTTTTCCACCTGGAGGCGCTCCGCCACGCGCACACCGAGCTCCGCCACGAACCGCTGCATGTTGTTCCGCCCCTGCTCCTTGGCGTGGTACATCGCCAGGTCGGCCGACATCAGCAGCGCGTCGGGGTCCTCGCCGTCGTCCGGGTACACGCTCACGCCCAGGCTCGCCGAGACCCGCACCGTCTCGCCGTCCTCTGGGACGATGGGCTCCGCGAGCGCCCCCTGGACCTCCTCGGCGAGCCGCAGGATGTCGGCGTCGTCGGCAACGTCGGAACAGATCAGGGCGAACTCGTCGCCACCCAGCCGGCCGAGGGTATCGCCTTCGCGCAGAGCGCGCCCCAGCCGGTCGCCGACGATGCGCAGCACCCGGTCGCCCACGTGGTGACCGAGGCCGTCGTTGATGATCTGGAAGCGGTCGAGGTCGAGACATACCACTGCCACCCGTGCGTCGTGGCGCTGGGCGAAGGCGATGGCCTGGCGCAGGCGGTCGCGCAGCAGGGCCCGGTTGGGCAGGCCGGTGAGCGCGTCGTAGTAGGCCAGGTAGTCGATGCGCGCCTCCTTGGCGAGGTAGTCGAGGGCGAAGGAGATGTCGCCCGCCACCTCCTTGAGCAACCGCAGCTCTTCCTCATCGAAGATATGCGGCTCGGGGGCATAGAGAGCGAGCACGCCCACCGGGACGCCTCCCTCGGCGAGCGGCAGCCCGATCATCGCCCGGAAGCCGCGCGAGAGCGCCTCGCCGGTCAGCGGCACGCCGGGGCAGTTGCCCACGTCGCGACAGACCACCGCGCGACCGGTACGGAGGACCTCGGCGAGCGTGCCGCCCGGCGTGGGCTCGAAACTCGCCGGCAGGGACCAGTCCTCGCCGGCCGCGCGCCACCGCTCGGATGCGCAGCATGCGGCGCGCACCATGCGGAGGCCCTCGTCCCTGACGATCCCTATCCACGCGAGCCCGAAGCCTCCGTGGTCCACCGCCATGCGGCAGGCGTCGTCGAAGAGCTCCTGCCGGTCGGTGACCCGCACGATGCAGGTGTTGATGCCGGAGAGCACCGCGTGGATGCGGTTCAGGCGGGCCACGCGCTCCTCGGCACGGGTGCGCTCGATCACCTCGGCGCGCAGCGCCGCGGTGCGCTCGGCCACCAGGCTCTCGAGATGCTCGTAGAGCCGGGCGCGCTCCAGGGCGACCGCCACCTGGTTGCCGACGGCGTCGAGCATGCGCAGCTCGTCCTGGTCGAAAGTCTCGCCGGCGCGCCCCATGAGGTTGATGACGCCCAGGCAGCGATGATCGACCCACAGGGGGACGCTCGCGTGGGCCCCGACTGTCCGGGTACCGATGAGCCGCTCGCACTCCACCAGGAAGCTGCCGCGCTCGTGGCCGCCGCTGTGAAACGCCCGCCAGCAGGCACAATCGCCGGCGCGAGCGGGCACCTCCAGGGGCGCGGGAAGATTGCGCGCCGCGGCCAGGCGGCAGCCCCCGTCGCCCTCCGCGAGAAAGATCCAGCCGGCCTCGAAGCGGGGCAGGTCGAGCGCGGCCTGCAGGGTGCGGTCGCACACCTCCTGCTCGGTGGACACCCGGTTCAGCTCGTCGGCGATGCGGTACAGGGCGGCGAGGATCTGGTTGGAGCGGGCGATGTCCTTCTGCCGCTCCTGCAGCTCCTCGTTCATGTGCACCGCTTCCTCGTAGGTCGAGATCAGGAGGTCGACTACCTGCTCGCGCTCCGAGGTGATGATGTGCTTCTTGCCCTCCAGGTACAGCTCCATCCCCTCGCGCAGCGTGCGCTCGCGCCGCAGCTCGAGGTTGAGCAGCATGTACTGGACCCGGGCGAGGAGCATCTTCGGGTCATAGGGCTTGCGGATGAAGTTGTCGGCGCCGCACTCGAGGCTGCGCGCCACATCCTCGGTCGCCGACAGCGAGGTGACGATCACCACCGGCACGTCCTTCAGCGCGGCATCCGACTTGATCGCCCGGCACAGCGCGTAGCCGTCCATCCGCGGCATGACGATGTCGCTGATCACGAGCGTCGGGCGTTGCGCGCGCACGGCCTCCAGCCCCTGCACGCCGTCGCGGGCGAGACGCACCGCATAGCCTTGCTCCTCCAGCAGGTAGCGCAATTGCTCGGCCTGGGTGAGGCTGTCCTCGACAATCAGGATGTCCACCGTTTGTCCGCCATCGGGCATCACGCTTGCCATCGTCCTTCCTCGATCAATCGACGCTCGCCTCGGGGGCGTCGGCGCATCCGACGACCCGCCGCAGGGCCGGTGCGATGGCCGCGGGCGCGAGCACGTGCGCCGCAGCGCCGAGCTCCAGTGCCACGCCGGGCATCCCCGGCACGACGGCGCTTTCCAGGCTCTGGGCGATCGTCACCGCGCCCCGGTCGCGCAGCAGCTTCAGCTCGGCCGCCCCGTCGCGCCCCATGCCCGACAGGAGCACGCCCACCGCGGCCGGTCCGAAGCTGTTCGCCACGGAGCGGAACAGGCGGGATACGGCGGGCCGGTGGCCGTTTTCGGGCGGACCGCCGTCGAGCCGGGCGCGCACGCCGCCCAGGCCGTCCGGCTCCGCCGCGAGGTGCGCCCCGTCGGGTGCGACGTAGGCACAGCCGTGCACCAGCGTGTCGCCCTCGCCCGGCAGCAGGACCGGAAAGCCCGAGGCCTGTGCAAGCCAGCTCACGAAGCCGTCGGTGAAACCGGGCGAGATGTGCTGCGTGATCGCGACCGGCACGGGGAAGTGCTGGCCCAGGCCGGACAGGATGGTCTTCAGCACCAGCGGCCCCCCCGTGGATGCACCGATCGCCACCAGGCGCACCGGCACCCTCGGCCGCGGGTTCGTGTCGGCCGGGGCCCGCGCGGCAGGCCCACGCGGCCAGCGTCGCACCACCTTCACCGCCGCCATGAGGCGGATGGTATCGAGGAGCTTGCGCACGTCCTCGCCGACTACCCCCCACGGCTTGGCGACTATCGCCAGCGCGCCCGCCTCCACGATCCGGAAGGTGGCCGCGACCTCGCTGCGGGCGCTGCTGCTCGACACGACGACGATCGGCGTGGGCGTGCGTTCCATAATGAGACGGGTCGCCTCCAGCCCGTCCATGTACGGCATGTGGATGTCCATGGTGATCACGTCGGGCGCGAGCAGGCGCGCCTGCTCGATCGCCTCGAGGCCGTCGCCGGCCGTCCCCACGACCTCCAGGCGCGGGTCTCCGGAAATGATGTGCACCAGCTGTTCGCGCACGACGGCGGAGTCCTCCACCACCAGCACGCGCACCTGCTTGCCGCCCGCACTCATAGCAGCCTCCGCACCGCGGCGAGCAGATTGTCCTGGTCGAAGCCGCTCTTCACCAGGTAGGCGTTCGCGCCCACGTCGGCCCCGCGCTCCTTGTCGCGGGGAGAATCGAGGGCGGTGACGAGGACGACCGGCAGGTCGGCGAGCCGGCGGTCCGCGCGCACCCGCGCCGTGAGGTCGAATCCTCCCATGCGCGGCATGTCCACGTCGGACACCAGCAGGTCGAAGGGCTCCGTGTGCAGGCGGGTGTAGGCATCCACGCCGTCCACCGCGGTGGTCACGCGATAGCCGGCCGACTCGAGAATCCCCTTGAGGAGGATGCGCGAGGTGATCGAATCTTCCGCCACGAGGATGGATTTCCTCTCCGGCCTCGGAGCGCGCGCGGGCCTCCGGCCGGCGAGACCGGATGCCTGCCTGGCCGATTTCGTCAGGTCGGGGAGATACAGGATGGGCACCACGCGACCGTTCCCGAGGACCGTAGCGCCGGCGATGTTGGGCACGCGGCGCAGTTGGCGGCCCAGGCTTTTCACCAGCACCTCCTGCTCGCCTATCACCTCGTCCACCTGGAACGCGATGCGCCGCTCGCCGTTGCCGCTCACCACGACCGGCATCATGGCCCGCTCCTCGCCGCCGCCCTCGGGGATCCCCAGCAGGTCGGCGAGCCTGACCAGGGCGACGGCCTCCCCGTCGATACGGATCACCTCCTGGCTTTCCAGGGTCGTCACCTCCTCGCGGCGCACGCGCTGCACCCGCTCCAATCCCATGGACGGAAAGATGAATTCCTCGCCCGCGGCCTGTACCCGCACTCCCCGGAAAGTCGCCAGACTGAGCGGGAGAACGAGCCGGAAAGTGGTCCCGAGGCCTGGTTGCGAGCTCACCGTCACCGAGCCGCCGAGCCGCTCCACCTTGTCGCGCACGATGGCGAGCCCCAGGCCGCGTCCCGAGATGTCGGTGACGAGCGGGCTGGTGCTCACGCCCGACTCGAAGACGAGCTCGGCAAGCTGCTCCTCGTCGGCGGAAAGCGGCAGACCCAGCTTCTGCGCCGAAGCACGCAGGCGCGCGAGGTCGATCCCGGCGCCGTCGTCGGCCACCCGGATCTCGATCCGGCTGCCCTCGAGCTGGCTCACCGCCACTGTGAGGTTGCTGCGCCGCGGCTTGCCGTGGGCGGCGCGCACTTCGGGCGTTTCGATGCCATGGTCCAGGCTGTTGCGCACCAGGTGCATGAGCGGGTCGCGCACCTCCTCGAGCACACGCCGGTCGATCTCGAGCTCACCGCCGACGGCGTGAAAGGCGACCTCCTTGCCCTGCTCGCGCGCGAGGTCGCGCACCACCTTGGCCAGCGTCTCGAGGACCGCGCTGATCGGCAGCATCAAGGCGCGCTTCACGTCGTCCAGCAGCCCATCCACCTGGCTGCCCAGCGCGCGCGTGCCCTGCCCGGCCGATCTGGCGAGCGCGCCCAGCCGGGCGTCGAAGCCGCGCACGAAGGCCTCTTCGTCGCGCAGCCAGGCGAGGAGCCGGCGCAGCTGCTGCGTGTGGGGACCAAGCGCGCGTCCGGTCGCTTCGCCCGCGCCGCGCTCGAGCCGGCGCTGCAGCAGGCGCAGGTCCGGCAGCACCTTGGCCCTGGCGCGCCGATGGCGGGCGAAGGCCTCGCGAACCTCGGTGAGCTCCGCCTGCCGCGCGCGCGCCGCGAGCTTGGCCGCGAGCAGGGCCTCGGCCTGGTAGAGCACGGCATCGAGGCGGCCGACCTGGATGCGCACCGTGCTCGCCGCGTCCGACGGGCGGGGACGCTCGGGTGGCGGCGGGGTACGCTCCGCCTCGGACGGCACGTGCCGCGCGAGGGCCGGGGCACCGCCGGCAGGGGCAGGTGCGGGCTCCGCGACGGGTGCCACCGACACCCTGGCGGACGTAGTCGGCGCGGAAGCGATGGCAGCGCCGGCGGCGGCTTCGATGCGCCGCGCGAGATCGGCCACGCCGGCACGATCGGCGGCCGAGGGCGGATGATCGATATCGGCGAGGAGCGCCTCGAGCCGCTCCACCATCGCGTGAAGCAGCCCGACCAGGGATGGCGCGAGCTCGATCCTCCCCTCCTTGGCCGCGGCCAGCACGTCCTCCGCGGCCTGGCACAGCTGCTCCATCTCGCCGCGTTCCACCGCCCGCGCCGCGCCCTTGAAGCTATGCACGTCGCGGAAGAACGCCTCCACCAGCTCCGCGCGCCGTGCCGGCTCCGGGTTCTCGTCCAGCGCGGCGAGCCCGTCCGCCATGGTGCGGACGAGCTCCTCCGCCTCCACCCGGAAAGTGGCAAGCAGTCGCTTGAGGAAGGCGGCGCTCTGTTCGTTCATCAGCGCTTGTACTGGTCCAGCAGGGCCTTGAGCTTCACCCCGAGCTGGTGCAGCCGCTGGGCCGCCGCCTCGGCCTGGCGGGTGCTCGCCACGTTCTGGCTGCTCGCCTCCCGGATGTTCTGGATCGCGAGCACCGACTGGTCCATCCCGATCAGCTGCTGCTGGGCGGACACCGCGATCTGGGTCGCCAGCCCGGCCGCCTCGACGATGCTGTCGGTCAGCGCCCGGATCGACTCGCCGGCCTCGCCGGAGAGCCGCACCCCGGTCTCGACCGCGCGGCTCGCCTGCTCGGTGGCGAGGACCGCGGTGCCGGTGGCCTTCTGCACGTCCCCGAGGATGGTGCGCACCTGGCCGGTGGCCTGCTTGGACTGCTCGGCGAGGCTCTTCACCTCCTGCGCCACCACCGCGAAGCCCTTGCCCTGCTCGCCGGCCTTGGCCGCCTCGATGGCGGCATTCACCGCGAGCAGGTTGGACTGCTCGGCCAGGTCGTTCACCGTCGCGATGATCTCGCCGATCGACTGGCCCAGCTCCGACAGGCGCATGATGCTCTCCGCGATCGACTCCATCTGCTCCTGGATGCGGTGCATGGACTCCACCGACTCCTCCACCGACTTCTTGCCCCCCTGGGAGACCTCGGCGGTGCGTTGGGCCGACTCCGAGACCTGGCGCGCCCGCTCGGCGGCCTGCTGGGAGGTCTGCTTGACCTCCTCCACGGTGGCGGTGGTCTGGTTGATGGCCGTGGCCGTCTCCTCCGAGGCGGAAGCGACCTGGGCGGTGGCGGCCATGATCTCGCTGGTGGAGGCGGCGACCACGTTCGCCGTCTCGCTGGTCTCCTGGAGCAGGCGCGCGATGCGTTCCTCGCCGCGCTTGCGCTCGGTGATGTCCACGATGCTGGCGAGCACCACCGTTCCCTCCTCGGTCTCGAGCGGGCTCAGGCCGATCTCGACCGGAAACTCCATGCCGGCCTTGTTCACCGCGTACAGGTCGCGCCCGGCGCCCATCGCGCGCACGGTCGGGTCGGCCATGTAGCCGGCGCGCAGTGCCGGATGGCGCGCGCGCATGCGCTCCGGCACCAGCATCTCCACCGGCTGCCCGAGCAGCTCCTCGCGGGTGTAACCGAACAGCCGCTCGGTCTGGAGGTTCACCAGGGTGATCCGGCCGTCCCGATTGCTGAGCACGATGGCGTGCGGGGCCGCCTCCACGACGCGCCGAAAGGTCTCCGCAGCACGCTTGCGCTCGGTGATGTCGATGATGCTGGCGAGCACCATCGTCTCGCCCGCGACCTCGATCGGGTTGAGGCCGATCTCGACCGGGAACTCCGAGCCGTCCTTGCGCAGGGCGAACAGGTCTCGTCCACCACCCATGGCACGGGTGGTCGGCGCGACGAAGAAGCCGGCACGGTGGCCGGGATGCCTGGCGCGGAAGCGCTCCGGCACGAGCCGTTCGACCGGCTGGCCGACGAGCTCGCCGCGGGTGTAGCCGAAGAGCTGCTCGGTCTGCGCATTGACGCGCGCGATCCGCCCCTCCCGGTCGACCAGCACGATCGCGTTGGGCGCTGCCTCGACGATCCGCCGGTACAGCTCCAGTTCGCGGTCGCGCCCGCTCCCGAAGAATCCGGCGGATGTCCGCCATTTGCTCAGGTCCAGCATACTTTTCGTCTCCTTTCGTCGTCAGCCCGGCGTGCGGGCTGCCTGCCTGTGTTCATGTCTCGAGCGACTCGTCGACGACCATGCGCGGATCGGCCAGCAGCACCGCCGCGTCGAGCACGGCAATGCGTCCGTCGGCGATTCCCCTCAGATAGTCGCGGCGCCGGTCGGTCAGGGTCGGCAGCGGCCCCTGCAGCCGCGCGGCGGCCAGCGTCCGCACGCCCTCCACCGAGTCGGCCAGGATGCCGAACACCATCTCGCGCGACTGCAGCACGATGACCTTGTTGAGGTCGGAGAGCCCGTCGATGGGGCGATCGAAGAACCTGCGCAGATCGACCACCGAGACGATCTCGCCCCGCAGGTTCACGATGCCCAGCACGAAGGGCGGTGTTCCCGGCAGGCGTGTCAGATCGATGAGCGGAAAGACCTCCGCCACCCACGCCGTCTCGATCGCGTAGGATTCGCCGGCGAGCCGGAACTCGATCACCTCGAGCTGCGGTCCCTCCTCCTGTCGCGATGGTGGCGCGGCCAACTCGCGCGCCCGCTCGCGCAGGATGGTCCGCGCCCGGTCGGGGCCCGGCTGCCAGGTCTGCTCCAGCGCCTCGCCCAGCGCATCCACGTGCCTGCGCACGGTGTCCCAGTCGACGGGCGCGGCGCGGCGCGATCGGGGCGTGCGGTTCATGCGGCGCTCTCCATGCCGAGAATGGCTTCGATCATCCGGACCAGCTGCCCGGCCGGCAGATCGTCGGCCTCGGGCAGCGCCTGCCCCGGCGGCAGTGCCCGCAGCCCCGTCAGCGCATGGCGGTAATGCTTGGCCGCCTGGGCGTCGCGCCCCTGTGCGGCCAGGGCGTTGCCCAGCGCGAACTGGGCCACGGCGAGACCCGGCTCGAAATAGAGGCTGCGCCGGAAGGCGGCCACGGCTTCCTCCATCCGTCCCTGTTCGAGCAGGATGGAGCCACGCAGGTAGGCGCCCACCGCATCGAGCGGCTGTTGCGCGAGGGCGCGCTCGCACCAGGCGAGCGCGTCGTCGAGGCGGCCCGCATTGGCCAGCGTGCGGGCCGTGACGCGCATGGAATCGGCGTCGGCGGGCGCCTGCGCGGCCTCCCGCTCCGGCGGTCGCACGATCTCGCCGCCTCGGAACGGCCGCCCGGTCCGTGGGATGGCTGCCGGCGGCGGGTTGCCGCCTTTCGATACGGAGGATCGGCGCGCAGCAGGCGGGACCGCCGCCTCTCCCTTGCGGAACAGCAGCACACCGGGCAACCGTTCGCACACGAGACCCGGCGTCGCCGCCAGCCCCGCCTCCACCGCGCTCACCATCAACCAGCCGCCCTCGCAGAGGCTGCGCTGCAGCCGCGCCACGGCGCGCTGCACGTGCTCCGGCTGCAGGTACATCAGAACGTTGCGACAGAAGATCACGTCCATCGCGGTGGTGTTGGTGCCGACCGCGGGATACGCGTCCTCGGCAAGATTGAGGGGAAGGAAACTCACCATCGCCTTCAGGCGTTCGTCTATGCGGTAGTGGCCGTCGGGCAGGCGCTGGAAGTGCCGCGCCCTGAACTCGGGAGACGTGGTGCGGAAGGACCAGTCGCGGTAGACGCCCTGCCGCGCGATCGCGAGGGCCGCCCGGTTCACGTCGGTCGCCAGCAGCGTGATGTGCCACCGCTCCCAGTCCGGCACGCACTCCTGCAGGGCGATGGCGATCGAATAGGCTTCCTCGCCGGTGCTGCAGCCGGCGCTCCAGATGCGCAGCCGGCGGCCTTCCGCCGGCCCGCTGCCGCGCGAACGGATCAGGGGGGGCAGGATGTGGTCGCGCAGGGCGGCGAAGGCCGCCGGATCGCGGAAGAAGTAGGTCTCACCCACCGTCAGGTGGTGGATGATGACGTCCATCGTCTCCGGGTCGATTCCCTGCGACAGCATGCGCTCGATGCACCCGGGCACGTCCGGGCATCCCTGCTCCCGCGCCGCCACGCGCACCGCACGCGCGACCTCCGGCCAGCGGCGGCGGGGGATGTCGAGGCCCAGCACGCCGGAAAGGTGCCCGCAAAAGGCCTCCAGCAGTCCATGCGACTCGGGGTCGAGCAGTTCCGGACTATTCACCGCCGTGGACCTCATCCGCGACCGCCACAACTTCCGCGAGCAGGGCGTCGAGGTCGTGCACCAGGACCAGCCCATCCGGACCGCGTGCAATGCCGCGCAGCCGATGCCCCCCGGGCAGGAACGGCTCGGCCTCGACGAAATCGGATTCCGGCCATGACGCCACGCCGCTCACTTCGTCCACCCACAGGGCCAGCGAGCGGGTCGCGACATTGACCAGCACGAACTGCGCGGCCGGCACGAGGGCGCGCGGCGGCAGGCCGAAGCGCGCGCGCAGGTCGACGACCGGCATCACCTCGCCGTGCACGTCGATCACCCCCGGAATGCCGGGATGCGCCTGCGGCAGGGGGGTGATGTCGACCGCCCGTACCACCCGCGCCGTGGCGTCCAGCGGCAAGGCGAATTGCCGCTCGTCGAGGCTGAATACCACCCCACACTGCATCGCACCCCCCTGTGCGGCACGCAGGCAGCCTCCCCCGGCCACCCGCCCGTCTTTCTACAATAGGCCACACCTGCCACCATGCGGTAGGTGGAGTACGGGTTTCTCACAAGTACGGCCTCCCAGGCCGGTATATACACGCGGGAGCGCCAATCGTTCCCCGGCGTCACCAACTGTTGCGCCGCGAAACCCCGGTACCCGATGGAATGGAGTCGCGTGTCGCGCGCTATCATCACGACTTTTTCGCCCGCCACCCCGAATGAACCTCCTGCGCGCCCTCGCCACCGTGAGTGGAATGACCCTGCTCTCGCGCATCCTGGGCTTCGTGCGGGATTTCGTGATCGCGCGCAGCTTCGGCGCCGGGCTCGCCACTGACGCCTTCTTCGTCGCCTTCCGGCTCCCCAACCTGCTGCGGCGCATGTTCGCGGAAGGCGCCTTCTCCCAGGCCTTCGTGCCCATCCTCGCCGAGTACAAGAACCGTCAGGGACCGGAGGAAACCCGCCGCCTGGTGGACCGGGTGGCGACCGCGCTGGCGCTGGCGGTGGCGTTGGTGGCGCTGCTCGGGGCGATCGCCGCCCCCGCCATCGTGTGGATCTCGGCGCCCGGCTTCCGCGCCGAGCCGGACAAGTTCGCGCTCACCGTCGAGCTCACCCGCATCACCTTCCCCTACATCCTGTTCATGTCGCTGGTGGCGTTCGCCGGCGGCATCCTCAACACCTGGAGCCGGTTCGCGATCCCGGCCTTCACGCCGGTGCTGCTCAACGTCTCCTTCATCGCGATGGCGCTCTTCGCGGCCCCCTACTTCGACCCGCCGGTGCTCGTGCTCGGCTGGGCGGTGTTCCTGGGGGGCGTGCTGCAGGTCGCGCTGCAGGTACGCCCCCTGGCGCGGCTGGGGATGCTGCCGCGCTTCGACCTCGCCCTCTCCGATCCCGGCGTGCGGCGCATCGCGAAGCTCATGGCGCCGGCGCTGCTGGGGGTGTCGGTGAGCCAGGTGTCGCTGCTCATCAACACCATCTTCGCCTCCTTCCTGGAAAGCGGCAGCGTGTCCTGGCTCTACTACGCCGACCGGCTGATGGAGTTTCCGGCGGGGCTGCTCGGGGTCGCCCTGGGCACCATCCTGCTGCCCAGCCTCTCCAAGCTGCACGCCGGCGAGGATCGCGACGGGTTCTCGTCGCTTCTCGACTGGGGCCTGCGCCTCACCCTGCTGCTCACGCTGCCGGCGGCGCTCGCCCTCGCCCTTCTCGCCGTGCCGCTCATCGCCACCCTCTTCCACCACGGCGCCTTCGGCGCCGAGGACGTCATGCAGACGCGGCTCGCGCTGGTCGCCTACAGCGTGGGTCTCACCGGGCTCATCCTGGTGAAGATCCTCGCCCCCGGCTTCTACGCCCGCCAGGACATCCGCACCCCGGTGAAGATCGCGGTGGTGACGCTCGTCGCCACCCAGGTGATGAACCTCGCCTTCATCGTGCCGCTCAGGCACGCCGGCCTGGCGCTGTCGATCGGGCTGGCGTCGCTGCTCAACGCCGGGCTGCTCTTCCGGGGCCTGCGCGCCCGCGCGGTGTACCGGCCCCAGCCGGGCTGGCTCGGCTTCGCGCTCAGGATCGCAGTGGCGCTGGCGGTGCTCGGCGCGGTGCTATGGTACGGCATGGGCAGCACGGCCAGCTGGCTCGAGCAGGACGCCCTCGCCCGCGCGCTGCGCCTGACGGTGCTGGTCACCGTGGGGGCGGCCGCCTACTTCGCGACGCTCTTCGCGCTCGGATTCCGCCTGCGCGACTTCCGCCGCCGGGGTGCAGTCTAGCGCCTCGGCATCATGGACCGGCGCGGCCGACGCCCCGGATCGCTACAATGGAATGGCATGCGATTCCCGCCAAACCCACGACCAGGAGACCCGCGGCATGAAAATCACCAGCCAAAGCTTCGCCGACGGCGCACGCATTCCGGACGAATTCGCCTTCTGCAATCCGGCCGACGCCGGGCACGTGTGCCTCGGTGCCAACCGCAATCCGCAGCTTGCGTGGAACAGCGTACCGGCCGGAACCCGCTCCTTCGTCCTCATCTGCCACGACCCGGACGTTCCGAGCCGCGGCGACGACGTGAATCAGGAAGGCCGCACCGTACCGGCGAGCCTGCCGCGGGTGGATTTCTTCCATTGGGTGATGGTCGACCTGCCGGCCGACCTGCGCGAGATCGCCGCCGGCAGCTTCTCCCGCGAGGTGACGCCGGGCGGCAAGCCCGGCCCCGAGACCGAGCACGGCGCGCGCCACGGCATCAACGACTACACCGCGTGGTTCGCCGGCGACGAGGCGATGCGCGGCGACTACTACGGTTACGACGGCCCCTGCCCTCCGTGGAACGACGAGATCGTCCATCACTACGTGTTCACGCTGTACGCGCTCGACGTCGAGCGCTGCGCGGTGGAGGGCCGCTTCGGCGGGATCGAGGTGAGGAATGCGATCGCCGGACACATCCTCGCCGAGGCTAAGCTCACCGGGACCTACAGCCTCAATCCCGAGGTGGCCGGCTGATTCAGTACCCGGCCGCTTTTCCCTCCCGGCGCGGATCGGCCGCGCCGGCCCAGCCGCCGGGGCGGCGGACGATCACCGCGAGACCGCTGGTGAGCTCGCGCAGGACCGGCGCATGGCCGAAGGCGACGAGCCGTGCCGCCAGCTCGCGCCCGGCGGGCCGGTCCTCCACCTCGGTGGGGCCGTTGCGGCTGCCCACGTGGGGCCGTGCGAGCAGCGCGTCCGGCGCGAGCCCCCAGTCGATCAGGCCCACGATGCTCCCCGCCACGTAGTTGATGATCTGGCTGCCCCCGGGCGAACCGGTGACGGCGAAGAGCCGGCCCGCGCGGTCGAACACGAGGGTGGGCGCCATGGAACTCCTCGGGCGCTTTCCCGGGCCCACGCGGTTGGGATGCGGTCCGCGCGCGCCGGCCGGCCGGAACGAGAAATCGGTGAGCTGGTTGTTGAGCAGAAAGCCGCGCACCATGCGCCGGCTGCCGAAGGCGTCCTCGATCGACGCGGTGAGCGCGACGGCATTGCCCGCGGCATCGACGATGGACAGGTGCGAAGTCGAGGGCAGCTCCGGGGCGCGGGCGGCCGCCCCCGGGCCCGGGGCACCGGGAGGCACGCCCGGCGCAGCGCGCCCCAGGCTCTCGTCGAGGCGCAGTTGCGCGGCGCGCGAGGCGAGGTAGGCCGGCTCGACCAGCCGCTCGGCCGGGACCGGCATCGCCTTCGGGTCGCCGTACCAGGCATCCCGGTCGGCGAAGGCCAGCCGCCCGGCCTCGCTGAACAGATGGGCGGCGAAGGCCGAATCGGGGGCGAGCTCGGCCATGCGCACGCTCTCGAGCACCCCCAGCAAGGCCAGCACCGTCCCGCCGCCCGAGCTCGGCGGCGGCATGCCGCACACCCGGTGGCGCCGATAGCTGCCGCACAGCGGCTCGCGCTCGATCGCGCGATAGGCGGCCAGATCCTCCACGGAGAGCTTGCCCGGGTTCGGCTCGGAGGCGACCGCAGCGACGATGTCGCGAGCGATCCCGCCGGTGTAGAACGCGTCCGCGCCCGAATCCGCCACGGTGCGGAGCACCTCGGCCAGCGCCGGATTGCGCAGGGTGGCACCCACGGCCAGGGGCCGGCCGTCCGAATCGAAGAAGAGACGCCGCGCGCCCGGATCGGCGGCGAGGAAGCGGTCGCGTGCGACGAGCGCATGCAGGCGCGGCGAGACCGGGAACCCCTCCTCCGCCAGCCGGATCGCAGGCGCGAACAGTCGCTTCCACGGCAGCCGTCCGTGCCGGGCGTGGACCGCCTCGACGAGCCGCAGGAGCCCCGGTGCCCCTACCGCGCGTCCGCCCACCGCGGCGGCGTGGAAGGCGAGCGGCTCGCCACCGGCGTCGAGAAAGAGCCCCGCATCGACACCCTGCGGCGCGGTCTCCCGCCCGTCCCAGGCGCTCACCCGCCCGGTGCGCGCGTCGTGGTGCAGCAGGAAGGCGCCGCCGCCGATCCCCGAGGACTGCGGCTCGACCACGTTGAGCACGAGGACCGCGGCGATCGCCGCATCCACCGCGCTGCCGCCCTCGCGCAGGGCGGAGAGGGCGGCATCGGTGGCATGGGGGTTGGCGGTGACGACCATGGCGCGCGGGGCGACGGCCGCCGGGCCCGGGGCGAAGCCGGTGGCGGCTTCGGGCTGGTGCGGCGTCTGGGCCGGCAGTGCTGCCGGAAAGGCCAGGGCGGCGGCGAGGAGGAAGACACAGGCGTGGCGCAGGCTGGGCATGGGCAGGACTCCGGCTGGGCAGCCGCCAGCCTAGCACGCACCGCGGCCAACGTCGCCCGGACGGAGCGCAGCGGAATCCGGGGCGGCGGCGGACCGGATGCGGGCTACGGGATGGCGTAGGGCGCAAGCCGGCGCGCCACCGCCGGCAGCGCGAAGCGCGGATAGTCGGGCAGCCCGTCCACCCACGCCGGCGACACCTCCCCCTCGATCAGCGGCTGGAGGTAGCGCCGCGCCGTTTCGGTGATGTACAGGCCGTCGGCGCGAATGAACTCGCGCGGCACCCGCCGCTCCAGGTTGGCGACGGCGGCAACGGGGACAGGCTCGACGACCCACCGGTAGGGCGCGTCGGCGAGCCTCCGGATGGCGGGCATGACCCCGTCGCGGCCGGCGAGGGCGTAGTCGACCGCGGCGCGGCCCACCGCCCGCGCGTGGGCGTGGTCGGTGGCCGAGACGAGATGGCCCGCCGCGCGCTGGAGGTAGTCGGGGATCGCCCAGTGGTGCTTGTAGCCGAGCCGGGCATGGATGAGTCGCGCGATGCACTGGCCGGCGCCGCCCAACTGCACGTGGCCCTTGGCGTCGTGATCCTGCTCCATCACCAGCGAGCCGTCTGCATGGCGGATGCCTTCCGACACCGTGATGGCGCAGTAGCCCAGGCGGCGCACCGTCTCCTCTACCTTCGCCAGGAACACCGCCTCGTCGAAGGGTACTTCCGGCAGCAGCACGATGTGGGGAGGCTCGTCCTCGTGGCGGGAGGCGAGCGCGGTGGCGGCCGCGAGCCAGCCGGCGTTGCGGCCCATCACCTCCATCACGAAGGCGCGCCCCACCCGGCTCGCCATCGCTGCCAGGTCGAGGCCCGCCTCGCGCATGCCGGTGGCCACGTACTTGGCGGCCGAGCCGAAGCCCGGGGAGCAGTCCGTCCCCTCGAGGTCGTTGTCCACCGTCTTGGGCACGCCCACGCATACCAGCGGGTAGCCGCGCCGCTTCGCCTCGGCCGACACTTTGGCCACCGTCTCCATGGAGCCGTTGCCGCCGTTGTAGAGGAACCAGCGGATGTCGTGGGCGGCGAACACCGCGAACAGGCGGTCGTACTGTGCCGGGTTGTCCTGGGGCGGATCGAGATCGAAGCGGCAGGAGCCGAAAGCCCCGCCCGGCGTGCGCGCGAGCAGCGCGAGATCGCGCGCGGTGAGCGAGGCGGTATCCACCAGGTCTTCGCCCAGCGCGCCGAGGATCCCGTGCCGTCCGGCAAGCACGGTGCCGACTTCGCCGGCATGCTCGCGCGCGGCCTCGATCACGCTCGCCGCCGAGGCATTGATCACCGCGGTGACGCCGCCCGCCTGGGCGTAGAAGAGGTTGGACTTCTTCATCGGACTCCAGAATGAGCGCGCGGCGAGGAGCGGGATCCGTCCCGCCGCTCGCCGCGCTGGCCGTGCCGAACGGCTATCGGCTTACTTCAGTGCGTCGAAGGCACGCTGCGTGATCTCGTCCACCGAGCCGAGGCCGGAGATCTTGCGCACCTTGGGCGCGCCCGCTGCGCCGGATTCGGCCCAGCGGGTGTAGTAGTCGACCAGCGGCTTGGTCTGCGCATGATAGACCTCGAGGCGCTTCTTCACGGTCTCCTCGCGGTCGTCGTCACGCTGGATGAGGTCCTCGCCGGTCACGTCGTCCTTGCCGGCCACCTTGGGCGGATTGTACTTGACGTGATAGGTGCGGCCGGAGGCCACGTGCACCCGGCGCCCGCTCATGCGCTCGACGATCTCGCTGTCGGGCACGTCGATCTCGAGCACGTAGTCGATGGGCACGCCGGCGTCCTTCATCGCGTCGGCCTGGGGGATGGTGCGCGGGAAGCCGTCGAACATGTAGCCGGACTTGCAGTCGTCCTGCTGCAGGCGGTCCTTCACCAGGCCGATGATGATGTCGTCGGAGACGAGACCGCCGGCGTCCATCACCTTCTTGGCCTCGATGCCCAGCGGGGTGCCCGCCTTCACCGCAGCACGCAGCATGTCGCCGGTGGAAATCTGCGGAATGCCGAACTTCTCCTTGATGAAGTTGGCCTGCGTACCCTTGCCGGCGCCCGGCGGTCCCAGAAGAATCAGTCGCATCAAACCCCTCCCTGCATCTTGCGCACCGGCATGACCGGCCGCGTCGTTATATGAAAGCCAGAAATCCAATGAAGCCCGAAACTTACTCGACTCGCTCGAGGCGGTCAAACTCCGCCCGGACGCGCTCCAGGTCATCCGCCGTGTCGACGCCCGGCGCGGGCGCCTCGTCCACATGCAGGACCCGGATGTGATAGCCGTGCCACAGGGCGCGCAGCTGCTCGAGCGCCTCCCACTGCTCCA
The DNA here is from genome assembly GCA_020725025.1 of Azoarcus sp. GTDB lineage: Bacteria > Pseudomonadota > Gammaproteobacteria > Burkholderiales > Rhodocyclaceae > Aromatoleum. Next base: position 58,740 of record DYFV01000018.1, read on the forward strand.
GCGGAGAGGTCGCCAGCCCCGCGTAGCGCCGCAGGAAGGATACGCGGTAGGCGTAGATGCCGACATGCCGGCATACGGGTAGATCCGGCGGCAGCGCGTCGCGGCGGACGGCAAAGGCGTCGCGCGCCCAGGGAATCGGCGCACGCGAGAAGTAGAGCGCCCGGTCGCGCGAGTCGCACACGACCTTCACCACATTCGGATTGAAGAGCTCTTCGGCGCTGCGCAGGGGATGGGCCGCAGTGGCGATCGCCGCCTCGGGGTCCTCGGCCAGCGCCTCCGCCACCGCCGTGATGAGGCCGGGCTCCACCAGGGGCTCGTCGCCCTGCACGTTGACCACGATCTCGTCCAGGCCCCAACCCAGCGCTTCGGCCACCTCGGCCAGGCGGTCGGTGCCGCTGTGGTGATCCACACGCGTCATCAGCGCATCGCCGCCGGCGGCGTTCACCGCGTCGCGCACGGCGGCGTGATCGGTCGCCACCCACACCGACTCGGCGCCGGCCAACCCGGCGCGCTCGAGCACGCGTACGATCATCGGCTTGCCGCGGATGTCGGCGAGCGGCTTGCCGGGCAGCCGCGAGGAGGCGTAGCGGGCGGGGATGACGACGTGGAACTCGGGCATGGCGATCAGCGACGCAGGGCGTCGACCTCCTCGGCCGGCATCTGGCGCGCCTCCTCCTCCAGCATCACCGGGATGCCGTCGCGGATGGGATAGGCCAGCCGGTCGGCCTTGCACACCAGCTCCTGCTTGTCCTTCAGGTAGTCGAGCGGCCCCTTGCAGATCGGGCACACCAGGATCTCAAGCAGTCTCGCGTCCATGCGTCAGTCTCTCCAGTATGCGTTCGGCCGCGCCTGCGGCGATGCGTGCCGTGACCGGAAACTCCCAGGTGTCGGGCAGCGCAAAAGCCGCGCATTTTACCGCATCCTTGCTCGTCATGACGCTGGCCTCGCCCGGAGCGAAGGCGAGATCGGACGGGGTGAACCGGTGGTGGTCGGGAAACGCGTGCGGCACCACCTCGATCCCCATGCCCGCGAGCTGCGCGAAGAAGCGCTCGGGCCGGCCGATGCCGGCCACCGCGTGCACCCGCCGCCCGCGGAAGTCCGCCGCCGGGCGCGTCTCGCGCCCGTCCAGGCTGCGGAAGACATCGCCCGCGAGTGCCATCCCGAACACCGGAACGTCACCCAGGCGCCTTACCAGCACGGGCGAGATCGCTCCGTGCGCAAGCACGACGTCGACCTCGCGCAGCCGCTCCACGCCTTCGCGGAGCGGCCCCGCCGGCAGGCGCCAGCGATTGCCGAGCGTATCTTCATCGACCACAGCGACTTCGACATCGCGGGCCAGCCGATAGTGCTGCAGGCCGTCGTCGCAGACGATCACATTGCACCCGGGATGGGCAGCGAGGAGCGCACGCGCTGCGGCCGGGCGGTCGGCACCCACTGCCAGCGGACAGCCGGTGAGCCGGGCGAGCAGCACCGGCTCGTCGCCGAAACGGGCCGCCTCGCCGTCCGCGGGCACGAGCGCCACGTCCGTCACCTCCCCGCCGTAGCCGCGGCTCACGATGCCGGGAGAGAAGCCGGCCTCGCGCAGGCGCGCCACCAGCCAGGCGACGACCGGGGTCTTGCCGCTGCCGCCTACCGCGATGTTGCCTACCACGATCACGGGTACCGGAAGACGCTCGGATCGCAGCACGCCGAGGCGGTACAGCGCGCGCCGCAGTCCCGCGAGCACGGCGAACACGGCCGCGAGCGGAAGCAGCGCGATCGCGGCGAGCGAGCGCCTGCGCCAGAAAGCGGGCGCTTCGCGTGGCGCGGACGGGCCGGACACGCCCGCCTCAGGGATTGGGATTGGGGGACTGGACCGCGAAGGTGATGTGCGCGAGGCCGGCACGCTGCGCCGCCTGCATCACGTCGATCACGCGCTGGTGGTCGGCCTTCGCGTCGCCGTTGATCACCACCACCGGCTCGGCCACGCCCGGCGTCAGGGCCCGCTCGAGCGCGGCGGCGATCGCGCCCACGTCGCGCCCGCGCACCGGTTCGCGGTTGACCAGGACCTCGCCCGCCGCCGTGACCACGACCACGATCTCCTCGGGTGCGGTGCCGGCTGCATCGGATTGCGCCGAAGGGAGGTTCACCTCCAGGCCGGAGATCTTCGAGAAAGTGGTGGTCAGCATCAGGAAGATGAGGATGACCAGCACCACGTCGATGAGCGGGATCAGGTTGATGTCCGGATCCTCGCGCCGGCCGCCGCGCAGGAAGTTCATGCTGCCGCCCGCCGGTCGCCGTGGACCACCTCGACGAGCATGATGGCCTGCTGCTCCATGTCGATCACGAGGCTGTCGACGAGCGCCCGGAAGTGGCGCCAGAAGATGGTGGCGGGAATCGCGATGATGAGGCCCGCGCCGGTCGTGTTCAGCGCGATCGCGATGCCCTGGGCCAGCAACTGGGGGTTGGCCCCGGAGACGCCCTGCGAGGAGAAGATGTCGATCATGCCGACGATGGTGCCGAAGAGCCCCATCAGCGGGCTGATGGCGGCGATGGTGCCGAGGGTGGTGAGGAATCGCTCAAGCTCGTGCGCCACCGCACGCCCGGCCTCCTCGATCGACTCCTTCATCACCTCGCGGGAGCAGTTCATGTTGCGCAGGCCGGCGGCGAGCACCCGTCCGAGCGCCGAATGGGCCGACACGCGGTTGATCATTTCGGCCGACACGCCGTGCTGGCGCAGGTCCGCGAGCACCTGCTCCAGCAGGCCCACGGGTACGACCTTGGATCGGCGCAGGGACAGCGAGCGCTCGATGATGAGCGCGACAGCGACGACCGAGGTCAGCAGAAGCGGCCACATCGGCCAGCCCGAGGCCTGTACGAGCTCGATCACGCGCAAGTTCTCCGGATGGGAAAGGCGGAACTCTAGCGTTCGCGCGACCGCAGGGCAAGGCCTCAGGCTATCGTCATGACGAGCGGCGAAAAATCCACAAAACCTGTGGATAAGTATGTGGATTGCGGGCCGGTTCGGTCCAGGAAGGCCGTTCCGTCAAGCATTTCCTTGGATCGATGCAAAATTAGGCAACACAAATTCCCTTTTTTTTCAGGCACTTGATAAATTACCCAGGAAACGCGGGGCTTTCGGGGGCGATGCTTGACAGAGCGCATAACTTGTGGATTCGCTATAATCGCGCCTATGCAAAGCGACTTTTTCGGACAGCCTGCAATGCCCCGTTCCGAGCCCGCCGGAAGCGCCATTCTGAGCGTGTCCGCCCTCAATCGGCTCGCGCGCGAGACGCTGGAGGCGAAGATTCCGCTGCTGTGGGTGGCGGGCGAGATCTCCAACCTCACCCGCGCCCCCTCCGGCCACGTCTACTTCACGCTCAAGGACACGAGCGCCCAGGTGCGCTGCACCATGTGGCGAAGCCGCGCCCAGTTGTTGAGCTTCCGCCCGGAGAACGGGATGCGGGTGGAGGCACGCGCGCTTGTCACGCTCTACGAGGCCCGCGGCGACTTCCAGCTCTCGATCGAGGCGCTGCGCCGCACCGGCGTCGGGAACCTCTACGAGGCCTTCCTGCGGCTCAAGGACAAGCTCGGCGCGGAGGGGCTCTTCGACCCCGCACAGAAACGCCCAGTGCCGCGCTTCCCGCGCCGGGTGGGCGTGGTGACCTCCCCTGCGGCGGCCGCCTGGCGGGACGTGCTGGCGGCGCTCGCCCGGCGCGCACCGCACCTGGAGATCGTGCTCTACCCTGCCCCGGTGCAGGGCGATGCGGCCCCGCGCGCCCTCGCCGAGGCGGTGCGCGCCGCCTCGGCGAGGGCGGACGAGGACGGTATCGACGTCCTCCTCGTGGTGCGCGGCGGCGGCTCCATCGAGGATCTGTGGGCCTTCAACGACGAGGCCCTGGCGCGCGCCATCCGCGCCTGTCCCGTGCCGGTGGTGAGCGGGGTGGGCCACGAGACGGACGTCACCATCGCCGACTTCGCCGCGGACGTGCGCGCCGCCACACCGACCGGCGCGGCCGAGCTCGTGAGCGCGGGCTTTCATGCCGCCTGCGAGCGCCTTGCCCAGCTGGGGCGGACGATGCACGCCACCATGGAGTACCGGCTGAACATGCTCGCCCAGCGCACCGATCGTGCCGCGCTGCGCCTCACGCATCCGCGCGAGCGACTGCGCCGCGCCGGGGAGCAGGCGGAGCGTCTGGGCCAGCGGCTGACGGACGCGATGCGGCATCGGCTCGAACGCCTGAGCGGACAGGAGCGGCTGCTCGCGCTTCGGCTCGCCGCGCGCCGTCCCGATCTCCAGGCGCGCCGTGAGCGCTGCGAGCGCGCCGGACTGCGGCTCGCCCGGGCCGGCGAGGCGCTCCTCGCGCGGCGCGCCGAGCGGCTGACCGCGCTCTCCGCGCACCTGCAGCATCTCGCCCCCCAGGCGGTCCTCGCCCGCGGCTACAGCATCACCCGCGACGGGGACGGCCGCATCCTGCGCGACGCTGGGGAAACTCGCGCCGGAGCGCCGGTTTCGATCGAGCTCGCCCGGGGGCGATTGCGTGCTACGGTGAACAGCAGCGAGGGGTGATGGGAACTTCATTGCGGTGCCGCATGCAAGGCATCCGCATTTGCCACCCCCCTCAAAACCCGACTAGAATGCTCGGGCTTCCAACCAACAAACCTGAAAACCGAACAGGAGAGACCAGATGGAACACGTTCTGCCCCCCCTTCCGTATGCCAAGGACGCGCTCGCGCCGCACATGTCGGCCGAAACGCTGGAATATCACCACGACAAGCACCACCAGGCCTACGTCACCAACCTCAACAACCTGATCAAGGGCACCGAGTACGAGAATCTCGATCTCGAGGCGATCGTGCGCAAGGCCCCGGCCGGCGGCATCTACAACAACTCCGCCCAGGTGTGGAACCACACCTTCTTCTGGAACTGCCTGAAGCCGGGCGGCGGCGGCGAGCCCACCGGCGCGCTGGCCGACGCGATCAAGGCCAAGTGGGGCTCGTACGAGGACTTCAAGAAGGCCTTCTCGGCCTCGGCGGCCGGCAATTTCGGCTCCGGCTGGACCTGGCTGGTAAAGAAGGCCGACGGCGGCGTCGACATCGTCAACATGGGTGCCGCGGGCACGCCGCTCACCACCGGTGACACCGCCCTGCTCTGTATCGACGTGTGGGAGCACGCCTACTACATCGACTTCCGCAACCGTCGCCCCGACTTCATCGCGACCTTCCTGAATCACCTGGTGAACTGGGACTTCGCGGCGAAGAACTTCGCCGCCTGATCGGCTCCGTCCGTTCCTGCGCCGCCCCCGCCGGCATCCGATGCCGCGGGGGCGGTGTCGTTTACGCCGCAGTTTCCGCACCGGCGAACCCCCTCGGCTTCTTTTCCGGTTCCCCGCGAGGGCGCGCTTGCCTATCATGTCGGGCTCATCCGGCGCGGCACGGCGCCGTCATTCGACAATAACGAGGGGGTCCATCCATGAAAATCGAAACGATCGCCGTCCACGGCGGCTACAGCCCGGACCCGACCACCAAGGCGGTGGCGGTGCCCATCTACCAGACGACGTCCTACGCCTTCGACGACACCCAGCACGGCGCCGACCTCTTCGACCTCAAGGTGCAGGGCAATATCTACACCCGCATCATGAACCCGACCCAGGACGTGCTGGAGAAGCGCCTGGCGGCGATGGAAGGCGGCATCGCCGCCCTCGCGCTCGCCTCGGGCCAGGCGGCGATCACCTACGCGATCCAGACCATCAGCGAGGCGGGCGACAACATCGTCTCGGCGGCCACCCTCTACGGCGGCACCTACAACCTGTTCGCCCACACCCTGCCCCAGTTCGGCATCGAGGTGCGCTTCGCCGACCACCGCGACCCGTCCTCCTTCGAAAAGCTCATCGACGCGCGCACCAAGGCGCTCTACGTCGAGTCGATCGGCAACCCGCTCGGCAACATCACCGACTTCGAGAAGATCGCCGAGATCGCCCACCGCCACGGCGTGCCGCTCATCGTCGACAACACCGTGCCCACGCCCTACCTGCTGCGCCCCTTCGAGCACGGCGCCGACATCGTGGTGCACTCGCTCACCAAGTACCTGGGCGGCCACGGCAACTCGATCGGCGGCGCCATCGTCGATTCGGGCAAGTTCCCCTGGGCCGACCACAAGGAGAAGTTCCGGCGCCTGAACGAGCCGGACGTCTCCTACCACGGCGTGATCTACACCGAGGCCCTCGGCCCTGCGGCCTTCATCGGGCGCGCGCGGGTGGTGCCGCTGCGCAACACCGGGGCGGCGATCAGCCCGTTCAACGCCTTCCTCATCCTGCAGGGCATCGAGACGCTGGCCCTGCGCATGGAACGCATCACCGAGAACACGCTGGCGGTGGCGAAGTACCTGCAGGGCCACGCCAAGGTGAAGTGGGTGAACTACGCCGGGCTGGAAGGCCACCCCGACCATGCGCTGGCGCAGAAGTACCTGGGCGGGCGCCCCTCGGGCATCCTCACCTTCGGCGTGCAGGGCGGCCGCGACGGCGGCGCGCGCTTCCAGGACGCGCTGAAGCTCGTCACCCGCCTGGTGAACATCGGCGACGCCAAGTCCCTCGCATGCCACCCCGCCTCCACCACCCATCGCCAGCTCTCGCCGGCGGAGCTGGCCAAGGCGGGCGTCACCGAGGACACGGTGCGCCTTTCGATCGGCATCGAGCACATCGACGACATCGTCGCCGACCTGGAACAGGCGCTCGCCGCGGTCTGAGCGCGCCCACAGCCCAACGAGGAGACATCCCATGGCCAACTGGTTCGAAGACAACGCCCGCTCCATCGGCCGCACCCCCCTGGTGCGCCTGAACCGCGTGACCGACGGCGCGCCCGCCACCGTGCTCGCCAAGATCGAGGGCCGCAACCCGGCCTATTCGGTGAAGTGCCGCATCGGCGCGTCCATGATCTGGGACGCCGAGCAGCGCGGGCTGCTGGGCCCCGGCAAGGAGATCGTGGAGCCCACCAGCGGCAACACCGGCATCGCGCTGGCCTTCGTCGCCGCCGCCCGCGGCATCCCCCTCACCCTCACCATGCCCGAGACGATGAGCATCGAACGGCGCAAGCTCCTCGTGGCCTACGGCGCGAAGCTCGTGCTCACCGAAGGCGCCAAGGGCATGCCGGGCGCGATCGCCAAGGCCGAGGAGATCGCCGCCTCCGCCCCGGACAAGTACGTGCTGCTGCAGCAGTTCGCCAACCCGGCCAATCCGGCGATCCACGAGGCCACCACCGGCCCCGAGATCTGGAACGACACCGACGGCGCGATCGACATCCTGGTGTCGGGGGTGGGCACCGGCGGCACCATCACCGGCGTCTCGCGCTACATCAAGGGCACGCGCGGCAAGGCGATCCGCTCGGTGGCGGTCGAGCCCAGCGCGAGCCCGGTGCTCAGCCAGACCCGCGCCGGCGAGCCGACCAAACCTGGCCCGCACAAGATCCAGGGCATCGGCGCCGGCTTCGTGCCCAAGGTGCTCGACCTCTCGCTGGTGGACGAGATCGAGCAGGTGAGCAACGAGGACGCGGTCGCCTACGCGCGGCGGCTGGCGCTCGAGGAAGGCATCCTCTCGGGCATCTCCAGCGGCGCTGCCGTAGCGGCGGCCGCGCGCGTCGCGCAGCGACCCGAGAACGCCGGCAAGACCATCGTGGTGATCCTGCCCGACTCGGGCGAGCGCTACCTCAGCTCGGTGCTCTTCGAAGGCTATTTCGACGCGGCCGGGATCGCCGTCTGAGTGGGCGAATTACCTCTCCGGGGGGCGCCTGTTCCCCAGGCGCCCCTCGAGATCCTCTACCGCGACGACCGGATCGTCGCGGTGAACAAGCCCTCGGGCCTGCTCGTGCATCGGTCGGCACTGGACGCCCACGAGGCGCGCTTCGCGGTGCAGATCCTGCGCGACCAGATCGGCTGCCGGGTACACCCGGTGCATCGGCTCGACAAAGGGACTTCCGGCGTGCTGCTCTTCGCCCTCGACAGCGACACGGCCGGGCGGCTCGGCACCGCCTTCGAGACCCAGGCGGTGGAGAAGACCTACCTCGCGGTGGTGCGCGGCCATCCGCCCGAGTCGGGGGTGATCGATCATCCTCTCGCCCGCCGCTTCGATCCGGCCGAGCGGCGCGAGCCCGTGCCGGACGCCCCGCCGCAGCCTGCCCGCACGCGCTTCCGGCGGCTCGCCGTGGCGGAGCTGCCCTACCGGGTCGACCGCTACCCCACGAGCCGCTACGCGCTCCTCGAGCTCGCCCCGGAGACCGGCCGGCGCCACCAGATCCGGCGCCACCTCAAGCACATCGCCCATCCCATCATCGGCGACGCGACCTTCGGCAAAGGGCGGCACAACCGCCTCTTCGCGGAACTCTTCGGCGCCAACAGGCTCCTCCTGGCGTGCACCCGCATGCGCCTCGCGCATCCCCGGGACGGCACGCCGCTCGATCTCGCCGCCCCGCTCGCGCCCGAGTTCGCGGCGGTGCTGACGGCGCTGGGGTGGTCGGAGGCCGTCCGTTCGTAGCAAAATAGCCCGCTTACCCAACCGCCGACCCGACTTCCTTCCATGAATCCCCTGCTCCAGGCACGCGCCCAGGGCCAGCAGATCTGGCTCGACAACCTCTCCCGCACACTGCTCAACGACGGCCACCTCGCCCGCATGATCGCCGAGGACGGCGTGGCCGGCGTGACGACCAATCCCGCCATCTTCCACAAGGCGATCGCCGGCGGCCGCTACTACGAGGACGACCTGGCGGCGCTCAAGCGCGAGCCGCTGGACGCCGAAGCGCGCTACGAGCGCCTGGTGATCCCCGACGTGCAGCGCGCCTGCGACCTGCTGCGCCCCACCTGGGAGGCGAGCGGCGGCAACGCGGGCTACGTGAGCCTGGAAGTCTCCCCCGCGCTGGCCCACGATGCGGCCGGCACCGTGGCGGCCGGACGACGCCTTTCCGCCGCCGTGGCGCGGGACAACCTGCTGGTGAAGGTTCCCGCTACCGCGGCCGGCCTGGAAGCCATCGAGGCCCTCATCGGCCACGGCGTGAGCGTCAATGTCACCCTCATGTTCTCGCTCGCCCACGTGGACGCGGTCGCCCGGGCCTACCTGCGCGGCCTCGCCCGGCTGCAGGCGGCGGGCGGCGACGTCTCCCGCGTCATGTCGGTGGCGAGCCTCTTCCTGAGCCGCGTCGATACCCTGGTCGACCGTGAGCTGGAGGAGCTCGGCGGCGACGCCACGGCGCTCGCCGGCAAGAGCGCGGTGGCCATGGCCAAGCTCGCCTACCAGGCCTACCTCGAGCGTTTCGAGGGCGCGGCGCCCTTCGCCGCCCTGCGCGCAGCGGGCGCACGGCCTCAGTACATGCTGTGGGCCAGCACCGGCACCAAGAACCCCGCCTACAGCGACCTCCTGTACGTGGAGCCGCTGATCGGGCCGGACACGGTGAACACCCTTCCCGACGCGACCCTCGCCGCACTACGGGATCACGGGCGGGTTGCGCGGACGCTGGACACGGAGATCGAGGCGGCGCGGACGCAGTTCGCGGCGCTGGCGGGGGTCGGGATCGATCTCGACGCGCTAGGCGAACGGCTGCAGCAGGAAGGACTGAAGCAGTTCGAGGAGGCCTTCGCGGGCCTTCTGGCGCTCACGGCGTAAACGATCGAGGCGCGGCGGCAGCCGCGCCTACGGGCCTGCGGCGGCCGTCTTTCACCGCGTCGCCGACCGTCTCCGCTCAACCCAGCGCCGCGGCTCTTCTTCCGATGGCGGCCGCGCGGCGGGAGGCATCCTGTCGGCCTCCTCGCCCGTCAGCGTCGCCATCTCGTCGCGCAGGCGCGCGGTCGAGCGTGCCAGGAGCTCGCTCTGGATGCGCAGCAGACGCAGCCGGTCCTGCATCATGGCAACGAGCGCGCCGAGTGCCTTCATCGGCGATCCGGCGTGGATGCGGGTGCAGTCTATGCGTTGCTGAATCTCGTGCAGACGCCGCGCGACCTCGGGCGGGTGCGCGGAGATGAAGCGCTCGATCTCCGTCTTGCGGGCCCGGAAGAACGCCTCCGGATCGCGCCGTGCGAGCTGGCTCCAGTGATCGAAATCGAACTTTCCCATGGCCGCCTCCGGGATGACCCGGGTGCGGGCCCTCTAAGTCATCCTAGGCAGTGGGACGAGGCGGGACAAGGATTGGTTTCCCGATCCGAGCGAGGCCATCTCGGAGGGGCGAGAAGGGTACCGGGGCCGCGACGCGGGAGCGCCGCGGCCCGCGCGCGATCAGGCCGCGACGCGCTCCTTCGGCTCCTTCGGCAACAGCGCGAGGCGCGAGACGCCGCGCAGGTCGCCGGCGCCGAGCAGCTCCTTCATGTCGAGGATCAGCACGATCTGGCCGTTCGAGAGGGTGGTGACGCCGGCCACACCCTTGGGCCGGAAGTCGTCGAGCGACTTGATCACCGCGTCCTCGCGGCCGGCGAAGCTGTCGATGGCGAGGATGAAGGAGAGCTCCGCGGTCTGCATCAGGACGCCGTACTGCGGCGACTGGGCGAGCGGCCAGCCGAGGAGACCTGCCAGCGGCAGGATGGGGAGCACTTCGCCACGCACCACCATGGTGGCGCGGCCGCCCACCTCCTGGACCTCCTTGGGGTCGATGGGCAGGATCTCGCGCACCATGGACAGCGGCACGGCGAAGGGCTGGTCGCCCAGGCGCACCAGCAGCACCGGCAGGATCGCCAGGGTGAGCGGCAGGCTGATGATGAAGGTGGTGCCCTTGCCCTGCTGCGAGCGGATCTCGATCGCGCCGTTGAGCTTCTGGATGTTGGTGCGCACCACGTCCATGCCGACGCCGCGGCCGGACACGTCCGACACCTGGGCGGCCATGGAAAAGCCGGGCAGGAAGACGAGGTTGAAAGACTGGCGCTCGTCCATGGAGTTGGCCTCTTCCTCGGTGATGAGGCCTTTCTCCAGCGCCTTGGCGCGCAAGCGCTCGGCGTTCATGCCGCGTCCGTCGTCGGCCACCAGGATCACGATGTGATCGCCTTCCTGGCGTGCCTCCAGGCGCACGACCGACTTCTCCGGCTTGCCGTGGGCGCGCCGCTCGGCGGCGTCCTCGACGCCGTGGTCGACCGCGTTGCGGATGAGGTGGATGATCGGATCGGCCAGATCCTCGATCATCGTCTTGTCGATCTCGGTATCCTCGCCGGCGAGCACCAGCTCGACATCCTTGCCGAGGTTGCGCGCCAGGTCGCGGGCGATGCGCGGGTACTTCTGGAAGAGGCGCCCGATCGGCTGCATGCGGGTCTTCATCACCGCGTTCTGCAGGTCGGATACCAGCAGGTCGAGCTGGCTGACGGCCAGGTCCAGCGCGTGCAGCGTCTCGGTATCGTTGCGCCCGGAGAGGATGTCGCTGCGCAGGGCGTTCAGGCGGTTCTTGGTGAGTCCGATCTCGCCCGACAGGTTCAGCACCTGGTCGAGACGCGCGGTGTCGACCCGGATGGAATTGTCCCGCTGCTTCTCCGTTTCGCGTCGTCCGACCGGCCCGGATACGCCGGGCTTGTCGGTCGCGCGACGGCCGATGGCCGCCTGAATCACCTCCTCGGGATCCTTCGCCGGAACGGAGGGCAGCACCTCGGGTGCCGCGGCACCCGGCCTTGCGATCGGCAGGCCGGTCACCGCGCTGAAGAGCCCCTCCCAGTCGGGCTCGCCGGAGGCCGTGGCGGATGGCGCGGCAGACCGGGCCGGCTCGGCGGACGCGGCGGGCTGGGCGCTACCTGCTCCATCCCCGAGCTCGCCGGCGATCGCCCGGCGCAGGCTGGCGATGAGGCCGGGGTCTGCCGGCGCCGGCTGGGTGCCCTGCTCGAGACTGCCGAACATCTCGCGCACCGCGGCGGTCGCCTCGAGGATCACGTCCATCCCCTCGGGCGTCACCTCCAGCTCGCCGTTGCGCAGCTTGTCGAACAGGTTCTCCGTCAGGTGGCAAAGGGTCACCAGTTCGGTGGCGTTGAGGAAGCCGGCCCCGCCCTTGATCGTGTGGAAGCCGCGGAAGATGTCGTTGAGCAGGCCCCGGTCGTGGGGCGAGCGCTCCAGATCGACCAGCTTGTTGTCGACCCCGGAAAGCAGGTCTCCGGCCTCGACCAGGAAATCCTGCAGCAGGTCTTCCATTCCGGCGAAGTCACTCATGACGGTCTCGCTTCAATGTTCTTGCCGGTGGAGGCCGGCGTTGTTCGGTTCGCTCGGTGGGTTCGCGGCTTCCGCCACCCCTGCGGGGCCGCTCGGCCGCAACCCCTTCCTCAGAAGCCCAGGCTGTCGAGCAGGTCGTCGACCTGCTGCTGGCTGGTCACCACGTCGTCGCGCCCCTCCGCGCTCACGACCGGTCCGTTCATCAGGCCCTCGCGCTTGGTCGCGCGCTTCTCGGCCGGTGTGATCTCCAGCAGCACCTGCAGGAGCTCGGTCTCCAGTGCCTGCGCGAGCTCGACGACGCGCTTGATCACCTGTCCGGTGAGATCCTGGAAATCCTGGGCCATCATGATTTCCATCAGCTGTTCGCCGGTCGCACGGCTGCCCTTGGTGACCTCGCCCAGGAAATTGCGCGTGTCGCCGGCGAGCGCCTTGAACTCGTCGACCGAGAGCTGGTTGGCGTAGAGCTTGTCCCACTTCGCCTGCAGCGCACCGGCGTCCGCTCCGAGCCTGGTCTGAATGGGCTGGGCGATGTCCGTGGCGTTGAGCACGCGGCTCGCGGCCTGCTCGGTCATCTGCGCGATGTAGTTCAGGCGCTGGCGTGCATCGGGAATCGCCTGCACCGCCTCCTGCAGCGCCTCGTCGCAACCGAGCGCACGCAGCGTGTCGTGCACCTGACGGGTCATCTGCCCGATACGGGTAAAGACCGCCTCGCAGCTGTGCTCCGGCGCCGCAGCCGGTGCCGCGGCGGGCGCGGCCTGCTCGGGCGCGACATCCGCCGCTTCGCCCGCCCCATCGAACTCCGCCGCCACCGCGTCGAACAAGGACTGCAACTCGTCGTTGTCGCCGCTGCCCGTGTCGGGACGGGTAACCACCTCGAGCTTGGACTTGGCCGGACTGGACGCAATGCTGTCGAACAGCGCCTGGAGATCCTCGGAATCTCCGGACTCGTCGAATTTCAGCCTCTTCGCCATCATCGGGCTCCCTAATCGTTTTGATGTCTTGCCGCCTGCATCGCTCTGGCGCGACGCGCTATGCGGCGGCCTTCTTGCCGAGCTTTTCGAAGATCTTCTCGAGCTTCTCCGCCAGCGTTCCGGCGGTGAAGGGCTTCACGATGTAGCCACTGGCCCCGGCCTGGGCCGCCGCGATGATGTTCTCCTTCTTCGCCTCGGCGGTGATCATGAGCACCGGCAGATGCTTCAGGTGCGGCGTCTGGCGGATGGTCTGGAGCAGCGTCAGCCCGTCCATGTTGGGCATGTTCCAGTCCGTCACCACGAAATCGAACTGGGCGCCGTTCAGCTTCTGCAGCGCCACGACGCCGTCCTCGGCCTCGTCGACGTTGGTGAAGCCCAGCTCCTTCAGCAGATTGCGCACGATCCGGCGCATCGTCGAGAAATCATCGACGACGAGGAATTTCATCTTGGGGTCGCCCATCTTGTTATCTCCGTAAGCGCTGCGGCCTAGCGGCCCCTGAGCAGCAGGGGACGCAGCGTGTCGGCCAGCACATCAGCGTCGAATTTTGCCACGTACGCATCGACGCCGACCCGTTTTCCCATCGCCCGGTTGGCTTCGGATGAGAGCGAGGAATGCATGACCACCGGCACCCCCTCGAAGCGCGGGTCGGCCTTGATGTTGCGCGTGAGCACGTAGCCATCCATTTCCGGCATTTCGGCGTCGACGAGGATGAGGTCTATCTCCTCGCCCACGTCGCGGCCGCACTGCTGGGCGTGGCTGGCGATGCCCTGCAGCCGCGTCCAGGCCTCCAGCCCGTTGACCGCGTGCTTGTGCTTGACGCCCAGCTTGTCGAGCACCTCCGCAATCTTGCGCCGCGCCACGCCGGAATCGTCGACGAAGAACACGTTCACCTCGTGACCGCCGCCCAGCGGCGCGATGTTGCCCACCACCGCGTCGCCGAAGGTGGTGGCGAGCACGGTCTCCACATCCAGGATGGAGACGAGCTTGCCGTCCGGCAGCTCGGTGATGGCGGTGATGTAGTTGTGTACCTGGCTCGACACGTTGTCGGGCGCGCGCACCTTGTCCCAGTCCACGCGGATGATGCGATCGACGCTCTCGACCAGGAAGCCGAGGGTGCGCTTGCTGTACTCGGTCACCATCATGGAGCCGCCCAGCTCGTCACCCGGTTGCGCGAGCCCGAGCACCTTGGCGAGCGAGATCACCGGGATCACGTTGCCCCGCAGCGAGATGAGCCCCTCGACCCCGACCGGCATGTTGGGGGCACGGGTGATGAAGGGGGAGGCCGACACCTCGCGCACCTTGAACACGTTGATGCCGAAGACCTCGCCGGTGCCCAGGGAGAACAGCAGGATCTCCATCCGGTTGGAACCGGCGAGACTGGCACGCGCGTCGACGACGTCGAAGAGCGCCTTGTCGGAAGTTTGCAGGTCCATTAATCGCCTCCGCTCAGGATTGACGCGCCGGCGCGGTCTTGCGCGCGAGCAGGCGGCGCAGCGTTTCGGCGAGGCGCTGCGGCTCGAACTTGGGCACGTACTCGTCGACGCCCACCGATTTGCCGAGCTGCTGGTTCGACATGCCGGAAAGCGACGAATGCATGAGGACCGGTATGCCTTCGAAGCGCGGATCGGACTTGATCGTCTTGGTCAGCATGTAGCCGTCCATCTCGGGCATCTCGACGTCGGTGAGGACCAGGCTCACCATGTCCTTGACCTTGCGCCCGGCCGACTCGGCGTAGCTCGCCGCCCGCTTGAGCTCCTCCCAGGCCATGCGGCCGTTGATCGCACCGACGTAGCGCACGCCCATGGCGTCGAGGGTGCGCTCGATCTGCTTGCGCGCCACCGACGAGTCGTCGGCGAAGAACACCGTGCGCTCCTCGCCTTCGACCGGCTCGATGCCCTTGAAGAGGAATTCGTCGTCGTAGTGGGTCGTCTCGGAGAGGACCTTCTCCACGTCGAGCATCATCACCAGCTTGTTGCCCGGCAGCTCGGTGACCGCGGTCACCAGCCCACCCATGTTGGCGGTGAGCATTTCCGGCGGCACCCGCATTTGCGCCCAGTCCAGGCGCAGGATGGTGTCGACCGCCTCGACCAGGAAGCCCTGGGTGCGGCCGTTGTACTCGGTGACGATCATGATGTCGCGCTTGGAATCGGGCGTGACGCCGACGTACTTGCCGAGATCGACCACCGGCACCAGCGCCCCGCGCAGACTCACCATGCCCTCCACCGCCTCGGGCATCTCCGGTGCGGCGGTGATCTCCGGCGTGCGCATCACTTCGCGCACCTTGAACACGTTGATGCCGAAAGTCTCGCGCCGCCCGGTGCGCTGGCTCATGCCGAGGGTGAACAGCAGTATCTCGAGCTTGTTGGTGCCGGCCAGCTTGGTCCGGGCATCGATGTTCTTGAACAGTTCGGACATTTGGTTCTCCGCGCGTGCGGTCATGCATTCCGGGCGGGCCCGCTGGCCTCGCCGCTATTGTCAGGGATAACGTCAGTACCTACGAATACTTGAGGCGGTTCGCCGGCGGCAGGAACCGTCCCCGACGCCATTGTCGCACCGGGTACGGCGCCGCGCCGTGTCGTCATGCACGGTAGCCGATACGAAAACCGCCCCAGTGGCGGCCCTTGACGTAAATCGGGGCGGAGATGTCGTGCATGATCTCGCCGGTGTCGCGCCGGTAGGTCTGAATCAGGAAAGGCAACTCGTGCTCGCCGCAGCGCTTGCCGACGGCATCGTCGAATATACGCTTGGTGCGGTTGTTGACGAAATCCTTGTCATGATCGCCCGTGAGCGGCTGGGCGAAACGCGTGTTGTGTGTCGGCACGTAGCCCTTGCGGTCGCAGGCGATGGCATACACCGCCTGCGGGCAGCGCTCGAGCAGCGGCTCCTGCAGGCGCGGCAGGAGCTTGTCGGCGAGCCCGTCGAACTGGGTGTGGTACTTCTGCGGCCGGGTGTTGGGGATCTTCTGGTAGTTCGTGTCGAAGAGCGCCTCCTCGCCGATCTGACGGGAGGCGACCGCGTCCTCGAGAAGCTTGGCCACGTCCTGCGCCGCCTGCACCGCGAGGTCGGGCATGCGCCGGTGGATCTGCATCGCCTGCTCGCCCGCGGCGCCGAGACGGAACACGTTGCTGATCTCGCGCAGGTTCGCGGCGAGGCTCTCCAGCCGCTTCGCCTCCGCGAGCGTCTCGGCAGCCCCTTCGCTGTTCCGCTCGATCATGGTCATGATGTCGCGGACGTGCCCGACCGCCTGCTCGGACTCCCGCCCCTGCTGGGCGATGGCCACGGCGATGTGCTCGACCTTTTCCATGGTCTGCTGCGCGCCCTGGTTGATGCGCTCGAGCGAATCGGCGGCGCGGCGGGCGAGCTCGGCGCCCACATGCGCCTTCTCGCTGCCGGCGCGGATGGAGACGATCGCCGAGCGCGTCTCGTCCTGGATGGCGGAGATCATGGTGCCGATCTCGCTGGTAGCGGCCGAGGTGCGCTCGGCCAGCTTGCGCACCTCGTCGGCCACCACCGCGAAGCCGCGCCCC
>DYFV01000019.1 GCA_020725025.1 Azoarcus sp.
AACAACGCAAGAGCAACATCTACAAGGCGGTCATCACCCGCATCGAGCCCAGCCTGGAGGCGGCGTTCGTCGACTATGGCGCGGAGCGCCACGGCTTCCTGCCTTTCAAGGAAATCGCACGCACCTACTTCGCCCCCGGCGTGGACGCGAACCGTGCGAGCATCAAGGAGGCGCTGCGGGAAGGCCAGGAGCTGATCGTCCAGGTCGAGAAGGACGAGCGCGGCAACAAGGGCGCCGCGCTCACCACCTACGTCTCGCTGGCCGGCCGCTACCTGGTCCTGATGCCCAACAACCCGCGCGGCGGCGGCGTGTCGCGGCGCGTGGAAGGCGACGAGCGCGCCGAGCTGCGGGACGTGATGGACCAGCTGGAGGTCCCCTCCGGCATGAGCCTCATCGCGCGCACCGCGGCCATCGGGCGCAGCGCCGAAGAGCTGCAGTGGGACCTCAACTACCTGCTCCAGCTGTGGCGCGCCATCGACGGCGCGGCCCAGTCGCAGTCGGGCGCCTTCCTGATCTACCAGGAAGGCAGCCTGGTGATCCGCGCCATCCGCGACTACTTCCAGCCCGACATCGGCGAGATCCTCATCGACACCGACGAGGTCTTCGAGCAGGCGCGCCAGTTCATGGCTCACGTGATGCCCAACAACGTGAACCGGGTCAAGCGCTACAGCGACGACGTGCCGCTGTTCTCGCGCTTCCAGATCGAGCACCAGATCGAGTCGGCCTACTCGCGCCAGGTGAGCCTGCCCTCGGGCGGCGCGGTGGTGATCGACCACACCGAGGCCCTGGTCTCCATCGACGTGAACTCGGGCCGCGCCACCAAAGGCGCGGACATCGAGGAAACCGCCTTCCGCACCAACCTGGAGGCGGCCGAGGAGATCGCCCGCCAGCTGCGCCTGCGCGACCTGGGCGGCCTCATCGTGATCGACTTCATCGACATGGAGTCGCAGAAGAACCAGCGCGAGGTGGAGAACCGTCTGCGCGATGCGCTGCGCCACGACCGCGCGCGGGTGCAGACGGGCAAGATCAGCCGCTTCGGCCTGCTCGAGCTCTCCCGCCAGCGCCTGCGCCCGGCGCTCGCGGAGACCAGCTACATCCCCTGCCCGCGCTGCAACGGCACCGGCCACATCCGCAACACCGAGTCCTCGGCGCTCCACATCCTGCGCATCCTGGAAGAGGAAGCGATGAAGGAGAACACCGGCGCGGTGCACCTGCAGGTGCCGGTGGACGTCGCTACCTTCCTGCTCAACGAGAAGCGGGTCGACATCGCCCACATCGAGATGCGCCATCGCATCCAGATCGTCGTTATCCCGAACCGCTACCTCGAGACGCCGCAGCACGAGATCGTGCGCCTGCGCCACGATCAGCTGAACCAGGAAGACAACAACATCGCCAGCTACCAGATGGTGGGCAAGCCGGTCGAGCCCGACCTGCGCCTGCCCTCGCGCGAGGGTGAGAAGCCCGCCCGTGCCGAGGCGGTGGTCAAGGGCATCGCCCCGGCACAGCCCGCTCCGACCTCGGAAGCGCGCCCGGAACCGGCCCCCGCCGCTCCGGTGGCCGCGGCCGAGCCTGGGCTGATGGGCCGCCTGATGAACTGGCTGCGCGGTATCTTCGCCCCGGCCCCGGCAGCCCAGCCCCAGACCGTCGAGACCGCTCCGAAACGCGAGGCGCGCCCGCGCCCCGAGCGCAACGAGCGTCGCTCCGAACAGCGCGGCAACCAGCGCAACCGTCGCGACGGCCAGCGCGGCGAGCGGCCCGAGCGTGCAGAGCGCCCGGAACGTGATGAAGCCGCAGCCGCCGCGCGCAACGGTGGACGCGGCGAGCGGCCCGAGGCCGCCGAGCGCGACAAGGGCGCGCGGCCGGAACGCGGCGATCAGGGCGGCCGCGGTCGCCAGGGACGCGGCCAGCGGCAACCGGGCCGTCCTGCCGAGCCTGCGGTCGAACCCGCCGCCGAGACCCCGGTACTCGCCGCTGCGCCGGCCGCCGAAGCCGTCGCCACGCCCGCCAACGGCGAGGAAGGCGCGCCCGAGAAGCGCCGTCGCCGCAGCCGCGGCCGCCGCGATCGCCGTGCCGGTGACGAGGAGGCCGGCGTGATTGCCGCCGCCGCCGAAGCGGCGGAGGCTGCCGAAGGGGCGACCGAAGCCCCGGCTCCCGCCCCGGCGGAGTCTGCCGAGTCGGTGCCCGCGCCGACCGCGGCCACCGCGCCCGAAGCGCCGGTCGCCGCCGAGCCCGAAGCGCCGGTCGCCGCCGAGCCCGAAGCGCCGGTCGCCGCCGAGGCGCCCGCGCCGGCCACCGCCGAAGTCGAGCCGCCCCTGCCGGTGGCGGTGAGCGAGGCGCAGCGCGTCGTCGTGGAACAGGTCGAGGAAGCGCCGGCTCCGGTAGCGGCGGCGCCCGTCACCGAAGCGCCGCAGCCGGCCGAGACCCCGGTGTCCGCGCCGATCCTGGAACAGGCGCCGCAGGAACCGGTTGCCGGCGAAGCGGAAGCCGTTTCGCCCGAGACCGAGACCCCGACCGAGGCGCTGGCGGCGGAGGTTCAGCCGAGCGAGGCAGCCCCGGAGGAGGCCCAGGCTCCGGTCGAAGAAGCCCCGGCGGCGACGCCGCCAGTCGAGGTGAAGGCCGAGGAACCGGCCGAGGAACCGGCTGAAGAGAAACCCGAGGAGAAGGCGCCGGCGCTCGCGACGGCCGCCCCGATCGACCTCAGCTCCACACTGGCCGAGAGCGGGCTCGTGATGATCGAGACCAGCCGCGAGAAGGCCGCAGCGGCTGCGGAAAGCGTGATCGAGCCGCCCGCCCCGCAGCTGGGCCGGCGTCCGCGCCCGGCGCCGGTGATTGTGGAGGAGCCGCTGCAGCAGGTGGAAACCCACAAGTAAGCCTGCGCAACCGCTGCAAGCAGGAACGGGGCCGCCCTTCGGGGCGGCCCCGTTCCGTTTCGGGGGCCAGCGGACGCGGTCCGGATGACGCCGAAGCCGGAATCCGGGAACGGCCCGTGAGGAATCCGGGACCCCGATCACCGGGATTCCGGCTCACTCCCTCCGGGCTGCAGCTCGCGCCTGCGGGCCGACTTGGCGTCAGCGCTTCGACGCCAGCGCGTCGAGCAATCCCTGGACGCCGTCCTCGCAGTAGTCGAGGACGGCCTCGAAGCCGCTGTCGCCTCCGTAGTAGGGATCCGGCACTTCGAGCAGATCGTGTGCCCGCGCGTAGCGCATGAAAAGCCCCAGCTTCCGATGATGCTCGTCGGGGCAGATCCGGCGCAGGATCTCGAGGTGCCCCCGGTCCATGGCGAGGATCAGCTCGAAATCCCGGAAATCGGCCGGCTCGATGCGGCGCGCGCGCAGGGCCGACAGGTCGTAGCCGCGCCGTTCGGCGGCCTTGACGGCGCGCGGATCGGGCGGCTCGCCCGCGTGATAGCCGTGAGTGCCGGCAGAATCGACGAAGATCCGGTCGGCGAGCCCTCCGGTCTTGATGAAGTGCCGCGCCACCCCCTCGGCGGTCGGCGACCGGCAGATGTTGCCGGTACAGACGAACAGGACGTTGCTCAAGATTCCCCCCATCAGGACGTGCCGTGCTGGTCGGCACCGAAGGCCCGCTGGCGCAAGCGGAACAACTCGTCCCGCGCGGCCGCCGCTTTTTCGAACTCCAGGTTGCGGGCGTACTCCTGCATTTCTTTTTCCAGCTTGCGGATGGATTTTGCCAGGGCTTTCTCGTCCATGGTGGCGTAATCCGCCCGCGGTTCGGCCGCAGCGAGCGCGCTGCGCTCGTCCTCCACGCCGTAGACTCCGTCGATGATGTCCTTGATCCGCTTGGTGACCGTGCGCGGCACGATGCCGTGCTCGGCGTTGAAGGCGAGCTGTTTGGTGCGGCGACGCTCCGTCTCGTCCATGGCCGCCTTCATCGAGCGGGTGACCACGTCGGCGTAGAGGATGGCCGTCCCGTGGATGTGCCGCGCCGCCCGGCCGATGGTCTGGATGAGCGAACGCTCCGAGCGCAGGAAGCCCTCCTTGTCCGCGTCCAGGATCGCCACCAGCGACACCTCGGGGATGTCCAGGCCCTCGCGCAGCAGGTTGATGCCCACCAGCACGTCGAACTCGCCCAGGCGCAGGTCGCGGATGATCTCGACCCGCTCCACCGTGTCGATGTCCGAGTGCAGGTAGCGCACCCGGATGCCGTTGTCGGCGAGATACTCGGTGAGGTCCTCGGCCATGCGCTTGGTGAGGGTGGTGACCAGCACCCGCTCCTGCAGCGCCACGCGGCGCTTGGCTTCGGCGAGCAGGTCGTCGACCTGGGTGGTGGCCGGGCGCACCTCCACCGCCGGGTCGATGAGGCCGGTGGGCCGCACCACCTGCTCCACCACCTGTCCCTGGTGCGCCGCCTCGTAGTCGGCCGGCGTGGCGGAGACGAAGACGGTCTGCGGCATCAGGCGCTCGAACTCGGCGAAGGTGAGCGGCCGGTTGTCCAGCGCCGAAGGCAGGCGGAAGCCGTACTCGACGAGATTCTCCTTGCGCGAGCGGTCGCCCTTGAACATGCCGCCCACCTGCGGGATCGACACGTGGGACTCGTCCACGAAGAGCAGCGCGTCCGCCGGCAGGTAATCGATGAGGGTGGGCGGCGGCTCGCCCGGCGCTCGCCCGGACAGATGCCGCGAGTAGTTCTCGATGCCCTTGCAGAAGCCCATCTCGGCGAGCATCTCCAGGTCGAAGCGGGTGCGCTGCTCGATGCGCTGCGCCTCCACCAGCTTGCCCGCATGCTGGAAGACCTGCACCCGCTCGCGCAGCTCGTCCTTGATCGCCTCGATCGCCTTGAGCACCGTGGCCCGCGGCGTCACGTAATGGCTCGAGGGATACACCGTGAAGCGCGCGAGCTTCTGGCGCAGGTGGCCGGTGAGCGGGTCGAACAGGGTGAGGTGCTCGATCTCGTCGTCGAACAGCTCGATTCGCACCGCGAGCTCGGCGTTCTCCGCCGGAAAAACGTCGATCACGTCGCCGCGTACGCGGAAGGTGCCGCGCCGGAAGTCCAGGTCGGAGCGGCTGTACTGCATGGCCACCAGCCGCTTGAGGAGCTCACGCTGGCCGATGCGCTCGCCCTCGCGCAGGTGCAGGATCATCGCGTGGTAGTCCACCGGATCGCCGATGCCGTAGATGCACGAGACGGTCGCCACGATCACCACGTCGCGCCGCTCCATCAGGCTCTTGGTGGCGGAGAGCCGCATCTGCTCGATGTGCTCGTTGATGCTCGAGTCCTTCTCGATGAAGAGATCCCGCGAGGGCACGTAGGCCTCGGGCTGGTAGTAGTCGTAGTAGGAGACGAAGTACTCGACCGCGTTTTCCGGCAGGAACTCGCGGAACTCCGCGTAGAGCTGGGCGGCCAGCGTCTTGTTGGGCGCCAGCACCAGGGCCGGGCGGCCGCAGCGGGCGATGACGTTGGCCATGGTGTAGGTCTTGCCCGAGCCGGTCACGCCGAGCAAGGTCTGGTACATCAGGCCGTCGTCAATGCCTTCCACGAGCCGGGTGATCGCGGTCGGCTGGTCGCCCGCGGGCGGAAACGGCTGGTGCAGGCGGAAGGGGCTGCCCTCGAAAGTCAGGACCGTGCTGCTGTCCGTCGGAGTCGTCATGCTAGAATTTCCGGTCGTTTTCAGGCCTTCGGGCGCGGGTCGCGGCAAGCGGCGGCCAGCGCGGCGAAACGGCCATTATTTCGCAAATCGCGGATCAAGGCTCGAGCGCAGAGACCCGATCGCACCCACAAGGTTCGACGCTGCGCCGCGCCCCCCCGCTCAACCCTGGAGCCCCTATGCCCGCCTCGATCTTCGCCGCCGTCGAAATGGCGCCCCGTGACCCGATCCTCGGTCTGACCGAGGCCTTCAACGCCGATGCCCGGGCCGAGAAGGTGAATCTTGGCGTGGGCGTGTACTACGACGACAACGGCAAGATTCCGCTGCTCGGCGCAGTGAAGGCGGCCGAGCAGGCGCGCCTGGCGGCCCAACCGCCGCGCGGCTACCAGCCGATCGAGGGCGCCGCGGCCTACAACAACGCGGTGCAGAGGCTGCTCTTCGGTGCCGAGTCCCCCCTCCTCGCCAACGGCCAGGTCGTGACCGTCCAGGCGCTGGGCGGCACGGGCGCGCTCAAGGTCGGAGCCGACTACATCAAGCGCCTGCTCCCCGGCACCACGATCTACATCTCCGACCCGAGCTGGGAGAACCACCGCGCGCTCTTCGAGGCCGCGGGCTTCCCGGTGGAGAACTACCCCTACTACGACGCGGCCACCCGCGGCGTGAACTTCCCGGCCATGAAGGCGAAGCTCGACCAGCTCGCCCCCGGCTCGGTGGTCGTGCTCCACGCCTGCTGCCACAACCCCACCGGCGCGGATCTGACCGACGCCCAGTGGGCCGAGGTGGTCGATACCTGCCGCGACCGCCAGCTCGTGCCCTTCCTCGACATGGCCTACCAGGGCTTCGCCGACGGGATCGAGCCGGACGCGGTGGCGGTGCGCCTGTTCAGCGCGAGCGGGCTGCAGTTCTTCGTGTCGAGCTCCTTCTCCAAGTCCTTCTCGCTCTACGGCGAACGTGTCGGCGCGCTGTCCATCGTGACCGCCGACCGTGACGAGTCCGCCCGCGTGCTGTCCCAGGTGAAGCGCGTCATCCGCACCAACTACTCCAACCCGCCGATCCACGGCGGCGCGGTGGTGGCGGCGGTCCTCGGCTCCGCCGAGCTGCGCCAGATGTGGGAAGACGAGCTCGCCGGCATGCGCGACCGCATCCGCGCCATGCGCCATGCGCTGGTGGACGGTCTGAAGGCCGCCGGGGTGGCCCAGGACTTCTCCTTCGTGATCGAGCAGCGCGGCATGTTCTCGTACACCGGCCTCACCGCCGCCCAGGTGGAGGTCCTGCGCGCCGACTACGGCATCTACGCGGTGTCGACCGGCCGCATCTGCCTCGCCGCGCTAAACTCGCGCAACATCGAGTACGTGGCGAAGGCGGTCGCCGCCGTGGTGAAGGGCTGATTGCCGCTCGTCTATTGACGGCCAGCCGCGCGGTACCTATACTGCGCGGCTCTGTTCCCCGATAGCTCAGTCGGTAGAGCAACGGACTGTTAATCCGTGTGTCCCTGGTTCGAGCCCAGGTCGGGGAGCCAGCCGAACAAGCAGCGAACAACAAACGGGCGCCCGACCGCCCGCTGCAGCAACGATTCCCCGATAGCTCAGTCGGTAGAGCAACGGACTGTTAATCCGTGTGTCCCTGGTTCGAGCCCAGGTCGGGGAGCCAACTTCGAGGGGCCGCAGCCTGTGCTGCGGCCCCTTTTTCATTGCCGCGACGGGGCAGGATCGGCAGGCGCGTGCAATCCCTACCCGCGTACCCGCACGCAGAGCTTCTCCCACCAGTCCAGCGAGCGCCACCAGCGCTCGCCCTCTTCGTAGAGCGTTTCCCCTTCGGGCGTGAGCGCGTAGTAGTGCGCCAGCAGGCCCTTTCTCGCGACGGGCGCGATGTAGCCGTTGCGATGCAGGAACTCGAAGAAATGCACGGCGAGCGGGACACCCTCGAGGTGGGTGGAGCATGCCGATGCCGCCAGCCGGATGAACGGGTGACCGGCATGCATGGCGCGCAGGATCTCCAGGACATGCCAGCGATGGGGCACGGGCTCCTGCGAAGGACAGCGGATCGTACCGGATATCATGGCGCGCTCCGGGATCGACGGTTCGGCAGACTCGCTCGCCGGAGCAATTTCGACTCCCGGTTCCCGGTAGGAATTCCCCTGCCCTTAACGCGGGCGGCGTTTACGGGTCAATGTTCCCCGTGGCGACGGTGCCGTCCCGGCCGCCCCTTGCCCTCCGCGTAGGCATGGTGCGCCGCGGCCATTTCGGCGAGCACCGTGGCGACGCGCTCGTTGATGCTGCCGCGGGGCATCTTGCCCTTGGCGTCGGCGACGCCGGCCGGGATGCCGGTGAGCAGCGTCATCGCGTCGTCCACGGTGTGCACCGGCAGCACGTGGAAGTGGCCGGCGCGGACCGCGTGCACGAGGTCTTCGCGGAGCATGAGGTGGCGCACGCTCGCGGCGGGGATGATGACGCCCTGCTCGCCGGTGAGGCCCCGCGCCGCGCACAGGTCGAAGAAACCCTCGATCTTCTCGTTGACGCTGCCGATCACCTGCGCCTCGCCGAACTGGTTGACCGAGCCGGTGATCGCGAAGCACTGGCGGATCGGCACCTGGGCGAGCGCCGAGAGCAGCGCGCACAGCTCCGCGAGGGAGGCCGAATCCCCCTCGACCGGAGCATAGGACTGTTCGAAGACGAGGCTCGCAGACAAGGACAGGGGCTGGTGACGCGCGTAGCGCGAGGCCAGGAAGGCGGACAGGATGAGCACGCCCTTGGAGTGGATCGCGCCGCCCAGCTCGATCTCGCGCTCGATGTCCACCACGTCGCCGTCGCCCAGCCGCACCGAGGCGGTGATGCGCACCGGGTGTCCGAAGGCCTGGCCGGCGATGTCCACCACCACCAGGCCGTTGATCTGGCCGGCGCGCGCGCCGTCGGTGGAGATGAGCGTGGTGCCCTCCACCATGGATTCGAGCACGCGCTCGGAGTAGCGGCCGAAGCGACGGATGCGCGCCGCCACTGCCAGGTCCACCTCGGCACGCCCCACCGTCGTGCGCTCGGCGGCACGGGCATGGAAGTCCGCCTCGCGCATCAGGTCGGACAGGAGCCGCGTCTGCAGCGTGAGGCGGCCCGAGTCTTCGGCGAAGCGGGCGCCCTCCTCCACGATGCGCGCAACCGCGGTCCGGTCGAAGGGGAGCAGCCGCGCGCCGCGCGCCAGCGTCGCCAGCAGGCGGGTGTAGTGGACCACGTTCTCGTCGGTGCGTGGCATGTCGTCGTCGAAATCGGCCGCCACCTTGAAGAGCTCGACGAAATCGAGGTCGTGCTCGGTGAGCAGATGGAAGAGCTCGCGATCGCCGACCAGCACCACCTTCACGTCGCAGGCGACCGCCTGGGGCTCCAGCGTGAGCACCGTGTGCCAGCCCTGGGCCTCGGCCGGCGGCTCGATGCGGATCTCGCCGGCGCGCAACACCCGCTTGAGCCCCTCCCAGGCGTAGGGATGGCCGAGCAGGCGCTCGGCGTCGAGCACCAGATAGCCGCCCCGCGCCCGGTGCAGCGCCCCGGCACGAACCAGGCTGAAGTGGGTGATGAGGTTGCCCATCTGCGCCACGTGCTCGATGCGCCCGATCAGGTTGCCGAAGCCCGGGTTGTCCTCGAACACCACCGGCGCGCCGCGGGTCGCGGCGTTGTCGACCACGAGGTTCACCTGGTAGCGGTGGAAGCGTGCGACCGCCTCGTCCTCGGCCGACTCCTCCTCGTCGGCACCCTCGCTGCGCCAGTCGGCACCGCCATCCAGCAGATCGGTCTCGATCGCGTCGAAGAAGGCGAGCGCCTGGGGCAGGTCGCCGAACTCGGCGCGCGGACCGCGCAGCAGGTGCGCGACCGCCGGGGAGAGCGCCTCACGCTCGGCACGGCGCACCGCCTCGCGCAGCTCCTTGCGCCAACCGGGGAAAGTCTCCAGCAGGGTCGTCAGCCGCCCGCTCCAAGCGGTCACGCGCGCCTCGATGGCCTCCTTCTCCTCGGGCGGCAGGGCGTCGAAGGCCTCCGGCGACATGGTCTCGCCGTCGCGGGTCGGCGCGAACACGAAGCCCTCCGCGGTGCGCAGCAGCGCCACGCTGTCGGCCGCGCAGGCCTGCTTCAGCTCCCCCAGGGCGCCCTCTTCGCGCGCCTTGTGGGCCTCCTGCAGGGCCTCGACGCGGCTGCTGTGGGTCTCGCTCTCCAGGGCCGCCTCGATGGCGGGGACGAGATCGCGGATGAGCCCCTGGACCGCGCTGCGCAGGGCCGCCCCCCGGCCGGCGGGCACCTCGAGCAGGCGCGGACGCTGCGGGTCGTCGAAATTGTGGACGTAGCACAGATCGGGAGGCACTTCGCCCCGCCGCGCCAGTTCATGCAGCAGGCGGAACACCGTCGCGTGGCGCCCGGTGCCGGACTCGCCCAGCACGTAGACGTGAAAGCCCGGATGGCGCATCTCGAGGCCGAATCGCAGCGCCTCCTCGGCGCGTGCCTGGCCGAGTCCGCCCGGCAGATCCTCCAGTTCGTCCGTGGTTTCGAAGTCGAAGGTTTCGGGGGCGCAGCGGGTGCGCAGGCGGTCAGGCGCGACGCCTGCGAGTTCGGGCATGCTCGGCATGTTCCTCCGGCAGAAGTGATGAGGGGGCACCGGCCGTGCAGGCCGACGCCCCCGTCATGATCGCCCCGACGCCGCGGAGCGGCAAGCCCGCCCGCCTACTTGCGGCTGCCGCGCCGGTTCTCGTCCTCGCCCCAGAGGTTGACGATATGTCCCTCGAACTGCGGAAAGATCCGGTCATGCTCCATGAGCAGCTTCATGATCGTCGCCGCGTGCTCTTTCGGAAAGCCCTGGCGCGTACCGCCGCGCGTGTCGGTCATCAGCCCCCAGATGAACTTCCGGCACTCGGCGCTCCCCCACATCAGGTCGATCTTACGAAGGTGGGGGAAGCGTGCGTACAGCGCCTCGGTCGGGGTCTCCGTGATCCGTTCGCTCGTTCTGACGTTCATGGCGGGCTCCCTAAAATGGGCCTAATACTTTCGGCTTATATCGGAGATTTCGCCGTCGTGTTCTGATCTAGATCACATTCCGTGCCTGTCGTTCAGTCGCCGGCGACAGCGCCGATGCCTTGCAAGCGCGGCGAACGCTACCGATAATCGCATTAGGGTCCGAATCCTCCTGCGGCGCCTTATCCTGGGACAAGGACGAGCGACCGGCCGCGGCGGCAACATGAGCTCAAGCCCTCGCGGATTACACATGAAGAAGATCATCCCCATACAGCCCTCGCCCGCGACCCTGTTGCCCATGGCCTCCCTGCCCGTCGGCGAGGGGCCGCTGGCCGATCCGCGCGGACGCGAGCTGCGCGACCTGCGCATCTCGGTGACCGACCGCTGCAACTTCCGTTGCGTCTATTGCATGCCGCGCTCGGTGTTCGACAAGGACTATCCCTTCCTGCCTCGCAGCGAGCTGCTCTCCTTCGAGGAGATCACACGCATCGCGCGGCGCTTCGCGGCGCGGGGCGTGCGCAAGATCCGCATCACCGGCGGCGAGCCGCTGCTGCGCAAGTACGTCGAGAACCTCGTCGCCCTGCTGGCCGCGATTCCCGACGTGGAGATCACCCTCACCACCAACGGCGTGCTGCTCCCGAAAATGGCGAAGGTCCTCAAGGAGGCCGGCCTGCACCGGGTGACGGTGAGCCTGGACGCGATCGAAGACTCGGTTTTTCGCCAGATGAACGACGCCGACTACCCGGTTTCGGCCGTGCTGGCGGGCATCGACGCCGCCCAGGCGGCGGGGCTGGGGCCGATCAAGATCAACTCGGTGGTGAAGCGGGGCGTAAACGACCACGGCGTGGTCGACATGGCGCGCTTCTTCCGCGGCAGCGGCCACATCGTGCGCTTCATCGAGTTCATGGACGTGGGCTCGTCCAACGGCTGGAAGATGGACGAGGTGGTGCCCTCGCGCGAGATCGTCGAGCGCATCGGCGCGGTCTTCCCGCTCGAGCCGGTGGACCCGAACTACACCGGCGAAGTCGCCGAGCGTTGGCGCTACGTGGACGGCGCGGGCGAAATCGGCGTCATCTCCTCGGTGACCGAAGCCTTCTGCTCCACCTGCACCCGCATCCGCCTTTCCACCGAGGGCAAGCTCTATACCTGCCTCTTCGCCCAGAACGGCCACGACCTGCGCGCCCTGCTGCGTCAGGGCGCCTCCGACGCCGACCTCGACGCCGCCATCGCGGGTATCTGGCGGGTGCGCGACGACCGGTATTCCGAGATCCGCACGGCGAACACGGCGGCGCAGCGGAAGATCGAGATGTCGTATATCGGCGGCTAGGGGCTACTCCTCCACCCCCAACTCCCGCAACTCCGCCGCCTCGATCCGCTGGAAGTGTGCGGTGATCTTGCGCGAGCTCACCTGCACCTCCTGCACGTCCCGATTGGCCTGGTCGATGTGTCGGGCGAGCGCGTTCATGCGCTCGTCGAAGCGCGCGAAGTCCTTGGCGAGCCGACCCAGCGCCTCCTGGATGACGTGCACCTGCTTGCGCGTCTCCACGTCCTTGAGCACCGCCCGCGCGGTGTTGAGCACCGCCATCAGCGTGGTGGGCGACACCACCCACACCCGCCGCGACTGGGCGTAGGCGACCAGCTCCGGGTGATAGGCGTGGATCTCGGCGAACACCGCCTCCGCCGGAATGAACATGACCGCGCCGTCGGATGTCACGCCGGGCAGGATGTACTTGCCGGCGATGGCGTCCACGTGGCGCTTCACGTCGGCGCGGAAGGCAAGCTGCGCCGCGCGGCGCTCGGCCTCGCCGGCGTCCGCGTCGAGCATGCGGTGGTAGTTTTCCAGCGGAAACTTGGAGTCCACGCCCACCAGCCCCGTCGGCTCGGGCAGGCGCAGCAGGCAGTCCACCCGCGCGTTGTTGGGGAGGGTGTACTGGAACTCGCAGGCATCGGGCGGCAGGACGTTGCGCACCAGGGCCTCGAGCTGCACTTCGCCGAAGGCTCCGCGGGCGCGCTTGTCGCCCAGGAGCTCCTGCAGGCTCACCACGTTGGTGGTGAGGCCATCGATCTTCTTCTGGGCCTCGTCGATGGTGGCGAGCCGCGCCATCACGCTGGCGAAGGTCTCGTTGGTCTTGCGAAAGCCCTCGTCGAGGCGCTGGTTCACATGGCCGCCGATCGCTTCGAGACGCTCGCCGATGGTCCGAGTGAGGGACTCGATGCTGGACCCGAGGAGCTCCCGGTCGGCCCGGGCATGCTCCGAGAGCGACTTCAGCGTCTGCTCCAGCATCTCGCCGCGCAGGCGGTCGTGGGCGCCGGCGAGGCCGCCGGTGATCTCCGCGACCCGCAGCCCGAGCTCCTCGCGCTGCGCGGAGAGCTGGCCCTGCAGGGCGAGATGCAGATCGTGCATCGCGTCGCGCAGCGCCCCCAGCTCGCGCACGACGCCCATGCGCAAGCGCTCGCTCCCCTGCTCCGAGTGGGCCGCGAGGCGGTCGGTCTGGCGCGCCAAGCCCTGGTGCAGGTCATCGAGCATGGCGCGATGCTGCTCGGCCAGCGCGGCCGGCAGCGCCTGCTCGAGCCGGCGAACCCGCCACGCGAGCCACAGCGCCAGCAGCGCCAGGACGCCGAAACCGCCCGCCAATCCGTATTCGAGCATGCCCATCCTTACCCCCTCGGAACCGCGGCATTATAGCCAGCGCTCATCGAGCCCTTAGCTGGCGCACAGCAACATCTTTCGATGAAAATACCCGCATGCAAGTAATCGAATCCCTGGATCCCGGCCAGATCGACCGCCTCTTCCGCATTCCGGACGCCACCCGCAGCACCGTCTGTGCGGACGGGCGCATCACCGGCCATTGGGAGGCGCACCGGCTGCACAGCGCCTTCCAGCCCATCGTCAGCTTCAGCCACCGGGCGGTGGTGGGCCACGAGGGCCTGGTACGGGCCGACGACGCGAACGGCATGCCGGTATCGCCCCCCACCCTGCTGCGCCAGGCGAACGATGCCGGCGCGCTCATCAGCCTCGATCGGCTGTGCCGCTACCTGCACATCAACCAGGCGACGGCGCTCGGGCTCTCGGGCTACCTCTTCCTCAACATGCACCCGCTCGCCTTCGCGCACATGGAGGCGACCGACAGCCGCAGCTTCCTGCGCGAGTTGCTCGCCCAGTGCGCCATGCCGCCGGGCCGGGTGGTGATCGAGATCACCGAGGACGTGCTGCAGGACGACTCGGCCTTCGAGTCGAGCGTGAACTACCTGCGCGAGATCGGCTGCCGCATCGCCCTCGACGACTTCGGCGCCGGCCATTCCAACTTCGACCGGGTGTGGCGGCTGCGCCCCGAGATCGTCAAGCTCGATCGCGACTTCGCGGTGCGGGCGGAGCAGAGCGAGGACGCCCGCAGGCTCCTGCCGCAGATCGTCGAGCTGCTCCACGAGGCGGGTTCCCTGGTGCTGCTCGAAGGCATCGAGACCGAAGAGCAGGCACGGATCGCGATGTGGGCCGACGTAGACTTCGCCCAGGGCTATTTCTTCGGGCGGCCGGAACGGGACGCCGCGGGCCACGACCGCGCGGTCGCCGCCATCGACGCCGTGTGGGCGAGCTACGATGCCGAGCAGGCGGACCGCAACGGCCACTTCAGGAAATCCGTCGGCGCCTACGTCAACGCCATCGGCCACGCCGCCACCCTGCTCGGCGACCGCCGCCCCATCGACCAGGCGATCGAGCTCTTCCTGTCGCTCGACGGCGCGATGCGCTGCTATCTCCTGGATGACAAGGGCTTCCAGGTGAGCCGCAACCTCGCCATGAGCGGCAATGCCGTCCCGGCCGGGTTCCAGCCGGAGGTGGACAGCGCCCGCTCGCGCTGGTCCCACCGCCCCTACTTCCGTCGCGCGATGGAGGCGCCGGGACGGGTCTGCATCACACGCCCCTACCTCTGCATCAGCAGCGCCGTGCTGTGCCTCACCGTGTCCATCAGCTTCCGCATCGACGGGCAACTGCGCGTACTGTGCGGCGACGTGGCGTGGCGTTAAGCCAGGGCGCGCAGGCTGGCCAAGGGCGGTCGCGCGAGCAGCCCCCGGGTGCCCAGCCAGCCGCCGACGACCACGCCCGCGCCGCCGAGGACCATCGCGGTGAGCAGCGGCCACAGCGACGGCACATAGGCCATCTTGAAGACGTAGTGCGCGAGCGCCCAGCCGATGGCGCTCGCGCCCACCCCCGCCAGCACACCCGCCACCGCGCCCAGCACCAGGAACTCGGCCAGCAGCGCCTGGCGCACCTGCCGGTGGCGCGCGCCGAGGGTGCGCAGCATTGCCAGCTCGTACTCGCGCTCGTCGTGGGTGGCCTGCAGCGCGGCGAACAGCACCACCAGCCCGGCTACGAGCGCGAAGCCGAAGACGAACTGCACGATGACCACGAGCTTGTCGGTCATCGCCTTGAGCTGGGCGAGGATGGCGGCGACGTCGATCACCGAGAGGTTCGGAAACTCCGCCACCAGGCGCGTGGTGAAGTCGTGGGCCGAGGGCGGCAGGTAGAAGCTGGTGATGAGGGTGGCCGGAAGGTCCTCGAGCATGCCTTCGGACGCGATGAAGAAGAAGTTCACCCGCATCGAGTCCCATTCGAGCTCGCGCACGCTGGTGATCGGCGCCTCCACCGCCTGGCCGGCCACGTCGAAGCGCACCGTGTCGCCCACCTTCAGCCCGAAGGTGTCGGCGAGCGTCTTCTCCACCGAGAACTGCGGGAGCCGCGCCTCGCCGTGCCACTGGCCGGCCGCAACGCGGTTGCCCGGCGGCAGCTCGGTGGCGTAGCTCAGGTTGAACTCCCGCTCGGCGAGCCGGCGAGCGCGCCGCTCCTCGTAATCGTCGGGATTCACCGGCCGGCCGTTGATGGCGACCATGCGCCCGCGGATCATCGGGCCGATATCGGGCTGGGGCAGACCGGCCTCGACGAAACGCGCGGCGATCGCCTCGCGCTGGTCCGGCTGGATGTTGATCACGAAGCGGTTGGGCGTGCCGTCCGGCGCCACCTTGTTCCAGTCGGCGAGCAAGTCCGCCCGCACCAGGGTGAGGAGCAGCAGCGCCGTCATCCCCAGGCCGAGCGCGGCCGCCTGCATCACGCTGCTGCCCATGCGCCGTCCGAGGGACGCCAGCCCGTAACGCCAGCCGCCGCCGCGCAGGCTCCCCCGTCCGCGCAGCCGCGCAAGCCCGCGCAGCACGCCCCAGGCGCCGAGGGCGAAGACCGCCAACGCCACGGCGAAGCCGCCCGCCACCCACAGGCCGAGGCGCAGCTCGCCGGCGATCCAGAAGGCGAGGGCGAGCAGCGACGCCGCGCCGAATATCCAGGCCAGCCCGCTCGCGGTTTCCACCGGCACCAGCTCGCGGCGCATCACGCGCAGCGTGGACACCCCGCCCAGGCGAAGCAGCTGCGGCAGCACGAAGCCCACCAGGAGCACCATGCCGACCGCCAGGCCATGGACCACCGGCCACAGCGAGGGCGCCGGCAGCTCGGCACCCACCACGCCGGCGAGCGCGGAGCCCAGGGCGAACTGCCCCGCCCAGCCGGCTGCCGAGCCCACGGCCGCGGCGCCGAGACCGAAGATCAGGAACTCCCCGAGCACGATGGCGAGCACCTGGGCCTGGCGCGCCCCCAGGCAGCGCATCACCGCGCAGGCGTCCAGGTGACGGAGCATGAAGCGGCGCGCGGAAAGCCCCACCGCCACCGCCGCGAGGATCACCGCCAGGAGCGCGGCGAGGCGCAGGAAGCGCTGCGCCTGGTCGAGGGCGGTGCGCACCTCGGGGCGGGCGTTCTCGATCGTCTCCACGGCCTGGCCGCGCTCCAGGCGCGCCCGCGCCCAGCGCTCGTAGCCCTCCACCGCTTCGAGCTCGCCGGCCAGATGCAGCCGGTAGCTGGCGCGGCTGCCTTCGATCAGCAGCCCCGTATCGGCGAGATCGTCCGCATGGAAGATCGCCCGGGGCAGCAGGCTGAAGAAGTTGGTGCCGCGGTCGGACTCGAAGCTCACCATCCCGCCCACCCGGAAGGCGCCGCGGCCGAGCTCGACCATGTCCCCCACCGAGAGCCCCAAGGCCGCGAAAAGCCGCTCGTCGAGCCACACCTCGCCACGCCCCGGCGCCCGCCCCGCCGGCGCATCGGGCCGGTTGGGGCCCGGCGCGAGGCGGATCTCGCCGCGCAGGGGATAGCCCGTCTCCACCACCTTCACGCCGGCGAGCTGGGTGCCGTCCTCGTTGCTCACCATGCTGGTGAAGAGGACCGTGCGCGCCACCGCGAGGCCCCGCCGGCTCGCCTCTTGTGCGAAATCCTCGGGCCAGGGGCGATCCGCACGCAGCAGCAGGTCCCCGCCCAGGAGCTGGTTCGCTTCCCGCTCGAGCCCGCGGGTGACGCGATCGGCGAGAAAGCCCACGCTGGTGAGGCTCGCCACGGCGATGGCAATGGCGATCCCGAGCAGGTACAGCTCACCTGCGCGCAGGTCGCGCAGCATCATGCGGAAGGCGAGTCGGACGGTCTTCATGGGCGGGTGGACGGCGCCGGTGGTGCGCAGGTTCAGCGCGTGTGGGCGAGGATGCGGTGCACCAGCGCGACCCAGTAGGCGGCTCCGTTCGGAATGATCTCGTCGTTGAAGTCGTACTTCGGGTTGTGCAGCATGCAGCCGCCCTCCCCCGGCCCGTTGCCGATCCAGACGTAGCAGCCGGGCTTCTTCTGCAGGTAGTAGGCGAAGTCCTCGGCGCCCATGCTCGGGCGCATGCCGGTGGCGACGTTCTCCTCGCCCACCAGCGCGATCGCCACCTCGGCGCACACCGCCGCCTCGGCCGCGGTATTCACCGTCGGCGGGTAGCCGCGCCGGTACGCGAGCTCGATCTGTACGCCATGGGCCGCCGCCACGCCGGCGCAGACCCGGCGCAGGCTCTCCTCGACACGCGTCTGCACCGCGGCGTCGAAGGCGCGCACCGTGCCCGAGAGCTCGGCGCGGTCGGGGATCACGTTATAGGCCTCGCCCGCATGGAACTGGGTGACCGACACCACTGCCGCATCCAGCGGATCCAGCGTTCGGCTCACGATGGTCTGGATCGCCTGCACCAGTGCGGCGCCGGCGACCACCGAGTCGGTCCCCAGGTGCGGCATGGCGCCGTGCGCCCCCTGGCCGCGTACGGTAATGTCGAAGCGGTCGGCGCTCGCCATCACCGGCCCGGCATGCACCCCGAAATGCCCCGCGGGCATGCCGGGCCAGTTGTGCATGCCGAACACCGCCTCCATCGGGAAGCGCTCGAACAGCCCGTCCGCAATCATGGCGCGGGCACCGCCCTCGCCCTCCTCGGCGGGCTGGAAGACGAGATACACGGTGCCGTCGAACTCGGGGTGCGCAACGAGCGCCTCGGCCGCACCCAGCAGCATGGTGGTATGCCCGTCGTGGCCGCAGGCGTGCATGCAGCCGGGATGGCGCGAGCGATGCTCGAAGTCGTTGCGCTCCTCGATGGACAGCGCGTCCATGTCGGCGCGAAGCCCGATGGCGCGCAGGCCCTTGCCGCGCCCGCGCACCACGCCGACCACGCCGGTGCGGCCCACGCCGCGATGCACTTCGATGCCGAGCGATTCCAGATGGCGCGCGACCAAATCGGCGGTACGATGTTCGGCGAATGCGAGCTCGGGGTGAGCGTGGATGTCGCGCCGGATGCGCGTGAGTTGGTCGTGGTTGTGCCGGATGGTATCGATGATGCTCATGGTCTCGCCCTTGTAATCGGGTTTCGAGAAAGTCTCTGCGGGGGAACAGCACCGAGTTTAGCCTGCGCCGTGCCAAGCGTCGAACGCCACGACGGTGCCGATGCCGCGCCGACGCGCCCGCTTTCGGTGCATGACCGCCCCGACTGCGCGCCGGCACACGGTCTTCCGGCTTGGCGCAGGAATTGCTGGCACGCGACCGTCGTCATCGAGAGAACAACAGGGAGAGGTCTTCATGTCGATCCACGTGGCACTGCATCACGTCACCCGCTATCGCTACGACCGTCCGATCCGCCTCGGCCCGCAGGTGATCCGGCTGCGCCCCGCCCCGCACAGCCGCACCCGCATCCTGAGCTACTCCCTGCGCGTGCAGCCCGAGAAGCACTTCATCAACTGGCAGCAGGACCCCCAGTCGAACTACCTGGCCCGCCTGGTCTTCCCGGAAAAGACGCGGGAGTTCCGCATCGAGGTGGACCTGGTGGCCGAGATGGCGGTCATCAACCCCTTCGACTTCTTCCTCGAGCCCCACGCCGAGCACTTTCCGTTCGAGTACGAAGGCTGGCAGCGCGACGAGCTCGCGCCCTACTTCAAGAAGCTGCCGCTCACCTCGCGGCTCGCGGCCTATCTCAACGGGATCGACCGGGAAAAGAAGCGCAGCGTCGACTTCCTGGTGGACCTCAACCGCGACCTCTTCGAGCACATCGAATACCTGATCCGTCTCGAGCCGGGTGTGCAGTCGCCCGAAGAGACCCTTGAGAAGCGCTCCGGCTCCTGCCGCGACTCGGCCTGGCTGCTGGTGCAGATCCTGCGCCACCTGGGCCTCGCCGCGCGCTTCGTGTCCGGCTACCTGATCCAGCTCACCCCCGACGTGAAGTCGCTGGACGGCCCCTCCGGGCCCGAGGCCGACTTCACCGACCTGCACGCCTGGTGCGAGGTCTATCTCCCCGGCGCCGGCTGGATCGGGCTCGACCCCACCTCCGGTATGTTCGCCGGCGAAGGCCACATCCCGCTCGCGTGCACGCCCGACCCCTACTCCGCGGCGCCGATCAGCGGCGCCCTCGACAAGTGCGAGGTGGAGTTCGAGCACGAGATGTCGGTCACCCGCATCTGGGAGGCGCCGCGCGTCACCAAGCCCTACACCGAGGAACAGTGGGCGCAGATCGAGGCGCTCGGCCACGCGGTGGACGCGGAGCTCGCGGCGATGGACGTGCGCCTCACCCAAGGCGGCGAGCCCACCTTCGTGTCGATCGACGACCCCGACGGCGCGGAGTGGAACACCGCCGCGCTGGGCCCGCTGAAGAAGCGCCTTTCGGCCGAGCTATACCAGCGTCTGCGCGAGAAATACGCGCCCCACGGCCTGGTGCATTTCGGACAGGGCAAGTGGTACCCCGGCGAGCAGCTGCCCCGCTGGTCCCTCAACTGCTATTGGCGCAAGGACGGCGAGCCGCTGTGGAGCGATCCGGCCCTCGTCGCCGACGAGCACGCGCCGGGCAAGGCCGACGCCGCGCTCGCCGGGCGCTTCCTCGCCGCCGTGGCCGATCGCCTTGGCGTGGACGCCCAATACCAGTTCCCCGCCTACGAGGACGTCTTCTACTACCTCTGGCGCGAGCGGCGCCTGCCCGCGAACGTCGATCCCTTCGATTCGCGCATGGACGACCCGCTGGAGCGCGAGCGGCTGGCCCAAGTGCTCTCCCGCGGGCTCGAAACGGTGGTCGGTCACGTCCTGCCCCTGGGTCGCAACGGCAGCGCCGACACCTGGCAGAGCGGGCCCTGGTTCCTGCGCTCCGAACGCTGCTACCTGCTCCCGGGCGACTCGCCCCTGGGCTACCGTCTGCCCCTCGACTCCCTGCCCTGGGTGGCGGCCGAGGACTACCCCTGGATCCATCAGCCCGACCCCTTCGCGCCCCGAGCGCCGCTGCGCTCCCAGGCCGAGCTGCGTCGCCAGTTCGCCCGCGACGACGGCGACGCGGCGGCCCGGCGACGCGCCGCCGCCGAGGCGCGCGCCCGAAAGCCGGGCCACGGCGAATCGGCCGCCAACATCGTGCGCACCGCCCTGTGCGCCCAGCCCCGCGACGGCGTGCTCTACCTCTTCATGCCGCCGGTCGCCGCGCTGGAGGACTACCTGGAGATCGTGTCCGCCATCGAGGCGACCGCCAAGGCCCTCGGCCAGCCGGTCCTGCTGGAAGGCTACGAGCCGCCGCGGGACCCCCGTCTCCAGCACTTCCGCATCACGCCCGACCCCGGCGTGATCGAAGTGAACGTGCAGCCCGTCTCGCGCTGGGAGGAGCTGGTCGAGCAGACCACCCACCTCTACGAGGCGGCCCACCAGACGCGGCTCACCACCGAGAAGTTCATGCTCGACGGCCGCCACACCGGCACCGGCGGAGGCAACCACTTCGTACTGGGCGGCCCCAGCCCCGAGGACTCGCCCTTCCTGCGCCGCCCCGATCTGCTGCGCTCCATGGTCAGCTACTGGCACAACCATCCCAGCCTGTCCTACCTCTTCTCCGGCCTCTTCATCGGCCCCAGCTCCCAGGCGCCGCGGGTGGACGAGGCGCGCAACGACTCGATCTACGAGCTGGAGATCGCCTTCCGGGAGATGGAGCGCCTCACAGCCGAGCGCGGCGACGCCACCCCGCCCTGGCTCGTGGACCGGCTGCTGCGCAACCTCCTCATCGACGCGACCGGCAACACCCACCGCGCCGAGTTCTGCATCGACAAGCTCTACTCTCCGGACGGTCCGGCCGGGCGGCTGGGGCTGCTGGAGATGCGTGCCTTCGAGATGCCGCCCCACGCGCGCATGAGCCTCACCCAGCAGCTACTGCTGCGCACCCTGGTGGCGCGCTTCTGGAGGGCGCCCTATGCGCCGCCGCGCCTGGTGCGCTGGGGCACCGAGCTGCACGACCGCTTCCTCCTGCCGCACTTCGTCTGGCAGGACTTCAACGAGGTGATCGGCGAGCTGCAGGCCGAGGGCTTCGCGCTGCGCCCCGAGTGGTTCGCGCCCCACCTGGAGTTCCGCTTTCCCAAGTACGGCGACCTGGACGCGCGCGGCATGCGCCTGGAGCTGCGCGGCGCCCTGGAGCCCTGGCACGTGATGGGCGAGGAAGGGGCCGCCGGCGGCGCGGTGCGCTACGTGGACTCCTCGGTCGAGCGCCTGCAGGTCAAGCTCGACGGCGCGTCCCCCGACCGCTACCGGGTGACCTGCAACGGCGTGCCCGTACCCCTGCGGCCCACCGGCACGGTGGGCGAGTACGTGGCCGGCGTGCGCTACCGCGCCTGGCAGCCCGCCTCCTGCCTGCACCCGACCATCGGCACGGACACCCCCCTCACCTTCGACCTGGTCGACACCTGGAACAGGAAGAGCCTCGGCGGCTGCCAGTACCACGTGATGCATCCGGGCGGGCGCAGCTTCGACACCTTCCCGGTCAACGCCTTCGAGGCCGAGAGCCGGCGCCTCGCCCGCTTCTTCCGCATCGGCCACACCCCGGGCGGGATGCAGGTGGGGGAAGCCCCCATCAACCCGGAATTCCCGTTCACGCTAGACTTGCGCAACCATTGACCGACCGGCCGCCCCGCCATGTGCGGCGCGGCCCGCACGCCCGCCTTCCATGCCCTCCGGCCTGATCGCCAGCTACCCCTTCGCGCCCGACCGCTACGACGAGATGCTGGCCGAGAAAGGCTACGCGCGCCCCCACTGGGCGGCGTTCGCCGAGCGGCTCGAGAACTTCCCGGAGCGCGTGCTCGACCAGCGCGCCGCCTTCGTGCGCGACGCGATCGAGGCCGACGGGGTCACCTACAACGTGTATGCCGACCCCCAGGGCACCCGGCGGCCGTGGGAGCTCGATCCGCTGCCGCTCATCATGGACGCCGGCGAGTGGAACGCGCTGGCGGCGGCCGTGGCCCAGCGGGCGCGGCTCCTGAACGCCATCCTCGCCGATCTCTACGGCCCGCAGCATCTCCTCGCCGAGGGGCTCCTTCCGCCGGCGCTGGTGTTCGGCCAGCACGGCTACAAATGGCCCTGCCGCGGCGCGGTGCCGCCGGGCGGCAACTTCCTGCATCTGTACGCCGTCGATATCGGCCGCGCCCCCGACGGGCGCTGGTGGGTGATCGGCGACCGCACCCAGGGCCCCTCCGGCGCGGGCTACGCGCTGCAGAACCGCATCATCGTCTCGCGCGCCTTTCCGGACGCCTTCCGCCAGCTGCAGGTGCAGACCCTGGCCGCCTTCTTCCGTACGGTGCAGGAGAGCCTCGGCCGCATGGCACCCACCGACGGCGAGACGCCGCTGGTGGTGGTGCTCACCCCCGGGCCCTACAACGAGACCTACTTCGAGCACGCCTTCCTCGCCCGCTACCTCGGCTTCCCGCTGGTGGAGGGGCAGGACCTCACTGTGCGCGAGGACAGCGTCTACCTCAAGACCCTGCGCGGGCTGCGGCGGGTACACGCCATCCTGCGGCGGCTCGACGACGACTTCTGCGACCCGCTGGAGCTGCGTGCCGACTCGGCGCTCGGCATCCCGGGGCTCCTGGGCGCGGTACGCGCCGGGCGGGTGCTGATCGCCAACGCGCTGGGAAGCGGCGTGCTCGAGAGCGCCGCGCTGTTCGGTTTCCTGCCGGCGATCTCCGAGCGCCTGCTGGGCGAGCCGCTCGCCATGCCCTCGGTGGCCTCCTGGTGGTGCGGCGAGCCGCCCGCCCTCGAGTACGTGCTCGCCAATCTGGACAAGCTCGTCATCAAGCCCGCCTTCAGCAGCATGCACATGAACGCGGTGTTCGGCCACGAGCTGCGCGGCGAGGCCCGCCGCGCCCTGATCGAGAGCATCCGCGCCCAGCCCCACGCCTACGTGGCGCAGGAGTGGGTGCGTCTCGCCCAGGCGCCGGTGTGGTCTCCGCGTGCCGGCCAGCGGCTCATGCCGCGCTCGGTGGGCCTGCGGCTCTTCGCCGCCGCCACCCCGGAGGGCTATATGGTGATGCCGGGTGCGCTCGCGCGCGTCGCGCCGCGCAGCGGCATGGAGGTGATCTCCATGCAGCGCGGCGGCCTGTCCAAGGACACCTGGGTGCGCTCCGACGGCCCCGTGCGCCACGCGAGCATGCTGAAGAAGCGCCTGGGCGTGATCGACCTCCTGTGCACCGGCACGGACATTCCCTCGCGGGTCGGCGAGACGCTCTTCTGGATGGGCCGCTACGCCGAGCGCTGCGAGTCGTCCTCGCGCATCCTGCGTGCGGCGCTGGCGCGGCTCGCCGGCGCCGATCCGGCCCAGGACCTGGCGAGCCTGCTGCGCGCCGCCCGCCACATCGGGGCGCTGCCCGAAGAGGAGGACCGCGCCCACACGGTGGAGAGCGTGCTCCTCAAGGCGGTGTCCGACCCCGCCCGCGCCGGCTCGGTCGCCGCCAACCTGCGCGGCCTCGCCTACAACGCCAACAAGGTGCGCGAGCGCCTGTCCTCGGACAACTGGCACGCGCTGAACCGCCTGGAGCAGGCGCTGCAGCCGCCGCCCACCACCATCGACCAGGCGCAGGTGGCGGTGGACCAGGTGATGCTCGGCTGCATCGCGCTCGCCGGCTTCGCCATGGACGACATGACCCGCGACGAGGGCTGGCGCTTCCTCATCATGGGCCGCCGCATCGAGCGGCTCGCCTGGCTGTCCTCCCTCGTGACGGTGCCGCTGACCGCCCGCGAGGGCGAGCGCGAGCGCATGCTGGAGTGGCTGCTGGAGGCGGCCAACTCCATCGTCACCTACCGCTCCCGCTACCGGCGAGTACCCGAGCTCCTGCCGGTGCTGCATCTGCTGGTGTTCGACGTCTCCAACCCGCACTCGGTGGCCTTCCAGGTGGACGCCCTGCAGCGCTACATGGATACCAGCGCGCGGGAGCTGAACCACCCGACACTGCCCTTCTTCGCCGCGCTCGAGACGCGCCTGCGCCACTTCGACCTCACCCAGTTCGAGGCGGAGCATTGCGAGCCCGCCTGCGCCGCCCTCGCCACCCTGCTCGAGGACGCGCAGCGCACCGCCTACGCCGCCTCGGACGAGATCCACCGCCGCTTCTTCATCCACACCGTGCGCCCGGCCCGGCGCAGGCGGGCCGCATGAGCCCGGTGCGCTACCACGTGCGCCACGACACGATCTACCGCTACGACCAGCCGGTGGGCGAATCGCACCAGCTGCTGCGGCTCACTCCGCGGGAGCTGCCGTGGCAGACCTGCGTGGCGCACCGCATCGACGTCGTGCCCGAGCCCAGCCGCCTCGGCGAATTCCGCGACAGTTTCGGCAACCAGGTGCGGGCGCTGCATTTCGAGGCCGACCACGACGCCCTCGAGATCCGCGCCGAGAGCTGGGTCGAGCTCGCGCCCCGGGCGATCCCGGCAGCAAAGGACTCGCCGCCCTGGGAGACGGTGCGCGAGGCGCTCACCTACCACGCCGAACGGCGCATGACGTCCGAGACGCTGGAGGCGACCGCCTTTCTCTTCGAGTCGCCGCACGTGCGCCTCAAGCGCGATTTCGCGGAGTATGCGGCGGCGTGCTTCACGCCCGGGCTGGCGCTGCTCGAAGGCGTCGACCGCCTCATGCGGCGCATCCACGAGGAGTTCGCTTTCGACCCCGAGGCGACCGACGTGTCGACGCCGGTCACCCAGGTCTTCGCGCAGCGCCGGGGCGTATGCCAGGACTTCGCCCATTTCATGATCTCCTGCCTGCGCTCCACCGGGCTGGCCGCCCGCTACGTAAGCGGCTACCTGCTCACCCGGCCGCCGCCCGGCAAGCGCCGCCTGGTAGGCGCCGACGCCACCCACGCCTGGGTGTCGGTGTACTGCCCGCGGTCGGGCTGGGTGGACTTCGACCCGACCAACGCCGTGTGCCCCGACCGGGAGCACATCACCATCGGCTGGGGGCGCGACTTCGGCGACGTCTCCCCGCTGCGCGGCGTGATCCTCGGCGGCGGCGAGCACGAGCCGGAGATCGCGGTCACCGTGGTGCCGGAAGACGAGTTCACCGAGCTCTACACCGACGCCGAGCTGCCGGCGCTGAACCTGCCGCCCATACACGCCCGCGCTTGAAGCTCTACTACGCCGACCATTTCGTGCTGCCGCTCCCCGCCGGCCATCGCTTCCCGATGGAGAAGTACTCGCGCCTGCGGTCCCGCCTCGCCGCCAGCGGGGTGTTCGCCCCGGACGATTTCGAGGTCCCGGCGGCCGCCGACGACGCGGCCATCCTCCGCGCCCACGACGCCGACTACCTGCACCGGGTCGTCAGCGGCACGCTGAACGCCGCCGAGCAGCGCCGCATCGGCTTTCCCTGGTCGCCGCAGATGGTGGAACGCTCGCGCCGTTCGGCCGGCGCAACGCTCGCCGCCTGCCGCACCGCGCTGGCCGGGGGCTGGGCCGCCAACCTCGCCGGCGGCACCCACCATGCCCATCGGGACTTCGGCTCGGGCTTCTGCGTCTTCAACGACGCCGCCATCGCGGCGCTCGCCATGCGCGCCGAAGGCCGCGTGCGGCGAGTGGCAGTGATCGACTGCGACGTGCACCAGGGCGACGGCACTGCGGCCATCCTCGCCGAGGAGCCGGAGGTGTTCACCTTCAGCATGCACGGCGCGAAGAACTTCCCCTTTCGCAAGGCCCGCTCGGATCTCGACGTGGAGCTCGCCGACGGCACCGGGGACGAGGACTACCTGGCCGCCCTCGACGAGGGTCTCGCCACGCTCTTCGCGCGCTTCGAGCCCGAGCTCGTGATCTATCTCGCCGGCGCCGACCCGTTCGGCGGCGACCGCTTCGGCCGCCTCGCGCTCACCCGGGAGGGACTCGCCGCTCGTGACGCGCGGGTGCTCTCCACCTGTCGACAGCGCGGCATCCCGGTAGCCGTGGCGATGGCGGGCGGCTACGCGCCCGACATCGACGACACGGTGAGCATCCACTACGAGACGGTGATGACCGCCGCCCGCATCCTGGCGCCATGCGACCCGCCTTTGTAGGAGGGCGCCGGCGGGCGGAGCAATCGATGAGGCTGTACGGCGTGGACTTCACCTCCGCGCCGCGCCCGCGCAAACCCATCACCGTGGCGGCAGGAAGGTTCGTGGACGGCGTCGTGAGCCTGGATCGGCTGGAGGGGCTGCCCGACTGGCCGGCCTTCGAGGCCTTCCTCGCCCGCCCGGGCCCCTGGCTCGGCGGCTTCGACTTCCCCTTCGGCCTGCCCCGCGAGGCGGTGGTCGATCTCGGTTGGCCCACGAGCTGGCCGGCGCTGGTGACCCGTTGCGCGGCCCTCGGCCGCCAGGCCTTCCGCGAGGCACTCGACGCCTATCGGGTCACCCGCCCCGTCGGCGCCCGCTATGCGCACCGCGCGGCGGACCTCCCGGCCCGCTCCCACAGCCCGCTGAAGCTCGTGAACCCGCCGGTCGGCCTGATGTTCCTGGAAGGCGCGCCGCGCCTGCTCACGGCCGGCGTGAGCGTGCCCGGACTGCACCAGGCCGATCCGGCCCGCGTGGCGATGGAAGCCTATCCGGGGCTCCTCGCCCGGGCGATCACCCGTACGCCCTACAAGACCGACGAGCGCCCGAAGCAGACCCCGGCACGCCGCGAGGCGCGGGAGCGCATCGTAGCCGCGCTGGAAGACGGAGCACACCCGCTGGGGCTGCCCCTCTCGATGAGCGAACCCGACCGGGCCGCCGTGATCCACGACGCCTCGGGCGACCTCCTGGATGCGGCGCTCGCGCTGGTTCAGGCGGCGTGGTGCCTCGCCGCGGGGCCGCCGCTGTACGGCCTGCCGGAGGGCACCGACCCGCTGGAGGGCTGGATCGCGACCGTCCCGGCCCGCTCCTGAAGCCGCTCCTAGGAGCTGCCGCTCGTCCCTGCCCGCCGCTCGCGCTCCGCCTTCACCAGCGCCGCGATGTCCGTGTTGCCGTTGGCGAGCGCCCAGCTCTCGGCGGTGAAGCCGCTGTCGTTCTTCTGGTCGAGCTTCACCTCCGTTTGCAGGAGCCGGCGCACCACGTCCATGTGGCCGTTGCGCGCGGCGAGCATCAGCGCGTTCGACCTGTTCGGAGCGAGGGCGTTGACGTTGGCGCCGCGCGCGAGCAGGCGCTCGACGATGTCGATGTGCCCCTCGAAAGCGGCGTAGAGCAGCGGATTCCAGCCCTCGTGATCGAACTCTGCGCCCGCCTCGAGCAGCAGCTTCGCCACCTCCTCGTGCCCCTTGAGCGAAGCCAGCATCAGCGCCGAGTCGCCGCTCGGATTGCGCGTCGAGACCCGCGGACGAAAGTCCAGCAGGCGCTCGACGGTCTCGGGGTGGCCCTCGCGGGCGGCGATCATGAGCAGTGTGTTGCCGCCGGCGTCGACCGTATTCGGATCGATGCCGCGCTCGACGAGCGCCGAGAGCGTCCGGGTCGCCCCGGTGCGGGCGGCGATGAGGGCATCCTCGTAGCTGTCGGCATGGGCCGCGCCGGCAGCGAGCACGAGGCCGGCCGCGGCGGCCGTCAGGAGGCGGCGCAGGGTGCTAGTCGCGTTGGGCATGGCGGAACAGGCGGAAGAAGTTGTCTGAGGTGGCTTCGGCGATGCGTTCGAGCGGTTCCCCGCGCAGGCGTGCGATCTCCTCGGCCACGTGCACCACCCACCCCGGCTCGTTGGTGCGGCCGCGATGGGGCACCGGCGCGAGATAGGGGGAATCTGTCTCGATCAGCAGCCGATCGAGCGGCACGTACTGCGCCACCGCCTTGAGATCGACCGCGTTCTTGAAGGTGACGATGCCCGAGAACGAGATGTAGAAGCCGAGCTCGAGCGCCGCTTCGGCCACCTCGCGGGACTCGGTGAAGCAGTGCATGACGCCTCCCGCCTCGGCCGCGCCTTCCTCGCGCATCAGGCGCAACGTATCTTCCGAGGCGGCCCGGGTGTGCACGATGAGCGGCTTGCCGCAGGCGCGCGCGGCGCGGATGTGGGTGCGGAAGCGCTGACGCTGCCACTCCGGGGCGTCCTTCTGCCAGTAGTAGTCGAGCCCCGTCTCGCCGATGGCCACCACCTTGGGATGGGCGGCGAGGGCCACGAGGCGGGCCTCGTCGGGCTCCTCCACCTCGGCGT
Organism: Azoarcus sp.; assembly: GCA_020725025.1. GTDB lineage: Bacteria > Pseudomonadota > Gammaproteobacteria > Burkholderiales > Rhodocyclaceae > Aromatoleum. The sequence goes on from DYFV01000019.1 coordinate 28,362, forward strand.
TGTCCGGATGGACGCCCACCGAGGCCCACAGCCCCGGATGGCGCTCGGCCAGCGCGAGCACGCGGGGAAACTCCTCGAGCTTCACGCAGGCGCACAGCGCGTGGGTGACGCGGTTCGCCGCCATGGTGGCGACGATCGCGTCCTCGCGCTCCAGCAGTTCGGGAAAATCCAGATGGCAGTGCGAATCGACGTACATCGGCAGAATGACGCCGGGCCGGCGCGGCCCGGTCAGAGCGTGTGGGTGGGACGGTTGGACCCGAGGTGACCGGCAAGGATCTGTTCGATCCGGTGGCGCAGCGCGCGGCCCGACTCGTCGGCGCTGAAATGCACCCCGATGCCTTGGGTCTTGCCGCCCTGGGCGCCCGGCGGCGTGACCCATACCACGGTGGCGGCCACCGGATGCTTGGTCGGGTCGTCCATGAGCTGCAGCAGCATGAACACCTCGTCGCCCAGCGAATAGGACTTCGGCGTCGGCACGAAGATCCCGCCGTTGGCGAGGAAGGGCATGTAGGCCGCGTAGAGGGCGGACTTGGAGTTGATGTTCAGCGAAAGCACGCTAGGGCGTGCCACCTGGGGACGGGCGATTTCGCTCATGGGCGGGATCCGGTCAGGGCGCGCGCATAGCGCAGGAGCATGTCTTCGAGCATCAACCTCGCATTGAGCGGATGCTGGGCGACCCGGCGAATCCGCGCGAACTCATTGTAGCAGCTCACCACCGCCGCCACGCTCGCACCGCGCGCGAGGCCGGCGAGCACGTCGGCCTGCGCCGGAAAGAATCGCACGCGCCCGCCCAGGCGCAGGGCCGCGAGATCGGTCACCCAGCGCTGCAGCCAGTCGACCAGCTGCGGCATGCCGAAGCCCGCGGCCGTCGCCTCCTTCGACTTCAGCCAGCTCTCCCACTGCCCCGCCAGGCGCAGCGGATCGCCGCCCGGCAGCTGGGCGAGGTCCTTCACGAAGCGCGCCAGCATCGCCGCGCCGCCCTGCTCCGCCAGCCGGTGCGCCGCGAGGGGCATGCCGCCGGTGAGCGCCACGAGCTCCGCACCCGCCTGGGGGTTTTCCCGCAGCCACCGGGCCGTCACGTCCTCGGACGGCCGCGTGACCGCCCACTGCTGGCAGCGGCTTCGCAAAGTCGGCAGCAGGCCCCGCGGCGACGACGTCACCAGCAGGAATATGCAACCGGCCGGCGGCTCCTCGAGGAGCTTGAGGAAGGCGTTGGCGGTGAAGACATTCATCGCGTCGGCCGGATCCACGACGACCACCCGGCGGCTGCTCTGGTGGCCGGTGACGCCCAGCGCGTCCTGCAGCGCTCGGATCTGGTCGATCACGATCTGCGAGGACTTGCCCTTGCCGGCGGCGCCTTCGCCCTCCTCGTCCCCGGCCGCCGCTTCCGACTCGGGCACCAGCCGATAGAGGTCGGGATGATTGCCGGACAGGCGCAGACGGCACGCCGCGCATTCGCCGCAGGCCTGGCCGTCGGGGCCGGGCGTGGCGCACAGCAGGCGCGCCGCCAGCGCCTCGGCCAGATCGCGCTTGCCAAGGCCGGGCTGACCGACGAAGAGCAAGGCGTGCGGCAGGCGCGCGTCCAGCGCCACCAGACGCTGCCACAGTCCGGTGAGCCAGGGGTGGATCATGGGAAGAAGCGCTCCGCGACCGCCGCCTCGATCTCGGCGCGGATCGCCTCGGGAGGCCGGTCGGCGTCGATCACCCGGATGCGCTGCGGGGCGGAGCGCGCCCGCTCCAGATAGGCCATGCGCACGCGCTCGAAAAAGTCGCGCTGCTCGCGCTCGAAGCGGTCGGGCCGATTGCCGGTGCCGGCCACCCGGGCCGCCGCGATCTCCGGCGACAGGTCGAAGAGCAGGGTCAGGTCGGGCTGGAAGCCGGGATGCACCCACTGCTCCAGGGCGGCGAACTTGGCCGGGTCCAGGCCGCGTCCGCCCACCTGGTAGGCGTAGGTGGCGTCGGAGAAGCGGTCCGAGACCACCCAGCGGCCGGCCGCCAGCGCCGGATGGATGCGCGCGGCCAGATGCTCGCGGCGCGCGGCGAACATCAGCATCGCCTCCGTCTCGAGGTCCATCGCCTCGTGCAGCAGGAGCTCGCGCAGCCGCTCGCCCAGCGGCGTGCCGCCCGGCTCGCGCGTCTGCTCAACGGCGAGGCCCCGCCGGCTCAACCCCGCAACCACCTCCGCGATCCGGCTGCTCTTGCCCGCCCCGTCGATGCCCTCGAAGGTGATGAAACATCCGCGCCCGGCGCTCCCTTTCAACTTCCTGCTCCCCGCTGATAACGATTCACGGCCCGATTGTGGTCGTCGAGGTTGCGCGAGAACTGGCTGGTGCCGTTGCCGCGCGAGACGAAGTAGAGATAGTCGGTGACCGGTGGCCGCACGGCCGCGGCGAGCGACTCGCGCCCCGGCATGGCGATGGGCGTGGGCGGCAGGCCCGCACGCGTGTAGGTGTTGTAGGCGTGGTCGGTCTCGAGGTGGTGCTTGCGCAATCGCCCTTCCAGGTTCTCGCCGAAGCCGTAGATCACGGTCGGATCGGTCTGCAGGCGCATGCCGATGCGCAGGCGGTTGGCGAACACCGAGGCGACCAGCCCGCGCTCCTCGGACCGTCCGGTCTCCTTCTCGATGATGGAGGCGAGGATCAGGGCCTCGTAGGGCGAGTCGAGGGGCACCTTGGGATCGCGCCCGGCCCACGCCTCCTCGAGCTCCGCCTGCATGGCCTCGTAGGCGCGCTCGAGGACCGCGAGGGCGCTGGAGTGCTTGTCGAAGAGGTAGGTATCGGGGAAGAACAGGCCTTCGGGGTGCTTCTCCGCCGCCCCGATCCGCTCCATGATCTGAGCCTCGGTCAACCCCACCGTGTCGTGCTCGAGATGCGGATGGGCCTCCAGCGCGGCGCGCACCTGGCGGAAGGTCCAGCCCTCCACGAGCAGCAGCTCGCCCTGGGAGACGTCGCCGCTGGAGAGCTTGAGGATGAGCAGCCACGGCGTGACGCCCGCGTGCAGCTCGTAGCTGCCGGCCTTGATCCGCTCGGCCTTGCCGGTGAGGCGAGCGAGCCAGTAGAGCGCGCGCGGACTCACGTCCACGCCCGCGGCCGACACGGCGGCGGCGGCCTGGCGCATGGTGAAGCCGCGCTCCACGGTGAAATCGACCACCGGGGCGGCGAGCGCCAGCGGGCGGTTGGCGTACCACCAGGCCGCGCCCGCGAGTGCACCGAGGGCCAGCACGGCGAGGAGGACGAGACGGAACAGCAGGGACTTCATCGAAGGCACGAACCCCGTACAGGATCGATCGCGATGCGCCGCGACGGCCGCGCGGCCCTTGCCGCGGAACCGGCCCGGTGCCGGCACTTTCGCCGTCGCCGTTCGCCTGCGTCCGCGGTCGCGAAGGGGGCCTTATAATACTGCATCGCATTTATCCGGCCCGATAAAACGACATGAACACCCTCTGGACCGACTTTCTCTCGCGCGAGGGCGCCGTGCTGGAAGGCACCGCCCTGCGTTTCGACACGCCCGACGCCGAGGTGCGCGCCGCCGCCGACGCCACGGTGGCCGTGCCGCTCGTGCATCTCGGCCTCATCCGCAGCAGCGGCGAGGATTCGGCCGGCTTCCTGCACAACCTGTTCTCCAACGACGTGAACAAGCTCGGCGCCGACGCCGTGCAGTGGAACAGCTTCAACTCGCCCAAGGGCCGCATGCTCGCGAGCTTCCTGCTGTGGCGCGAAGCGGGCGGCCACCTCCTCGCCGTCTCCGCCGACATCCAGCCCGCGCTCCTCAAGAAGCTATCCATGTACGTCCTGCGCAGCAAGGTGAAGCTGACCGACGGCGACGCCGACACGGTCCTCGTCGGCGTGAGCGGTGCGGATGCAAGCGGCGTGCTCGGCCGTGCCGGCCTGCCGCTGCCGGCCGGCCCCATGCGCCAGGCGGAGGCCGGCGGCACCCGCTGCCTGCAGCTCGCCGCCCACCAGTTCGTGCTCGCAGTGCCCGTGGAGGCCGCTGCGCCCTGTTACGGCGCGCTCGTCGCGGCCGGCGCCCTGCGGGCCGGTACGGCCGCCTGGGAGCTCGCCATGATCCGCGCCGGCCTGCCCCTCGTGACCGCCGCGACGCAGGAGGAGTTCGTCGCGCAGATGCTCAACTACGAGGTGATCGGCGGCGTGAGCTTCCAGAAGGGCTGCTATCCGGGCCAGGAGATCGTGGCCCGCACCCAGTACCTGGGCAAGCTCAAGAAGCGCATGTACCGCGTACACCTCGACACCGACACCGCCCCCGTGCCCGGCACGGACCTCTTCACGCCCGAATTCGGCGACCAGTCGGCCGGCAAGCTGGTCAACGTCGTGCCTGCACCCGAGGGCGGCTACGAGGCGCTCGCCGTGATGCAGGTGAGCAGCGCGGCCGCCGGCGAGGTCCACGTCGGCCGGCCCGAGGGCCCGCCCCTCGCCTTCCTCGACCTGCCCTACACCCTGCCCTGATCCATGACCTCTTCGCCGCTCAGCTACTACGTCTATTACCGCATCCGCGCGGACATCGACCGCGACGACGGGCACGCCAGCGTGCGCGCCATGCAGGCGGCGCTCGCCGCTCGCACCGGGGTATCCGGCCGGCTCATGGAGCGGCGCGGCGACGCCACGACCTGGATGGAGATCTACGAGGCGGTGACCGACGCCACCGCCTTCGAGATCGCCCTGGACATCGAGACCCAGGCCCACCATCTGTCCGACCTGGTCGAGCCCGGCGCGGCGCGGCACATGGAAGCCTTCGTGGAATGTGCCTGATCCTGCTCGCGTGGCGGGCGCACCCCGGCTACCGGCTGGTGGTGGCTGCCAACCGCGACGAGTTCTTCGCCCGGCCGGCCGTCCCCGCGCACTGGTGGTCGGACGCGCCCCGGCTGCTCGCCGGCCGCGACCTGGAGGCGGGCGGGACCTGGATGGGGATGAGCCGCGACGGGCGCTTCGCCGCGCTCACCAACTACCGCGATCCCAGCCGGCGCCGCCCCGGCGCACCCTCGCGCGGCATGCTGGTACGCGACTGCCTGACGAGCGCCGAGGCCCCGCTCGACACCCTGCGCACGATCGCGAAGACGAGCGCGCAGTACGCCGGGTTCAACCTGTTCGCGGCCGACGCCGGAGAGCTCGCCATCCACGAGAGCACGACGGGCGCGGTGCGGACGCTCGCGCCCGGGATCTACGGGCTCTCCAACCACGTCCTCGACACGCCCTGGCCCAAGGTACGGCTCGCCCGCGAGCGCTTCGCCGCCGCGCTGGCGCGACTGCCGGGCGAGGACGATTTCCTCGCGCTGCTGCGGGACGACACGCCCGCCCCCGATCATCACCTGCCCGACACCGGCGTGGGGCCCGAGTGGGAGCGCCGGCTCTCGCCCGCCTTCATCCGAGGCCCGGGCTACGGCACGCGCTGCTCGACGGTGCTCACCGTGACCGACGACGGCGCGGTGCGGCTGCACGAGTGGACCTGGGACGAACGGGGCGAGCCCGCCGGCGAGGTCGAGCACCGCTTCCGCATCGCGTAGCGCAGCGGAATCCGGGAATCGGCGCCCACCGTTTCCCCGGATTCCGGCCTGCGGCCTGCATCCGGGCTACGAGGCTACGCGGCCGGCGCGATCAACGCAGACCGCGCCGCATGGTCCGGTGCGCGATCCCCGCCTCCATGAACACCTCGCCCTCGGGCACGAAGCCGTGGCGGGCGTAGAAGCGCATCGCCGCGACCTGGGCGTGCAGGCTCACCTCGGTGAAGCCCCGGGCCGCCGCGTCGTGGACGAGCGCGGCGAGCAGGCGCGCACCCACGCCGCGGTTGCGCCAGGGGGCGGCCACCGCCATGCGGCCGATGCGCCCGTCGGGCAGGAGCCGGCCGGTGCCGACCACCGCGCCGTCTGCGGTCTCGGCCAGCGCATGGCGGCACACCGGATCGAGCGCGTCGCGCTCGAGCTCCGCCGGCACGCCCTGCTCCCGCACGAACACCTCCTCGCGCAGCGGCAGCGCGAGCGGCGCAGCCGTCGCCCAGTCCACCACCCGCAGGGTGAGGTCCGATGGGTTCATTCGAGAATCTCCACGGAAGTGCCCGGCGACACCAGGTCGAAGAGCTCGACGACCTCGGCGTTGCGCATGCGGATGCAGCCGTGGGACAGCGGCACGCCCATGGGCTGGTCGTCGCCCGTGCCGTGGATGTAGATGTAGCGCCGCATGGTGTCCACCTCCCCGAAGCGGTTGCGGCCCGGCTCGCAGCCGGACAGCCACAGGATGCGCGACAGGATCCAGTCCCGTCCGGGATGGGCGGCGGCGAAGGCCGGCGTCCACACCTCGCCGGTGGGACGCCGCCCGCGGAAGACCGTCCCGGCCGGAGCCCCGGCACCGATCAGCGCCCGGATGCGGTGGCGTCCGCGCGGCGTGCAGCCGCTGTTCATGCGCTCACCCGCTCCGTTCGCCCCGGTGGACACCGCATAGCGGCGGATGCAGGCGCCGTCCGGCCCGAACAGCGCGAGCCGCTGCGCGCCGATGTCCACCTCGATGCGCAAGCCCTTCATGCCACCAGCGTGCGGCCGCGGCGCGCCGCGAAGAAGCTGGAAAGCAGCCCGCCGCACTCCTCCGCGAGCACGCCGCCCACCACGCCGGCGTGATGATTGAGGCGCGACTCGGCGAACAGGTCGAGCACGCTGCCGGCTACGCCGGTCTTCGGGTCGCGGGCGCCGAACACGACGCGTGCGATCCGGGCGTGCATGATGGCCCCGCAGCACATGGTGCAGGGCTCGAGCGTGACGAAGAGCTCGCAGCCCGGCAGCCGGTAGTTGCCCAGCCGCGCCGCCGCGTCGCGCAGCGCCATCACCTCCGCGTGGGCGGTAGGATCGTGTCGCCCGATCGGCTGGTTGAACCCGCGCCCCACGATCTCGCCGTCGCATACCACCACCGCGCCGACCGGCACCTCGTCGCAGCTACCGGCCAACCGGGCTTGCTCCAGCGCCGCCCGCATGAAATCCTCGTCCTTCATCCCTGCCATCCTCCAGATTCGCCAAGTGTACCGGAGGCGCGCACCGCGCGGCCGGAGGATACGGGCGACACGGAAGAGAAACGTATTACGGGGAGTAGCTGTCAGTACCCGGAACGTGGGTGATTGTCCGAAGCGGACCCTACCGGGAGCGAGAAACCATGGTGCATCCGAAGCACGCCCCATCGGAGACGACATTGCGGGACAGGACCCGGGAGCTCGAGCTGCGGCTGGCCGACCGGGAAGCACAATTCGCGGCCGCCGCGCGCAAGCTGCAGAACCTCGCCCTGGCTCTGACGCACCGCCTGCGGGCCGTCGACCACGACAGCGCCACGCTGCTGGCCGACCATGGCGAACGCCTCGACACCGACGCCTGGCTGCTGCTCGAGCGCCTGCGCAGCGGCGTGCATCACCTTCACGATCTGGTCGACGATCTGCACGAGTTCGCCCGCTCGTCGCGCAATCCGCCGCCCCAGCGTCCGATCGACGGGTCGATGCTCGCACGCGGCATGGCGCGCGCGCTGCGTCCGGACGACGGGTCGGACGGGGCGCGGAACAAACCGGGCGCCGCCTCGTCGCAGGAAGACGAGGCCTTCCGCTACGGAGGAAGCATGCCAGAGCAGAAACCCGATCCCGCACGCCGTGATTCCCACGTGGAGGAACTGATCGACGAGTCCGTCGAGGAGTCCTTCCCGGCCAGCGACCCGCCGGCCGTAAGCCCGAAGCCGGAACGGCCGCCTGCCGCCGACAAGCCGGAGAGCCGGCCCGGCTCCAAGCCCGAAGGCGGGGAGCCGTCCGCACCGAAGCGCCCCGGGTGACCGCGGCGCGCCTCACTCGTCGGCGCCGCTCAGCCGGTGCGCGCGCTCGAGGCGGCCGATCGCTGCGAGGATGAGCCACGCGAGCACCGTGCTCACCAGCGCAGTGCCGAGCCGTCCGAGTCCCGCTGCGACCCCCACCGCAGCCGTCATCCAGATGCCGGCGGCGGTGGTGAGCCCCTTGATCTCCCGCTGACGGTCGAGCTTCAGGATCGCGCCGGCGCCGAGAAAGCCGATGCCGGTGACGATGCCCTGGATGACGCGCGAGAGCGGCTCGTGGTCCATGCCGTAACCGGAAGCGGCGATGATGAAGAGCGCGGTGGCCGTCGCGACCAGCATGTGGGTGCGCAAGCCGGCGGGCTTGCCCACGTGTTCGCGCTGCATCCCGACCACCGCGCCGCACAGCATCGCCACCACCAGGCGCACCACCCCGCGCAGCAGTTCGTCGGTATCGGCGAGCCCCGCCGAGAGCTCGGCAATGATGATATCCACGTGTTCCTCCTCCCCGGCCCACGCCGGAAAGGACCGGAGCGCGGGCTTCTACGGAAGCTTGGACCGCGACGAGTCCAGTACGATGCGCGAACCGTCCGCCTCCCGCGCCGCCTTGGCCAGCGCGCGCAGGGCGAGCGCGACCGCGCCGGCATACACCTCGTCGTACCAGGGGAAGGCGCCGCTCGCGCCGACCACGATGCCGTCGAGCCACACGCTGCCCCACAAGCCGGTATCCCCGGGGCGCAGCAGATGGGGCAGGAGCGTCTGTGCGCGGTGGCTGTCCATGCCGAGCTCCCAGCTCAGCCGCGCCTTGGCGCGAGCGAAGCCGGCGTAGTCGGCATCCCAGCCCTCGGGGTCACCGAAGGACTGCTCGTGAAGAACCGCCGCCTCGAAGCCCGAGCGACCCGGCGGGCGGGCGGGATCCAGCACCACCACATGGAGCGCCCCGCTGCCGCCGATGCGCGGATCGGCGAGGCCTGCCTCGATCATGGGCGCGACCATGGCCACCGCCCTGCGCGCGGCCTCGCGGGTGACGTACAGACTGCCGGGAACACGGGGCGCGTCGTCGGAAGGTCGTGAAGCGGACATGGGGGGCTCCTTGATGGGCAAATGAACATGGTGCAGGGGACGGCCGCGCTCAGAACAGGGGCCCGTCCTGGGGCGACAAGGCGGCGCGCCGCCCGGTGAGCCCCGCCACGGCGGCCACCAGTCTCCCGGCCTCGAGCGGCCGGCCGAAGTGGCCCTGGAAGCCTGCCAGCAGCGCGCGCATGTGCGGATCGCCGCCGGCCGGGCCGCCCACCGCGATGGCCGGCAGGCGCTCGTCCAGCGCCAGGCCGCGGCGCGCCTCCATCTCCCGCAGCTGCTGCAGCACGACGTAGCCGTCGCCGCGCGCGAGCACCAGATCGCACACCACCACGTCGGGCCATTCCTCCCGGGCGAGCTCGGCGAGCCAGGCGAGCGCCGGTTCGCCCGCGGCGAAGGAGCGCGAGGCGGCACCGGCTTCGTGGAGCCAGGACTCCAGCTCCGCCCGTGCCGCGTCGTCGCCCGCCAGCACCAGGGCGCGCACGCCCTCGAGCGGCAAGCTCGGCGCCCCGGGCGGCTCGGTGTGCGGTGCCAGCAGGATGTGGCCCGGGGCGGGCATCGTCTCGGGCACTTCGCGCAGCGGGAACTCGATCGCGACGCTCACCACACCGCGCTCGCCCACGCTGCGCTGCAGGCTGCCGCCCTGCTGCGCGATCAGGGACTCGATGGCGGCCGCATCCGGGCCCTGCCCGCGGCCGGCGGCGGGCACCGGTGCAGTCGCCTGCCCGGGCAGGGCGTGGTGGAACAAGGTCAGCCGCACCCGCGTCCCCACCCGCTCGATGCGCATCTCCATGCGCCCGCCCGCCGGGCTCGCCGCCACGGCCTGCTCCAGCAGCGCCGACAGCGCCTGCTGCAGGCTGCTGGGATCGCCGGTGATGCGCGCCGCCTCCGTGCCCACCGCGGTGAAGAAGCGCACCCCCCGCGCCTGCATGGCCGGCTGCAGGCCGTCGATCACCCCCGCCGCGAGCGCGACGAGGTTGATGGGCTGAAGCGCGAGCACGGCCTCGGCCTGCTCCAGCTCCTGCTGCTGGCGCTGCAGGCGCCACATCTGGGCGTACAGCCCGTCGGCGCGCAGCAGCGCCTCGTGGGTGCCGCGCTCGACCACCCGCCCATGCTCGAGCACCAGGATCTCGTCGGCGTCGACGACGGTGGACAACCGGTGCGCGATGACCAGGGTGGTCCGCTCGGCGGCGAGCCGGTCGAGCTCGTCCTGGATGGCCCGCTCGGCGCGGGTGTCCAGCGCCGAGGTGGCCTCGTCGAAGACCAGGATGGGCGGGTTCTTGAGGATGGCGCGGGCGATGGCGATGCGCTGCTTCTCGCCTCCGGACAGCTTCACCCCCCGCTCGCCCACCAGCGTCTCGTACTGCTCCGGCAGGCCGCTGATGAACTCGTGGACATGCGCCGCACGGGCCGCCTCGATCACTTCCGCGAGGCTGGCGCCGGGGCGCCCGTAGGCGATGTTGTAGGCGATGGTGTCGTTGAACAGGATGGTGTCCTGGGGCACGATGCCCACCGCCGCGCGCAGGCTCTTCTGGGTCACCTCGCGCAGGTCCTGGTCGTCGATGAGGACGCGCCCGTTGGCCGCGTCGTAGAAGCGGAACAGCAGCCGCGCGAGGGTGGACTTGCCCGAGCCGCTGCCCCCCACCACCGCCACCGTCCCGCCGGGGGCGATGGTGAAGCTGACGTCCCACAGGATCTGGCGGTTCGGCTCGTAACCGAAGTCGATGTGCTCGAAACGTACCTCGCCGCGGCGCACCGCCAGATCGGGCTGCCCCGCGCGATCCTCGATCTCGGGGCGCTCCTCCATCAGGCGGAACATGCGCTCGGCGTTCACCACCGCGTCGCGCGCCTGGCGGAAGACGAAGCCGAGCGAGTTGAGCGGCAGGCACACCTGGATCACGTAGGCATTGACCAGCACCAGGTCGCCCACCGTCATGGTGCCCTGCACGACGTTCTGGGCCGCGAGCAGCATCACGCTCGCCACCCCGACCGCGATGATCCCGCTCTGGCCGATGTGCAGGAAGAAGAGCGCCTTCTGGTTCTGCACCCCCACGTCGATCCACTGGGTGAGGATGCCGCCGAAGCGCTCGCGCTCGAAGTTCTCGTTGGTGTAGTACTTCACCGTCTCGTAGTTGAGCAGGCTGTCGACGAGCCGGCCGTTGGCGCTCGAGTCGAGCTCGTTCAGGGCCCGCTGGTAGATCGCCCGCCGCTCGGTGTAGACGACGGTGAACGCCCCGTACGCCAGGAAGGTGAGGAAGATGATGGCCGTGAACCACTGGCTGTAGGCGAGGCTCAGCACCGCCACCACCGCTCCGATCTCCACCAGGGTGGGGAGCACGGTGAAGAGCGCCACGCCGAGGAGGAAGCCGATGCCGGCGGTACCGCGCTCCACGTCCCGGGTGAGCGCCCCGGTGCGGCGTACCGCGTGGAAGCGTACCGACAGGCGGTGCAGATGCTCGAACGCCTGCAGCAGGAAGCCCGCCACCGTGTTCTGGGTGACGCGCACGAACACCATGTCGCGCAGCTCGCCGAACAGCGTTCCCGCGAAGCGCAGCAGCGCATACGCGAGCAGCAGGAACACCGGCAGCACCAGCACCGGGTCGGCGCCGCCGAGGCGGTCGACCACCCCCTTGAGGGCGAGCGGCACCGCCACCGTCGCCAGCTTGGCCACGACGACCAGCACGAGCGCCACCAGGGTGCGCGCCCGGTAGCGCATGACGGCGGACAGCAACAGGCGCCACACCATGACGGTGGCGGACGCCGACGACGACCAGGGCAGACCCACGGCGGAGAGCTGGCGGATTCCGATCGGGACGAAAACGGCGCGGCCTGTCCGCCGCGCCAGGATCGGTCACGCGGGCGGCCGGCGCACCGCGTCGCCGCGCCGGCCCCCGCGCAAGCCCGTCTACATCTGCGGCGGCAGCCAGTAGTTGCGCTGGCCGTAGTAGGAATGCACCTCGCCCGCCCAGGTCGGATCGGCCATGGTCGGCCAGTGGTCCTTGTCGAACCCCGGCGCGTTCTTCAGGCGCTCCTTGTCCACGTTGAGGATGAAGCAGTGCCTGTCCGCGTCCAGGGTGAGCGCCGACCAGGGGATGGCGAAGAGCTTGTCGCCGATACCCAGGAAGCCGCCCGCCGACAGGACGGCGTAGGCCACACGCCCGCTGGGCACGTCGATCATGATGTGCTTGATATCGCCCAGGTTCTCGTTCTGGGCGTTGACGACGTCGTTGCCCTGCAGGGTATCGGCCGCCATGATCTCGGGCCCGGGTCCGGAGTCCGAGTGATCCCCGCCGACGATGCGGGCACCTGCGCCCTGAGGATTGTTACCGGTCATTGCCATTTGCCTCTTCTCCTTCTGCCAGGTTGGACTCTGGTTGCGGTAGCCGGCGCGCGGCCGCTCACCGCGACTGCTCCGAGCCCCCGGAGCGGCCGCTGCGACCGCCGCCCGTCTCCGTCGAGGCCGCCGGGCTGCCGCTGCGGTCCGAGCTGCCCATCTGGCCGCCGGAAGCGCTCAGCGCGCCGCCCTCCCGGGCGCTGCCGCTCGCCACCCGCAGGCGGTTGTCCACGTCCTTCACGCCCCAGCAGCTGTCGGCCACGTCCTCGATCTGGTACTTCATGTGGCGCTCCGGCACCGTTCCCTCGAGGATGACCTCGCCGTCTTTCACGTCCACGCTCACGTCGCTCACGTCGAGCTGGTGGTACTCGGTCAGCCGCTCGCAGATGAACTCGCGGATGCGCTCGTCCGAGCGGGTGTAGCCCTTGGGCCCCTTGCGCTGGCGCCGCGCCTGGGCCTCGCCCTCCATACCGCCGCCACCGATGCCGCCGTAGGCGCCCCAGGCGCCGCCGCGCCCGTAGTGGGGCTCGTTCCACCCGGGCTGGTCCGGTCCGCCGCCATAGGCCTGCTGGCCATAGCGCCAGGAGCGCCCGCCCTCGCTCCAGTCGCCGCGCGCGCTGGCCGGCGAGCTCTCGCCGTGGCCGAAACCGCGCGGTCCGCCGCCGTGCTCATAGGGGTCGTGCGGCCCCATGCCGCCACGGCCTTCCTGGCCCCAGCTCTCGCCCGCGCCGCCGTAGCCGCCAGCCGGCCCCTCGCGGCCGGGACCGCCGCCGAGCTGGCTGCGGCCGTAGCCGCCGCCATACTGCCCGCCGCCACCGCCGCCATATTGAGGGCCACCGCCGTACTGGCCGCCACGGCCGTACTGGCCGCCGCCGAACTGCCCGCCCCCGTGCTCACCGCTGCCGTAGTTGCCTTCGCCGGCGCGCCCGTAGCCCTGCCCGGGCCCCGGCTGGAACGCTTCCTGCTGGCGGTAGCCGCCCTGGGACGGCCACTCGGAGCCGGGGCTGTAGGGCTGGCCCTGGGCTTCCCGCATACTGCCGCCCTGCTGCCGACCGCCCTGCTGCCAGTCGCCCTCCTGGCCGCGATACTGCTGCTGCCGGGAATAGTCCTCCTGAGCGCGCTGCTGCGCTCCGGCGTGCCCCTGCATGCCCGGCTCCCGCGGCCAGGCGCCACCCTCGCGGCGCTCCCAGTCTTCCTGTTCGCCGTAGTGCTGCGGGTTCTGTCGCTCTCTCATTGTGGGTCTCCTCATAGGTCCCGTCCGGACCGGGACACCGGGTCGGCGTCCTGTCCGTCGCGAGGGGCGATTCCGCAAGCGGCATGCCCGGTCGGCGCGCGCCCACCCGGCCCGCGCCGACCGTCTGCCGGGCAAGAATTACACGTGACGTGTAGTTCGTCGTACCGTCATTGCCGGGTGTCACAAGCGGCCGCGCTCGGGGTCGAGGCGGTGCAGCGCGGCCTCCACGTGAGGCGGCAACACGCGCCGATGGCGCAGCACCCAGGGCAGGCCGGCCAGGGCTGCGGCGAGGCTTTGCGCCCGCAGGCCCAGCCCCCGGGCCGCGCCCAGGCGCTCCCGGGTCTCTCGCCAGGCGGCGGCAGCCGGCCGGCGCAGCCAGGCGCACCACAGCGCGTTGCGCAGCAGCAGGAGGCGGCGCCGGCCGGCATCGCGGTGGGAAGAGGGATGATGGTGGGCGACCAGCTCCGGCACATAGGCGATCCGCCAGCCGGCGGCGAGCAGGTCGAGCGCCAGCAGGCTCTCCTCGCCGCCGATGAAGAGCCGTGCCTCGTAGCCGCCGGCCGCCATGAAGGCGGTACGCCTCATCACGCAGGCTCCGGCGAGAAAGCCCGCCACCTCCAGGCCGGGCACGGCCGGGTCGACGCGGCCGCAGCGCGCCATATAGGCGCAGGCCGGATCCTCGCGCCCCGCTTCGCCCACCAACACGCGCGCCGTGGCCACGGCCAGCCGCGGATAGGCATCGAAGAAGGCCGCCGCCCGCGCGAGCGCGCCCTCGTCCCACCACACGTCGTCGTCGCAGAACGCCACATAAGGCGTCGCGGCGGTCCGGACACCCGCGTTACGCCCGGCCGCGCCCTGGTTGCGCGCGAGGCGCACCCGCCTCACCGTCGGAAACCGCGCAGCCAGCGCCGCCTCGGTCCCGTCGGTCGATCCGTTGTCCACCACCACCACGGGGAGGCCGTCGTGCGCCGCGAGCAGCCGGCTCACGGTCCGCAGCACCTCGTCCCGGCGCTCGTGGGTAAGGACGACGATGGTGATGTCGCGAGCGCGGCGCTTCACGTACACGCCACCATGCAGCCGGCCAGGCGCCAATAGGCCTCGGCACCGAACACGTCCTGGTGCCCGGGCCGCCCGGGGGTGGCGAGCGCCCGCAGCTGCGAGCGATAGCAGGCGACCGCGCGGCACTTGCGCGCAGCGGCCCTATCCGCCTCGCGGAAGGCGGTCCGTTGCGGCAGAAGCCCGACCCGGCGCAGCCGGGCGATGCGGTCGCGGGCAAGGCCGGGCAGGCGCCGGTAGAGGCGGTCCTCGTAGGCGATCCATTCGAGCTCCGAGTGGTCCCCGAGCAGCAGCATCGCGGCCTCGTGGGTGAGGTGGTGATCCGAGTGGAAGAGCCCGAGGGGGAAGAACACCACGCCGGGCCTGCAGCGCGCGAGCACGTCTTCCAGCGCCTGCGCCACGTCCTGCGCCCGCACCCCGGCGCCGTACTGCCGGTCGCGGAAATCCAGCCAGAGAGGGGCTGCGTGCAGCAGGGCCAGCGCCCTGAGGTCCTCGGCGCGGCGCTCGCCGATCACGTCGTCGCCCGGAACGAAGCCGGACGCCCGGTCCCACTCCGTGAGCGGCGCGTCCGGCGGCGGGCGTCCGGCGAAGACGGTCGCCACGGTGACCGCGTCCGCGCTTGCGATCAGGCGCCCGCAGGCGAACACTCCGTCGTCGAGGTGGGGGGACAGGACGAGGACCGGCCGGTGGGGCAGCGGTTCGGGAAATATCTGCGTTTTCATGCCGCGCGCGGGGCAATCCACATGCCCAAACAGCGGGCGGCCGCTGCCGGATCAGCCGGAGCCGGTCTGCTCGGCTCCCGCTGCCATTGCCTCGCGCTGGCGCGCCGCCAGCGCCGCGACGGTCTCGATCAGCCGGCTCACCTCGACCGGCTTGCCCACGTGATCCTGGAAGCCCTCGATGGCGAGCTGGCTGCGCCCGAGGTGGGTAAGCGCGGTCACCGCGACGGCGGGAACGAAGCCGATGCCGGGCAGTGCGCGCACGCGGGAGAGCACGCTGAAGCCGTCCTCGTCGGGCATCGCGATGTCGAGCAGCAGCACCGCCGGGGCGGGCGGTGCGCCGTGTTCGGTCAGGGCGTCGATCAGGCTCTGGCCCGACTCGAAGGTCTGCACCTGCGCCCCGGCGTGGGACAGCATCAGGCCGATGACGTCGCGTGCGTCCGGGTCGTCGTCGACCGCCAGCACGGTCACGCCTTCCAGTCGCTCCACCGAGGCCGGCTCGGCCGGGAGGGGCGGCCCCTCGCCCAGGAGCCCATCGACGATCGCCGGCAGCTCGACGATGAAGCGCGCCCCCTGTTCCGCTCCCGGGCTCGCCGCGCGGATCGTCCCGCCGTGCATCTCCACCAGGTGGCGCGCCAGGGCCAATCCGATTCCCAGGCCCTGGTAGCGCCGGGTGGTGGAGGTATTGGCCTGGCTGAAGCGATCGAAGACGTGGGGCAGGAAGACCGGATCGATGCCGATGCCCGTGTCGCTCACGGTCAGCTCGATGATGTCCCGGATGCGTTCCAGGGTGATCTCGACGCGCCCGCCCTCGGGGGTGAACTTGATCGCGTTCGACAGCAGGTTGATGACGACCTGCTGCAGGCGGCCGTGATCGCCCTCGGTCGTGACGACCGGGTGATCCGAGCTGAAGCGCAGCTCGATGCGCTTGGCCAGCGCCGCCGCCCGCGACACGTCGAGCGCCGCGTGCACCACCTCGACCAGGTTCACCGGGCGGTGCTCGAGCACGAGCTTGCCGCTGATGATGCGCGAGGTGTCCAGGAGATCGTCGATGAGGCGGCTCTGATGGTCCACGTTGCGCCGGATGGCCTGGGCCGCGCGGGTGACGAGCGCCGGGGCGGGTACCGTGGTGCCGGACAGGATGTGGCTCCAGCCCTTGAGCGCGTTGAGCGGCGAGCGCAGTTCGTGGGACACCACCGCGAGGAACTCGTCCTTGGCGCGGCTCGCACGCTCCGCCTCGGCCCGCAGGCGGTGCTCGGCCATCAGGAGCTGCTCCAGCTCACGCTGGATGCGCTTGCGCTCCGTAATGTCCGCCGCCACCCCGACCACGCCCATGATGTTCCCGTCGTCGTCGCGCAGCGGCGACTTGGTGACCATGAAGGTACGCGCCCCGCGCGGCGTCGCCAGCGTCTCCTCGACCACCTCGGGCTCTCCCGTCTGGAGCACGCGCTGGTCGCTCTCCATGATGCGCCGCGTCTCCTCCGACTCGCCGTAGAGCTCCACCTTGCTGTGGCCGAGCACCTGCTCCTCGGTCAGGCCGAGCGCGCGCAGCGCCGCCGGGTTCACCATGATGATGCGGCCCTCGAGATCCTTGGCCAGGATGGGCTCGGGGGTGCTCGCGACGAAGGTCTGAAGCAGCGCGGTGCTCTCGCGCAGGGCCGCCTTGGCGCGCCCCAGGGCCTCGGTGCGTTCGCCCACCCGGCGGTCAAGGTCCGCGTAGGCGGCGCGCATCGCGCGCTCGCGCTCGCGGCGCACGGTCGCATCCCGCAGCACCAGCACGCCGCCCACCAGGGAGCCGTCCGGGTTCGTGATCGGCATGGCGGCGGCATCCACGGCGCACAGGCGCCCGTCCTGCCTGCGCACCGCCGGCTCGCCCGCCACCGAGACCGCCCGGCAGGCGGTGAACACCTCGCTGAACGGACTTTCGAGGGGCTCGCCGGTGCGCTCGTCGACGAGTTGGACCAGCTCGTCGACCGGCCGGCCGACCGCCCCGCCCGCGGAGCAGCCGAGCAGCGTCGCGGTGGCGGGATTCACCAGCCCGATCTTTCCGTCGCGGTCGGCGGTGATGACGGCGTCGCCGATGCTGGTGAGCGTGACGTCCAGCCATTCGCGCTGGGTGTCGGCCCGCGACTCGGCGCGGGAGCGGTGGACATGCAGGTCGTCGAGCTTGCGGGCGGTCCACAGGACCAGCACGCCGCAGGCGAGGATGGTGGTGACGGTGAGCACCGCCTCCCCGGCCGCCACGTCGAACCAGCCGCTGCGCCGGCCGAGCGCCTGGGCCCAGCCGACGAGCAGCGGCAGCACGACGGCGGCCGGCAGCAGCCGCCGCACCACCACCGCCCCGGGCGAATCCTCCTCGAGGATCTGCAGCAGCCGGTGCGGGGGGCGCACGGCCACAAGCGAAAAGCTCGCCGCCAGCAGGCCGACGGCCGCCGCCGGGAGCAGCCCGCCGGGCAGCGTCGACGGATACATCCACGCGATGCGGAAGGTCAGGCCTACCAGCGACCCCACGGCCAGGCCGGCGATGATTCCCGCCAGCACCTGGCACCACGCGCGGGCGCGCGCCTCCCGCCGCGTCGCCATGTAGAGGGCCGCGGCGAGCAGCAGGTGGGAGGCGCCCACCGTGACCGGAAGCGGGCCGATCCCTGCCGCGATCGCGTCGAGCAGGCGCGCGCTGCCTGCCGGCAGGGTGGCCAGCTCCTGCGCCAGGCCGAGAGCACCGACGATCGCGATGGCGGCGGCGGCCGCCGCCGCCACACGCCGTCCCCAGGCCTGCCCGCCGCTCAGGAGGTGCAGTGCGCCACCGCCCAGGAACATCACCGCGACACTGCCCGGCCGGATGTCGTCGACGATACCGTTGGCGCCGAGCACGGCGATCAGCAGCATCAGCCACGCGCTGTAGCGCGCGCCCTGCTGCAGACGCGAGGCCCACGCGCCGCGCACGTCGGTGCCGACGCTGGTGGGGATGGACGATGCGTTCATTGCACGGTCGAGACGAGCTCACCCCCTGGCGCGATGTGGAAGAGGTTGACCCGGCACGCGTCCACCGTGTTCCGGAGCCGGCAAGGCATTGTGGCGACGGGCGGCCGCCACCCAGCGGCGGTGCTCCCTTCCGCGTCTCAGCGGGAACGGCGGGTCAGGAGGGAGAGCAGCAGGCCCGCGCCCAGGGCGACCCCGACCGACGCGATCGGATGCCGCCGGACACAATCCCGCGTCGCCGACGCCCAGTAGTCCCCGGCGGAAGCCAGCCGGTGCCCGCGCTCCGCGATCTGGTGCACCGCCGAGGTCGCCACGTCCGCGGCACGGTCCACCGCCTGATGGGCGGTCGCCGACAACCGGTCGATGCTCTCCGTCGCCTCGGCCGCCCGGCTCGCGCCGATACTGCCCCCACTCGTCGTGATGATGTGCATGTTCGTCCTCCTGTGCGCTCGAGGGGACACCGGCCCGGATGCCCGATCCGGCTCCGCCGGTGGCCCGAAGGACGGACCATGCAATCAGCGCTCCCGGAGATCAGCCGGCGGAGGGCTTCCCCTCCTTGCGCCCGCGGGGCCGGCTGCGCGAGACGCCCTCGGGGGGCACCGCGGCCCCCTCGGTATGCTGCGGATCGGGGTGCGGCCCGGGCACGTCCGACGGCACACCCCGCCGCTCGGTGTCGACGAGGCCCCGCCGGATGTCGCGTTGCGCCTGTTCGATGACTTCGCGCGGTCCTTCGGGCGCCGCCCCGGGATCGCCGCGCTGGCCCTCGGGCGCCTCGTCGCGCTCGTGAGGCAGCGCCAGGTCCGACGCTGCAGGCTTGTTCGGATCGCCGCTCGCGTGCGGCCGCTTCCGTTCGTCGTTCATGGCATGGTCCTCCTCTACCGGGGCACCCGCGCAAGATTCGTACCCCTCACGGCAGCGGACCGGGCGCGCACCTCGCGGGTCGCGGCGCCCGCCTCAGTGCGGCGAGCGCTCGCCGGCCGCGGCGCCGCTCCGCGACTCGCCCTCCTCCTCGTGCGCCACGGCCTCGTCAAGCGCCTCGTCGCCCTCCTCGTCGAGCTCCTCGGCCTCGCCGCCCTTCCCGGCGTTGTAGGCCGCGAGCCGGTTGTACAAGGTCTTCAGGCTGATGCCGAGGATCTCCGCCGCCTTGCGCTTGACGTTGCCGCATTCGAGGAGGGTCGCCTCGATGAGGCGCCGGTTCACATCCTCCAGGGTGCTGCCGATGCGCACTGTGAGGATGCTGCTGGGGGTGCTCTTGACGAAGGTCTCCGGGGCGAGCTCGACGTCGATGACGTCGTCGGAGAGGATGTAGGCGCGCTGCACGTAGTTCTTGAGCTCACGCACGTTGCCCGGCCAGTTGTGGGCGTAGAGCGCGGCGATGGCGGCCGGCGAGAAGCGCTTGCTGGTCCCTTCCTCGCGATTGAGCTCGGCCAGGAACTGCTCGGCGAGCAGTTCGATGTCGGTCCCGCGCTCGCGCAGCGGCGGCAGCGTGATCGGGAAGACGTTCAGGCGGTGGTAGAGGTCCTCGCGCAGGCGCCCGTCCTCCACCGCCTTCTCCGGCGAGCGGTTGGTCGCCGCGATCACGCGCACGTCGGCCGAGATCGGGTCGTTGGTGCCCACCCGCATGAAGGTGCCGGTCTCCAGCACGCGCAACAGCTTCACCTGCAGCTCGGGGCGCATCTCGGTGATCTCGTCCAGGAAGAGCGAGCCGCGGTGGGCGCGCTCGAAGAAGCCGCGATGCTGACGATCGGCCCCGGTGAAGCTGCCCTTCTCGTGGCCGAAGAGCTCGCTCTCGATGAGCTGCGGCGACACCGCGCCGCAGTTGAGCGGCAGGAAGGGCTGGCGCCGGCGGCGGGACAGATCGTGGATGGTCTGCGCCGCGACCTCCTTGCCGGTGCCGCTCTCGCCGATGAGCAGCACGCTCGCCGAGGTCGGCGCGACCCGCGACAGCTGGTCGTAGACCCGGTGCATCGCCGGCGAGCTGCCGAAGATGTGGCCGAAGCGGCCGAGCCGCTTGAGCTCCTCGCGCAGCTCGCCGATCTCCTCGCGGAAGTGCTCGGGCTTGGGTACCCGCTGCAGGATGCCGCGCAGGCGCTCCACGTCGATCGGTTTCACCAGATAGTCGGCGGCCCCCTTGCGCAGGGCGTCCACCGCGCTCTCCACGCTGGCATGGCCGGTGATCACCACCAGCTCGGTGGAGTCGCCCGCCTCGATCTCGTCGAGGAGCTCTATGCCCTGGCCGTCGGGCAGCAGCAGGTCCGTCAGCACGATGTCGGGCTTGGCGCGGGTGAGCTGGATGCGCGCCGCGCGCAGGGAATCGGCGGTGGCCACGGTGAAGCCTTCACCCTTCACGAACTCGGTGAGCCATTCGATGGTTTCGGGATCGTCGTCGACCAACAGGAATTGGGGCATGAGTAGGTTGACTCCTTATGGGGCGCCCTGCGGGTAGCGACTGGAATTCTTACTCGGTGCGTGCAGGCTTTTCATGCGTCGTTCCGACCCCCGCCAGGGAAGGCGGGTTCCCCCTCCGGAACGCGGCACGCCGGCCGGCGCCCGGACTCCCGCCCAGGGCGGTCCGCCCGGACGGGCAGTCCGAGTTGTAACAATTATCGGCATCACACCCTGCAGCGGGTACTCAGCCGTTCAGCACACGCCCGCCGTTCGGATGCAGGACCTGCCCGGTCATGTAGCTCGCCCCCTCGGTCGCCAGGAAGACGTAGCAGGGCGCCACCTCGTCCGGCTGGCCGGGACGCTTCAAGGGCGTATTCGCGCCGAACTCGCCGACGTGCTCCGGGCTGAAGGTCGAAGGGATGAGCGGCGTCCAGATGGGCCCCGGCGCGACCGCGTTCACCATGATGCCGCGCTCGGCAAGCGACAGCGCCAGCGATCGCGTGAAGGCCACGATGGCACCCTTGGTCGCCGAATAATCGAGCAGCTTGGGATTGCCCAGGTAGGCGGTGACCGAGCTGGTGTTGATGATGCGTGCCCCCCGCCCCAGATGCGGCAGCGCCGCCTGTACGCAGTGAAACATCGAGAACACGTTGGTGCGGAAGGTCCGCTCGAGCTGTTCCACGCTGATGTCCGTGATGTCCTGCTGCGGATGCTGCTCGCCGGCGTTGTTCACCAGCACGTCGAGACGCCCCAGCTCGCGTACCACGCGCTCGACCACCCTGCCGCAGTTCGACGCTTCGGCCAGGTCGGTGGCCACGCCCAGGGCGCGCCGGCCGCAGGCCTCGATCGCAGCATGGGTCTGCTGCGCATCCTCGCACTCTTCGAGGTAGGCGATCGCCACGTCGGCGCCCTCCTTGGCGAAGGCGATCGCGACCGCCCGCCCGATGCCGCTGTCGCCACCGGTCACGAGGGCGACCTTGCCCGCGAGGCGCCCCGAGCCGACGTAGTTCTCCATGAACGACTGCGGCCGCGGGTTCATCTCCTCCTCGCGCCCGGGCTGCTGCGCCTGGTGCTGTGGCGGCATGGTCCCTTCGCGCTGGTCTTCGCTGTGCATGGCTCGTCTCCTGGGGGCTGGTGGCGAGCGGCCCGCAACCGGTGTGCCCGGTTCCAGGTACGCGCATTGCGGCTCCCGGAATGCCGGCGGCACGGGCTCCGCCGGGGAGAGAACAATGACGATCGACTGGGCGGGGCTCTTCGAATTCACCGTCGCACCCCTGGAACTGGTCGTGCGCGGCAGCCTGATGTACCTGTTCCTGTTCGTGGTCTTCCGCACCGTGCTCAAGCGCGACGTGGGCGCGGTCGGGATGGCCGATGTCCTGCTGCTGGTGCTGGTCGCCGACGCGGCGCAGAACGGGATGGCGGGCGACTACCGGTCGGTCGCGGACGGCCTCGTGCTGGTGTCCACCATCCTCGGCTGGAACGTGCTGCTCGACTGGCTCTCCTTCCGCTTCCCGCGCCTGCGGCGGCTGCTGCAGTCCTCGGCGCTGTGCCTGGTGCGCGACGGCCGGATCGTATGGCACAACATGCGCCGCGAGTTCATCACCGAGGACGAGCTGATGTCCAAGCTGCGCGAGCACGGCATCTCGCGCCTGGCCGAGGTGCGGCGCGCCTACATGGAGAGCGACGGGGTGGTGAGCGTCATCCGCAGCGACGGCGGGGACACCGGCGTCGAGGAGCGCGATGCGCACCGCACGCCATGAGGGCCGTCACCCCTCTCCCAGCGCCGCCCACATTCCCTTGGAAAGCATGCGCCGGCTGGTCCCGTAGCTCGCCCACGGATCGGTGCGCAGCCCGGCCAGCCGGGCCGGCAGGCTCTCCACGCTGAAGTCCGCGGGCTGCAGCCCGGGTCTGAGTTCCTCCCACGCGATCGGCGTCGCCACCGGCGCGCCCGGCCGTGCCCGCACCGAGTAGGCGGCCACCGCCGAGGCCGCCGCGTCGTTGCGCAGGTAGTCGATGAAGATGCGGCCGGTGCGCCGCTCCTTCGACGCGCTCGCGGTGAAGCGGTCGGGCAGCACCCGCGCGAGATGCCCGGCGAGCAGGCGCGCAAAGCGCTTCACCTCGTCCCAGCGGTGGCGCCGCATCAGCGGCACGACGATGTGCAGCCCCTTGCCGCCGGTGGTCTTGAGGAAGTTCGGGAGTCCCAACTCGTCGAGGAGCACCCGCACCAGCTTCGCCCCCTCCATCACCCGCTCCCACGGCACGTCCGGGGCCGGATCGAGGTCGAGGGTGATGCGGTCGGGGCGGTCGACCCGCGGCAGCGTCGAACCCCAGGTGTGGAACTCGATCACGCCACGCTGCACCATGCCGATCACCGCCTCCATGCTGGTTACGTAGAGATAGGTGCGCCGGCTCGCCGAGGAACGCGCCCACACGAAGACCTCCACACCCTGGGGGCGCTTCTCGCCCATATGGCGCTGGAAGAAGCACTCCGCGTCGCTGCCGTCCGGGCAGCGCAGCAAGGAGAGCGGCCGGCTCACCAGATGGGGCAGCAGCCAGGCGCCCACCCGGTCGTAGTAGCGCGCCAGGTCCGCCTTGGTGAGCCCGCTGTCGGGCCACACGACCCGGTCCGGATGGCTGATGGTCACGCCCGCTACCCGTACCGCGCCCCCCGTCTCGTCCGTCCGGTCGCGCATTGCCACTGCCTTTTCCTCCTCCACCGCGCGGGCCGGCTTGTCCTCGCGCAAGCCCAGGAACGAGGCCTGGCGCAGCAGGCCGTCGCGGGTCCAGCCGGCGAATTCCACCTCCGCCACGAGCTCCGGCGCGACCCAGTGCACGCCGGCCGCCCGCGGCGCCCGCACGAAAGGCGAGACGTCGCGCCGCAGCCGGGCGAGCCGCGCCGCGAGCTGCGCCAGGGTTTCCGCGCCGAAGCCGGTGCCCACGCGGCCGGCGTATCGGAGCTCGCCGGACTCGTCGTAGAGCCCCAGCAGAAGCGCTCCGAAGCCCTTGCGCGAGCCGTCCGGCTCGGTGTAGCCCCCGACCACGAACTCCTGGCGCGGGCGGCACTTGAGCTTCACCCAGCCGCGACCGCGCCCCGGCGCATACTGCGCATCCGACCGTTTGCCGACGAGCCCCTCCAGGCCCAGCCGGCAGGCCTGCTCCAGCGCCGCCGCCGGGTCCCCTGCGAAATGCTCGGAAAAGCGCACCACCCCCTCCTTCCCGCTCAGGACGGCGGCGAGCCGGCGCTTGCGCTCGAGGAGCGGCTCGCGGGTGAGATCGCGGCCGTCGAGCCAGGGCGCGTCGAAGAGCCAGAACACGGCGGCGCCCGTCGCCCCCGACGCGAAGGCGCTCTGCAGCGCCTGGAAGTCCGGCAGCCCATCCTCGCCGGCAACGACGAGCTCCCCGTCCAGCCAGCTCTCGCCCGGGGACAAGGCCTCGATCGCCCTCACGATCCGGGGAAGACGAGCGCTCCAGTCCTGACCGTTGCGGGTGAACAGGCGTGCGTGCCCGCCGCTCGTGCGGGCCAGGACGCGATAGCCGTCGTACTTGATCTCCCAGACCCAGCCACCTCCAGGCGGCGGCTCGGCGACCAGGGCCGCGAGCTGCGGCGCGAAGCTGTCCGGCAGCGGCCCGGCGGGATCGCCCGCCGGCCTCTCCTTGATTTCGCCCGCCTCGCCCGTGCGCGCCACCCCGTCGCGCTCCTTGACCAGCAGCCAGTTGTGCGCGTCCGGGTCGCCCTCTCCACCGCCCATGCGAATCAGCGTCCATGCGCCGGTGAGCCGCTTGCCGTGGAGGCGGAACTTCAGCCGGCCGCGAGCCAGGGCCCGCGCCGGATCGGGCGTCTCGCTCGACCACGTCCCGCGGTCCCACAGCACGACGTCGCCCGCGCCGTACTGGTGTGCCGGGATGGTGCCCTCGAAGTCCGCGTACGCCACGGGATGGTCTTCCGTCTCCACCGCCAGCCGCCGCTCGCGCGGATCCAGGCTCGGTCCCTTGGGCACCGCCCAACTGCGCAGTACGCCGTCCAGTTCGAGACGGAAATCGTAGTGCAGGCGGCGCGCATCGTGGCGCTGCACTACGAAGATCGGGCTGTCCGGCCGGTCCGTTCCGCCCCCGGTGCCGCTCGGCTCCGGCGTGGCGCCGAAGTCGCGCATCTCGCGGTAGCGCGCAAGGCGCGCTTCGGCGGCGTCCTTCATGCGCGGCGCCGGCGCGTGCCGCCGCGCTCGGCCGCAGCCTTGCCCCCGGCGCCCTTGGCGCCGGCACGCGTCTTGTCGGATGTGCCGCGCGGACGACCTGTCTCCAGGCTGCGCTTGAGCATCGCCATGAGGTCGACCACCTCCCCGCCTTCCGCGGCCTCCTCCGCGGGGGCGCCCGGCTCGCTGACCACATGGGTCTTGCCGGCGCGGATCTTCTGCTCGATTCGCGCCATGAGGTCGTCGCGATAGGTGTCTCGGTACTGCTCCGGTGCCCACGGCTCGACCATGCTCTCGACCAGCCGCTCGGCCATCTCGAGCTCGCGCCGCGAGACGCCCAGCTCGGTGAGATCGTCCTCGGGCAACTGCAGGGCGCTCTGTGGCCGAACCTCGTCGGCGAAGCGCAGCGTGTTCAGGACCAGCGCCGCCTCCACCGGGATGAGCGCGGCCAGGTGCTGGCGCGTGCGCAGCACCACCGTGGCCAGCCCCACCCGCCCGGTGCGGCGCAAGGTCTCGCGCAGCAGCGCGTAGGTTTTCTCGCCCCGGCGGCCCGGCTCCAGGTAGTACGGCGTGTCGAAGAAGAGTGGCGGAATCTCGGCCGCGTCGACGAAGGCGAGGAGGTCCACCGTCTGGGTCGCCTCGACGTTGGCAAGCCGGAAATCCTCCTCGCCCACCACCACGTACTGGCCGTCCTCGTACTCGTAGCCCTTCACGATGTCGTCGGCCGCAACCGTCTCCCCGGTGCGCTTGTTGACCCGCTGGTAGCCCACGGGTGCGAAGTCCCGGCGGTCCAGCAGATCCAGGTCCAGGCGGCTCGCGCCCGCGGCCGGGTAGAGCGTCACCGGCACGTGAACGAGCCCGAAGGCGATCGCGCCCTTCCATACGGCTCTCGGCATGTGCGCATCCTCCCCCGGCGCGGGCTCACCGGCGCCGGGTGTCCTGCCGTTCCTGACCGGGCGCGGGCGGCAGCACGGGATCGTCGGGCAGGCGCGCGGTCGCGATCCAGACCTGGATGCCGACGACCGCCCCCGCGCACCACCCCGCCGCCATGGCGAAGGCCAGCATGGGCGGCGAGGCGCCAAGCAGGGAAGCGAACGCGAGACAGGCCACCACGCCTACCACCGACCCCGTCGCCATCTCCTGCCACAGCGAGGACGCCTGCGGCTGCTCGCGGCGCCGCCCACGGCCTCGCCCCCGGCGAACCCGGTTGGCATGGGATTGCTTGATGTGTTCGTGGCTCATGGCAGGCCGGCTTGCACTTGCCGTTCCCGCCCCCGCCGATCGCCGCGTCGTGCGGCCTCACCGGCCCCGGGTAATTTTTTCCCCTACTGCCAAAACTTACACCCGACTGCCGCGCCCTCGGCGCTTTCGCCGCCGTACGGCTTACGTTGCCACCGGTACTCACCGCCGCTATGCAACCCGGGCACGCGCTTTGCCAATCAGGGCTGCGTTTCCACCCGGCGCCGCTATCCACGGGCGCTCCAGACTCGGGCCAAGCCTATGAACATCGCTCTCATCAGTGAACACGCTTCGCCGCTGGCCACCCTGGGCGGCACCGACAACGGCGGACAGAACGTGTATGTCGCGCACGTCGCCCGCGAGTTGGCGCGCTGGGGCCACCGCGTCGACATCTTCACCCGCCGCGACAGCCCGACCCTGATGCCGATCACGTCGTTCGCCCGGAACGTCCGCGTCATCCACGTCCCGGCCGGCCCCCCCTGCCACGTGGCGAAGGAGGCGATGCTCCCCTACATGGACGATTTCGCCGCACGCATGCTGCGGCACTGCGCGCGTACCGAGCGCTATGACGTGCTGCACGCCAACTTTTTCATGTCGGGTCTGGCCGGCATGAAGGTGCGCGAAGCGACCGGCACCCCGCTGGTCGTCACCTTTCACGCCTTGGGCAAGATCCGGCGGCTGTACCAGGGCACCGCGGACGGTTTCCCGTCCGAGCGGATCGAGATCGAGGAGGCGCTGGTCGCCGGCGCCGACCGCATCGTCGCCGAGTGCCCCCAGGACCGTACCGACCTGATCGAGCACTACGACGCCGACCCGCGCCGCATCGAGGTCGTGCCCTGCGGCTTCGACCCGGACGAGTTCGGACCGGGCAAGCGCTGCGCGCGCGAGGAGCTCGGGCTCGCGGACGACGACTTCGTGGTCCTGCAGCTCGGACGCCTGGTGCCGCGCAAAGGCATCGACAACGTGATCCGTGGCGTGGCCGAGCTCGGGCGGCGCCACGGCATCGCCGCGCGGCTCCTGGTGGTGGGCGGCGACGCGGACCGGCCCGACCCGGCGCTCACCCCGGAGATCGGGCGGCTCACCGCCATCGCCGAGCTCGAAGGGGTGGGCGGGCACGTCGTATTCGCGGGCCGGCGGCCGCGCTCGGCGCTGGCGGGCATCTACAAGGCAGCCGACGTGTTCGTCACCACCCCCTGGTACGAGCCTTTCGGCATCACGCCGCTGGAGGCGATGGCCTGCGGCCGGCCGGTGATCGGCTCGGCGGTGGGCGGCATCCGGCACACGGTGGTCGATGCGGTGACCGGCTACCTGGTGCCCCCGGACGACCCGGCGGCCCTCGCCGACCGGCTGGCCTGCCTCGCGCTCAACCCCGAGCTCGCGCGCGCCATGGGCCGCGCCGGGATGCGGCGCGTGCGTGCGCACTTCACCTGGGGCCAGGTGGCCGAGGCCCTCGCCCGCGTGTACGACGCGCTGCATACACCGCGCAGCGTCCCCGCTCTCGACAGGATGGCGAGCCTATGAGCACTCGAATCGAACCCTTCCTCAACGGGCGCGTCGCGCTCGTCACCGGCGGCGCACGCGGTCTGGGCGCGGCCCTGTGCGGCGCCCTGGCCGAGGCCGGAGCCACCGTGGTGGTGGCCGATCTGCGCGCCGAGGCCGGCGAGCGCCTCGCCAGCGCGCTGGCCGAGGACGGCCGCCCGGTGAGCTTCCGGCGCGTCGACGTGGGCGAACCGGCCTCCGTCGCCGATTGCGTGGCGTCCGTGCTGCAGCAGCACGGCCGGCTCGACGTCCTGGTGAACAACGCCGGGGTGGACCACACCCTGCCGGTCGACGAGCTCTCGGTCGCCCAGTGGGACCAGGTGATGAACACCAACCTGCGCGGCCCCTTCCTGTTGTGCCGCGAGGTGGTCGGGCACATGAAGGCGCGCGGCGAAGGCCACATCGTCAACATCGCCTCCACGGCCTCCAAGCGCGCCTGGCCCAACGCCTCCGCCTACTGCGGGAGCAAGTGGGGGCTGCTCGGCTTCACCCACGCCCTGCACGCGGAGCTGCGCGGGCACGGCATCCGGGTGACCGCCGTGGTGGCCGGCGGCATGCGCACGCCCTTCCTGCTCGACCGCTTCCCCGACATCGATCCGGCCACGCTCCAGTCGCCGGCGGCGGTGGCGGCGGCCGTGCTCGACGTGCTGGCCATGCCGGCCGGCAGCGTCATCCCCGAGATCTCCGTCCTGCCCGTTGGAGAGACCTCCTGGCCATGACCCCGGCGATCTTCATCGACAAGGACGGCACCCTGGTGCACGACCTTCCGTACAACGTCGATCCGGGGCGCATGACCCTGCGCGAGAACGCCGGCCCGGCGCTGGCGCGGCTGCAGCGGGCGGGCTACGCGCTCTTCGTCGTGAGCAACCAGCCGGGCATCGCGCTCGGCTTCTACGACGAGTCGGCGCTGGCGGCGATGTGGCGGCGCCTCGCGGAGGCCGTTGCGCAGTTCGGCGTGGAGTTCCGCGGCTTCTACTACTGCCCGCACCATCCCCACGGCCTGCATCCGCGCTACGCCTACCAGTGCGACTGCCGCAAGCCCCGCCCGGCGCTGCTGCTGCGCGCGGCCTACGAGCACGACCTCGACCTCGGCCGCTCGTGGATGATCGGCGACATTCTCGACGACGTGGAGGCGGGCCGGCGTGCCGGTTGCCGAACGGTGCTGCTCGACGTGGGCTCCGAGACGGTGTGGGCGCGGGGCCGCCACCGCAAGCCGCACTTCCGGGTGCACAGCCTCACCGAGGCGGCCGACTGCATCGTCACGCACCCCTTCGCCCTGGGAGACTGCCGATGGACGCGCTGAAACCGGCTCCCGCCTGGCGCGCGGCGCGTCGCATCCTGGCGGTGCGGCCCGACAACCTCGGCGACGTGCTGATGACCACGCCCGCCCTGCGCGCGCTGCGCGAAGGCGGCGACCGCCACGTGACGCTCCTCGCCTCCGGCTCCGGCGCCCACGCGGCACCTTTCGTACCGGAGGTCGACGCACTGCTGACCGCGCCGCTGCCGTGGCTGCCCGCGCCCGCCCCGGATCCGGCGGCCCTGCGCGACACGGTCGCCGTGCTGCGCGAGGCCGCCTTCGACGCCGCGGTGATCTTCACCGTCTACAGCCAGAGTCCGCTGCCGGCGGCGATGCTGTGCTGGCAGGCGGGCATTCCGCTGCGGCTGGCCCACTGCCGGGAGAATCCCTACCACCTCCTCACCGACTGGATCCCCGACCCCGAACCGCACGAGCTGCTGCGTCACGAAGCCCGCCGCCAGCTCGACCTGGTGGGCGCGGCGGGCTTCTCCACGGCGGACGAGCGCCTGTCCTTCCGGATCCCGCCCGAGGCGAGCCTGCGCGCGGTGGCCAAGCTGCGCGCCGCCGGCATCGACCCGGAACGGCGCTGGGTGGTGATCCATCCGGGCGCGAGCGCGGCTTCGCGCCGCTATCCCGCGGAGCACTTCGCGGCGGTGGCGGAGTACCTGGCGGCGGCGACGGATCCGGGCACCCGGGTGCAGCTCGTGCTGACCGGCGAGGCGCACGAGCGAGAGCTGCTCGAGGCGATCCGCGGGCGGGCGAATGCCACGCTCGCCTCGCTCGCGGGCGAGCTGGACCTCGGCGAGCTCGCCGCCGTCATCGCCCCGGCGGCGCTGCTCGTCTCCAACAACACCGGCCCGGTGCACCTGGCCGCCGCGCTGGGCACGCCCGTGGTCGATCTGTACGCCCTCACCAATCCCCAGCACGCGCCGTGGCAGGTGCCGCACCGCGTGCTCTTCCACGACGTGCCGTGCCGCTTCTGCTACCGCAGCGTGTGTCCGCAGGGCCACCACGACTGCCTGCGCCTGCTCGACCCCGAGCGGGTGGCGAGCGCAGCGCGGGAACTGCTCCAGCTCGGCGCGGAGCTCGCCACGCCGCCCCTGCCCGCCCGGCCGGTGGCTGCCATCGAAGGAGGTCCGCCTGGATGACCTACACGCTCGGGATCAACGCCGCCTACCATGACTGCGCCGCCTGCCTGGTGCGCGACGGCGAGGTCGTCGCCGCCGCCGAGGAGGAGCGCTTCAACCGGGTGAAGCACGGCAAGCGGCCGGTGCCCTTCACCGCCTGGGAGCTGCCCTGGGGGGCGATCGACTACTGCCTCGGCGAGGCCGGGATCCGGCTCGCCGAAGTGGACCACGTCGCCTACTCCTACGATCCGGCGCTCTTCCCCGGCAAGCCCGAGGGCGACCGGATCGAGCTGCCGGTGGAGCCCTCGGCCGCAGCGCGGGAAGGCCCGGACACCGCCTCCAGCCCCTGGGACCCGCTCTTCTACGCCTACGTCCTCAATGCCCGCCGCCAGCTCGTTGGCGGCGCGCCGCACCACCTCCAGGATCGCTTCGCCGACGCCGCCCAGGAGGCGAAGTTCGCCTGGCACTACGTCGAGCACCACCTCGCCCACGAGGCGAGCGCCTTCCTCTCCGCACCGCTGGAGCACGCCGCGGTGATGACGCTGGACGGCCGCGGCGAGCGCGCCACCACCACGCTGGGCACCTGGCGCGACGGCCGCTACACGCGGCTGCGCCAAATCGACTTCCCGCACTCCCTGGGCCTGCTCTACGAGGACGTCACCCGCTACCTCGGCTTCCTGCACTCCTGCGACGAGTACAAGGTGATGGCGCTCGCCTCCTACGGCAAGCCACGCCACCTCGACCTCTTCCGGGACATGCTGCTGTGGGACGGCGACGGCGGCTTCGCCCTCACGCCGCCGCGGCTCGAGCAGCACTTCGGCGCCCCGCGCCGGCGCGGCGACCCGATCGAAGAGCGCCACTTCGACATCGCCGCCTCGGTGCAGGCGGCGCTGGAGGAGACCGCGCTGCATCTGGCCGAGTGGCTGCGCAGGACGAGCGGCGAGCCCAACCTGGTGATGGCGGGCGGCGTGGCGCTCAACTGCGTGATGAACGCCCGCATCCGCGACAGCGGGCTGTTCGACCGGGTGTGGGTGCAGCCCGCGGCGGGGGACGCCGGCACCGCGCTGGGGGCCGCCCTGTGGATCGACCGGCGCGAGCGCGGCGGGCCGCGGTGCTGGCGCATGGCGCACGCCTATCTGGGCCCGGCCTACTCCGACGAGGAGATCGGACAGATCCTCGACGCGGCGGGCCTGCCCTACCGGCGGCTGTCCGACGTGGCCGGGGAGACCGCGAGACTGCTTGCGGAAGACCGCATCGTCGGCTGGTTCCAGCACCGGATGGAGTTCGGCCCGCGGGCGCTTGGCGCGCGCTCCATCCTCGCCTCGCCGATCGACCCCGCCATGCAGGGGCGGCTCAACGCGCTCAAGGACCGGGAGGACTTCCGTCCGGTGTGCCCCGCCGTGCTCGAGGAGTCCGCGGGCGAGTGGTTCCGCAACGCCTGGGACAACGGCGGCAAGGCGCCCTTCATGCTCTTCGTCTACGACGTGCCGCCCGAGCAGGCGCGGCGCATCCCGGCGGCGGTGCACATCGACGGCACCGCCCGCATCCAGACGGTGTCCCGCGAGCACCATCCGCTCTACCACGAGGTGCTGAAGGCCTTCGAGCGCCGCACCGGCGTGCCGGTGCTCATCAACACCTCGTTCAATTCCCGAGGCGAGCCCATCGTGTGCAGCCCCCACGACGCCATCGCGACCTTCTACTCGACGCCGCTCGACGCCCTGGTGATCGGCTCATTCCTGCTGGAGAAACGGCCATGACGATCCGAGTCTCGGTGGTGGTGCCCACCTTCCGCCGCCCCGCCCTCCTGAGGCGCTGTCTCGCGGCGCTTGCCGCCCAGGACCTTCCGGCCGCGCTCTACGAAATCATCGTGGTGGACGACGGGCGCTGCGCCCACACCGGACGCACCGTGGCGCGCTTCGCCGCCTCCCACCCCACCGCTCCGGTGATCCGCTACGTCCGCCCGGCGGTCGGCCGCCGCGGCCCGGCCGCTGCGCGCAACACCGGCTGGCAGGCGGCACGCGCCGACATCGTCGCCTTCACCGACGACGACACCCTGCCGGCCCGCGACTGGCTGGGCCAGGGCCTGCTCGCCATGGACCCGGCCGACGTCGCCGCCGCGGCGGGCGAAGTCGTGGTCCCCCTGCCGGAGGTGCCCACCGACTGGGAACGCAACACGGCGGGGCTGAGCGGCGCCGAGTTCGTCACCGCCAACTGCTTCGTTCGGCGCGCGGCGCTCGCCGCCACCGGCGGCTTCGACGAGCGCTTCACCCGTGCCTGGCGCGAGGACTCGGATCTGTACTTCACCCTGCTCGAGGCGGGCTGCAAGGTGGTGCGCGCTCCGGGCGCGGTGGTGGTGCACCCGGTCCGCCCGGCCCGCCGCGGCGTGAGCCTGGGCCTGCACCGCAACCTGTTCTTCGACGCCCTGCTCTACAAGAAGCACCCCGACCTGTACCGGGCCAAGATCGCCGCCGCCCCGCCCCTGCGCTACTACGCCATCGTGGCGGCGCTGGCGGTGGCACTCGGCGCCCTCGCGGCCGGGCAGCTCCTCCTCGCCGGGGCCGCCGCCCTCCTGTGGGCGGTCCTCACCGCGATGCTGGCGCTGCGCCGGCTCGCGGGCACCTCGCGGGCCTGGCCGGACGTGGCGGACATGGTGCTCACCTCGGCCCTGATCCCGCCGCTGGCCGTGTATTGGCGGCTCGCCGGGGCGCTGCACTTCCGGGTGGTGTTCGCATGAGAGGCCCCGAGTCGTTCCTGCGCGCTCCTGCCGCGCAGCCGTTCCCGGATTCCGCCGGGGCTCCGTCCGGGCTGCGAGGCCTCGCGGAGGGATCGACATGAGCACCGGCCCCATCGCCGCCGTGCCGCTGCCCATGCCCACACGCGCTGCGGCCCACACCGCGCCGCGTCCGCGCTTCGTGCAGATGGAGCCGGTCGGCCGCTGCAACCTGCGCTGCCGCATGTGTCCGGTCACCTACCGCGCCGACGCCCAGCCGGGCAGCCCCCCCGCGCTCCTCGACTTCGACACCTTCCGCCGGCTGCTCGACGGCTTTCCCGAGGCGGAGGAGCTGCAGCTGCAGGGCCTGGGCGAGCCGATGATGCATCCGCGCTTCTTCGACATGGTGCGCCACGCGGCCGCCCGCGGGATCGCGGTGTCCACCAACACCAACCTGACCCTGCTCACGCCGCGGCGCGCGCGCGAGTGCGTGACGAGCGGGCTCGCCTTCCTGCACGCCTCCATCGACGGCGCGAGCGCGGGCACCTACGAGTACATCCGGCGCGGGGCGAGCTTCGACAAGGTCCTGCGCAATCTCGACCGGCTGATCGCCGCCCGCAGGGCGCTCGCCAGCGCGACGCCGCGGGTGCGCATCGTCACCGTGGCGATGCGGCGCAACTTCGCCGAGCTCCCCGACGTGGTGGCGATGGCCGCCGAGCACGGGGTCGACATCGTCTTCGTGCAGCACCTGTGCCACGACTACGGGGAACACGACCTCCCCGCCGCCTACCGTTCCATGCGCGACTTCGTGGCGGCCGAGACCCTGCTCGACGAAGATCCGCAACGGATCGCCTACGTGTTCGGCGCCGCCCGCGCCATGGCCACCCGGCGCGGCGTCGACCTGCGCCTGCCCCCGCTCGCGCCGGACAAGCCGCGCACCGGCCCCCGCGGCTGCGACTGGCCGCGGCGGGGCGCCTATCTCAGCTGGCGCGGGGAAGCCATGCCGTGCTGCATGGTGAGCACACCCGATCGCGCCAACCTCGGCAACATGGCCCGCGACGGCGTCGAGCCGGTGTGGAACGGTCCGACCTACCGGGCCTTCCGCGCCGCGCTGGACTCTCCCGAGCCGCCGGAAGTGTGCCGCGGCTGCGCCCTCTACAACGGGACCTTCTGACATGGCGACCGCCTCCTTTCCGCCCCCCGCCCGCGTCGCCGTGTTCCGCGCCCTGATGCTGGGCGACCTGCTGTGCGCGGTGCCGGCATTGCGGGCGTTGTCCTGCGCCTGGCCCGCCGCACGCATCACCCTGGTGGGCCTGCCCTGGGCCCGCGATCTCGTGCGTCGCCTGCCCTACCTCCACGACTTCATCGAGTTCCCCGGTGCGCCTGGGCTACCCGAACGCGTGCTGGAGGGATGGCGCTGGCCCGCCTTCGTCAGCGCGGCGCGCGCGCAGCGCTTCGACCTGGCGATCCAGCTGCACGGCAGCGGCGAGCGCACCAACCCCATCCTGGAGCAGCTGGGCGCGACGCGCACCGCCGGCTTCTTCCCGGCCGGGCAGACCGGGCCCGATCCCGCCACCTGGCTCCCCTGGCCGGAGCACCTGCCCGAGCCGCGGCGGCTCCTCGCCCTGGCCGCGCACCTGGGCGCGCCGCCGAGGGGCGAGCATCTCGAGCTGCCGGTGCTGCCGGAAGAGCGACAGGCCTTCGCCGCCCTGCGCCGTGAGCTGCCGATCGGATCCCCGGGCTACGCCTGCATCCACCCGGGCGCGCGGCTCGCCTCGCGACGCTGGCCGCCCGAGCGCTTCGCCCTGGTGGGCGACCGGCTGGCGCGGGCCGGCTTCGCCGTCGTCCTCACCGGCAGCGCCGAGGAGGCGCCGCTCATCGCCGAGGTGCGGGCGGCGATGCGCGCGCCGGCGATCGAGCTGGCCGGGCGCACGCCGCTGGGGCTCCTGGCAGCCCTCGTGGGCGAGGCGCGGCTTGTCGTGTGCAACGACACCGGCATATCCCACGTGGCGGCGGCCCAGGGCACGCCCAGCGTGGTGGTGAGCTGCGGCGGCGACCCGGTGCGCTGGCAGCCGCTCGACGTCCGGCGCCATCGCGTCCTGTGGCACGCCGTACCGTGCCGGCCCTGCACCCACGAACACTGCCCGATCGGCCACGAATGCGCCCTGGGCGTCGACGCGGAAGCGGTGAGCGAGCAGGCGCTCGCGCTCGTCGCCACCCTGGAGGACGAACATGTCCCGGCCTGAGCTCTCCATCCTCACCTGGCATGTGCACGGCAACTACCTGTACTACCTGACCCAGGTGCCGCACACCTTCTACGTGCTCGTCGACCGGGAGCGCTCCCCGGGCTATGCCGGGCGCGCCGGAAATCTGCCGTGGGGTCCGAACGTGGTCGAGCTGCCCATCGAGCGAATCGCGGACACCACCTTCGACTGCGTGCTGTACCAGTCGCGCCGCGCCTGGGAGATCGACCGCTACACCCTGCTCTCGGCGGCGCAGCGCGAGCTTCCCGCCATCTTCCTGGAGCACGATCCGCCCCGGGAGCACCCGACCGACACGCGCCATCCGGTGGACGACCCCGCCACCGTCCTGGTCCACGTCACGGCCTTCAACCGCCTCATGTGGGACAACGGGCAGACGCCGACCCGCGTGATCGAGCACGGCGTCCTGCTGCCGCACGACGTGCGCTACGACGGACGGCTCCCGCGCGGCCTGGCGGTGGCGAACCATCTCGCCAGGCGCGGACGGCGCCTGGGCGCGGACGTCTTCTCCGCGTGGCGCGAGCAGGTGCCGCTCGACCTGGTCGGCATGGACGCCAGGGCGAGCGGCGGGTTGGGCGAGATACCCAACCTGGAGCTGCCGGGCTTCATGGCGCGCTACCGCTTCTACTGCCACCCGGTACGCTGGACCAGTCTCGGGCTGTCGGCGGTGGAGGCGATGATGATCGGCATGCCGGTGATCGGGCTCGCCACCACCGAGCTCGCCGCGTTGGTGAGGAACGGCGATTCGGGTTTCGTCGACACCGATCCGGCGCGCCTGGTGCCGCACATGCGCCGACTCCTCCGTGCCCCCGACGAGGCGCGCCGCCTGGGCGAGGGCGCGCGCCGCATCGCCCAGGAGCGCTTTTCCATCGGTCGCTTCGTGGCCGACTGGCTCGACGTCTTCCACGAGGTGACCCGTTGACCATGAACACTCCCGCGAACGGCGTGCCGCGGCGCGTCCTGGTGACCGGCGGCGCCGGCTTCCTCGGCTCCCATCTGTGCGAGCGCCTGGTGGCGGCCGGGCACGAGGTGCTGTGCGTCGACAACTTCTACACCGGCCAGCGCGCCAACATCGCCCATCTTCAGCGCCACCCCAACTTCGAGCTGCTGCGCCACGACGTGACCTTTCCGCTGTACGTGGAGGTGGACGAGATCTACAACCTCGCCTGTCCGGCCTCGCCACGCCACTACCAGCACGACCCGGTGCAGACGGTGAAGACCAGCGTGCACGGGGCGATCAACATGCTGGGGCTCGCCAAGCGGGTGGGCGCGCGCATCCTGCAGGCCTCCACCAGCGAGGTCTACGGCGACCCGGTGGAGCACCCGCAGCCCGAGCGCTACTGGGGCCACGTGAACCCCATCGGTCCCCGCGCCTGCTACGACGAGGGCAAGCGCTGCGCCGAGACCCTCTTCTTCGACTACCGGCGCCAGCACGGCCTGCGGGTGAAGGTGGCGCGCATCTTCAACACCTACGGCCCGCGCATGCGCCCCGACGACGGGCGGGTGGTGTCGAACTTCGTGGTGCAGGCGCTGCGTGGTGAACCGCTCACGGTCTACGGCGACGGCGCCCAGACCCGCTCCTTCTGTTACGTGGACGACCTGGTCGAGGCGCTGGTGCGCTTCATGGAGACGCCCGACGATTGCGCCGGGCCGCTCAACCTCGGCAATCCGGCCGAATGCTCCATGCGCGAGCTGGCGGAGAAGATCATCCTGCTCACGGGCTCGCGCTCACGGCTGACCTACCGCCCGCTGCCCGCCAACGACCCGGCGCGCCGCTGCCCTGACATCGGGCAGGCCAACGAGGCCCTCGGGTGGCAGCCGCGGGTCGAGCTCGACGCGGGGCTGCAACGCACCATCGCCTACTTCGCCGAGCGGTCGTGCTGAGCCCTGTCGAGGCGAGACGCCAGCTCGCGGTAGCGCCGCTCGCTCTCGCGCAGTGCCGCCTCGGCCCGCCGGCTGGCGCTCCGATCGCTCATGACGCCGAGCAGGCAGACGGGATCGCCGCTCTCGCTCACGAAGGGCTCGGCTCCGACGTACACCCAGCGTACCTCGCCGTGCGGGAGCGGCACGCGGAACTCGACCTCCAGGCCGCCGCCCTCGCGGCAAGCCTGGTCGAACACGCGGGCCACCCGGCCGCGGTCGCCGGCGTGGATGCTGTCGAGAAAGTTCTCGTGGTCCAGGACCCGCTCGGGAGACCACATGAAGAGCCGTCGGCACTCGTCGCTCCAGCTGAGCGCGCGGGTGGCGAAGTCGTAGCGCCACAGGCAGGCGCCCGTCTTGTGCGCCACCAGGGAAAGCTGCTCGGTGCGCTCGCGCAGGGCCTGCTCGAGGCGGTGCCGCTCCGAGACCTCGCGCCAGCTGCTGACGGCCGCGACTACGCTGCGGCCCTGGCGCACCGGCACGGCGTGCACCTCGACCGCCACCGTGCTGCCGTCGGGCCGGCGCACCGTCCATTCCTCGCCCGCCACGACCTCGCCGGAGCGCACCGCGCGCCAGGCGGGGATCTGTTCCACCCGGGAGGGCGTGTCCGGGTTGGGCACGTACAGGCCATGGCCGTGACGATCCGCGGCGAGATCGTCGACGCGGCAGAACGGCAGGCCGAAGAGCTCGGCGGCGCGCCTGCTGCGCGCGATCACCCGGAAGCCGGGCGGGCCGCTGGTCACCGTCAGGCTCTCCGGCACGTTCTCCAGCAGGTCCGCGAGGATCGTGTTGGCGCACCCCTGAGCCGCTTCTCCCTCGCACGGCGACTCGGGCAGGGGCCGCACGCACACGAGCAGCGTCTCCGGCGGGCCCGCCTCGCGGCGCGAGAACACGCTGGCGTCGGCCCGCACGCAGCTCCAGGCGCCGTCCGCCCGGCGAACGCGCAGGGTCACCGCGGCCGCCTTTCCGTCGTCGAGGCGCATCACCTCGTCTAGGGTCGCGGCAAGCCGCCCCTGATCGTCCGGATGCACCAGGGCGCGCAATTCCTCGCGGCCGAGCGCCTCGATCTGCCCCGCCTCGTAGCCGAGCAGGCCCGCCGAACGCGGTCCGTGCGGCCAGACCCGCCCGTGCTCGACCTCGTAGCAGAACAGCGCCCCCGGCATGCTCACCGCGACCCGCTCCAGCACCCTCCTGACGACCTCGGCTTCCCCCATCGCTCCCGCACTCCCTGCCCGTCCGCGGCGTCCGCCGGACACGGCTCCGGCGCAATCTGCCGAGCTGTACCCGTTCGCGTACACGGCCACCCGTTGGGGCGCGTTCTTCTCTACCGCTCCAGTCCGGACGCGGTCCGTCCTATCCGGCGCCCGGTCTCGACCCGGGCGCCCCCTTCTGCCTCGGCGCCCGCGGCAAGCTCGCGGCAACGGACACCGTTCCGGCGTCCGTCAGCAGTTCCAGCAACCGCCGCTCCGGCCGGACGCGCGTCTCGGCCTCCGCCAGCCGTCCATCCAGGTACGCCTCTATCACCGCCGGATGCACGTAGCACTTGCGGCAGATCGCCGGCGTGTTTCCGAGCCGCCCGGCAACCTCGCGCACGACTTCCGCCACCATACGGCGGCCCTCCGTCACGGAGGCGGGACGATGCCCGTCCAGGCGTTCGAGGGCCTCGAGCGACGCGAACCAAGTGCGGAAGTCCTTGGCGGTGAAGCCTTCGCCCATCGCCTCCCGCAGGTAGTCGTTCACGTCGCCCGAGTCGACCGCGTGGCGCTCGCCCGCCTCGTCCAGGTACTGGAACAGCGTCTGACCCGGGAGTTCGCGGCAGCGGCGCACGATCGCCGCCAGGCGCGCGTCGTCCACCCGTGCCCGCTGCACGATGCCGTGCTTCCCGCGGCACTCGATCCGTATGGCGTCACGGGTGAGCGCCACGTGCCGATCGCGCAGCGTGGTCAGGCCGTATGAGCGGTTCGCCCGCGCGTACTCCTCGTTGCCCACACGCATCAGCGTCGCCTCCAGCAGGCGCACGACCGTGGCCAGTACACGCCTGCGCCCGAGCCCGGGCCGGGCGAGATCGCGGGCCACCCGCCGGCGCAGGCGCGGCAGGGCCGCTCCGAAGGCCGCCATGCGCGCGAACTTGTCCGCATCGCGTACCTGCCGCCACTCGGGGTGATAGCGATACTGCTTGCGGCCTCGCGCGTCGCGCCCGGTGGCCTGCAGGTGCCCCCCCGCGTCGATGCAGACCCACACCTCGCGCCAGGCCGGCGGTATCGCCAGCGAGCGCGCCCGCGCCAGGACGACGGCGTCGCGCACCCGCTCACCCGACGGCAGGTAGTACACGAAGCCGCGCCCGCAGCGCTTGCGGCGCATGCCGGGCTCGCCGTCGCGGACATGGCGGACGCATCCGGTCCAGCTGAAGGCCGGGGCGCTCAGGACGAGCCGCCGCCGGACTTGCCGTCCGGTGCGCCGCCACTGCCGCTGCCCCCGCCTCCGCCGCCCGTCGCCGCGCCGCCGTCCTGGATCTGCTGCGCCATTGCGAGATGCTCCCGCAGGGTCGGCAGGAAACGCTCGGCGAACGCGCGCAGCTCGGGATCCTGGCCTTCCTGCGCCTGGCGCTCGAAGCGGTCTATCGCGCTCCGGTGCGCCTCGATCCCGAATTCCTGGAGATACGTCCGCCCGAGTTCCTCTCCGCCGAGCGCGGCGAGCCGGTTCAGGCGCTCGCGGGGCTCGCCCTCGGCGTTGGCCGGGAGATCGATGCCCTTGGCGCCGGCGATGCGCTGCAACTCCTCGTTGATGCTGCGGCGCTCCCGCTCCACCTGCTCCGCGTAGGCCTTGATCCGCGCGTCGCCTGTCCGCGCGGCCACCAGCTGGCTCGCCTCGACCTCTGCGATCCCGCTGGCCGCCGCCTCCGCCACGAAATCGCGTTCGGCGCCGGCCACCGGAAGCGGCGGCTGGGCCGCCGGGGCCACCGACGGATCGACCGGCGTCGTGACCGGAGCTGGCGGTGCCTCGGACTGCGGCGGCGGCGGTTGCTCCGGGCTGTCGCAGGCGGCGGCGCTCAGGGCAAGGCCAATGGCAACACACACGGTATGGGGATGCATGACGTCATCAGGCGGCGGGTTGTGACAGGGCGGACCATGCATCGAACGTGCCCGACGCCGGATGCGTGCGGCCGCAGGCGCGCGCCCGCACGAGCCGCTCCACCGCGCACGTAATTCCTGCCGCGGCGTGTAAAAGTTGCCCGCATGCGCCGCTGCCGGCCGCCCGCCCGCGGCGGCATGGCCGATGGCATGCCTCTTGCGCGACCTCCCGGAGTCCGCCGCGCCGTTGTGCAATGCGGAATTCCGCGGCCGTCGCGTTAGCAGGAGACCATATGAGCCTTGGACTGGAACTACGTATGAGGCAGCAGCTGGCGGTGACGCCCCAGCTGCAGCAAGCGCTGCGCCTGTTGCAGCTTTCCTCCCTGGAGTTCGCGCAGGAGGTCGAGCAGGCCATGGGCAGCAACCCCTTTCTCGAGGAGGAGGCCGAAGCCGGTCCGCCACGGGCGACGCCGGTCGGCAGTCCGGACGCCCAGGCGGAGACGGAAGCCGCCCCGCCCAGCCGAGAAACCTCCGAGCCCGAAGACAGCGAGCCGCGCCCCGAGATGGACGACGGCTATCGCGCCAAGGGCGGCTCGGGCAGCGAGGACAGCGACTGGACCGAGTGGTCGCCCGCGCCGGTGAGCCTGCGCGAGCACCTGCGCAACCAGCTCATGCTCTCGCCGATGAGCGACCGCGACCGCGCGCTGGCCCATCTGGTGATCGACGACCTGAACGACGCCGGCTATCTGGAGAGCTCCCTCGAGGAGCTGGCGGCGCTGGTGGCGCCCGAGCACGAAGTCGAGCCCGAGGAGATCGGCGCCGCCCTGAAGCTGGTGCAGGGGCTCGAGCCCACGGGCATCGCCGCGCGCTCGCTGCAGGAGTGCCTGCTGCTGCAGCTGCAGGCCCTGCCGCCCACCGCACCGGGTCTCGCCGTGGCGCTGGAGATCGTGGCCAGGCACTTCGATCTCCTCGCACGCCGGGAATTCACCCGTCTGCAGCAGCTGGTGTCGTGCAGCGAGACCGCCCTGCACACCGCGCGCGCGCTGATCCGCACCCTCAATCCCAAGCCCGGCCGCCACTACGGTGCCGACGACACGCGCTACGTGATCCCCGACATCATCGTGGTCCGATCCGGCAAGAGCTGGGTCGCGACCCTCAACCCGGCGGTGCAGCCCCGGGTGAGGCTCAATCGCGCCTACGCCGAGATCGCCGCCTGCCGTGCCGGAGGCGATGCCTCCTTCGCGCGCCAGCTGCAGGAGGCGCGCTGGCTGCTGCGCAACGTGGAGAAGCGCTTCGCCACCATCCAGCGGGTGGCGGACGCCATCGTCAAGTACCAGCGCACCTTCTTCAGCTACGGCGAGGTGGCGATGAAGCCGCTCGCGCTCAAGGACATCGCCAGCGAGCTGGGACTGCACGAATCGACCGTGTGCCGCGTGACCAACGGCAAGTACATGGCCACGCCGCGCGGCCTCTTCGAGTTCACCTACTTCTTCTCGCGCCAGCTAGCCACCGAGGACGGCGGCGCGTGCTCGGCCACCGCGATCCGGGCCCTCCTGAAGGAGCTCATCGCCGCCGAGGACCCCGCCCGCCCGCTGTCGGACGCCCAACTCGCGCGTCTGCTCGGCGAGCAGGGCCTGCACCTGGCGCGGCGCACCGTCACCAAGTACCGGACGCTCATGCGGGTGCCCAGCGTCGAGCTGCGCCGCGTCGGCTGCCGGCCGTCGCTGCCGGCCAGCACGAGCTAGTTCACCGGAGGAAACCGTCATGTCCACCATCGTCGCCGCCCACTTCGAACAGCCCGAACAGCTCGATCGGGCCGTCCAGGAGCTCAAGGCTCAAGGCTTCTCCGAGCAGGAGTACGCCGTCTATTACCTCAACCCGCCCGGCCAGCACGGGCTCACGCCGATCGGTGGCGACGTCCACAGCGACGAAGGGGCCGAGGAGGCAGGCAAGGGCGCGGTGACCGGGGCGACCCTGGGCGGCGCGGTCGGGCTCGCCGTGGGCGGCGCGGTCGGCATGGCCGCCGGCGGCATCGCGCTGCCGGTGGGCCTGCTCGCCGGCGCCGGAGTCGGCGCCTACACCGGCTCCCTGGTCGGCGCGCTGGGGAAGACCCACGAACCGAATCCGGAGGAAGCGAGCCGGGAGCATCCCATCGAGCCGCCCGCCGGCCCGATGCTCGCCGTCTGCGTCGACCGGGCGGCAACCGAGACGCTGGCCATCATGATCCTCAACCAGGCCGGTGCGCGCGAGATCGAGCGCAGCGAAGGGCGCTGGGTGGACGGCGAATGGCTCGACTTCGATCCGCGCCGGCCCGCCGAGACGATCAAGGCCGACACGCGACGCTGACCCCCGGCGCCCGCTCCCGCCCCGGCCGGGCACAGCCATTGCAACCTGTCCGGCGAGAGCGCCCTGCGATGGACGAGCCGAATCGGGTGTTATCGCACTCGCACCCGAGACGACGAACATCCTGTCCGGCGATTCATTCGGATGGTGTCGGTGATGAGCCGGACGGCGCTCTCGTATCCCTCCTCGGAGCTCTGTCTCCTCGCTTGAATGCCGCACGGCGCGGGCTGTGCGGCATCTTTTTTTGCCCGCGCCGCCGCCCCTGGGCGCCCCACGGGTAAAACTTACACTCGGCTCACGAACTTGCATGCGCGCCCGGCCCGCACTTCCCCGAGTCGTGCGGCACGGCGCGGCGGCATGCGACTTGCTGGAGCGAAAGTCCGATCCGAGAAAGGAGCCGAACCATGCCGGACCAGCCGTTTTTCTCCGACATCAAGACCTTGCGCGAGCGTGCCCGCCGCCACATCGAGGAAGGCGCGGTCACCGACCGGTACCGGGCAGATCGCGAGACCGTGCTGCGCCTGCTGAACGAGGCGCTGGCGACCGAGATGGTGTGCGCGATGCGCTACAAGCGGCACTACTACACCGCCAAGGGCCTCGCCTCCCCCGGCATCGCCGACGAGTTCCTCGAGCACGCGCACGAGGAGGAGGAGCACGCCGACCGCTTCGCCGAGCGCATCAGCCAGCTCGGCGGCGACCCGGACTTCTCGCCCCACGGCCTGGCCGACCGCAGCCACGCCGAATACGTGGAAGGCAGCTCCCTGGTGGAAATGATCCGCGAGGACCTGGTGGCCGAGCGCGTCGCCATCGAGAGCTACACCGAGGTCATCCAGTATCTCGGCGACAAGGATCCCACCACGCGCCGCCTCTTCGAGGACGTGCTCGCGGTCGAAGAGGAGCACGCCGACGAGCTTCTCAGCATGATCGAACGGCTCGACCGGGAGGGCTGAAGCGCGCAGTCCGGGCGCCCTAGAGCGAGGGCTCGCCCGGCTGCGCGTGCGTGCGCTCGTAAAAGCTCTGGCAGGTGATGCAGCGCGTGGCCGTAGGCTGGGCCAGCAGCCGCTGGAAGCCGATGTCCTGACCGCAATCCACGCATACCCCATACTCGTCCGCCGCAATCCGTGCACGCGCGCCCTCGAGCTCGCGCAACTCGCGAACGTCGCGGCCGACCAGGGCGTTGTCGCTGTCGCGGATCAGGTCCGCCAAGGCCTGGTCGGCCTGATCGCCCACGGCGCCGGCGATGGTGGCGACCTCGTCACCCCGCGACCGCGCCACGTGCTCGCGCACCGATTCCATGATCCGGCGATAGCGTTCGTCGATGGCACGCGTGATGGCGCCCAGTTGTTCCCCGGTAAGATTCATTGCGATTCTCTCCTTGGATTCGGGGCATGCAAACCGTAAGCCCAGTAACGGTTCTGCAGTGCAAAAAAAAGGCCCCATCGATCCGCTCCCGCGGCGCGTGGGCACGAGAAGTTTTTTCCGTGTCGCGCAACAATTACAGAGGCCACCCGCTCCTCCAGGTTCCCCGGTTCTGCTCCTGCTCCGGCGATCGGGGGCGAAATAATGCGGGAAGGCCCGGCCGGCGCCGTCCAGTTCGTGCGGACCATGCGGCTGTCCTGCCGTCGCGCTCCCTGGCACTCATGTTGCTCTGCACCAATTGCCTCCACGACAAGTGGGGGGCAAGCATTTCCCGCAAACCCACGAAAAGGAGCGACTTTATGGCACAGGGTCAACAAACAGGCCAATCCGCCGCACGACGCGGCCGCGAGGAAGAGCAGGACCGGGAGAACCGGCAACAGCAGCGTCAGCAAGGCGGTGGACAGCACGACGGCGGGCAACAGCAGCCTTCGATGGTGAACATGACCGCCATGGCGGCGCGGGGGCTGGGCCAGATCTACGACATGCAGCTCGCGGCGAGCCGCATGCTGCT
Organism: Azoarcus sp.; assembly: GCA_020725025.1. GTDB lineage: Bacteria > Pseudomonadota > Gammaproteobacteria > Burkholderiales > Rhodocyclaceae > Aromatoleum. The sequence goes on from DYFV01000019.1 coordinate 72,575, forward strand.
GCAGACCCAGGCGCGGGCGGCGTCCGTCTTCGGCATCCCCGACTATTCCGGCCTCTTCCGCATCGGCGACGATCGGGCGCGGCGCGTATTCTCCACGACCACCGACGAGTTGGTGGAGGTCACGCAGCGCACCTCGGACACCGTCAGCGAGATCCAGCGGCACGTCGGGCGGCTGCTGGAGGTCAACGCGGTCAACATGTCGGAGAGCTGGCGGCAGGGTCTCCAGGAGTTCGCCACGCAGGCCGAGGACAGCCTGGAGCAGTTGCAGGAGCTGGCGCGCCAGCAGGCCGACGAAGCGGTCCGGGCGGCGCAGGAGTTCAGCGAGATGACGCGCCAAACCATGCGCCAGGGCGGTGAAGAGATGCGCGAAACCATGCGTCAGGGCGCCGAGCGCGGCCGCGAGGCCACCGCCGAGGCCGGCGAGGCAGCGCGCCAGGAAGCCGAGCGCGCCGGCCAGGCCGAGCAGGAAGGCGAACGCGCCGGGCGCCGGACGCGTGCGGCCTGATCCGCGCGCAACGGGCACGGCACGGCCCCGTAGCAAGGGGGTCGTGTCGCTGCCGGGGCCGCCGATCCGCAACCTGTAAGGAGATCGCCGCGAGCGGCCCGCGGCGGTTCGTCACCTCGGCCCGAACCTTCTCAGCGGGCGGCGCCCCGGCCTGCCCGGTAATCCTCCAGGGCGATCACCTCCGGCCCCGACGCCGGCTCCCGCGTCTGCGTGCGTGTCACGCCCGGCCAGGCCGTGTAGAACGCCGCCCACCAGAACGCCGCCGGCGGCAGCGGCGCGCTCCACCACCGCGCTTTCATGGCGGGCGGCTCCCGGTGCCTCGTTTGTCCGCGCACGACGACGCGGATGTCCTCGGGACGAATCCCGGCGTCGCGCGCTCGGCCGACCATGCGATCGGTCTCTTCGGACGACGGGGTCAGGCAGTACACGGAGCAGGCCATGTGCGCACCTCACCGCCCGGCGCCCGGTCCATCTGAGCGGCGGGCAACGGCCAAGCCAAATCGGAAGTTGCGACCATGCATATCTCGGCTTCGTCCAAGGTGCCCCGCCCGGGGGACACGGCCGGAGCGCCGATCGGCGCTGTTGGTGAGGCCGGACCGGGCATGACGCCGCAGCGCGGGCCCCTCCCGGTCACGCACCGCCTCGGGCGCCCGGCCTCCAGGTAGCTCTCTGCAC
>DYFV01000020.1 GCA_020725025.1 Azoarcus sp.
TGGCCAGCTCCAGGCCGCCGGCGCCCCCGCCGACGATGACGATGCGGTGCCGGGCGCCGTCCGTGTCGGAGCTGCCCGATAGGGTATGTGTCGTTTTCATGGCCTTGGTACCTGCTCGGCGCGTCCCTTATCCGCCCACGTAGGAGCGGGCGTAGCGGTTGCCGAGGCTGGTGAGGATCTCGTATCCGATGGTTCCGGCGCGGCCGGCGATGTCGTCGACGGCGAGGTCGGGGCCCGCGATATCGATGAGCGAGCCTTCCCGGATCGAGTTTTCGCCGAGCTCGGTCACGTCGACGAGGATCGTGTCCATCGAGACGTTGCCGACGACGGGAAGCCGGGTGACGTCGAACTGCACGTAGCCCCGGTTGCCGAGGCTGCGCAGGTAGCCGTCGGCGTAGCCCACGGCGACGGTGGCGATGCGCGAGCGCCGCGTCGCGGTCCATGTATGGCTGTAGCCCACCGGCGTGCCCGCCTCGATGGTACGCGTCTGGACGACCCGCCCTTGCAGGCGGATGACAGGCCGCATCGGATTCGGCGCTCCGGCGACCGGCGCGACGCCATAGAGGGCCGCCCCCGGCCGCACCAGGTCGAAGTGGTAGTCGGCGCCCAGGAAGATGCCCGAGGAGTTGGCGAAGCTCGCCCGGGTCGTGGGCAGGCGGGCGAGCGCGGCCCGGAATCGCTCGAGCTGGGCGCGGTTGGCCGGGTTGGCCTGGTCTTCGGCGCTGGCGAGGTGGCTCATGACGAAGCGCAGGTCGACGCCGCGCAAGCGCTCCGGGTCACCGGCGACGACGTCCAGCTCCTGCGGGCAAAGGCCCAGGCGGGCCATCCCGGTGTCGATCTGCAGGATCGCGGGAAGCGGACGGTCCACCTTGCAGGCGAGGTCGCGCCAGGCGTCGAGCTGCCGCAGGCTGTTCAGGACGGGCACGAGTTCGTGGACCACGAATTCCGGCTCGGCACCGGGCAGCGGGCCGTGCAGGACGTACACGGTCGCATCCGGATGGAGGACGGGGCGCAGGGCGATCGCCTCGTCCAGATGCGCGACGAAGAAATGGCGGCATCCGGCCTGGTAGAGGGCGGGGGCCACCTTGAGGGCACCCAGGCCGTAGGCGTCGGCCTTGACGACGGCGGCGCACTCGGCTCCCGCGAGACGCGCCTTCAGCGCCCGCCAGTTGTCGCAGATGGCGCCGAGGTAGATGGTGAGGAGCGCCCCCGGGTGAAGGGGCTGGCGAGCGCTCATGGTCAGCGCTCGATGCGGGCGATCGCGGCGATCTCGACGCGCGCGCCGGTGGGCAGCGCCGCGACCTGCACGGTGGAGCGGGCCGGCCGATGCCCGCCGAAGCGGCGTGCGAACACCTCGTTCATCTGCGCGAACTCGCCGAGGTCGGTCATGTAGACGTTCACCGAGACCACCTTGCCGAGCGCGCTGCCGCCCGCGGCGAGCACGGCCTCGAGGTTGTCGAAGACCTGCTCGGTCTGGGCCGCGATGTCGCCGGCGACCTTCTCGCCGGTCGTGGTGAGGGGGATCTGTCCCGAGGTGTGGATCCAGCCGTCGATCACGATGGCCTGGGAGTAGGGGCCGATGGCCTTGGGGGCCTGCTCGGTGGAAACGATCTGCATGGAATTCTCCTTGGGGATGTTGTTGTCGGGTTGGTTCAGCCGTAGCGGGCGACCGCGAGGTCGTCCACCTCGATCTCGGGCTTGCGGCCGCTCACCAGGTCGGCCATGACCCGGCCGGTGCCGGCGGCCATGGTCCAGCCCAGGGTGCCGTGGCCGGTGCTCAGATACAGGTTGGGGTAGCGGGTGCCGCCCACGATGGGGGTGCCGTCGGGGGTCATCGGACGGAGCCCCGTCCAGAACTCGGAGCGGGCGACGTCGCCGCCCTTGGGGAAGAGATCCTTGACCACGTATTCGAGGGTCGCGCGCCGCTTCGCATCGAGCTTGAGGTCGAAGCCCGAGAGCTGCGCGGTGCCGCCCACGCGGATGCGGTCGCCAAGCCGCGTCACCGCCACCTTGTGGGTCTCGTCCATGATGGTGGACTCGGGGGCCTTCGAGGCGTCGGTGATGGGCACCGTGATCGAGTAGCCCTTCACCGGATAGACCGGGATGTCGATGCCGAGCGGCGCGAGGAGCTTGGGCGAGTAGCTGCCCAGGGCCATCACGTACTTGTCGGCGGTGAGGGTGCCGGCGTCGGTGCGCACGCCGGCGATGCGGCCGTTCCGGTGATCGAGGCCGTGGATGTTCACGTTGAAGCGGAAGTCGACGCCGAGGCCTTCGGCCATCTTCGCCACGTTCTGAGTGAACTTGAAGCAGTCGCCGGTCTCGTCGCCGGGCAGGCGCAGGCCGCCGACGAACTTTTCCTTCACGTGGGCCAGCGCCGGTTCGTAGCGGATGTAACCCTCGCGGTCGAGCAACTCGTAGGGGACGCCGTGCTCCTCGAGGATCTCGATGTCCTTGCCGAGGCCGTCGAGCTGCTTCTGGGTGCGGAAGAGCTGCAGCAGGCCGAGGCTGCGCTCGTCGTAGCGGATGCCGGTCTCCGCCCGGAGCTCCTTGAGGCAGTCGCGGCTGTACTCCGCGAGCCGCACCATACGGCTCTTGTTCAACCGGTAGCGGCGGGTCGTGCAGTTGCGCAGCATCGCGGCGCTCCAACGCCACATGGCCGGGTCGAGTCGCGGCTTGATCACCAGCGGGCTGTGCTCCATCAGCATCCACTTGATGGCCTTGAGGGGAACGCCCGGTGCCGCCCACGGCGACGAATAGCCGGGGGAGACCTCGCCGGCGTTGGCGAAGCTGGTCTCGAGGGCGGCGCCGGGCTGGCGGTCCACGACGGTGACCTGGTGCCCGGCTCGCGCCATGTAGTAGGCCATGGTGGTGCCGATCACCCCACTGCCGAGGATGAGGACATGCATGCTGCTGCTCCTGTTCGGGAATTGTCGTAGCGCCGCGGAACGCAACGGGCGTGCCAGTGCCATGCATGTACGAAAAAACAACGACTTAGCGATTGTTTGGAGGGGGTGTCGAAGTCGCGTGTATCGAAATCGATACGGACTCCCCCGCGGAAGCCTGCCGCGGCTCCCCCTCGTTTCTTTGGGCCGCGCGGTGTTTCGGGTGGCTGTATCGATTTCAATACATCTGTAACGAAATGCGCACGACACGGACCTGCATGTCGCTGCCGCGTCGTGCGGACGCCTCGTCATCGTCCCCGAGCCCCACGCCGGAGCGCTTACCCGAGGTCGCGGCCCTCGGGGTTGCCGCCCGCACGCCATAGGCGCCTGCGCCGGGAGGGGGCCGGATGAGCCGGGACATCGGCCCCGGAGTCGGTCTTCGGGCCGCTATTCGCGCTCTTCCGCAGGAAATTTCGTCGAGCCCGCGAATTCGCCATTTGCTGCTGTTGAGCGCCGCTTCGACGCGGCGATCGTCCGTCCGTCCATCCCTAAGCTGTGTCCATCGGTTTCGCGCCCCCTCCGGCGGCGACGAATGCCACCCCAAAAACCCAATGCGGAGGATGTGCGATGACTTCGACCCTGACCCTCACGCCGGTGCGTGACGACCTGCTCCAATCCCGCAACTTCATCGGTGGACAATGGTGTGAAGGCGTCGACGGCCGAACCTTCGACATCCTCGACCCGGCGGACGACAGTCGCATCGTGGCGGTGCCCGACAGCAGCGCTGCGGACGCCAAAGCCGCCGTAGATGCCGCCAGCGCCGCCTTCCCGGCATGGCGGGACACCCCGGCACGCCAGCGCGCGCAGCTGCTCAAGCGCTGGCATGCCGCGATCCTTGCGAACCAGGAGGATCTCGGGCGGCTTATCTCCCGGGAGCAGGGCAAGCCGCTCGCGGAAGGGCGAGGCGAAGTGCTGTACGCGGCGAGCTACGTGGAGTGGTTCGCAGAGGAGGCGGTCCGCGCCTACGGCGACCTCATCCCGGCCCCCGTGGGTGGGCGCCGCATGTCGGTGGTCAAGGAGCCGGTCGGCGTGGTCGCGGCGGTGACCCCGTGGAACTTCCCCGCGGCGATGATCGCCCGCAAGATCGCGCCCGCCCTGGCCGCCGGCTGCACCGTGGTGTGCAAGCCCGCCGAGGACACCCCGCTCACCTCGCTCGCGCTGGTGCGGCTCGCCGAAGAGGCCGGCCTGCCCGCGGGCACGCTCAACATCGTCACCGCCTCGCGGGAGACCACGCCGGCCGTGGTCGGCGAGTGGCTGGCCGATGCCCGGGTGCGCAAGATCACCTTCACCGGCTCGACCCCGGTGGGCAAGCACCTCGCCCGCGAGTCGGCCTCCACCCTGAAGAAGCTCTCCCTCGAGCTGGGCGGCAACGCGCCCTTCATCGTGTTCGAGGACGCCGACCTCGACGCCGCCGTCGAGGGGCTGATGGCGGCCAAGTTCCGCAACGGCGGGCAGACCTGCGTGAGCCCCAACCGGGTCTTCGTGCACGACGCGGTCCATGACGCCTTCGTCGCCAAGCTCGCCGAGCGCATGAGCAAGCTCACCGTGGGGCCCGCGACCCGTCCCGACGCGCTCATCGGGCCGATGATCAATGCGCGCGCCGTGGAGAAGATCCTGCGCCACATCCAGGACGCCCTCGACAAGGGCGCCAGGCTCGTGCTCGGCAACACCCGTGCCCTCGATCAGTTCGGCCCCAACTACGTGATGCCCGCCCTCATCACGGGGGCGACCACCGAGATGGCGCTCGCCCACGAGGAAACCTTCGGTCCCGTGGTGCCGGTGTTCCGCTTCGGCAGCGAAGCGGAGGTGGTCGAGATCGCCAACGCCACGCCCTACGGTCTCGCTTCCTATTTCTACTCGAACGACATGGACCGGGTGTGGCGCGTCGCGGCCGCGCTCGAGTCGGGCATCGTCGCGATCAACGAGGGGGCGTTCGCGTCCGAGGCCGCGCCCTTCGGCGGAATCAAGGACTCCGGCTACGGCCGCGAAGGCTCGCGCTACGGCCTCGACGAGTACATGCATACCAAATATCTGTGCCAGGGCAACCTGAAGCGCTGATCCCTGCACCGTGTCGGGGTCGATGGAGGCCGGCACGGTGCGATATCCACTCCACCTCCATCGGGTTACGGGAGACATTAATGCAACACACAAACTACAACCGAACCGGCCGAAACGTGCTGCTGGCCTGCGCCCTCGCGGTGCCCGCCGTCAGTGCGCAAGCTGAGGGCAACGTGAAGATCTACGGTCTGCTCGACCTCGGCATCGTCAAGCGCAGCAATCAGGACTCGGCGAGTCTCGACCGCGGCGCCAACAACCGGATCGGGTTCCAGGGTACCGAAGACCTGGGTAACGGTCTTTCCGCGACTTTCCACCTGCAGGCCCGCTTCAGTCCGGATACCGGGGCCCAGGAGCGCGCCGCAGTGTTCTGGCAGGGCGAGACCACGGTGGGCCTCGCCAGCAAGAGCTGGGGCGCGGTGCGCCTGGGCCGGGCGCTCACGCCGATGTGGCAGAAGAACTGGAAGTTCGAGCCCTGGGGCGCGAGCGGCTTCAATGCCTCGCTCAACTCCTTCCAGGTTCCGGGCTTCAGCGCCGACGGTACCAACGATGCCACGATGGGTTTCGCGAATTTCGCCCGGAGCCCCAACGCGGTGTTCTACAACTCGCCGACGCTGAACGGCTTCAGCCTCGGCGTGTCCGGGCAGGTGGAGAAGGAGGCCAACGCGCGCGGGCGCCATCGCGGCCTCTCCCTGAACTATGACAACGGCCCTGTCGCCCTGATGCTGTCCGGCGAGCAGAACACCGACCGCGACCGCATCGGTTTCGTCGCCGCCTCGTACACCCTCGGAGCGGCGCGGCTGATGGGCTCCTTCACCCGCGTCGACAACCGGGAGGCCGATGACCAGAGGAGCTACGTGGTGGCTGCGACCTACGAGATCGGTCCCGGCAGCGTGCGCGGCGGCTTCGGGCGCAACGTGGACACGGACGTGAGCCGGATCTCGCTGGGCTACCTGCATCCCCTGTCCAAGCGCACCAAGATCTACCTGGACGGCTGGCGCCATCGCACGACCGTGTCGGCGAGCACCTACAACGGCGTGGCGCTCGGCATCAACCACAAGTTCTGACCGCGCCAGCGGCGCAATTCGTTTCTTCCTCCTCTTTCGGCCGGGGCTTCACGGGGATTTCACCGAGGCTCCGGCCGTTTTCTTTGTGGCACACGCGACCTGGGTTGAAGCCGGAGTCTTCGCCGTCCTTCCCGACGCTCAGGATCGTCACCCGAAGCGCCAATCGCCACCAGAGCACGGTGGAGGACCTGATGGCGCAGCGCATCGAGATCGAAGCGATCGTTGGCGACGTCGTGATCGAGTCGCTTTGTATACAGGGGACGAAGGCGGGCGGCCGGAAGTCGAAGGCCGTGCGGGCACCGAGCCCGCCAGAATCATGCGCCGTGCGCAGAGCTCGCGCCGCATCCATGCAAGCGCTGCGACGCGGGGTCACACATTGTCGAGCATGGGGACCAAGAGGGGGGGCCGGCAAGCGCTTCGACCGCATTTCGATTCATTGTCGAAATGCCCGATGCCGGCCGGCGTTCGGCATCACGTCAGGCGTCGAGGCGGAAATGCTCGGTGAATGCACAGGCCACCAGGCCGCAATGCGTCACCGCATCACTCCCAGCTCGGCTCTCCCGTTATGAGAAGGTTCAGCGGATATTCGTGTCGCTCGAGCGGCTGACGCAATACGATCCGGCTTGAAAACTTCACGATCCCGATATCGTCTTCCAACAGCCGCTCCATGAGCGCCTGAAAATAGGCAACACTAGGCGCCACGATCTTCAGAAGGTAATCGTAACCGCCACTGACGTTGTAGCATTCGACGATCTCGGGGTACTTGCCGACCCCCGCCTCGAATTTGCGGAAGTCGTGCACGTGATGGCTGCCGAGGGTCACCTCGGAAAACACGATGACGTAGCTGCCGAGCTTCTCCAACGCGACATCCGCGCCGTAGCCCCGGATAACGCCGATTTCCTGAAGCCGTTTCGTGCGGGCCAGGCATGGGCTCTCACTGAGGCCGACGGCTGCGGCCAGCTCGACATTCGTACAGCGTCCTTCGCGCTGAAGATGCACGAGAATCTTGATGTCGAACTGGTCGAGGGATGCTGAAGATCGCATGAATCGATACTAGCATCAGTGGCGGGCGCGCTTACCTCGGCTTTGCCGATTGCGCCGTGGTGAGCGCTTCGTCGAGCACCTCGATCACCATGCCGGCCTGTTCCGCCGACAGCACCAGGGGCGGCCGAATCTTGAGCACGTTGTGCCCCATGGCGCAGGCGCTGAGCAGTACACCCTTGTCGCGCATGCGATTGACCACCCGGGTGGTGAGCTCACGGTCGGGCGTGCGGGATGCGCGGTCGGAGACGAGTTCCACGCCGACGAACATGCCCACGCCGCGCACGTCGCCGATCGCCTCGTGCCGGTTCGCAAGCTCGGCGATGCCCTCGCGCAGGATCGTCCCGACCCGGGCCGCATGTTGCACCAGGCCTTCCTTTTCGATCGTATCCAGCACTGCCAGCGCCGCCGCGCACGACACGGTATTGCCGGCGAAGGTGTTGAAGTACCGCGAGTTCTTGCCGAACTCCGCCAGCGCGTCGGCGGTGGCCAGCAGTCCCGCGATCGGTTGCCCATTGCCCATGGGCTTGCCCATGGTGACGATGTCCGGGATGACCCCGTGACGCTGGAAGCCCCACATGTGCTCGCCCGTGCGGCCGAAGCCGGGCTGGACCTCGTCGGCGACGAAGAGGCCGCCGGCGCGCTTGATCGCGTCCACTGCGCCCCTCAGGAAGCCCGCCGGGTCGGGAAGAATGCCGTCGCTGGTGAACACGGAGTCGACGATCAGCGCCGCCGGCTTGATGCCGTGGCGCTTCAGATCGGCGATCGCCGCCTCGACGTCGTGCGTGAAGCGTTCGGAGAGGTCGGCGCCTTCGGCATGATAGCGGCTCGGTGCCCGGACCAGGCGAACGTGGGCGCCGAGATCGACCGTCACGCCGAGGGAGGGCGAGAACTTCGATACGGCGTCGGTGAAGCCGTGATAGGCGGTCTCGGTCACGATCACGCCCGTGCCGCCGGTGCGGACCTGGGCGATGCGATAGGCGAGGTCGTTCGCCTCGCTGCCCGTGCAGGTCAGCATGAGGTGAGCGAGTTCGGTCTCGCGCACGGTCGCGAGCAGGCGTTCGGCCAGTTCGAGAATCGTGTCGTGCAGATAGCGGGTGTTGGTGGCGAGAATCTGCACCTGCTTGCAGATCGCCTCGGTCACGGCCGGATGGCAATGCCCGAGGGAGGCGACGTTGTTGTAGATGTCGAGGTAACGGCGTCCTTCCGGATCGATCAGCCAAACCCCTTCGCCGCGCACGATGTGCAGCGGATGCTCGTACATCAGCCGATAGGCCGGGCCGAGCAGGGCGTCGCGCCGGGCTATCATCGCCGCGGTGACGGGACCCACGTCGACGCGCCCGGGGATGTAGGCGTTGACCATGTTGAGGTCGGTGGTGCTTTTCATAGTCTTTTCCTTTTCCTTATCCGATTTGCACTTCGCGTACTTCGGCCAGCAGCCGGTCGCGCATCTCATTGCGGGAAAGATCGGCCATCTGGGACAGCGCCTCCCAGGCTGCGGGGTTGTGGCGCATGATGTAGGCGCGGTTCTCGGGGTAGCGCTTGGCGCGCCATTCCGAAATCAGTGCCGTGATGAGATGGCGTGTGGCCATGAGATCGGCGACGATCTCCTGCTCCGCTTCGACAAGCGGCAGAATCGCGTGATAGGCCCCGACGAACTGCGCCGGCCCCTCGAACGGATCGGCGTTGCCGGTCATGTGAAAGGCCGCCGCCGTACCGACTTCGCCGACCAGCGGCGCATGCAGCATGTCGCCGAAGTCGATGACCCCCAGGATGCGTTCATGGTCGTCGGGTGCGACCAGCACGTTGTAGAGGTGGTAGTCGTTGTGGATGACCTGCGCCCTGACCGAGGCCAGATGCGGCAGCACATGGTCGGTGAAGCGCTTCATGAACGACTCGACAAGCGCGCGACGCGGGCCCTCGTCGATCGCATCGAACTTGGCGGTGAGCCGGTGCGCTGCGGAGACATTCCAGAGCAGATCGTGGGTTGCCGCAGGATGCGAGAAATCGCGCAACGCGAGGTTCAATCTGGCCAGGAATGCCCCCATTGCCCGGCGCTGCCCCGCGGTCCGCGGAGTCTCCCGGATCTGGATGCCATCGAGATAGGTCAGCATCCGCACCGTGGTCTGGACTCCGCCTGGCAATGTCACCGTATCGCGCGTCCGGCCGCCAAGCGTTCGCACGACGCGAGGCACCGGCAGGTCGGGCGACACCCGGGCGATGTGCTCGAGCGCACCGATCTGGAAATCGACCACCGAAACCGACTCGGAGGGGTTGCTGATCTTGAACACGTAGCGGCTGCCGTCCGCGGTCTCGATGCAGCAATTCTGGTCGCGCTCGCCCGCCAGTGATTTGACGCTGCCACGGATGCCGTAGAGACGGCCGACCAGGGCCCCCACCTCATCCGGGGCGAGGCTGGGGGCCGCCGTGCTCAAGGCCGCAGCCGCAATCGGGCGATCCTCCGCCATCATGCGACTCGTCTCGTCGTGGCCGTCTGGGTCGGAAACTCGAGCCCAAGCAGACCGGGAAGTTGGCGAATGTCGGTCAAGCGGTTGACGCCGTAGCCATCGCACGCGGGCTCGTGAGCGCGATCGATGAAGGCCTTGGCCATGAATCCCAGGTCGTGTGCCGTCATGAGGTCGTAACGGAAGCTCGACGAGACGTGCATCATCTGGTCCGGTCCGCAGCCGAGTTGGTCGAACATGTATTCGAACATCTGGGCCCGCGGCTTGTAGGCGCGTGCTTCCTCGGCGGTGTACACGGCGTGGAAGGGGGCCTTGAGGTGGGCGACGCTGGCCGGGATCAGATCGACCATCGAGTTCGACAGGATCACCAGCGGGACATGGGGAGCGATGGCCTCGAGCGTCTCGACGACGTTCGGATGGGGCTGCCAGGTCGGGACGGCGTCGTAGAGCGCGATCGCATCGGACGGACGATACTCGACGCCGTGGGCCTTGCACGCCCGTTGAATGGAGTTTTCCACGACGTCGAAGAACGGCTTCCACTCGCCCAATACTTCATCCAGGCGATAGAAGCGAAAACTGTCCAGAAAGGCCGGCATCCGATCGGCCGGAACACGATCTTCGAAGAGCCTCTTTGCGGTCGGCCCCATTTCGAAGTTGATGAGCGTTCCGTAGCAATCGAAGCTGATGAATTTCGGTTTGAATGGCATTTGCTTGATCTCCTGCAGGTTGACGGCGGGTTGACGCATTCAAGTCTATGGAGATCGGTCCCGGGGAGATGCTTTATTGCCTGGAGGCTCGAGCAGTTTCCTTTTCGATTTGGAGCATGGGGAAGATTTTCTGCGGCGTGCCGGCAGGTTGCCGCGGCTGCGGCCTCCCGCCGGCTTCGAGCCCTCAGGCCGCGGGCATTTCCCTCGGCTGGATGCGCCGTGGACGCGTCATGTTTTCCGGGGCGAGGATGTCGTCGAGCTCGGCGCCCGTGAGCAGGCCTTCTTCCAGCACCAGCTCGGTCACCCCGCGGCCGGTCTCGAGCGCCGTGCGGGCGATGCGGGTGGCGTTGTGGTAGCCGATGTACGGGTTGAGGGCCGTGATGATGCCGATGCTGTTTGTCACCTGCGCCCGGCAGTGGGCCTCGTTGGCGGTGATGCCGACAATGCAGCGTTCGGTGAGCACCTCCATGGCGCGGGTCATGATGCGCATTGACTGGAGGATGTTGAAGGTGATGACCGGCTCGAAGGCGTTCAACTGCAGTTGGCCCGCCTCGGCGGCGAAGGTCACGGTCAGGTCGTTGCCGATCACCTGGTAGGCGACCTGGTTCACCACCTCGGGGATCACCGGGTTCACCTTGCCCGGCATGATGGAGGAGCCGGGCTGCATGGGCGGCAGGTTGATTTCGCCCAGACCCGTGCGTGGGCCGCTGGAGAGCAGGCGCAGGTCGTTGCAGATCTTGGAGATCTTCACCGCGATGCGTTTCAGCACGCTCGAAAAGGTCACGAAGGCGCCGGTGTCGAAGGTGGCTTCCACCAGGTCGGCCGCGAGCACGAGCTTCTGCCCGCTGACCTCGGAGAGCTCGTCCACCACGAGCTTCGCGTAGTCCGGGTCGGTGTTGATGCCGGTGCCGATGGCGGTGGCCCCCAGGTTGATCTCGCGGAAGAGGCGCACCAGCTCGTGGAGCCGCTCCACGTCCTCGGCGACGGTGATCGAGAAGGCCACGAACTCCTGGCCCAGGGTCATGGGCACCGCGTCCTGCAGCTGGGTGCGCCCCATCTTGATGACATGGGCGAACTCCGCGCCCTTGGCGAGCAGCGCCGTGCACAGGGCGTCCATGGCCTGGGTGAGCTCGCCGTAGCTCAGCAGGATGCCCAGGCGCACCGCGGTGGGGTACACGTCGTTGGTGGACTGGGAGAGGTTCACATGGTTGTTCGGATGGAGCCTCGCGTAGTCGCCCTTGGCGTGGCCCAGCAGCTCGAGGGCGCGGTTGGCGATCACCTCGTTGGCGTTCATGTTGGTGGAGGTGCCGGCGCCGCCCTGGATCATGTCCACCACGAACTCCCCGTGCCAGCGGCCGGCGATGATCTCGTCGCAGGCGGCGGCGATGGCCTGCTCCAGGGGCTCGGGCAGGAGGCCGAGCTTGCGATTGGCGCGGGCGGCGGCCTTCTTCACCATCGCCAGGGCGCGGATGAAGTTGGGGAAGTGGGACAGGGGGATGTCGGTGATGCGGAAGTTGTCCAGGGCGCGCGCGGTCTGCACGCCATAGTAGGCATCGGCGGGCACGGCGAGGTCGCCGAGCAGGTCGTGCTCGACGCGGACGTCCTGAGGGGGGATTTCGAGGTCGGTGGGGCTGGCGGGCATGATGGTTCCTTTTTTTTGTGGTGATGCCCATGCTCGGCGGCGCCGGGCCGCCGAGCACGGGCGCAAAAAAAGGAGGCTGCCGTCCCGCAGGAAACGGCGGCCTCCGGGTATAAAAAACCTTGGGGGGTCGAAGGGGTCCGCCCCAAGGAAAAAGGGAGCCGTTTTCTCCCTGGAGACGTCCTTCAGTCCATCGGGTCGCGGCTGAACCGGGGCCGCATGTGCAGGTGGCGCGAGATGTACTCGCTGGGAGTCATGCCGCAGGTGCGCTTGAAGTGCCGGGCGAGATGGCTCTGGTCGAAGAAGCCGACCTCGCTCGCCACATCGGTCGGGCGGCAGCCCTGGGCCATCATCCGTTGCGCATGGCGCACCCGCACCTCGCAGACATAGCGGTAGGGCGAGACGCCCACCCGCTGGCGGAAGTGCTTGGCCAGGCTGAAGCGGGTGAGGCCGACGAGGGCGGCGAGCCGGTCGAGGCTGATCGGCTCGCGGAAATTGTCCTCGATGAACTGCTTGGCCCGCGCGACGGCGCCGGCCGCCGCGCGCTCTTCACCCAGGGGTGCCCGGCCGCGAGGCGGGCACCTTTGGGAAACGCCATAGGCGATCGGATGGGTATCCATGACGGTCTCCTCAGACGCGACCTCGCTCCTTACTCGGTACGCTCGTATATCTTGGCCAGGTCGCACAAATCCCAGTTCCCGCCGCTCAACACCACGCAGACCTTCTCGTCCGGTCGGACCTTCACGGCGCCCGCCAGCAAGGCTCCAATACCGATCGAGGCGGCCGGTTCCGCGATCAATTTCGCGTCCTTGGCAAGCATGCGCATGCCCGCGACGATGTCCTCGTCCTCGACGAGCACGATCTCGTCCACGTACCTCTCGATAATGGGGTAGGGGTTCTGACCCGGGACACTGATCCTCAGGCCGTCCGCAATGGTGTTCTTCAAGGGGAGCGAGGTGCGTTCCCCGTTCTTCCGGCTGTGGAAGTACTTGGGCGTCAGGGCCGGCTCCGCGCCTACCACACGCACCGACGGCTTCGTTTCCTTGATGGCGGTGGCGATTCCCGAAATTAGGCCTCCGCCGCCCATGGGGACGATCACCGTGTCCACATCTTCCAGATCCTCCAGTATTTCCAGGCCGATCGTTCCCTGGCCGGCCATGACGAGAGGGTCCTCGAAGGCGTGAACCACCGCGTATTTCATCTCTTCGGCGATCTCATACACCCGTTTCCACCTGGCAGCCGTATCACCGTCGAACAGGACGACTTCTGCCCCGAGGGCCTCCGTATTGGCGATCTTGATCTTCGGCGTGGTGACCGGAAGCACCAGGATCGCCTTGACGCCCAGCATTCGCGCGGCGTAAGCGAGCCCTTGGGCATGATTGCCGGAGGACGTGGCGATGATGCCGTTGGCGATCGCTTCCCTCGGGAGCGAAAGCGACTTGTTCAGAGCGCCCCGGATCTTGAAGGCGCCCGTGATCTGCAGGGTTTCAGGCTTGAGCCATACCTGGCAGCCGAGGGCCTTCTCCATCTTCTCGCCGCGCAGCAGCGGCGTGTGCTTGATGTGGGGCCGCAGCCGTTCCTGGGCTTCGCGGACGTCCTGAATGGTGGGGTAGTTGCGCATGGTGCCTATTTCCTTCTTTCAGACCTGCAATTCGTGACCATGTGGGGAGGACCTGGATCGAGCTCACGCAATGAACTCGAAGAAGGTCCCGACATTGCCTTCGATTGCGTTCTGATAGATCTTGTATGCCGTGGTGTTGTCCTGGATGGCCATTCCGGTGGAATCGAAGATGGTGATCTCCTCATCGTTTTCTCTTCCGGGCTTTCTGCCCAGCAGGATCTCGCCGATCTCTCCGTGGATATCGTCCAGGGTGATGATCCCGCGATCCAACGGATGAAAAGTCTCGCCCTTGTCGATGCACTGCTCGATCGAGTCATTCACGATCTTCGCGTTCCTGAAGATCTCGGGCTCGAATTCCTGCTTCCCTTTCATATCGGTGCCGATCGCCACGATGTGCGTACCGGGCTTCACCCAGCTCGCTTCCACCAGCGAGCCTTTCCCGCGGGTCGTGGTGATCAGGATGTCGGCCTGCTCGACAGCCTCCTTCGCGGAGCCTGCCATGATCACGGGAATGCCGAACTCGGCTTCGATATCCGCCTTGTATTTGGAAAGCGATTCCGGGTGGCGATCCCAGGCATGGATCTCCTCGATCTTCATGACCTCGGTCATTGCCCGGATCTGCATCCTGGCCTGGTTCCCGGTGCCGATGGACGTGATCTTCCTGGCGTTCTTCCGTGCAAGCGCCTTTGCCGAAACGGCGCCACATGCCCCGGTCCGGAGCCCGGTGAGCAGGCTTCCGTCCATCACGCAGATCAGGGCGCAGCTCCTGGCATCGAAGAGCAGGACGGTCCCCATGCCGCTGGGCACGCCGTAGAGCCTCGGGTTGTCGGGGAGGGCTCCGGAAGATGCCTTCATGGAGATGATCTCGTTGCCCTTGTAGTAACCGAGCTTGAAGTCGATCTCGCCCCCGGAAGGCAGATGAATCCCGATATACGGGGGCTGATCCACCTGGCCGCCGCTGAACGCCTTGTATGCCTCTTCGACCGTGCCGATGACTTCCTTCATGGATATCAATCGGCTGACTTCCTCTTTCTTGAGCAGCAGCGTCTTCATTATTGTCACCTCCACATTTTTCCGATTCAGGCAGGGCGATAAATGGCGTACACCTTGGCCACGTTCTCGCGGCTCTCCCAGCTGCACTGGGCGCCCTGCTCGACGATGAAGATGTCGCCGCGGGAGAAGGTGCCGCTGCGCCCCGTTTCGTCCACGAAGGTCACGCTGCCTTCGAGCAGGTGCATGAGCTCGTAGATGCGGTAGGTCATCGCACGGCGGTGATAGGGGGTCGAGTCCCAGGTGCCGCAGAGGAACACGCCGTCGCTCGAAACATGGTCGGTGTGGTTGCGGCATGCCGGCGCCGGCGTGAGGAGCAGCTCGGCCGCGGGCCCGCCCGACGGTCCGAACTCGGGGTTCTGCTTGATCGGCACGATGGCGCGATCGGCCGGCTCGCTGTCGTAGTAGCGCATGAAGATCACCGATACCGGCTCCTGAGCCGACCAGGAGAATTCGGCCCCGTGCTGGATCACCGCGCTGTTTTCCGGCCCCAGCACCAGCGTGCGGTCCTGCTGGGTCAGGGTCAGCGTTCCGTCGCAGACGATGATGAACTCATCCACCGGCTGGCACTGCACCGCGCCGCTGCCGGCTTCCAGTGCGATGACGCCCGCAGTGACGGGTCCGGGCGGAAAGTCCAGCAGGCGGCGGCTGGACAGGAACGGGTCTTCCCCGGCGGAGGCGGTCAGGGGGATGCCCTGGCGCTTGTCCCGCGCAAACTCGCGCAGATCGATGAAGGTTCGCGGAGTGGACTGTAGCGCCGCTGCGTCCTGCAAATTCGACATGGTCTGTTCTCGATTCGTTGGGGGTGTGAATAAATTCAGGCCGCCTGCATCGCCTGCTTGGCAAAGCGTCCGATGTGGTAATGCTCGATCGGGGTGCTCGTGGCGCCGGTATGGATGAGTTCCGCCATCACGTCGCCCACGCCCGGTCCCAGCTGGAAACCGTGGCCGGAGAAGCCGAAGGCGTAGTACAGGCCGGGCACGCGCGCGCTCGGCCCCATGACGGGCCGGCTGTCTTCCATGTAGCCCTCGATGCCGCTCCAGACCCGGATGATGTTCAGGTTCTTGAACGCCGGGACCACGCGCGGCGCTTGTGCCAGCGTCATCAGCGTCCGGCGCGGATTCACGTAGGCGCGCCGTTTTTCCATGTCCACCGGTTCATGGCCGCCGCCGCCGATCACGATGTTGCCGCGCGCGACCTGGCGGAAGTAGACGATCTCCTCGGGAATATCCGTCGCCAGGCCGATGGTCGGCGCAATGGCGTAAGGCACCGGTTCGGTGACGCACATCTGCGGCCCCTTGACGATCATCGGCACCGGCTCGCCGAACTTGGCGCTGATGCGGTCGCCCCAGGCGCCCGCCGTGATCAGCACCGCGGGGGCGCGGAAGGTCCGTCCGTCGGCGGCGGATACGCGGAAGTCCTCGCCGTCCTTCTCGACGTTCACGATCTCGGTGTTCTCGAACACCTGCGCGCCTTCGCGCACCGCAGCGCGGCCGAAGGCCGGTGCCGCCAGGCGCGGGTTGGCGTGACCGTCGTAGGGGGCGTAGCAGCCCGCGGTGACTTCCGGCCCCAGGTACGGAAAGCGTTCGTGTACCGCTTTCGCGCTCATCATCTGCAGACCCAGGCCGTAGGGCTGGGCGTCCTGCGCATACTTCTCCAGCCGTTCGGCGTGCTCCGGGCGGTAGCCGATGCGCAGATGGCCGCTCAGCAGGAGCTCCACATCCTCGCCGATCAGCTCCTTGAGCTTCAGCCAGATCTCGCGCGAGCGGTTGGCGAGCGGCAGTTGCTCGATGGCGCGGCCCTGCCGGCGCACGTTGCCGAAATTGACGCCGCTGGCTTGCTGCCCGATCAGTCCCCGCTCCAGCAGGATGACCGACATGCCGCGCTTGCGCAGGAAGAAGGCGCTGGCCGCGCCCATGAAGCCGCCGCCGACGATGACGACATCTGCTGCATGCGTACTCATTCTTTCACCTCCTGCACCGCGATCGAGAGCGGCTTGACCGGCCCCTGGCCGCGCAGGCGGCCCACCTTCTCCAGCGGAATGCCGGCCGCGGCCGCGACCACCTCGGCGCCGGCGTGGCCGCAGTAGCGGCCCTGGCAGCGCCCCATGCCGACGCGGCTGAAAGCCTTGGCCCGGTTGGCCTCGCAGGCCCCCATCTGGTTCACCACCCGGCGCAGCTCGCCGGCGGTGATCGCCTCGCAGCGGCACACGACGGCGTCGTCGGGCAGGCGCGCGGCCTGCTCGGCGGGCCAGGGGAAGGCCTCGACGAGGCCCTGGCGGAAGCGGTCCATCACCTCGCGCTCACGGCGCAGCGCCTCGCGCTCGGCTGCGGGCACGGGGTGGCCCAGGTCCTCGAGCAGCGCCCAGGCGGCGAGCTTGCCGGCGATCTCCGCCCCGTCGGCGCCGAGCACCCGCGCGCCGTCACCGGCCAGATACACGCCGGGCACCGTGCTCCTGCCATCCCGGTCGATGGCGGGCAGCCACTGGCGGGTCTCGGCGTCGAAGCGGAACTCGCAGCGGGCGAGGTCGGCGAGCTGGGTCTCCGGCCGCACGTGGTAGCCCAGGGCGACCGCATCGCACTCCACCTGATGGGTCGCGCCGTCCGGGCTGCGGTAGGTGATTCCCCACACGCCGTCCTCGGCGGTGCCGTGGATTTCCAGCGGCTCGATGCCCGTCACCACCCGCACGCCGGCACTGCGCAGTGTGCGCATGAGGGAGATCCCGTTTACCAGCACCCGCGGCCTGGCGGCGAGCTTGGGCAGGGCGCGCACGCGCTTCCACAGGCTGGAGGTGTCGAGCACCGCCGCTACCTGCGCGCCCGCCTTGACGTACTGGGCCGCCACCAGGTAGAGCAGGGGGCCCGTGCCGGCGAACACCACCCGGCGCCCGATGGCGCAGGCCTGGGACTTCAGCGCGATCTGCGCCGCGCCGAGGCTGTAGGTGCCGGCGTGGTGCCAACCCTTCACGGGCATGAGGCGGTCGGTCGCGCCCGAGCACACCACCAGCGCATCGAAGGGCAGCGCCTTCGACACCCCTGCCGAGACCGTGTACAGCTGCCGCTCGGCGATGTTCCAGGCGAGCGTCTCGGGCCGGTAGTCGATCGCGCCGCGGAGCGACTCGAAGGTCTGGTGCAGTGAGCGGGCGCGCTCGGCTTCCGTCCCGTACAGGGTGGGGTAGGAGCGGGTGAAGCCCTCGGGCTGGCGGCGGTAGATCTGGCCGCCGTCGCGGCGGCCTTCGTCCACCAGGATCGGCTTGATCCCCGCTGCGACCAGCACCTGGGCGCAGCGCACGCCCGCCGGACCCGCGCCGACGATAATCACGCGACCTTGGCCCATGATCCCTCCGGTTGGGTGGTTACGATCTGCATGCCTTCCTCGACCATGGTGGTGCACGAGCGCAGCCGTTCGCCGGCCGCCGTCCATACCCAGCAGTCCTGGCAGGCGCCCATCAGGCAGAAGCCGGCGCGCCGGTCGTCACCGAACTCGGAGGTGCGCACGCCCCTGCCGTTGTTGAGAACGGCGACGAGCAAGGTGTCGCCGGCGAGCGCTTCGGCGGGGGCGCCGTCGAGCTCGAAGCGCACCCTGGCCCGGCCGGTCTCGGCCAGTCTCACGAATCGTCCGGTCATGCGGCCTCTCCTGACACGAGTTTCAGGGCTCCCTGGGCGCGGACGAGCTCTTCCTCGGAACGGTGGCAGAGGATGCTGCCGCCGCCGGCGAGCTGGCGCAGGGGAGGGGGGGTGGTGTTGCACAGACCGTCCACCCGCTGGGTGCAGCGGTCGATGAAGGGGCACAGGCCCGTCCGGGACGAGGGCGCGGCGCCAAGCGCGGGCAGCGTCGCGGCCGTGCGGCCGGTCACCTCTTCCAGCCAGCCGGGACGCAGCATGGGAATGGAGGTGTCCAGCAGGTGGGAGTAGGGGTGGAAGGGCGGCTCGTGCTGCGCCTCCCGCTGACGCACCTCCACCTTGCGGCCCGCGTACAGCACGACGATCTCGTCGCAGATGGAGCGCACCGTGCCGAGGTCGTGGCTGATGAACATGTAGGAGACGTTGAGCTCGCGGCGCAGCTCCGCCATCAGCTCCAGGATCGCCGCGCCGACCACGGTGTCCAGGGCCGAGGTGACCTCGTCGCACAGGATCAGCTCGGGCTCGGCGGCCAGCGCGCGGGCGAGGTTGATGCGCTGCTTCTGCCCGCCGGAGAGCTCGCCGGGGCGGCGCTGGGCGACGCTCTCGGGCAGGCGCACCAGGTCGAGGAGCTCGGCCACGCGCTTGCGCCGCCGTTCCCCCGTCATCCCGTGGTAGAACTTGAGCGGACGCGACAGGATGGCCTCGATCGTGTGCTGCGGATTGAGCGCCGTATCCGCGTTCTGGAACACGTACTGCACGCGGCGGAACTGGTCGCGGGTGCGCCCTTCCAGCGAAGGCGAGAGCGCCTCGCCGTCGAGCAGGACCTGCCCCGCGGACGGCGCGACCAGGCCCGCGATGGCACGAGCCAGCGTGGTCTTGCCGGAGCCAGATTCGCCGATCACGCCGACCGTCGCGCCCCGCCGGATCTCGAGGTTGATATCCTGCAGGACCACCTTCCCGCCGCCGGCCTTTCCGTTGCCGAAGCGCACCTCGAGGTCGCGGACCGCGAGGATGACGTCGTCGCGCCCCTGCGGCGCGCGCCCGGCCGAAGCGCTGCGCGCGGCGGGGTCCATGGCGGCGAGCAGGCTGCGGGTATAGGGATGGGTCGGGGCGGAGAGGATCTGCTCGGTTCGCCCCACCTCCTGGATCTGACCGTTCTGCAGCACCACGATGCGGTCGGCCATCTGCGCGACCACCGCGAGGTCGTGGGACACGTAGACCGCCGTGGTGCCGCGCTCGCGTACGACCTTCTTGAATGCCCGAAGCACCTCGATCTGGGTGGTGACGTCCAGCGCCGTGGTCGGCTCGTCGAGCACGACCAGGGCCGGATCGGTGATGAGCGCCATCGCCGCCATCAGACGCTGCAGCTGGCCGCCGGAGACCTGGTGCGGATAGCGCGAGCCGATGCCTTCGGGATCGGGCAGGGCCAGCTCGCGGAAGAGCGCCACCGCCTTGGCCTCGGCCTGGCGGCGCGAGGTCGTCCGGTGGATCATCGCGCTCTCGATCACCTGGTCCATGATGGTCTTGGACGGGTTGAAGGCCGCCGCCGCGCTCTGGGCGATATAGGCCACGGTGCGGCCGCGCAGCTCGGAGAGCTCGTCCGGGCCGAGATCGAGCACCTCGACGTCGCCGATGCGCACCGACCCGCCCACGATCCGGCAGCCCTTTCGGGCATAGCCCAGCAGCGACAGGGCGATGGTGGTCTTGCCCGAGCCGGACTCGCCGATGAGCGCGAG
This sequence comes from Azoarcus sp., assembly GCA_020725025.1. Taxonomy (GTDB): domain Bacteria; phylum Pseudomonadota; class Gammaproteobacteria; order Burkholderiales; family Rhodocyclaceae; genus Aromatoleum. The sequence continues at coordinate 19,947 of DYFV01000020.1, forward strand.
CACCTCGCCCTTCTCCAGCGCGAAATCCGCGCCGTGCACGATGGGTACGTCTTCCCCCTGGGCGTTGCGGGCGGCGACCCGCAGGCCGCTGACTTTCACGATCTCATTCATGTCAGACACCGTCCTTCTCGCGCTTGCCGCGCCCGCCGAGGCTGTCGATGAGCAGGGTCACGCCGATGGTGAGGGTCGCGATCGCGACCGCGGGGGCCAGCACTGCCGGGGCGCCTTCGCCCAGGGCCAGGATGTTCTCGCGCACCAGCGAGCCCCAGTCCGCGTCGGGCGGCTGCACGCCCAGCCCGAGGAAGCTCATGGCGGCGAGCAGCAGCACCACGTACACGAAACGCATCCCGAAGTCGGTGAGCGCCGGGCGGAACATGTTGGGCAGGACCTCGATGAAGATGATGTAGGCCATGCCTTCACCGCGGGCGCGGGCCGCCTGGATGAAGTCCATGGTCATCACGTTGACGGCGAGCGAGCGCACGATCCGGTAGGAGCCCGGCATGTAGGCCAGGGCGGCGGTGAGGATCAGCAGCGGCACCGAGGACCCGAAGGAGGCGACCATGATCAGGGCGAACAGCTTGTTCGGGATCGCGATCAGGGCGTCCATGGCGCGGCTCAGCAGCTCGTCCACCCAGCGTCCCGTCCGGCCGCCGGTGCCGGCCGCGGCGCCGGTGAGGCCCAGCACGGTGCCGAGCAGGCATGCACACACGGTGCCGGCGAATGCCACGCCGATGGTGTAGGGGGCGCCGTGGAGGATCCGGCTGAGCATGTCGCGCCCGAGGTAGTCCGTTCCCAGCGGGTAAGCGGCGCTCATGGGGGCGAAGGAGTCGTCGCTGAGAAGCGCGTTGGCCGGATGGGGGGCCACCGACGGTCCCGCCACCGCCATCACCAGCCAGAACCCGACCATGGCGAGACCGATCAGGCCGGTGATGGAGAGCATGCGGGGCCGACGTCGTCGCTGTGGCGGCTGCGCGTTGATCGAAGGGGCGATGGGGCGGCCGCCCTCGGGCGCCGCGGGAGTGATGGAAGGATTCATTTGCGGAGCCTCGGGTTCGAAACGATTGCACTCACGTCGGCCACGAGGACCAGCATCATGTAGCCCAGGCAGAACAGCATCGCGCAGGCCTGCACCAGAGGCATGTCGCGGGTCGCCACGGCGTCGAGCATCAGGGTCGCGATGCCCGGATAGTGGAAGATCGATTCGACGATGATCACCCCGCCCAGCAGGTAGGAGAGGCTCAGTGCGACCGCGTTGGCGATCGGGCCGACCGCGTTCGGAAGCGCGTGGGTCAGCACCACGCGAACCGGCCGCGCGCCCTTGAGCATGGCCATCTCCACGTAAGGCGAGGCGAGCTGGTCGATCACCGCGGCGCGCGTCATACGGGCCATCTGGGCCACCAGCACGCAGCACAAGGTCAGGACCGGCATGGTGTAGGCGCGCAGGAAATCGGTGAAGGAGTGGATCTCGGAGACGTGCGACAGCGCCGGCAGCCATTGCAGATGGACCGCGAAGAGCAGCACCGCAAGGGAGGCGATGAGGAACTCCGGCACCGACACGGCGGAGACCGCCGCCGTGTTCATCGTGCGATCGAAGAGCGAGCCGCGGAACATCGCCGACAGGATGCCGATCGTCAGCGCCAGGGGTACCGCGACCAGCGCGGTGATCGCCGCGAGCTTCAGGGTGTTGGGCAGGCGGGCGCCGATGAGCTCGGCGACTGCCATGCCGTTCGCGAGGGAGGTTCCCGGGTCGCCGGTCACCAGCCCGCCCAGCCACTGGATGTAGCGGATGTGGGCCGGCTGGTCGAGGCCGAATTGGGCGCGCAGGGCCGCCACGGTCTCCGGAGTGGCCTCCTGGCCGAGGAGGGCCTGGGCCGCGTCGCCCGGCAAAAGAGCGGTGATCGTGAAGACCACCAGTGACACGATCAGAAGCGTCAGCGCCCCTGATCCGAGCCGGTTCACGACGAGTCGTGCAATGGTGCTGTTCATGGTTCCCCCAATTTCTTCAAGGCTCCGCGGACGCGGCGTGTGGGCGCGACAGGCGGGGAGGCGTCTCGAATCCGCATTGCTGCGGCAATCCGAGGCGCTCCGCGCCAGGTTTCGCCACGCCTGTGCCACGGGCCGGGCAGGCCCGCGGCACAAACGAGGCCTTCGTCTTCGAAGCCGGCGAGTACGACCTCGCTCAGGCCTCGAGCCAGACCTGCTCGGCGTACATGTAGCCCATGAGGCCGCCCAGCGGGTGCTCGCCGTAACCCTTCAGACGGTTGCTGTAGCCGTCGAGGCTGACGTTGAACTGCGGGATGCCGATGCCGCCCTTCTCGTGGACGAGAACCTGCATGTCCGCATAGAGCTTCTTGCGCTTGGCCTCGTCCGTTTCGGCGCGGGCGGCGAGCAGCAGCTGGTCGAACTGCTCGTTCTTCCAGCCGGATTCGTTCCAGTTGGCATCCGACTTGAAGAACAGGGTGAACAGCAGGTCGGCGGTGGGGCGCGGGTTGATGTTGCCGAAGCTGAGGGGGTGCTTGGCCCAGTGATTGGACCAGTAGCCGTCGGCGGGCATCTGCTTGATGTCGAGCTTGAGCCCGATCTGCTGGGCCGAGAGCTGCATCAGCTGCGCGACGTCGATGGAGCCCGTGGCGGCGATCGATGCGACGATCGGGACGGTCTTGCCGGCCATGCCCGACTTCTGCAGGTGGAACTTCGCCTTGTCCAGATCGAAGGGCCGCTGGGGCAGGCCCTCGAAGTAGTAGCGATGGTTGGGGGCGATGGGCTGGTCGTTGCCGATGGTGCCGTAGCCCCGGAAGGCCACCTTGTTGATCTGCTGCCGGTCGAGGAGGTACTTCATGGCGAGCACGAAGTCGGGGTTCTTCACCGGGCCCAGGTCATCGCGCATGATGAGGTCGGTATAGTTGCCCGTCTTGGATGCCAGCAGGCTGACGCCGGGGGCTTCGCCGATGCGGGCGGCCGAACGCGGATTGACCGGGTTGATGAGATCGACGTCGCCGGAGAGCAGGGCGTTGATGCGGGCGCCTTCGTCCGGGATCGAGAAGGATTCGATCTCGTCCAGATAGGGCAGGCCCGGCTTCCAGTACTCCTCGTTGCGCACGGCGATGGTTCGCACGCCGGGACGGAACTCCTTGCACTTGAAGGGGCCGGTGCCGTTGGCGGTGCTGAAATCGGTGGTGCCGTCGCGGACGATGCAGAAATGGTAGGTGCCGAGGATGGCCGGCAGGTCGGCGTTCGGGGCGACGAGCCTGATCTGCACTTCGTGCGGCCCGTTCGCCTTGACCTCCGCGAACTGCTCGGCGACCGCGCGCACCTTGGAGGCGGTGTCCGGATTCTTGTGGCGAAGCAGCGAATAGACCACGTCGGCCGAGGTGAAGGGCTTGCCGTCGTGGAAGCGGACGTCCTTGCGCAGCTTCACGATCCACAGCTGGGCGTCTTCGCTGGCGAAGGATTCGGCCAGCGACATCTGCGGGGCGAGCTTCGTGTCGAGGGTGGTGAGGCCGTTGTAGAAGGTGTAGGCGCGGGTGTAGTCGATCGACGTGGCGCCCTTGGCCGGATCCAGGGTGTCCGCGTTCGAGCCGGAATGGACCGCCACCTTGATGCGGCCGCCGCGGCGCGGCGTCTGTGCATAGGCCGAGGAGGCGGTGGTCAGGAGGCCGCCCGCTGTGGTGGCGAGGATGCCGCTCGCCAGCATCGCGCGCAGCACATCGCGGCGCGAGATGCCGCGGCCCAGGTCTTCGGTGATGCGCTCCACCAGGTCCTGATGGATGCCGAACTTCCCGTTCTTGTCTTGCATGATTGATCTCCTCCGAGGGTACATCTCTGTCTCGCGGGCACGCCGGGCTGGGGCGCATGACGCCGCTTTTCTTATTGGCCCTGCCGATGGTCGTGCCACAGGTCTTGAACGAGTTTCGTGCCAGTGGTCTTCTCTCTTGTTTTCTCCTTGGATCGGGTAATTAGTGGATAAGGTCCTGAAACCGGTAGTACGCCCCGACGAAGGGGAGGAACCAGGGCTTGCCGAAATGCCCGGGGATGGCAGGCCAGTCGAGCTCGCGCCAGGGGTTGGCCTCCGCCTTGCCGGCCATGACGTCGGCCATGAGCTCGCCCATGTGGACCGACATCTGCACGCCGTGGCCGCTGTAGCCCATCGAATAGAACAAGCCGCCGTGCTGGCCGGCGCGGGGCAGGCGGTCGGCCGTCATGTCCACCAGGCCGCCCCAGCAATAGTCGATGCGCGCATCGGCGAGCTCGGGGAAGGTGGCGGCGAGGGTGGCCTGCAGGATGCGGCCGCTCTTCTGGTCGGAGCGCGGGTTCGACATGGCGAAGCGCGCCCGCCCGCCGAAGACGAGCCGGTTGTCCGCCGTGGTGCGGAAGTAGTTGCCTACGTTCTTGGAGGTGACGTAGCCGCGGCGGTGGGGCACCAGGCGGTCGAGCAGCGCGGGGTCCAGCGGCTCGGTGGTGATGATGAAGCTGCCCACCGAGACCATTCGACGGCGGAACCAGCCGAAGGGACCGACCATGGAGTTGCCGCTCGCCAGCAGGACCTGGGTGGCGCGCACGCTGCCGCGGGCCGAACCCACGCGGTAGCTGCCGTCGCCGAGGCGCTCGATCTCGGTCACCGGGGCATGCTCCACGATACGCGCCCCATGCCGGGCCGCCGCTTCGGCTAGGCCCACGCCGAACTTGCCCATGTGCATCTGGGCGCTGGTCTTCTGCAGCAGGCCGCCGAAGAAGGCGTCCGAGCCGACCTCGTCGCGGATGCGCTCGGGCGGGATCATCTCCACGGCGGGGTCCACCTCGCGGGCGAGCCGCTCACAGGCCCGGGCCAGCTTGGCGTAGTGCTCCGGCTTGGCCGCGAGCTTGAGCTTGCCGCATCGGACGAAGTCGCAGTCGATGCGCTCCCGCACGACGATGTCCTCGACGCTCTGCACTGCCGCATCGTAGGCGCGGTAGTAGGCGCGGGCGCGCTCGACCCCGATGCGGGCGGCGAGCGCGCCGTAGTCGTGGGCCAGCCCGCTGTTGCAGTGGCCCCCGTTGCGCCCAGAGGCTTCGCCGACCACCCGGCCGGCCTCGAAGACCACCACCGAGGCGCCGCGTCGGGCGAGCGCCAGGGCGGACGCCAGTCCGGTAAAACCGCCGCCGACCACGGCGACGTCGACACGCCCGGACACTGCGTCCCGCTCGCCGCCGGTGAAGGGGGGCGCCGTCTCGAGCCAGTAGGAGTCCAGTTTCATGGTCTCACCTCGTGTCCGGGTCGTGTCGCGGGCGAAGGTCAGAGACCGACCAGGGCCGGCAGGCCGCCCAGGTCCTTCATCTCGTGGGCGCCCCAAACGGGCCAGCTCGGCTCGTGGCCGCGGGCGACGAAGACCCGGTTCTTGATGCCCATGTCGTCGGCCGAGAGGTGGTCGTAGCGCATGCTCGAGGACACGTGCAGGATGTCCTCCGGGTTGCAGCCCAGTTGCTCGAGCATGTATTCGAAGGCCTGCAGGCGCGGCTTGTAGGCCTGGGCCTGCTGCGCGGTGAAGACCCGGTGGAAGGGGCCGCCCAGCTTGTCGACGCTGGCCATGATCTGCTCGTCCATGGCGTTGGACAGGATCACCAGCTTGTACTCGGTGGCCAGGCGGGCAATGGCCGCGGGCACGTCGGGGTGCGGATTCCAGGTCGGCACGGCGTTGTAGAACTTCAGGCCCTCGTTGTCGCGGTACTCGATGCCCCAGCGCTTGCAGGTGCGCTCCACCGAATTGCACAGCAGCTGGTCGTACGGCCTCCAGTCGCCCATCACTTCGTCCAGGCGGTAGCGCGCGAAGTCCGTAGTGAATTGCGCCATGTTTTCGGGCGCGATGCGGTCGGCGAAGAGCTCGCGCGCCAGTTCGGCCATCTGGAAATTGATCAGGGTGCCGTAGCAATCGAAGGTGATGTACTTGGGCCGCAGGCTGCTCATTTGTCTACTCCTGTATTGGACGGTTTTCTGCGTCGGGTCGCGATTGACGTTCATCACTTGCACGTTGCTGGAAGGACCGAATCGGCCGGACCCTGGGTGCTTATCGCTTCCGTGGAAGAATTACACCACTCGACGGCCGTGCGATCGTTCCGTATTCGTCCTCCCGAGTCACACAATCGTCGGTATTGGGAGGGGTGCGCAGCATGATTTGCCGCGCTCGGGCAGCGCCTGCCCGGCTCAATAGCCGCGGGACCGATCGATCACGTTCAGGAGGGGCTCTCCGCGCTGGTGGCGGCGAAGGTTCTCCAGCAGAATCGGCGCGGCCGTCTCGGGCTGGGTCATGCTCGCCACATGGGGCGTCACGAGCACCCGCGGATGCGTCCACAAGGGATGCTCGGCCGGCAGGGGCTCGGGATCGGTCACGTCGAGGATCGCGCGGGAGAGCCGGCCCGAATCCAGTGCCTCGAGGAGATCCGCATCCACCAGGTGCGGGCCGCGTCCGACGTTGATCAGCGCCGCCCCGGCAGGCAGCGCCGAGAAGAGTTTGCGGTTCAGGATGCCCCGGGTGGCCGGCGTGAGCGGCAGCAGGCAGATCAGGACGTCGCATCCCTCGAGGAAGAGCTGCAGCTGATCGGGGCCGGCGAAACTCTCCACGCCGTCCATCCGGCGCAGGGAGCGATTCCAGCCGCGCAGCCGGAAGCCGTAGCTCGCCAGCCGCTCCAGGACGGCGCGGCCGAGGGAACCCATTCCCATGACGCCGATGCTTCGGGCCGAGGCGGGCGCCACTTCGAGGGGCTTCCAGACGCGCGCCGCCTTCGCCGCCACATAGGCGAAGAAGTCCCGGTGCAGGGCCAGGACGGCGAGGCTCACGTATTCCACCATGCCGTTGATGATGCCCGGCTCGACCATCCTGACGATGGGAATGTGCGCCGGCACCGCGGAGAAATCGACGTGGTCGACTCCCGCGCCCGAGGAGAACAACACCTTCAGCCGGGGCAGGGAGGCAAGGAACTCCGCCGGCGCCTGCCAGGCGATCAGGTATTCGACCTCGTCGAGCTTGCCGGCATCGGGCCAGACACGGAAGTCGAGGTCGGGAGCGTGCTCGGCGAAGTAGCTCGCCCAGGCGGCCGCACGCGGTGCATCGGATCGATAGAGAATGCTCATGGGGATGTGCTCCCGGCCTCCGACCCGGCCGTCGAAGAGCCCTCCGTGCGGAGGGCATCAGGTGCGCACGATTCCTGGTCGTGCGAGCGGAGCGCAGCACATCGTGCTGCGCTCCCGAGGGCGCTCAGGCCGCCTCGTCCGCGAAGTCGATCAGCACCGTCTTGGTGCGCAGGTTCGCCTCGTAGGCGGCGCGCCCCAGGTCCTTGCCGATGCCCGAGCGCTTGTAGCCGCCGGTGGGCAGGGCGAAGTCCCAACTGCGGCCGTAGCGGTTGACCCACACGGTGCCCGCTTCCAGTCCCCGCGCGAGGCGCAGCGCGCGGTTGATGTCGGCGGTGTGCACGCCGGCGGCCAGGCCGTAGGAGGGGTGGGCGGCGAGTTGCATCGCCTCGGCTTCGTCGTCGAAGGTCTGCACGGTGAGCACCGGGCCGAAGATCTCGTCACGCACCGCGTCCATGCCCATGTCCACGCCGGTGAGGATGGTCGGCTGGTAGAAGGCGCCGCCGCTGTCGTCGGCGATGCTGCGCCCCCCGGTGAGGATGCTGCCGCCCTGTTCCACGGTGGTGCGCACGATGCCGTCGATGCGCTTCATCTCCCGGGCCGAGATGATGGGCGACAGGGTGGCGGAGGGCTCCCAGGTCGGTCTGGCCACCAGTTCGGCGAAGGCCCCGGCGATGCGCTCGACGAGCTCGTCGGCGATGGCCCGCTGCACGATCAGGCGGGAGCCGGCCACGCACACCTGGCCGGCGTTGGTGGTGATGGCCTGCGCCACCCGGCGCGCCACCTTGTCGGCATCGGCCACGTCGGCGAAGACCACCTGGGGGCTCTTGCCGCCGAGCTCGAGGGTCACCGCCTTCGTGCCGCTCTCCGCGCAGGCGGCCATGATGGCGGCGCCGGTGCGGGTCGATCCGGTGAAGGTGACCTTGGCGATGCGCAGATGGCGGCACAGCGCGTCGCCGACCCGGCCGTCGCCCTGCACGATGTTGAAGATGCCCGGGGGAATGCCGGCGGCGATGGCGAGCTCGGCCAGCCGCACGATGGAGAAGGGGGTCATCTCCGAGGGCTTCAGCACTACGGCGTTGCCGGCGGCCAAGGCGGGCGCGACCTTCCAGGAGGCCATCACCAGCGGGAAATTCCACGGGGCGATGGCGCCGATCACGCCGTAGGGCTCGGTCACGGTCATGCCGAGCTGGTCGCGCTGGGTCGGCACCACCTCGCCGCCGCACTTGTCGGCGAACTCGGCGAAGAAGCGGATGCCCTCGGCGCAGAACGGCACGTCCCAGTTCGTGGCATTCCGGATCGGGCGGGTGGAGCCCACCGCCTCGAGGGGGGCGAGGGTGGCCACGTCGGCCTCGATCAGGTCGGCCCAGCGGCGCAGGACGCGGGCCCGGTCGCGGGGGGCGCGGGTCGCCCAGTCGCTCTCCTTGAAGGCGCGCCAGGCGTCCTCCACCGCGTGGTCCACCAGGGCGGCGTCGGCCAGGGGCAGCGCGGCGTAGACGGCGCCGTCGGACGGGCGGCGGACGTCGAGGGTCTCGCGGGCGCCGCCCACGGCGCGCCCCCCGATGAAGTGTGCGCTCGGTACGGCAATCTTGGCGGGATCAAATCGGTCCATTGCAATTCCTTCAGGTGAGCATGTCGTCGATCGCCCGCTGCGGAGAGCCGGCTCTCGTTCCCGCATCGATGATAGGAGCTGCTGCCGAGCAGCATATGTCGAGTCCGTGCGGGGCTGCGGCACGAAGTTCTTTTGTTCCGCGTCCCGCGGACGATCCTGCCGAATTGGTGCAAACGGCAAGAACGTCCTATGCAACGCGCCCGCGGCCTGCGACATTAAGCCGACAACTGAAGGAGGCTTTCATGACGACTCCGAGCACTGAACTCCAGATTGAATACCGGCGCATGGGGGAGGGCGATCTGCCTGCCGCCCACGCGCTTTCACAGGCCGTGCGCTGGCCCCATCGGCTCGAGGACTGGCAGTTCGTCCATCGTCTCGGCACGGGATTCGTGGCCGAATGCGACGGTACGATCGTCGGTACCGCCTCGTGCTGGGCCTACGGCGGCGACCACGGCTCCCTCGGCATGGTGATCGTCTCGCCGGACGCGCAGGGCAAGGGCATCGGGCGCGAGCTGATGAACCGGGTGCTCCGGGAGCTGGGCGAGCGCAGCACGATGCTCATCGCCACGCTCGCCGGCCAGCCGCTTTACGAGAGCCTCGGCTTCGTCGCGACCGGGCGAATTCACCAGCATCAGGGGACCGTGTTCCAGCTCGGGACCGCCGTGCCTCCCTCCGGCGAGCGCATCCGCCCCATCGGCGCGAGCGATGGGCCCAAGCTCGCCCGCCTCGCGAGCCGGGCGATCGGCATGCCGCGGGCTACCGTGCTCGAGGCGTTGCGCAAGGTGGGGGACTGCGTGGTGCTCGACAGCGGTGGCGAGCCGGTCGGCTTTGCCTTCTGCCGCCGCTTCGGCCGCGGCTACGCGATCGGACCGGTGGTCGCCCCCGACGCCGAGCGGGCCAAGGCCCTCATCGCCCACTGGATCGGCGTCCGAGCCGGTTCCTTCGTGCGCATCGACGTGCATGAATCCAGTGGCCTCAGCCCCTGGGTGGCCGAGATGGGGCTCGACCGGGTCGACTCCGGGATCATCATGGTGCGGGGCGAGCGGCCCCATGTGGACGAGGGCGTGCGGCAGTTCGCCATCATCAACCAGGCGCTGTGCTGAAGAATCGCGGAGCGACCCGATGAGCTTTCTGTACAAGTCCGACCCGGAGCGCGGGGCCGTCTGGGCGAGGCTGTTCGCCGAGCGCGCGCCCGATGTCGGTTTCCGCATCTGGCCGGACATCGGCGACCCGTCCGCGGTGCGCTATCTCGCCGCCTGGGAACCGCCGGAAAACCTGCTGGAAACCTTCCCGAACCTGGAACTCGTGTTCTCGGTGGGGGCCGGCGTCGACCAGTTCGACTTCTCGCGCATCCCCCCGGAGGTGCCGGTCGTGCGCATGATCGAATCGGGGCTCGTGGCGGGCATGGTCGAGTACGCCACGCTCGCCGTGCTGGCGGCCCACCGTGACTGGCCGACCTACGCCGCCCAGCAGCGGGAGGGGGTGTGGAATCCGCTCCGGGTGCGCACCGCCGACTCGCGCCGGGTCGGCGTGCTGGGCATGGGCGTGCTCGGCCAGGCGGTGCTCGCAACACTGCGGGCCTTCGGCTTCCAGTGCGCGGGCTGGAGCCGCACCGCACGCGAGCTGCCGGGCATCGAGAGCTACGCCGGAGAGGAGGGGCTGGACGCCTTCCTCGCACGCACCGACATCCTCGTCTGTCTGCTGCCGCTCACGGCGGCGACGCGGGGCATTCTTTCCCGGGCGCTCTTCGAAAGGCTGCCGCCGGGGGCTGCGCTGGTGAACGTGGGGCGGGGCGGCCACCTGGTGGAGCGGGACCTGCTGGACGCCCTGGACAGCGGACGCCTGTCCGCGGCGATCCTCGACGTCTTCGATACCGAGCCCCTGCCGCCGGGCCACCCCTTCTGGCGCCACCCGCGCATCGTGGTCACGCCCCACGTCGCGAGCATGACCCAGCCCGAGACGTCCGCCGAGACGGTGTTGGAGAACCTCCGGCGGCACCGGGCGGGGCTGCCGCTGATCGGGCTGGTGGACCGCCGTCGAGGCTATTGAGAGCGGGCCGTCCGGCCCGCGTCCCGGATTCCGCTGCGCTCCATCCGGGCTACGAAAGACCCGAATTCCAACACGGCTCCTCTCTGTATGAAGAACTGGAAAATACGTCACCGCCTTCTGGCGTTGGCCGGGCTGCTGATCGGCTTCGTCGTCCTGTCCGCCGGCATCGGCCATCTCGGCATGAGCTCGACCGTCCAGGGCCTCGAGCGGGTGTACCTGGATCGCGTGGTGCCCCTGCGCGACCTCAAGATCATCGCGGACATGTACGCGGTGAACATCGTCGACGCGTCGCACAAGGCGCGCGAGTGGCAGATTCCCCACAAGGAGGCCCTGCGCCTGGTGGAGGAGGCGGAGACGACGATCGCCGAGCGCTGGCGCGCGTACACGGCCAGGCCGCTTTCGCCCACGGAGCAGAAGGTGGTGGCGCAGCTCGGCCCGATGATGGAGGCGGCCGACGCGCAACTCGAGACGCTCAAGAAGATCCTGCAGCGGAGCGACCCGGAGGCGCTCTCTGTCTTCACCACGCACAAGCTCTATCCGCTGGTCGATCCGTTCTCGGAGGCGTTCGCCCAGTTGATCGACATCCAGCTCGCCGAGGCGAAGCGCGAGTACGAGTCCGGCTACGAAACCTTCGAGGCGAGCCTGCTGGCCAACATCGTGGTCGGTGCCCTGGCGGTGATCATCGGCGCCGCCCTGGCGGTGGCCTTGACCCGGCAGGTCACGACCCAGCTCGGTGCGGAGCCGCGCGACCTGGATCTCGTCGCGACGGAGATCGCCAACGGCCGTCTGGTCCAGGCGGCCGGGTCCAGGAGGGCGCCGCTCGGCGTCATGGCGTCCATCGACCGGATGCGCGCGAACCTGCGCGAGCTGGTCGGCCAGATCGCGGGCGGGGCGGGGCGCCTCGGCAGCAACGCCGCGCAACTGGCCGCCGCGTCGGAGCAGGTGATCGAACGCGCCGCCATGCAGCGCGAGGCGAGCGAATCCATGGCGGCGGCCCTGCAGGAGCTCTCCGTGAGCATCGCGCAGATCGCCGACAACGCCGGCGAGGCGCGCCGCGTCGCGGAACATGCGAACCAGGCGGGCGGATCCGGGCTGCAGATGATCCGGGAGGCTGTCGAGGAGTTCGAGCGCATCGACCGGGTGATGGAGGACAGCGCGCAGCGCATGACGCGGCTCGCCGAGGATTCGAACAGCATCGGCAGGATCGGCGTGGTCATCCGCGAGATCGCGGAGCAGACCAACCTGCTCGCGCTCAATGCCGCGATCGAGGCCGCCCGCGCCGGCGAGCAGGGGCGCGGCTTCGCGGTGGTGGCGGACGAGGTGCGCAAGCTGGCGGAACGCACATCGGTATCCACCGGCGAGATCGTCAAGCTCGTCACGACGATACAGGAGGGCACCCGCGGCACCCGCGAGCAGATGGGCGCGGCCTGCGCCCAGGTGGCCCAGGGCAAGCGTCACGTCCTCGAGGCCGGCGAGACCATGGCCGGCATCCAGGACGCGATCGCACGAACCCTTCGCAACGTCGAGTCGATCTCCCTGGCGCTGGGCGAGCAGCGCAGCGCGAGCACGGCGGTGGCCTCCCGGATCGAGCAGGTGGCGCAGGCGGTGGCCGAAACCTCCGCCACGCAAAAGGAAGTCGGCGTGGCGGCCCACGACCTGCGCGATCTCGCGACGCAGCTGAGCTCGATGGTGGCGCGCTTCTCCCTCTGAGCGCGCCGGCGCCGGGTGGCCGCCGGGCGCCTGTGTCGACCGTCGCGGCGGGGAAGGGGCGCGGCATGATATGCCGAATCGGCGACTTCTTCGCGATAACTGAGCGCCGCTCTCAGGTTCCTCGGAATCAACCGCCGCGGGGCCGTGGCTACCATGAGCCCATCGCCAGAGTCTCTGCCCCGCCCTCCGAACGGTGGGCCGCCGGTGAGCGCTCCTGGCCTCGTTCAGCCCGCCCTTCAACGAACACTCGGCAGAGAGATCATGGAAAGAGAAACCCTCGTCGCCCTCGACCGCGACCACCTCATTCACCCCGTCGTCAACTACCGCACCCACGAGCGGCGCGGCGTGGCGGTGCTCGAATCGGGCCGCGGCGCGTACGTCACGGACAACAACGGCAAGGAGCTCCTCGACGCCTTCTCCGGCCTGTGGTGCGTGAACGTCGGCTACGGTCACGAGAGCATCGTGCGCGCGGCCGAAGAGCAGATGCGCCGCCTGCCCTACGCGACGGGCTACTTCCACTTCGGCTCCGAGCCGGCCATCCGGCTCGCGGCGAAGCTGGTGGAGCTCGCGCCGCCGTCCCTGCGCAAGGTGTACTTCACCCTGGGCGGATCCGATGCCGTCGACTCCGCCATCCGCTTCATCGTCCATTACTACAACGCGGTGGGCAAACCGGAGAAGAAGCACTTCATCACCATCGAGCGCGGCTACCACGGCTCGTCGGCCCAGGGCTCGGGGCTGACCGCCATTCCGGTCTTCCACCGCAACTTCGACGTGCCCCTGCCCAACCAGCACAAGATTCCGTCGCCGTATCCCTACCGCAACCCGGTGGGGTCCGATCCGGAGGCGATCATCCGCGCCTCGGTGGCGGCGCTGAAGGACAAAGTGCTGGAGATCGGCCGCGACCGCGTGGCCGCCTTCTTCTGCGAGCCGGTGCAGGGCTCCGGCGGCGTCATCGTGCCGCCCAAGGGCTGGCTCAAGGCGATGCAGGAGGCCTGCCGCGAGCTCGGCATCCTGTTCGCGGTGGACGAGGTGATCACCGGCTTCGGGCGGACCGGTCCGCTCTTCGCGTGCGAGGCGGAAGGCGTGACCCCGGACGTGATGACCGTGGCCAAGGGCCTGACCGCCGGCTACGCGCCCATGGGCGCGGTGCTGATGAGCGAGGCGATCTACCAAGGCATCGCCGAGGGGAGCGGTTACGACCTGCCGGTCGGCCACGGCCACACCTATTCGGCCCATCCGGTCAGCGCGGCGGTGGCCCTGGAGGTGCTGCGGCTGTACCAGGAGGGCGGCCTGCTGGAGAACGGCATCCGCCAGGCGCCGCGCTTCGAGCAGGGCCTGCAGGCGCTCCTCGACCATCCGCTGGTGGGCGATGCGCGCAGCCGCGGCCTGCTGGGGGCACTGGAGCTGGTCGCCGACAAGGAGACCAAGGAGCGCTTCGATCCGGGTCTCAAGCTCGCCGACCGGATCTTCGACGCCGCGTACCGCAACGGCGTCATCTTCCGCGCCTTCGGCGACAACGTGCTCGGCTTCGCTCCGGCCCTGTGCTACACCGGCGCCGACTTCGACCTGATGTTCGAGCGCGTCCGGCGCACCCTGGACATGGTGCTCGAGATGCCGGGCGTGCGCGGCGCGCTGCGCTGAGACGGGCGGACCGCATCCCGGCCGTGGTTCGGCGGGGTGGGGTCTGCTACCATGAAACCATTAGATAACTATATGGCCAAAGGCTTCCACCGATGATGAACGGCGCCCCCAAGCTGGACCGCATCGATCTGCGCATCCTCAGCCATCTCCAGCGCAACGGACGCACGGCCAACGTGGATCTGGCGGACGCCGTGGGGCTGTCTCCCAGCCCCTGCCTGACCCGCGTGAAACGCCTCGAGAAGGCGGGCTACATCACCGGCTACGGCGCGCACGTCCAGCTCGAGAGGCTGGGTCCGGTGCAACTGGTGTTCACCCAGGTCACCCTGGCCGACCATCGGCGCGAGGACTTCACCAAGTTCGAGTCCTACATCCGCAACGTGGACGAGATCCTCGAGTGCCATCTGGTGAGCGGCGGCTTCGACTACCTGCTGAAGTTCGTCGCCCGCAGCGTGGTGCACTACCAGAGCATCGTCGAGGAACTGCTCGAGGCACGGATCGGCATCGACAAGTACTTCAGCTTCATCGTGATCAAGTCGCCGATCGTCAAGGACTATTACCCGATCGAGAAGCTGTACGTCTCGCACGACTGACCCGCCGCAGCGGCCCGCGGCACAAGCTCCCGAACCTCCCGCCAAGAACGCTCGATCCTTCGATCGGGCGCCCTCTTTACGAAAGTCCGCGCTGCGCTCCCGCGACTAAGATGGGGGCGCTGCGGCGGTTTTCCTGCCGCGCCGATTTCCGGGCCGTGCGCCTCCTCACGGAGCGCCGCGTTCCCCCACCCTTCACTCCGACAACGAGGCGCTCCGAACATGAGTTCGTCATTCAAGATTGCCGTCATCCCCGGCGACGGCATTGGCAAGGAAGTGATCCCGGAAGGCCTGCGGGTGCTCGACCGCGCGGGCGAGCTGTTCGGCATCAGACTCGAGTACAGGCACATCGAGTGGGCGAGCTGCGACTACTACCTGCAGACCGGCAAGATGATGCCCGACGACTGGAAGGCGCAGCTCGCGGGGGTCGATGCGATCTACTTCGGCGCCGTGGGCTGGCCCGAGACGGTGCCCGACCACGTCTCCCTGTGGGGCTCGCTGCTCAAGTTCCGGCGCGAGTTCGACCAGTACATCAACCTGCGCCCGGCGCGCCTCTTCGACGGCGTGCCGTGCCCGCTCGCGGGCCGTGCCGCCGGCGACATCGACATGCTGATCGTGCGCGAGAACACCGAGGGCGAGTACACCGCGGTGGGCGGCACCATGTTCGAGGGCACCGAGCGCGAGGTGGTGATGCAGCAGTCCGTCTTCACCCGGCACGGCACCGACCGCGTGCTGCGCTTCGCGTTCGAGCAGGCCCGCCAGCGCGCGCGCAAGCACGTGACCGTGGCGACCAAGAGCAACGGCGTGGCGGTGAGCATGCCCTGGTGGGACGGGCGCGCGGCCGAGATGGCGCAGCAGTTCCCGGAGGTGGGCTGGGACAAGCAGCACATCGACGCCCTGTGCGCGCGCTTCGTGCTGCAGCCGCAGCGCTTCGACGTGGTCGTCGCCTCCAACCTCTTCGGCGACATCATCTCGGACCTCGGGCCCGCCTGCACCGGCACCCTGGGCCTGGCGCCTTCGGCCAACCTGAACCCGGAGCGCCGCTTCCCCTCGCTCTTCGAGCCGGTGCACGGCTCCGCCCCGGACATCTACGGCAAGAACATCGCCAACCCCATCGGCGCGATCTGGTCGGGTGCGCTGATGCTCGACTTCCTCGGCAACGGCGAAGGCGCGGGCCGGCGCGCCCACGACGCGATCCTCGCCGCGATCCAGAAGGTCCTGAAGGAAGGGCCGCGCACCGGGGACCTGGGCGGGAAGGCCTCGACCACCGAGATGGGGCAGGCGATCGCCGCCGCCCTGCAAGCCCGGGCCGATTGAGCCTGCCGGCAAACCCCCACCGGAGCAAGACCATGAATACAGCCAATCACGCCGCCGGGGCGGCACCCGGGGAGCACTATCCGATCGAGCTCGAATTCCCGGACATCCGCGCCTTCGCCGAAGGCAACACCGGGGTTCCCTACGTCCACACCTTCGACAGCGGCGAGCCTGGCCCCCACGTGATGGTGAACGCGCTCACCCACGGCAACGAGGTGTGCGGCGCCATCGTGGTGAAGGAGCTCCTGGAGCTCGGCATTCGTCCCCGCCGCGGGCGCCTCACCCTGGCCTTCGCCAACGTGGCCGCCTACGAGCGCTTCGATGCGGCCAATCCCGACGCCTCGCGCTTCGTGGACCAGGACCTCAACCGGGTGTGGACCGCGGCCATCCTGGACGATCTGTCCCGCGACTCGGTCGAGCTGCGCCGGGCCCGCGAGATGCGGCCGGTGATCGACCAGGTGGACTTTCTCCTCGACCTGCATTCCATGCACGAGCGCAGCGCGCCCCTGTCGGTGTGCGGGCCGCTGGAGAAGGGGATTGCCCTCGCGCGCGCGCTCGGCAACCCGGAATGGGTGATCAGCGACGCCGGCCATCCGGAGGGCCGCCGCATGCGCGACTACGCCGGCTTCGGCGACCCGGCGAGCCCGAAAAACGCGCTGCTCATCGAGTGCGGACAGCACTGGGAGGCGGGCGCGGCGGACGTCGGGCGCGAGACGACCGGCGGGTTCCTCGTCCTGCACGGCATCCTCGACGCAGCCGACCTGCCGCCGGGCTGGCTGCGCCGGCCCGAGCCTGGGCAGAAGGTAGTAAGGGTCACGGAGCCCGTCGTCGCCTCGAGCCTCGACTTCCGCTTCGCGGGCAACTACACCGGGCTCGAGACCTTTCCGGAGGCGGGCAGCATCATCGCCTGGCGCGACGGCGAGCCGGTTCGGACGCCCTACGCGAACTGCGTGCTGGTCATGCCCTCGCTGCGGCAGCTGCGTCCCGGCGTCACGGTGGTTCGCCTGGGCGAACTGATCGCCTAGGCGATTTGCCACCCCTGGCATGCGATGCGGAGCATCCGCCACCATCGGCAACCGTCGTTCGATCTCGGGACCACATGGCTGGATCGGTGAACACGCCCTCGGCGGCTGCGAGGCGGATCGACCGCGTCTCGATGCAGCACTTTGTCGCGGTGTGCGGGATGGGCGCGCTCGCCTACAGGGGCCTCGCGCCCCTCACGCCCGTCGCCGACGTCGCCATCGCCAGGATCTTCATCGGCTGATGGCAGCCGGGCCGGGAGTTGCTCACAGAGAGTGTGGGCTATCCTGTGGAAAAGCCATGAGCAAGGCCGTGAGAGCCGCGCCGTTACAGGGGTTCGCTTCACTGCTCGATGTTTAGTCACGATCAGGTAGTCGAACCCCGGAGTCTCGGGTATCCGCGAAGTGCGGCGAGTATCCGGTCCGGGCACGGCCGTTTCAGCTTGCCCGGGATGGAGGGTGCCCCGGCGTGGCGGGATGGGACCCTCGGACAGTCATGACAGCCACGGGTCGAGCATCTGCAGGTCCCAGCCCTCGAAGTCGGTCGGACGCTGCCAGCCGTGAACGGCGGCATGACCGGCAGCGCCCCTGTCGGCATTCATTGGAACTTGAGCCAATAGATCAATGCCTCTTTCTCGCGCTCGCCGAGATCGGCGCCGAAGTAGTGGCCGCGATTTTCGACCACGTCGTCACAAAGCAGCTCGTCACTCGCCGGATCGCGGCTGAAGACGTGGGCGAGCGGTGTGCCGGCAGGAAAGGGACCCACATCGACCGGTAGCGTGTCGATCTTGGGCGTGCGCGCATCACTGAGCAGCTCTCGCATTGCCGCTTCATAGGCTTTCGCACGCTCTGCAGGTTCGGCATCGGGAGCGGCATATGGCCCTATCGACTGATTGTGCAGAAACGGGGCCGTGGCCCATATGCCGGTGAGGGGCATGGTGCGATAACCCTTCAGACCTTCCGCGGCACGATCCTTGTAGTTGTTCGACGAAAACGGTGCCCAGATATGGCCGGCTTCCCAGTTGCTGGTCAGCGCGCGGCAGGCATTGGTGGCGTTAAAGGGATCCAGCGCCAGGGGATTGATCAGGTCGTTGGAAAGTACGCGGGCACCCGGTCCCTTCGTGACATGGCAAGACGAACAGCTTTCCTCGAACACTCGGCGACCCTCCCGGAAGGTCGCAGAATCGCGAGGACGCTCTGGAAAAAGCGGCGCATCGATCGAGCGCATGAATGCGACGAGGTCATCGAGCTCCCTGTCCGTGGGGAAATCGGCGCAATCGCGACGGCACTGTTCCACGTCGATGGGCGCTGTCGGGTCGGGCCTGTCTTCTCGCGGCGCCACGCATTCGACGTAGCACATGCCGATGTTCGTATACACCCGGATCGCCCCAAGCCTGCCGCCGACATCGTCCTCTCCGCCCTGTCCATTGCGAATATGCCTGTCGGTGACAACTCCGAACCCTGGGCGTCGATGCGGGTTCCGGGGCTCCGCCGGCGTGCCTGGGAACGTGGTTTCGACCTCGAAGGTCGGGCGGTGGCGCTGGTCCCAGAACGCCGTGATCGCACCGGGGGCCATGATGTGATCGCTGAACAACAAGGTCGTATCCACAGTACCGTCCGGCCACGCGTCGAACATGATTCGGCGCGGATCATCGGCGGGCAGATTGGCCGCGAAGATCTTGCCGGTCTTGAGATGCTGGTTGCCAATGGTCGGATGGATGTCCCGCCATGTCGGTTCATTCACGTCCTCGGGTGGAGCGAGCGGATGAAACCCGGCATGGCAACCTGCGCATGTCACGCCGTATAGGATCGAGCCGTCAGGCCCCGGGAAGCGACGGATGCCGATGACTCCGGTCGCGTTCGGGTCCTTGCATCTGTCCATGCCGCCATTCGGGTCCGCCTCGCAGTCGGGGTCGTTCAGCGTGCCCCAGGTGTCGAAGCGTTCGCTGCGGGGCGTCTCGACGACGTTTCTCAACCCCAGGTCGATACGCGATCGAGGGTCCGGGCTGTTGGCAAGCAAAGCGAAGAACTTCTCGCCGCCGAAGGTGGCGTTGAACCAGATGTCCTGGCCACGCTGAACGGGGGAGCCGCGGTTGTCGCCCTCGCGTCGGCCGGGATGCCCGTCGTCGTCAAACGCAAGAACCGGGACGTCGAGCAACAGAGCAGACATCAGGACGGCACACCGCAGAGAAGCACGCGTCGTTGGATGGGCAGCCATTGTGATCTCCATGCATTCGTTATTCACGCGGCAATTCCTTGCCGATCTCGTACCGCAGGAAGCAGAAGGAGCGGCTTTCGACACGTGGAGGCCGTGAACCGGCTGGACGCGTTTCCACATCGGCAACGGATGCAGGATGGGGAGCATGCGGATCGGCTGGCATTCGCTCGGGGCGCGTCCGGTCCGTCCCGTCCCGGGCGTCCTATCGCTCGCAGTGATCGCCGGCGTGCGAAGGAAGCCCTTCGGTCTCGATGCAGCCGCTTGGACCGGCGCCCTCCCGAGTGCCCCGGGGTCGGCCTGCCGCTGGTCCGGACGGACGGAATCGGACAGTCGAGCCACGCTGGGGTCCAGGGTGTGTGGGCATGGGCGGCTCCTTCTCATCCGGCTTTTAGGAGCATAGGACAGGCGGCCACGGGCGCAATACACCCTCCTGTTTGCCCGCCTCGAGGTCGCTTACCCCGAAAACCGCAGTGTCGGGACCGGCGAATACCGCCATCCGGAGGGATCCGTTCGCCAGACGTTCTTTGATACTGTGCGCTATGGATGGCCGTTCATGACGGCCAAGAACGGTCACTCCTCCCCGTCCCGCCGAACGATCCCCAGCCCTTGCCGTCACTCGCGGTTCATCGGGCCTCCCGTGCCCGATACCACTGCCAGAACTCCGAAGGCGGCAGCGGTTGTGCGTCCATCCGTCCTGTGTGATCCCGAAGCGACGACGAGGGGCTTACGGGACCGTCCTCACCGAATCCATCTTGCGCAGGTACTGGCACTCGGGGTGCTCGTAATACTTCGATCGCTCGCATGTGGACTTCATGCAGTAGTACAGCGAGAAGTGAGTGCGCGGCTCGCACAGCTCCCGGGGATTGTCCGGTTCCTTGGTGACGAGCCTTTCCGGGGGCGGCGGGCTCGGCGTTTCCTCCGCCGCGACGGGAGGCCGGGGCGGCGACGCCTCGGCCGATGCGTCCGCGACCGTGGCCTCTTGCTCCGCCACGGCTTTCCCTTCCTCCGCCGGCGCGGCCTCCGACTCTGGGCGGGGAGTGCCCGGCACCGCCGGCGCAGCGGTTTCGGGCGGCGGCGCCTGCGGCTCGGCCGCCGTGCCGGTCGGCGGCGGGGCGGTTGGTTCGGCCGGCCGCTCGGGTGGGGGGAGGGGCACCGGTTCCGCCTCCGGTTCCGCCGAGAGCGCCGTGGCGCGCGGTGCCACGTCCGCGTCCCGCTTCTCCGGCCACATCATCCAGCCGCCCACCCCCAGGACGACGAGCACCACCGCTGCGACACCCGCGATTCCGGTCCGGCGCCCGCGATCGGTCTCCGGGAAATCCTCGAACTGCGGGGACCGGCGGACGTCGTCCGGATCCGGACGCAGGGCGGCATCGAGGGCCTCCCGCAGGGCAGCATCGTCGGCGTCGTCGACGCTCCCCAGCGGCGCCTGCCCGTCAGGCGGCAAGAAGAAGGGACGCCGGGCTTCCCAGGCCGATTGCGGTTTCGGCTCTGTTCTCGTCTCCGTCTCGTCAGCGTGCGGCACCGCCATCGATTCCGCGGCGCTGCGGCCGCCGAGCAGGGCGCGCCTGAACTCGGCCACGCTCTGGGGCCGCTCCTGGGGCCTGACCCTGAGGGCGCGTTCGATCGCCGAGACGAAGGCCACGCTGTAGTCCAGCTCCGGGAAGCTGCGGCCGAGGCGGTCCACCACCTGGAACAGCGGCTCCATCTGGTCGTCCACGGCGCGTATGGTGGCGGCCATCGGTGCACTGCCGCCGATGCAATAGTAGGCGAGCGCGCCCAGGGAGTAGAGGTTGGTCCAGGGGCCCCGACGAAGATTCGACGACTCGGCGTACTGCTCGATGGCCACGAAGCCCGGCTCAAGGATGACCGTTGGCGCCTGGCCGGCATTGCCGACCACGTGGCACGCCGTACCGAGGTCCAGCAGCACCGGTCGTCCGTCGGGCCGCAGCAGGATGGTCTCCGGCGAGATGTCCTGGGGGTAGCAGGAAACGGTGTGCAGGAGCTCCAGTGCGCCGAGCAGCGGCGACAGCAGTTCGTGCAGCCAGGCTTCGTCGGGCGGGCTGGCCATGGCGCGGCGCGCAGCGCCGACGGTGATCCCCTCGTAGTAGGGCATCACCATGTAGGCGGTGCCGTTGGCCTCCCAGAAGCGATGCACGCGCGCCAGGGCCGGGTGATCGAAGCGGGCCAGCAGCCGGGCCTCGTCGACGAAGGACTCGAGGCCCCGTGTGAAAGTCTCGGCGTGCCCGTCGGAGCGCAGGGTCACCACCGCTCCCCGGTCCCGGGACGCCAGGGGGGCAGGCAGGTACTCCTTGATGGCGACCTGACGCTTCAGGCCGTGGTCCATGGCCAGATACAAGATACCGGATCCCCGTTGGCCAAGGACCGAAAGGATCTCGTACTCGGCGAGCCGGGTGCCCGGCGGCAGGGCGTCGTGGCTCGGCTCGCTCCGCCGCTCCGTCGGTTCCGCGTCGAGGCCGGGGCCACTGAAGGGGCGAAATTGTGATGGCGAGGGTCGGTTCATGGGGCGATCTGCGAGACGGAATCCGTCCGTGGGGGCGCGCCTCGGCTTCGGATCGAGTCTTTTCGCCGAGAACCTGTCCGCCGCCGGACGCGAGAAGAGCTTGACTGCGGCGACAAGGGTACGCGGCTCGTTTGAAGACCGTGTGCCCGCTAATGTTTTTTTTCAAATTCCGGTGGAAAGCCGCGGGTCTTCGGGAAGCGGGGGGCGCTCCCCCTTCGGAAACCGGAAGATCGATCCCACCGGTCACCGCGACGACGGATCCCATGAACCGAGTGGGGGATCCGTGTTTACCGGTGCGCGATATCCCCCAGGTCTTGGGCGAAGTCCCCCAGGCGCGGCTACGGCCTTCCCGAGAATGGAGCCAGAACAGTCGGTTATGTCATGGCGTGAATCTTGCGCGGAGACGCGCGTGGTGGTCTGGCCGCGCCGGGCACGGCCGGGCAAGAAGAACAGGGCCGCACGGGAGTGCCGGATCTCCCCGTGTGCAGGCTTACCTCACAGGGAAAAAACCATGCGACGAGTTCTGGTCGTCTTCGGGACGGCGCGTGAGGCCATCCGGCTCGCGCCCGTGGTCACGGCACTGCGGGATGCGGGATGCGTGGTGGGGAGCTGCGTCACGTGTCGATCCTGCCAGCAGCTCGATCCGATCCTGGATGCGTTCGACATTGCTCCGGACTTCGAGCTGCCGGTGATCTGCCTGGGCGCGAGCCTCGCCGCGTCCCCAGCGGCAGTCGTGGCGCGCATCACCGACGCGTATGACCGCTTCGCGCCCGAGCTCGTGCTTTTGGCGGGGGATTCGGCGGTCACGGCCGCGGCGGGCATGGCTGCGCACTACCGTCGCATTCCGGTCGGCCATGTGGAAGCGGGCGTGCGCAGCGGCGAGGCGTGCTCGAGCTGGCAGGAGGAGATGAACCGGCGCATGGTAGACGCCCATGCGGCGTGGCTCTTCGCACCGGACCACGGCGCCCGCGACAACCTGGTGCGGGAAGGCGTGCCGGCGGAGCGGATCGTGCTTGCCGGCAACACCGCGATGGATGCCTTGGCGCATGTGGTATCCCGCGTCGAGGAGGCTCTGTCGCTGAGGCTGAAGCTGTCCCTGCGCTTCCCCTTCCTCGATGCGCGCCTGCGCCTGATACTCGTCGCCTGCCGTCGCCGGGGGAGCCGGGGCGAGGGCTTGCGGAAGCTCTGCCATGCGCTTCGCACGATCGCGAAGCTCCGCCCGGATGTGCAGATCGTCGTGTCGGCCGGCCTGGAGGACGATGCCCGGGCGGAGGCCTGCGGCATCCTCGGCGACCTGCCTCGCATCCACCTGATCGACCCGCTCGACTACGTGGCCCACGTCTACCTGTCGCTGCGTTCCCACCTGATCGTATGCACCTCCGACGACCTCCATGAGGAAGCGCGCGCGTTGGGGAACACGATCCTGGTGTCGGGGAACGAGGCGAACCGGGAGGCGGAGCGGGTCGGCGGCGACACCGACGAGCTCGTCGTCGCCATCGACCGGTTCCTTCAGCATACGGAAGGGCCCTTGGAGCGGACCCGCCGCACGGTTCCGGCCGCCGGCGAATCCGCCAGCCGACGCATCGTGCAGTCCCTCCTGGCCGATGACGAGGAGGGTGGGCAAGCCCTCTCGCGGGGCGTCACGCGCACCGGGCTCGCTGCGGCGTCGAGCACGGATTGCGGAGGGCGGCCCGCGTCCGGCCTGCGAGACTGGAACGCCATCCCGCCATCGGCCGGGATTCGCTGACGCGATCCCGCATCCTGTCCGGCCATCGTGCGATCCCGCGGCGGACGGACACGCGACGCGCATTCGCGCCATCTGGAGCGCTATTCCGACGGTGACGATCAGGAGGAGTGGCGGCGCTACCTCAAGGCGATCGCCGTCCCGCTGGGAGATCGCAGGACGCGGCTGGAACGGCAGAAGGGCTCACCGGATCTTGCGATTGGTCGGCAAGGTTTTCTGGCGGGTCGCACGCGCCCCGACGACGCTTGACCGCTCCGGCCGGTGACGGCTTCAATGGCGTTTCTCCCGACCCGGGGACAACGCCGCAGGCGGGAAGCGATCCGACATGTCCACTCTTCCGCACGCCGACACCGGCCACACCGCCTGGAACCCGGGCGTCGCCAGCAGGATCCCGCGCGAGTTCCAGCCGCTCGAAACCATCCATCGGGCGGAGCACGTCTTTCCCGGCCCCGAGCTGGTCGAGGACTACGTACGCATCACGGGGCTCCCCCACGAGGAGCTCGTGATGTTTCGGCCGGCGCGCCTCGTCCTGCACGAGGTGATCGTGCGGGTGACCGCCGACATCGCGGTATCGGAAGGTGCGTCGGAAGAGGTGTTCGGCCAGAACTTCCGCCGGATCGCCGGGACCATCCTCTCGGACTATGTCATGCCGCGGATGGCGGAGTTCGAGGGGCTGCACGAGGATCTGCGCCGGCGCACCGCGGAGCGGGTGCGCACAATCCTCGACGCCCGCTTCGGCGCGGTGACCGAAGCGCCGCGTCCGCGCGCGTTCCGGTTCGGCCTGTTCAAGCGTGCGGCGCCGGACAGGGCCGTCCTGGCCGAGGCATCCGCCGATCGCGAGCACCGGGTGGTGGCCACCCTCAAGGCGGACGGCCAGGCCGCCTCCGACCCCTTCGAGCGCGCGCTATTCCGTAGCCTTTACCGGATCCTGGGCGCCGTGCTCGCGACCCGCGGGCGGGTGGGCTCGGACCACGCCGTACTGACCGAGCTCGTCACCCGGCACGTGTGCAACCAGTTCGGCAGCCGGCTCATCGGTGGCGCCATCGCTCCCCTGGTGGACGCGGCCATCGAGAGGGAAGGGTACGCCCGCGTCGTCAACCGGGCCGCACCCGTGCTGATCAGCCTGAAGGGCGCATCCGCGTCCGGCAAGAGCTCGATCCGGCCCATGGTCAAACGCCTCATGCTCGACAGCGGCATCGAGCCCGACGGCTACGCCACCATCAGCCCCGACGTCTGGCGGCGCATGCTGCTCGACTACGAATCGCTGGGGGAGGCCTACAAATATGCCGGCCACCTGACCAGCCGCGAGGTGATGGTGATCGACGCCAAGCTCGACCGCTACATCCGCGACAAGGCCCACCAGGCGAAGGCCATCTCCCATCTGCTGGTCGACCGCTTCCGCTTCGACAGCTTCTCGACCCAGGAGATCGGGCGGGTCCTGCAGGGCACCTACACGCGGTACGTGTCCACCATCCACATGTACTTCATCGTCACGCCGCCCGAGGAGACCGTCGAGCGCGGCTGGCAGCGGGCGCTCGAGCGCGGCCGCTACAAGGCGGTGGAGGACTTCCTGGGGCATTGCGTCGAGGCCTACAGCGGCATGCCGCGGGTGCTGTTCCGGTGGCTCGGCTACCGCCACGTGGATTTCCGCTTCTACTTCCTGGACAACCGCGTGCCGAAGGGCGCCTTTCCCACGCCCATCGCATGCGGGGACGGCGAGCAGATGACGATCTACGACCCCGAGGGGCTGGTGAACATCGACCGCTACCAGAAGATCGACATCGACGCGCGCTCGCCCGAGGCGGTCTATCCGCCCGGTCCCGCGATGGAAACGCGGAACAACCTCGGCTTCCTGCGCCAGTGCCTGCGCCGCATTCCCGTCGTGACCTTCCTGGACGGGCCGGAAGGCAAGGCCTGGCTGGAGGTGCGGAACGGCCGCTTCACCATCATGGACGCGGCCACCTTCGACCGGGTCGCCCGGGAGGAGCGGATCGCCGCGATCCTCCGGGAGATCGCTCCGGAGCTGCTTTCCACCGCGCAATGACGGCAGCGAAGGGTGGCGCCCGTCAGACCCGGGCGGCGCCCGGCGCCTTTCGTGACGCATCGGACGGACAGGAGGAACACCGCCGCAGGCCGTCCGTTCGAACCTCGACGAGGGGTGCCGCGAACGAGGGACGATCGAGGACCCCGCGGAAGCCAGGCTTTCCACCTCGAGACGGGGGAAGACGCCATGCAGGAAGACTTCATCTGGATCGTCCTGGTGGGCGTGCTGGTGTTGCTTGCGATGCTCACCGACGCGGGTTCGCGCCGCATTGGCGTGTCGTCTCTGGTCGGCTACATCTTGCTCGGCGTCCTGCTGCATACCGTCGACCAGCGCCTGGGTCTCATCGGCGAGGCCGGTGACAATGTTCTTCACTTTCTGGGGCAAATGGGCGTGGTGATCCTGCTGTTCCACGTGGGGCTCGAAAGCCGTCCGCGCGCCCTGATGCACGAGCTGCCCCGGGCGTCGCTGGTCGGGGTCTCGAATCTCGCGGTGGCGGGGCTCGCCGGCTACGCTGCCGCGCGCTTCTGGCTGGGCCTTGAGCTCGTGCCTTCGCTCGTCGCCGGCACGGCGCTGACCGCCACCAGTATCGGCGTCTCCGTGGCGGTCTGGGAAGAGCACGGCGCGGTCGACAGCCCCAGCGGTCGTCTGCTGCTCGATGTAGCCGAACTGGACGACATCGGCGGCGTGGTCCTGATGGGGCTCCTTCTGGCCATCGTTCCGGTCCTCGAGGAGGGCGGCGGGCAGCTCTGGAGCGTTCTGGGCGGGGCAGCGTGGAACTATGCATGGAAGTTCGTGCTGTTCGCCGCGGGCTGCGTGCTCTTCAGTCTCTACCTCGCCCATCGCGTGCTGGCGTGGAGCGAGCGCGCCCAGCCCGACACCGGGGCGATGCTGGCGTTGCTCGGCACGGGGGCAGTGATCGCCGCACTGGCGGGCTGGCTCGGTTTTTCACTGGCGATCGGCGCGCTCTTTGCCGGCCTGGTGTTCAGTCGGGATCCCGAGGCGGTGCGTAGCGAGGTGGCGTTCGACCACCTCTACGTGTTCTTCGTCCCATTCTTCTTCATCGACATCGGACGCGACGTCGAGCTCCAGTCCTTGCTGGAGAGCTGGGACTGGGGGCTGGTACTGCTGCTGGCAGCGGTGGTCGGGAAGATCGTAGGCACCGGCGTGTCCGCCTGGCCGATGATGGGAGGCAGCAGGGCGATGCTGCTGGCCGCGAGCATGGTGCCGCGCGCCGAGATCACCATGGTGGTGGCGCAGCAGGGGCTCCGCATGGAGATCATCTCCACTGAGCTTTACTCGGCCCTGGTGGTGGTGGCTGCGGCCACCAGCCTCGTGGCCCCCATGGTCCTGCGGCCGCTGCTCGGGCGGGTCGAGCTTGCGAAGTCGGGTTCGAAGTGAGCGGGAGGGGGCCTCGAGAGGGCCGGTAAACGGGCCGGGTGTGGGCCGCCACTGCGCTCGCGTCTACTTGGAGGCCTCTGCCGAGCACTTCAGGGCGTTCATCTCCTCGGCGAGCACGCGCCGCCGCTCGTCGAGCTGGGCCGAGGGGCGCTTGCCGAGCTGGGCGTCGATGATTTCGAGCTGCCGGCGCAGTTGTGCGCACCGGACGGGGTCGTCCTCCGCCATGGCGGGGAGGGGGAGGGCGACGGCGATCGTGGTCGCCAGAAGGAAAAGGGTTCGCATGTCGAACGGCCTCGGATCGGGAAGTCCGAACCATGCCACACGAGGGCAGTACGGCAAAGGGGCGTGCATCGACCGATTCGCCCGGCTCGGATGCCCGGCACCGGCCGCGGCAGGGCGGCGGACGCCTGCTTGCGATCAGGAACGGCGGCCACCGCAGCCCGTCTCTTATACTTGCGCTCCGTCCAGACCGCCAGGAACCACCATGAACCGCAAGCTGCTCTGTTCCCTGATCATCCTGTCCTGCGCCGGCATCGCCGCGCCGACGTACGCCGACCCCCACAAGGACGAGAGCGGCCATGGCCGCCGCCACAAGGGCGGGGAGTACAAGGAGGAGTATTGGGACGGAGACTGCAAGGTCGAGCGGAAGTGGGGGAAGAAGGGCGAGTACAAGGAGGAGGTCAAGTGCGACCGGCCGCGCCGCGTGGTGCGCGAGCACGAGCACCGGTCCGGTGGTGGCGCGATCGTCATCCGGCCGCCGGCCGTGATCATCGAGCCGCCGGCCGTGATCATCAAATGAAGCGCGGGATGCGCAACACTTCCCGGTAAGCTGGAGGACGTGCGAGGGGCGCACTCGCGCCGGCCGGGGAGGGGATCGCGGAGACTCTTTCGCGCGTCCAAGCAGGCCGGAGTGCCAGAGAGGTGATCGATGCTCAATGTCCCGAACGCCATCACGTTGTTGCGGATCGCACTGATTCCGCCGCTCGCCCTGCTGTTGCGGGAGGGCGACTTCGAGACGGCGCTCGTTCTTTTCATGGTCTCCGCCCTGTCGGATCTGGCGGACGGCGTGATCGCACGGCGGTGGGATCTGCGTACGCGCTTCGGCGCGGTCGCCGATCCGATCGCCGACAAGCTGACCATGCTGGTGGTGACGGTTTCGCTGGCTCTCGCTCACGCGCTTCCGTGGTGGCTCGCCGCGGCGGTGGTCGCGCGCGATGTGGTGATCGTGAGCGGCGCGATCGGCTTCCAGCTCGTGGTCGGAAGGGTGGAGATCGCCCCGAGCCTGCTCTCCAAGCTCAACACGGCCCTCGAGTTCCTGCTGCTCGCGAGCGTCATGGCGGTGGGCGCCGGCCTCGCGGAGGGCGGGACCTGGCTACGGGCCTTGATGCTGACCACGCTCGTCACCATCGCATTGTCGGGTGCGCACTACGTCATGGTGTGGGGTCGCAAGGCCGCGCGCGCCCGAGGGGTGTCCAACTGACCGGATGCGCCCCGTTTCCGGGGTGCATCCGGCCGGGGCGAGACTCAGCGCCTGCCCGGCGGCAGCCCGCGCTCGATGGCGTAGAGGGTGGTGGTGTTCGACACCTCGTTGGCGATCGCCAGGTAGAAATTGCCGCGGTAGTGGTAGGCCGCGAGCCCCTCGGGTGAGACGTCTCCTTCCGTCACGAGCATGTCGATGAACTCGACTTCGCGCGGATTGCTGATATCGAAGACGGCGATGGCGCTCTTGGTGGTGCGCTCGAGCCCGACGAAGGCGTAGGTCCGTCCCGCGACGTCGAGCAGGGCAACGCCTTCGGGCTCGACCCCCTTGGCGCGGCTGCGTCCGTCGTTGTAGAGGCCGCGCGCGTGCGCTTCGCGATCGAGGACGTTGCCGCTGTCGTACACCACGGTGCCGTACTCGTCCCGGATCGAGAAGGAGCGCCCGCCCGCCACGTACAGGTCGCCCGGCGAGGAGTCGGTGTTGGAGATCTGCAGCCGGTCGAGCGGCGCTACGGCACCGAAAGTGCCGGCCGCCGAGCGGTCGCCGTCGTCCTCACGGAAGTCCCCTTCGTTGGCCATGACGACGAAGTCGCGGCCCCGCCACCGGTAGCTCGCCACGGCGTCGGGCATGAAGAGGCCGCGCGCGTCGACGGACCTGAAGGCGATCGTGCCGTCCTTGTCGGACGGGTCGATCCAGTTCGAGGGGCGACGGAAGTCCTTGGCGCCGAGCCCCACGACGCGGGTGAAGCTGTTGGTTTCGAGGTCGAGCACGGCCATGGCGTTCGCCTCCTGGAGCGCGACGAAGGCGGTCTCGTCATCCTCGTCCACCGCAATGTACTCGGGCTCGAAGTCCATGCCGGTCGTGGTCCGCAGATGGCTGCCGCCGACCGGGACGCCGTCGAAGGTCGGCGTGGCGACGACCGTCCGGGTCGCGACATCGATGATGCTGACGCTGCCTACCGGGTCATTCGCGGGACTCGCGAAGACGAAGGGCACCGTCATGCCGAGGCGGGCGCCGTAGGTATCGGGCGTCCCCTCGTTGGCGACCAGGAGCTTGCTGCCGTCATGGGTGAAGGTCAGCATGTCGGGCAGCGCACCGACGGAAACCGTGCTGGTGCCCTCGGCCGGCGCGCGGGCGCGCGTGTCGTAGAAGAGGACGACGCCCGGTTGCGTCCTGCTCGCCGACTCGACGGCGAAGGCCGCGAGGCCGTTGTGGATGGCGACGCTGTTCACCGAGCCGTAGGCGGTGGTGTCGATGTGCTCGACGAGTGTCCCGGTCTCCGCATCGAGGATGTCGACCCCGACGACGCCCGCCACCCACAGCGTGTTCGTCTTGCGATCGAAGGCCGGGATCTCCGACACCTGATCCGCGGTGGCCGAGTGATCGTAGGTCCAGAGCCTGGTGAAGGCGATCTTTGACTTGTCCGCCATCGCGGCGGCGGGCAGGCAGGCGACGGTCGCCGCCAGCAGCATGGTGCGCATTCTTGTCATTTTCCCCTCGTCGGAAGTTGTGAGGCCGGGCCGGTCACTGCTTCCCGCCGCGGCGGCGGGCGCCCTCACGGTAGCGGGGGAAGATGACAAGCGAGCGACAGGGGAGGGGAAAGCAGGGTTGCCCGTCCGCCGTTCGAGGGGAGTCACTTCGAGAGGTGGGCACTACCGCCGCACGCGAATCAATAGTGGTTTTCTACTGGCGCTTGTCATTTTCCCGTACCAACCTTGTGGTAGAAAGCCGCGGGCCGGGAGCCTCGAGCGCCGGCGGCGAAGAAGCGAAGTCAAATCGATCCACTCGACATTTTCGGGAACAAATCATGCAAACGATGGCATCCGTCGAACGGCGCGCACGGGAGAGCAAGGAATTCGCGGCCCTGCTTTCCGAAATGCTCGGCGCACTGGAACACCACCGCGAATTCGATCTGGGGCGGCTGTACGAGACGCCCTACGGAGACTTCCAGCTGCTCCTCGGCGTGCTCGAGTCCTGGCGCCTGCAGCGCTTCCGCGACGACTTCTTCGTGGAGTTCCGTGAGGCAGCTCACTAGCCGTCCCTGGGGCTAAGCCATCGACCCGGCGATCAAGTACGTTCGATCGAGAGCCGGCCGCCGCCGCGTAGCGGGAGGATCTCTCCCGGCGCGCCCGGCGGGAGGTGCCTGTGCCGCAGCCATTCGAGCGGAATCCGCCACAGGCTGTGCTCGAAGCGGCTGTGGAAGAAGGCGAAATGGCCGACCGCCTGCTGCCCGATGGCGGCGGGCGAGATGTGCAGATGGGTGACCGCGCTGTTGCGGTAGTAGCGCAGCAGCCGCTGGATCGCCGGCACGGTGCCGAACTCGTCGTCGGCGAGGCTCACCGCCAGGGTCGGGCCGCGCATTGCGGCGAAGCGTGCGACCAGCTCCCGGCACTCGGCCTCGGTGAGGTGCAGGGGGGCGCGGCGCCAGGCGTCTTCGAAGCGCGGGTGGGGGGCAGTCCAGTCCCGCACCACGCCGCGCGGCGTATCTTCGAGCCAGCCCAGCCGCCCGCCAGGGAAATAGCCGAACACCCGGGTCAGCGCCGGCATGAAGACATGCCACTTGAAGAGCATCCGCAGGCGCTTGTGGCGGGCGTAGTCGCGCCAGTAGGCGAACTGCGCGCCCATGGTGAAGACGCGGGTGACCCGGTGACAGGAGGCCGCCAGACCGATCAGGAAGCCGCCCACGCTGTGTGCGACCACCTGGATCGGTTGGCCGGGAAAGGTGTCGCTCGCGTACTGCAGCGCCGCCTCGAAATCGAGCCGTCCCCAGTCGATCCACCCCGCCTCGAAGCCCTTGAGGGAGGCCGGGCGTGATTCGCCGATGCCGCGGTAGTCGTAGGTGAGAACGTCGAAGCCATGCGCGTGCAGGAAGGCGGCGAAGCGCGCGTAGTAGCGGGCGCGCACGGAGGTCGCGGGGTTGATGATGACCACCGGCCGCGGCTGTGTGCAGGCCTGACGGTGACGCCACACCGTTCCCTTGAGCTGGTAGCCGTCTGCGGCGGGAAAGGACACCGCGGCGGGCGTTTCCAGCGGCGCGTTCATCGCTCGGCGTCCCGTCGCCAAGCAACGTACAGCGCCGTGCCCGGCCCGCTCGCCCGCATTCGTGCCTGCATTCCACTCCCCCTTCGTCTCGGTGGGAGCACTGTACGAAACGGCGGAGCGGGGCACAAACGAGATTCGCGCAGCCGACGCATGCGTTGCGCGCATGTCGATGCCTCGCGCGGACGCAGGCTCGGAGATCCCGCCCGGCGTGCGATGCCGGCGGTGGCCGTATTACCATTCGCACTGCACGATTCCGTCGCGATCCCTGTTTCGAGGAGTGATCTCATGAAGCTCGGCACCCCCCTTTCGTCCAGCGCGCTGCGCGTGATGCTGCTCGGCGCCGGCGAGCTGGGCAAGGAAGTGATCATTGCGCTGCAACGCCTCGGCGTCGAAGTGATCGCGGTGGATCGCTACGCCAACGCGCCGGGCCACCAGGTGGCCCATCGCGCCCACGTCATTCAGATGACCGACGGCGCGGCCCTGCGCGCGCTGGTCGAGGCCGAGCGTCCGCAGCTGATCGTGCCCGAGATCGAGGCCATCGCCACCGAGACCCTGGCCGAGATCGAGGCCGCCGGCCTGGCCGAAGTCATCCCCACAGCCCGCGCGACCCGCCTGACTATGAACCGCGAGGGCATCCGCCGCCTCGCCGCAGAGGAGCTGGGCCTGCCGACCTCGCCCTACCGCTTCGCGAGCTCGCTGGAAGAGCTGCAGGCCGCCATCGACGGCGGCATCGGCTACCCGTGCATCGTCAAGCCGGTGATGTCGTCATCCGGGAAGGGGCAGTCGATGCTGCGCGGGCCGGACGACGTGAAGAAGGCCTGGGACTACGCGGCCGCCGGTGGGCGGGTGAACCAGGGGCGCGTCATCGTCGAGGGCTTCATCGACTTCGAATACGAGATCACGCTGCTCACGGTGCGCGCCCGCGCTGCCGACGGCTCGGTGCAGACCTGGTTCTGCGAGCCGATCGGCCACCTGCAGGTGGCGGGCGACTACGTGGAATCCTGGCAGCCGCAGCCGATGAGCACGGCGGCGCTGAAGCGCGCCCAGGAGATCGCCGCGGCGGTCACCGGCAACCTCGGCGGGCGCGGCGTCTTCGGCGTGGAGCTGTTCGTCCGCGGCGACGAGGTGTGGTTCTCGGAGGTGAGCCCGCGGCCTCACGACACCGGGCTGGTCACCCTGTGCTCGCAGCGTTTCTCCGAGTTCGAGCTTCACGCCCGCGCCATCCTCGGTCTGCCGGTGGACACCGCGCTGCGGGAGCCGGGCGCTTCCGCGGTGGTGTATGGCGGCCTGGAGGAGGCCGGCATCGCCTTCGAGGGCGTGGCCGAGGCCCTCGCGGTGCCCCGCAGCGACCTGCGCCTGTTCGGCAAGCCGGAATCCTTCGCCAGGCGCCGCATGGGGGTCGCAGTCGCCAACGGTGCGGATATCGCCGAGGCGCGCGAGCGTGCGCGGCTGGCGGCGAGCAGGGTGAAGCCGGTCAAGGGACAGGGGTAGGAGCTTCGACGGCCGCCGCGGCCGATATTCTCCCCGGTGCGGATTTGTTCCTTGCGCCGGGCCTCGAGGGGTTGTCCAATCCCCGGCCGGGCCGATTTCGCGCCCTGTCGAATGTCGGATCAGAGAGAGCAATGTACCGGGAAGACGACCAGCGCCAGACGATCAGCATCGATCGCGTGTGCGTGGGCATGCACGTCAGGCTCGATTCCTGGCTCGGCCATCCCTTTCTGCTCAACAGCTTCAAGATCAAGGACCCTCAGGAGCTGGCGACCCTCAGGTCGCTCGGCCTGCGCGAGATCGAATACCTGCCGCATCTGAGCGACCCCGAATCGCCGCCAGCCGAGGCGCCTGCGGGGGATGCGGACCTGCGTCTGGACGAGCTGATGGAGGCGAAGCAGACGCGGATCCGCCATCTGAGCCGCGAGCGCGAACGGATCCGCGCCGCGGAGAAGAAGTACGTGCTGACGGGCACCGCGGTGGCGAACGTGATGCGCATCGCTGCCGAGAAGCCCATCCAGGCGGCGGAGCTTTCGGGAGAGATCGCCGTCAGGCTCGCGGACGTGTTCCTGTCGGAGACCGACCCCTTCATTCACCTGATGGGGGATCAGCTGACCAGCGACCGGGCCCACCTCCACGGGCTGAACGTTGCGGTTCTGTCCTTGATCCTGGCGCGCGCTCTGGGCATCGGCGACGCGGAAACCATGCGCGATCTGGCGCAGGGGGCCCTCCTGCACGACATCGGCAAGCTGAGGGTGCCGAGCCAGATCCTGCTCAAGGACGAGGCCCTTTCCCATGCCGAGGCCAGGCTGCTGCAGATGCACCCCAGTTACGGCCTCCGGCTGATGCTGCCCGCCGAGAGCTTGTCCCGGCGGGTTCGCGAGATCATCCTGTTCCATCATCGGATGGCCGACGGCAGCGGCTATCCCCTCGACGTCAAACCCGAGGCAATCGACCGCACTGTCGGCATCGTCAGTATCGCCAACGCGTACGACAACCTCTGCAACCCGCGTCTCGGCAGGCGCGCCCGGACGCCGGCGGAAGCCCTGTCGTTCATGTACAAGCACCACCTGTCCAAGTACGACAAGGCCACGCTGTCGGCCTTCATCAAGTCGCTCGGCATCTACCCGCCCGGCACCATCGTGTCGCTCAAGAGCGGCAAGATCGGCATCGTCATGACAGTCGACTCGTCCGACCTGCTGAACCCCAACCTGATGATCTACGATCCGGCCGTTCCCAAGGAGAATGCCGCGATCGTCAACCTGCGCCGGGATCTGCACGACGGCATCGAGCGCACCGTGCGTCCCGCGCGCCTGCCGGCGGAGGTCTACGATTACCTCAGCCCGCGCAAGCGCATCTGCTACTTCATCGACGGCGCCGGCCGGATGAGCTGAGGCACCGCGGTGTCGGGCCGGGCGGGCGCCCCGCCGCGCCGTTGAAGTTCCCTTTCCCGCTTCCTATGCTTGCCACGTGGGGTCCGGACCGTCGCGGCGGGGCGCGCTCGGCGACGTCGTCGCCGGCGACGATCGGGCGCCCGACCTGCCCCCCAACGAGAGGAGACCCGCGATGAACTGGCGAGAGCGCAAACCCGAGGAGGTGTATTCCGAGGCCGACATCCGCAAGCGGCTGGAGGAGGAACTGCCCCACTGGTATTTCGAGGACGGCTGGATACGCCGCAAGTACAAGACCAGCGGCTGGAAGGCGACGCTGATGGTGGTGAACACCGTCGGGCATCTGGCGGAAGCCGCCTTCCACCATCCCGACCTCACCGTCTCCTACGCCTTCGTGATCGTGAAGCTGATGAACCACGCCGCGAAGGGCGTCACCAACAAGGACTTCGAGCTGGCGCGGAAGATCGAGGAAGTGGTCATGTGGCAGCCGGGCAAGGAGGAGGGCTCGAGTCTGGAGGGAACGCCGGACGACCCGCGCTTCAAGTACCTGAAGTACGACTGAGGATTCCGCTGCGCATGCACTGAAAGAGCCCTCGGTTCCGAACGCCGTCGGGACCGAGGGAAGTTGCGCGCGCTTGCGGCGCGCGCGGAGGAGACGCGAGTTTCGGCGCCTGGGGTCGCCGGTCAGAAGAAGCGATAGCTGTAGTCGAGATAGACGCGATGGTCGGTGTTGTCCGGCTTGACGCCATCGACTCGCCCGGTCTTGTCCGAGGTGTATTGGAGGTAGCGGTAACGGAAGTTGAGGCCCTTGACCACGGGAATCTTGTAGCGGACGTCGAGCTCGAGCTCGTCCTCGTCGGCCTCGCCGAGCCTCTCGACATGGCTGTTCTTCGCCCCGCTGCCCTGCTTGAACTTGACCGTCGTCTTGAGGCCCTTGATGTAGTCCTTCCAGTCGTAGCCGGCGCGGACCATCCACACCGTTTCGTCGTTGTTGGTCATGTCGGCGAGCACGCCACCGGTCGGGAAGGGGTTGGTGCCGTGGTCACCGGTGAAGTTGTCCTCGATCCAAGCGCCGTCGAACTTCGCCACCGCCCCGCCGAGCATGACGTTGCCCACGTTCCACTCGAGATCCAGGTAAACGCCGCGGCCGTCGTTGTCGCTGCGCGCCCCGGCCGGGTACTGGTCCTCGTCGTCGAGCTCCGCTCCCTCCGACGCGGTAACGAACAGCTTGCCGGCGTCCCGCGAGGTGTGGATGCCGCCCGAGAGCTTGAGCGCGTTCTTCTCGGCGAGCGTGAAGGTGTAGGACCCGACCAGGCCCAGCTTCGTCAGGAAATCCTTCGAGTTCAGGTATTCGAAGCCCACCGCCACCGGTCCGCTCTTGTAGGCGGCGCCGACGAGGCCCACGTAATCGATGGCGCCTTCGTCGGAACGGTCCGTGGCGAACTCCTCGAAGCTGGAGTCGGCCCGGCGCGACCACTGGTCGTAGACGGCGCCGTAGACGGAAAGCCCCTTCATCGGCGTGATCGCGCCGCTGCCTCCCGAGAAAGTGTTGGGAACCGCCCGGCTGGTCGAGCTGGAGAGCAGCAGCGACTTGTGGAGTTGCCGCCCGAGCTTGAGCTGGACCAGGTCGCGGTACTTGAGCTTGACGAAGGCTTGGGCGACCTTGCCGAACTCGTCGTGCAGGCCGCCGTCGTTGTCCGCCTTCAGAATGTCGGTGGCGACGAAGCCCGAGGAATCGATCCGCTGCACGGCGTAGCCCGAGACGCCGATGCCGATGAGATCGGCGAAGTAGGGCGACTCGTAGTCGAGCTGGATACCGAGCGCCGTCTGGCTGCGGTCGCGGGTGCCGTCCTCGAACTCCCGGTCGAAGTGGATGCCGCGCAGTTTGAGCTCGAGCTTGTGGCCGTCCGCTTCGGCCGCAAGGGCCGGCCCCGACAGTACGATGGCCGCCATGAGAACGGGGAGCGACACCGTCTTTGATGTGGTTTTCATTTTTCCTCCTGAGTGGATGGGGCAGGGCAGGGCCTGCCCCGAGAACTCCGTACGGCGCTTGCCGTACAGGGTGAGTATGTTCGGGGGAGCTAATTGCGGGAAATGCAAAACTGGGTACGATTGATGTGCAACGCGCATGACGAGGAAGGGGCTGCGGCTCGTCGTGCGGCCCTCAGGCCGCCTCGGCGTGGTCGTCGACCGGGATATGGACGCGGCCCTGGAAGAGGCGTCTGGCGGTCCGGATGAGCCCGGCCGAGACGAAGACGGGCTTGTCCGCGGTCGAGTCCGGCGCCGCCTTCATGCGGATGTCCAGCGTCCCGGCGGGCTGCTCGATGGTCACCAGCGCCGGCTCGTCCGGGCGCGGCCGGGCCGCCCGGTGCACCACGGTGCCCGGGATGCTCGCGGCGGCCGCCAGACACAGCGCGCCGGTCACCGCGTAGGCGGAGTGGCAGTTCCAGGGGGTGAAGTAGCGCGAGGCGATGACCCCGCCCGCCCGAGGCGGTGCGACGAGCGCGATCTTGGGCAGCACCTTGTCGCGGGCGTCGCCGAGACCGGCGGCGAGCGCGACCTGCAACCGGATCGATTCGAGACGGGCTTTGAGCACGCGGTCGGCGTCGAGCTCGCGCTTCGTCTCGTATCCCGACTTGCCGAGGGCCTCGGCGGGCACGAAGACGAGCGGGCTGGAGAAATCGACGCAGGACACCTCCACAGCGTCGATCCGGTCGATCCTGTTGCCCGTGGGAAACAGCCGGCCCGTCTTGGCGCCGGCGGCATCCAGGAAGTTCAGCAGGATCGGTGCACCGCTGCCCGGCACGCCGTCGATGCGCGCCGCGCCGTCATAAGTGATCTGCCCGCCCGGCGTCTGCACGACCGCTTCGACGACCTTGCCGGTGTTGACGTTGAGGATGCGCAGGGTGGTGAGCGGATCGCCTGCCGGCACCAGGCCGTTCTCGATAGCGAAGGGGCCGACGCCGGACAGCATGTTGCCGCAGTTGGGGGTGGTGTCGACCGTGGCTGTCTCCACCGAGACCTGCGCGAACAGGTACTCGACGTCGATGCCCGGCACCGTCGAGCGCTTCACGATGACGACCTTGCTCGTGAGCGTGTCGCCCCCGCCGATGCCGTCGATCTGGCGTGCGTGGGGCGAGCCCATCGCTGCGAGCAGCACGCGGTCGCGCTCGTCCGGGTCGGTGGGCAGATCCGCTGCGTGGAAGTACGGCCCCTTGGAGGTGCCGCCGCGCATCAGGGTGCAGGGAATGCTGTGCAACATGGCCGGGTCCTCGAATGCGATTGGGAATCGCGATTCTGGAAGCTCGGCCGAAAACCTTGAAGTGAATAAATGGATTCAGTTATTGCTTGTTACGCATGAGTGTCACGTCCTGTGCGGATGTGCCCCCAGGCGACCACGAAGTCCCGGACATGGGTGAAGGCCTCGCGGAAGTAGGCCTCGTAGGTGTCCAGCTCGACGAAGCCGAGGTGGGGCGTGCACAGGATGGCGGGGTGGTGCAGATAGGCGGTCGCGCCGTCCGGCTCGCCCTCGAACACGTCGAGCGCCGCCGCACCGGGACGCCCGGCCTCCAGCGCGGCGAGGAGTGCGCCGGGCGCGAGGAGCTCGGCCCGGCTGGTGTTGACCAGCAGCGCGTCCGGGCGCATCGCGGCCAGGTCCTCGGTGACGATCATGTGCCGCGTCTCGGGCGTGAGCCGCAGGTGCAGGCTCCGCACGTCGACCCGGGCGAGGAACTCGCGGCGGTCGGCGACGAAGGCGTAGCCGGCGGCCTCCGCGGCGGCGCGCGACTGGTCGCGGCCGTGCACCAGCACCGCCATCCCGAAGGCGCGGCCGATCGCCGCCACCCGGCTGCCGATCTTGCCCAGCGACCAGATGCCGAGCGTGCGCCCGTGCACCACGTGGCCCAGGCGCTCGTCGGCGAGGTGTTCGGCGCTGCGCTGCCAGCGGCCGCGTTCGAGCTGCAGGGCGTAGGGCAGGAGGCGGCGGGACGCGGCGAGGATCAACGTCCAGGTGAGCTCGGTGGGCGCGATCGGGTTGCCGCTGCCATCGCGCACCTCGATACCGCGGCGGCGGCAGGCGTCGAGGTCGATGCAGCCGGCGAGGCGGCCGGTCTGCAAGATCAGCTTGAGCTGCGGCAGCGCGTCGATGACTCGCGCGCCGATGGTGGTGCGCTCGCGGATGAGAACCAGGCAGTCGGTGTCTCGCAGGACTTCGATCAGGCGCGTCTCGTCGGCAAGCCGCTCGGTCTTCACCTCGAGGTGCACCGGCAGCCCGTCGAGCACGCCGGCCGCGGCTAGCCGCGACACGACGCCCTGGTAGTCGTCGAGCACAGTGATCTTCATCGTCGTCTCCTTTTCCGCGCCTCGCGCCGCCCTGAGCCGAGGGGAGATCGCCCCATCTCGAATCGAGATGGGTTATGCCACGCCACCGGCCGTCCTCGATGAGCCGGCGCGCGAGCCGAGCGAGCACGCCGCGGGTCGCCGGGGCGGCCGGCGACAGCTCGGCCTCGAGGCGCTGGATCTGCAGGCGCATCACGGACTGCGCGATGCGGAGGTCGAGGGCCGCCTCGCTGATGCTGCCGAGCTCGACCGTCCGAACGAAGTAACGAAGCTGCCTGAGCTCGATGCCCGCCACCTCGTGGCGCCGGGAGCGCGTCCGGCAGCCCGCCAGCGGCTGCCGGTGCGCACACCGGTTCCGCCAGAACCGGGCAGTCCAGCGCCAAGGCGAGGAGCGTCTCCGCCAGGCGCCGCGCTTCGCCCTCTCTCATCGCTTCGTCCTCGCGAGCACCTTGTCCACCATCACCCCCGCCTGGCCGAGATAGTTCGCCGGGTCGCACAGCTCGGCGAGCGCCTTCCGGTCGAGGTGGGCGCTGATCTCCGGATGGGCGGCGAGGATGTCGAGGAGCGGCTGCTCCGTGCGGATCGCTTCGCGGCACAGCTCGTACACCAGGTCGTGGGCGTACTCGCGGCCGATGAAGGGGCCGAGGCCCATCATCACCGCCTCGGACATCACGAGGCCGTTGGTGAGGTGCATGTTGGCGCGCATCTTCCCTTCGTCCACTTCCAGGCCCTCCAGCACGAAGCGGGTCTGCTTCAGCGCGCCGGCGAGCAGGCAGAAGGCCTCGGGCAGCGCGATCCACTCGATCTCCCACGGGCCGGTGGAGCGCTCGTGGTCGGCGATCATCGCGTCCATGAGGGCGGCGGCGTGCTGGCGCACCACCGACACCGCCGCATGGATGTAGCAGCTGGAGATGGGGTTGCGCTTCTGCGGCATGGTGCTGCTCGAGCCGCGCCCCGGGTGGAAAGGCTCGTACACCTCGGCGACCTCGTGCTGCATCATGAGCTTCACGTCCATCGCGATCTTGCCCAGGGAGCCGCCGACCAGGCCGAGGAAGGCACCGACCTCGGCGATGGTGTCGCGCACGGTGTGCCAGGCGATGTCGGGCTGCGCGAGGCCCAGCTCTTCCATGAGTCCGGCCTGGGTTTCCATCGCGCCTTTCTCGATGGAGGCGAGGGTGCCGCAGGCGCCGCCGAACTCGCCCATCAGGACGCGCGGCCTGAGCTGCGCCAGGCGCTCCCGTTGGCGCTCGATGCCGGCGAGGATGGCGGCGGTCTTGAAGCCGAAGGTCACCGGGATCGCCTGCTGCAGGTTGCTGCGGCCGATGACCGGCGTGTCGCGGTAGCGCCGCGAAAGATCGGCGAGCACCTTCGAGATCGCGGCGAGCTCGCCGTCGATGATCTCCAGGCCCTCGCGGATCTGCATCACCGTGGCGGTGTCGGTGATGTCCTGGGTGGTCGCGCCCCAGTGGCAGTACTCGCCGAGCTTGTCGCGGCACAGGGCGTTGAGCTGAGAGACGACCCCGAGCACCGGGTAGCCGATGCGCTCGGTCTGCTCGCGCAGCTTGTCCATGTCGATCTTGTCGATGTCGCAGTTCGCGGTGATCTCGTCGGCCGCGTCCTGCGGGATGATGCCGAGCCGGCCCTGGACCACGGCGAGCGCGCGCTCGATTTCGAGGTACTTGGCGGTGCGGTTGCGGTCGGACCAGACCTGGCGCATCTCGTCGGTGCTGAACAGGTTGCCGAAGATGCTGGAGTCGATGATGCTCGCGCCCATGGCGGATTCTCCTGGAGTCGTGTTTGGGGTTGGATCTTTGAAAGGCGCGCGGCGTCAGCAGGTGGGGCCGTTCGTGCAGCGCGCGAGAATGGCTTGTGCCTTGAGGACCACCGGCCGGTCGATCATCTTTCCGTCGAGCTGGGCCGCGCCGGTCGAGGCCGCGGCGGCGGCCAGCACCCGTTCGGCCCAGTCCCGGTCGGCGGCCGACGGCCGGCAGGCGGCGTGGACCACGGCGACCTGTTTCGGATGGATGCACAGCTTGGCGCCGAAACCGAAAGCACGCGCGAAGGCGAAGTCCGCGGCGATGCGCTCCGCATCCTCGATGCCCGGCGTGACGCCGGCGACCGGCGAGGCCAGCTCCGCGCAGCGCGAGGCGATCGCGATGCGTGCCGAAGGGTAGGCGAGCCCGAGCTCGTCCCCCGACAGGTCGAGGTCGACCGCGTAGTCCAGCGTGCCG
The DNA here is from genome assembly GCA_020725025.1 of Azoarcus sp. Lineage (GTDB taxonomy): Bacteria > Pseudomonadota > Gammaproteobacteria > Burkholderiales > Rhodocyclaceae > Aromatoleum. Next base: position 60,876 of record DYFV01000020.1, read on the forward strand.
AACACCAGACGCAGCACGCCTTCGGCCAGCGCGATGTCGCATACGTTGGCCACGCCCCGCGCCGTTTCGACGAGCGGCAGGACGCGCGCCTCGGGATCGAGCCGTGCGAGGAGCTGGGCGATCTGGTCGGGCCACTCGGTCTTCGGCAGCATGACCTGGCCGACGGGGAGGGACTTCAGCAGCGCGACGTCGTCCGCGAACCACGGCGATTGCGCGTCGTTGATCCGCAGCACGATGCGGGACGCGGCCTCCGCATGGGCCGGCAGCCAGTCGGCGATCGCGTCGCGGGCGCGGGCCTTTTCGTCCGGCGCGACCGCGTCCTCCAGGTCGAGCACGATCGCGCCGGCGCCGGTGGCGAGCGCCTTGTCGAAACGCTCGGGCCGGTTTCCCGGTGCGAAGAGGTAGGTGATGGGCGTCTTCATGGAGAACGGCTTCAGATCACGCCGGCGCTTCGGAGCTCGGCGGTGCGGCTCGCCGAATAGCCCAGGCCGGCTAGGATCGCCTCGCTGTGCTCGCCCAGGGCGGGCACGGCGTCCATGCGCGGCTCGGCCTCCTCCCAGGAGCCGGGCGGCAGCAGGGCGGGCACCGGGCCCACCGAGGTGCCGACCTCGCGCCAGCGCTTGCGGGCTGTCAGCTGGGGGTGCGCCCACACCGCATGCATGTCGTTCACATGGGCGTTGGCGATCTGCGCCGCGTCGAGCCGCTCGATCACCTGCTCGGCGGTGAGGCTGGCGAAGACTTCGAGGATGATCCGCCGCAGCGCGTCGCGCGCCGCGCTGCGCTTCGAGTTGCCGGCGAAGCGCTCGTCCCTCGCGAGCGCCGGCTGCAGCAGCACCTTGTCGCAGAAGACCGCCCACTCGCGCTCGTTCTGCAGCCCGAGCATGACCACCTTGCCGTCGCCGGCCGGGAACGGGCCGTAGGGGTAGATGGTGGCGTGGCTCGCGCCGGTGCGGCGCGGGGGCGGCGCGCCGTCGATGGCGTAGTAGAGCGGGTAGTTCATCCACTCCACCAGGCTCTCCAGCATGGAGATGTCCAGGTGCTGTCCGCGCCCCGTCTTCTGGCGGTGGAGCAGGGCGGCCAGGATGTTGCTGTAGGCGTACATGCCGGCCGAGATGTCGGCGATGGACGGCCCGGCCTTGGAGGGTTCCTCCTCGGTGCCGGTGACGGACAGGAAGCCCGACTCGCTCTGGATCAGCAGGTCGTAGGCCTTCTTGTCCCGGTAGGGACCGTCGTTGCCGTAGCCGGAGATGTCGCACACGATGATCCCGGGCTTCGCCGCCGAGAGCTCGGCGTACGACAGCCCGAGCCGGGCCGCAGCGCCCGGCGCGAGGTTCTGCACCACCACGTCGGCCTGCTCCACGATGATGCGCCGCAGGATGGTCTGCGCTTCGGGGTGCTTGACGTCGAGGGTGAGGCTCTCCTTGGAGCGGTTGGTCCACACGAAATGCGAGGCGATGCCGCGCACGCGCTCGTCGTAGCCGCGGGCGAAGTCGCCCACGCCGGGGCGCTCGACCTTGATCACGCGGGCGCCGAGGTCGGCGAGCTGGCGGGTGGCGAAGGGCGCGGCGATGGCGTGTTCGAGGGTGACGACGGTGATGCCTTCCAGCGGTCTCATGGCGTCCCCCTCACTCGATCACCGCGGTGGCTTCCATCGTCAGCCAGCCCTCGTGGTCCTTGGCCCACAGGCGGATGGTCTTGCCGTCGGGCTGCGGCTCGCCGCAGACGAAGAAATGGGCGATGTCGAACACCGGGCGCACGGCCCGGAACTCGTAGCGGGCGACGCGCGCCTCTGGCATCCGGTGGCGCAGCAGGTCGAGGAGCAGGGTGGCGATCATCGGCCCGTGCACGATGAGGCCCGGGTAGCCCTCGACTTCGGTCACGTACCGGCGGTCGTAGTGGATGCGGTGGCCGTTGAAGGTGAGCGCCGAGTAGCGGAAGAGGAGCACGTCGTCCGGCACCCATCTGGTCTCCCAGGCCGAATCGGCCGGCGCGGCCTTGGGCGGCGGCGCCACGTCGTCGGGCTTCGGGGCCTCGCGATAGACGATGTCGTGGAACTCGGTGAGCGCGACGTCCGATTCGCCGTCGCGGCGGATCTCGTGGCGCACCTTCACGAACACCAGCGGGCCGGTGCGGCCGGTCTTCTCGGTGACGTCGTGGATGGTCGAGGTGCGCGTCATCGCGTCGCCGATGGCGAGCGGCTTGTGGAACTCGAACTGGCTGCCCGCCCACATGCGCCGGGGCAGCGGCACCGGGGGCAGGAAACCGCCGCGCTTGGCGTGGCCGTCGGGACCGAGCTCCGACTGGCGGTGCAGCGGCAGGAAGTACAGCCAGTGCCACAGGGGCGGCAGCGGCGTGCCGGTGGGCGGGCGCTCGGCCGGGCGGTCCAGGGTCGCCGACAGGGCGGCGTAGGGGGTGGCGGTCGCCACGTCGGAGACTTCGTCCGAGCGTCCGATCCAGTCCTTGAGGTTCATGTCGTTTCCTCCTTTCGAGTTTCTGCGCAAGCCGATCCCGTCTCCGGCAGGGCCGGAGCGGGAGGCTGTCATTCGGCTTGTTGGGGTCGATCAGCGGTTGCGCATTCGGACCTACCTGAGTGGCCAGGGCAGTTCCACGTAGTGCTGCAGCAGGCCGGCGGGGAAATCCAGAGTCAGGAAGTGACCCAGCGCGATCATGAACGCGATGCACATGGCCATGTAGAACGCGCTCTTCGCCGCACCCAGCGTCGATCGGACAAGCAGGAAGGTGGTGATGAAGATTGCGACCGCGATGATGAAGCCGAGCAGGGCGGTCAATCCGAACAGGAGCACAAACCAACCGACCGACGACCATATCCTGGTGCCATCGTCCTTGCCCTGCGCCGCCGCGGCGACCTCCTGGTCGTAATGGGTCGAGTGGCCGGGTTTGGCGACCGCCAGCATCATCAGGATGTAGCCGGTGAAGGCGACCATCAGCGCCGAGACTGCAGTCGGGAAGACGGAGCCCAGGAACGACAGGGTGACGCTGTCGACCACGCCGTAGATGAAAGCCACCAGCATGAGGCCCGCGAACACCATTTGGGGGCGGCGCTCGGCTCGCGCCGCGCCCCCGAGCACCGGCTTGTCCACTTCCTCGCCGCGGGCGGTCTTCTGTACCGCACCTTCCTCGGAGACCCGGCTGCGCAGCGCCAGCAGCGTCGAGACGATGGCAATCGCGCCGATGATCAGCACACCGGGCCGCTCGACGAATCCCCAGCCGTAGAACTGCAGCGCCTGATAGAGGTAATTCTCGGTCTGGCCCGACAGCACGAAGCCGATCAGGAATGCCGGCCGCGGCCAGCCGAAGCGGCGAAGGAAGATTCCCAGGATGCCTACCACGAAGAGCACCAGCAGATCAGTGAGATCACGCCGCGCCTGGAAAGCGGCGAAGCAGATGATCATGATCATGAAGGGGGCGATCAGGTTGAACGGCACGAAGGTCAAGCGGGCGATCGGAGCGGCGAGGAAGAAGCAGATCGCGGCGCCGATGACGCTCGCGAAGGCCAGCGTCCAGGCAATGCTGTAGGTCAGGTGAAGCTCGGTGGTGACCATCGATGGACCGGGTTGCAGGCCGAGCAGCACCATGCCGCCGAGAAACACGGCCATGCTGCCCGAACCCGGAATGCCGAACAGCAGCGTGGGCATCAGCGCACCACCCTGCAGCGCATTGTTGGCCGATTCGGGGGCGACCACGCCGCGGATCTCGCCCTTGCCGAAATTGGAGGAATCCTTGGTCGTCTGTACGGCATGGCCGTAGGCGATCCAGTCGACGACGCCCCCTCCGAGACCGGGTATCGAGCCGATGAAGGTCCCCAAGGCCGAGCAGCGCAGGGCCAGGAACCAGTTGCTCAAGGTATCGCGGACGCCCTGTAGCCAGCCCGCACCCAGTCCCGAGCCGGCCGCGATCGGACGTTGGCGTCGGATCAGTTCGGCGATCTCGGGAATGGCGAAGAGGCCGAGGCCGACGATCACGAGCGGGATGCCATCCTGGAGATATTCGAGGCCGAGGTCGAAGCGGCTCTCGCCCGTCGCAGGCGCGGCACCGATCGCGCCGACCATCAGGCCCAGGCCGCAGGCGGTGACGCCTCGGATGATGCTCTCCCCGGCAAGCACGCCTACCACCGACAGGCCCAGGACCGCGAACATGAACAGTTCGGCCGTGGTGAAGGAAAGGATGAGCGGTTTCGCGACCACGACGAAAAAGGTCAGCATCAGTGCGCCGAACACGCCGCCGAGCATCGACGCCGAAAAGGCAGCGCTCAGCGCCCTCGCTGCCTGCCCCTTCTTGGCCAGCGGAAACCCGTCGAGCACGGTCGCCTGACTGGCGCTGGAGCCGGGGATACCCATCAGCACCGAGGTGAAGGTGTCCCCGGTGGGAATCACGGCGACCATGCCGACCAGCATGGCCAGCGCAGAGACTTGGTCCATGCCGTAGATGAACGGCATCAGCAACGACATGCCGGCAATACCGCCGAGGCCGGGAAGAATGCCGACGCCGAGACCTACGACGATGCCGAGCAGCATGTAGGCCAGGTGATCGATCGATAACAGGCCGGTGAGCGCCGATAGCATTGCTTCGAGCATTTTTGTAATCCTTTCGAGGTGCGCGCCGTCTCACCGGCCAGCACTTGCGGCCGGTGAGACGGAGATGGCCCGCTCAGAACGTGGCGTTGTATTCTTTCTCGAGCAGCGCCCGAACCCACGCCTTCGCCTCGGGATCGATCGTCGTGCCTGCGGCGAACAGGGCCTCGGCCGCCTTGTCGGTCACTTGTTCGTAGCCGCCGAGCGCGACTTCCTTGGCCGCCTGGTAGTCGGGATCCGCCTTCATCCGGCGGACTGCAGCCCGATAGGCCTCGACGATCTCGGGCGGCGTCTTCTTTGGCAGCACCATCAGCTTCTGGGCCGGGAATCCCGCGACGAGAAGTGCCTTGAAGGCTCTCCACTCGATGCCGTCGGGTTTGCTTCCGCTGACGATCTCGATGGCCTCGCCGATATGCGGCAGGTCGGGGAAATTGGGATCCCGGATCAGGTTGCCCTCGTCATCCGTCGTGCCGACGCTGAAGAGCGGTACGATCTTTCCCTCCTTCGCCATGTCTGCCGAAGTCTTCAGGTAGGCGGAGGTCGTCTGGAAGTCGATATTGGCCTCGCCGCGCTCGAAGGCGAGCCGTCCTTCTCCGCGGCTCTTCATGCCGAAGACATGATGGACGTCGAGCCCGAGGAGCCGAAAGGCGAGCAGCGGGACCAGGTCGAGCGAGGTTGCACCCTGGCTGCCGTAGACCAGACGCTGCCCCTTCAGCTTGCCCAGATCGGCAAGGGACTTCACACCAAGGCTGCTGCTCACGTAGCCAACGCCACCCGTCGGTGCGGCCAGTACCACCTGCCAGTCCGAGTACTCGTAACGCACCCGCGAGTCTCCCAGCAGATAGGGGAACTGGGTCGAAGCGGAGGTGCCGAGCAGGCTGAGTCCGTCCGGCTTGGCGCGGACAGCGAACTGGTTCGCGCCGGTGATCGAACCGCCCCCCGGCACGTTCTTGACGACGACCGTGGGTTTCCCCGGAAGGTATTTCGCGAGGAAGGGCGCGTTGAAGCGGGCCCAGGTGTCGGAGCCACCGCCGACGCCGAAGGGCATCACGAACTCGATCGTCTTGTCGGAGAAGTCGACGCCGCCAGCCTGCGACTCGTGGGGCGCGAGGATCGAGGCCACCGCGAATGCCGCGGTGATGCCCAGAAAAGCGCGCCGAGGGGTGATTCGTTTTGTCTCCATTGTGTCTCTCCTTCGGTGTAAGTCGGTTGTTGTTCGTCGCGTCGACCTGGATCGACCAGGTCGGTGTCCTCCGGCCCGTGGGCCGCGCGATCATGTGCTGCGGACGAAGACCTCGCCGCTCAAGAGTGGCCGCGCCGAGGTCACCAATGACGCGGCACTGATCGTGAGCATGCCGGTGCGTGGATCGAAGTCGAGCCGCACGCGGCATTCCATCGTTCCGCTCGGGTGCTCGATGACGATGCGGTCGGGGGCGTTCTCGTCGAGCTCCACGAGCTCTTCGGCCAGCGTGTCCGGTGTGTGGCACGCGGCGGCGAGCGCGAGCGCGCCGGTGGCGGCATGGACGGGGTGGCAGCTCGCAGGCACGAAATAGCGCGAGGCGATGCTTCCGCCATGGCGCGGCGCCGCGATCATCGCGATCTTGGGGATGCCCCGGTCGGGCGAGGCGTCCAGGCCCATCAGACGTGCGCCGGCGAGGCGGATCTCCTCCAGCCGGCGCAGAAAATCGGCATCGTCGTCGAGCGCCTGCTTGCCTTCGTGGCCGGTCTTGCCGAGCGAGGCCGCCTTCACGAAGACCATAGGGATGGCGAAATCGATGCAGGTGACCGGGATCCCGTCCACATGATCCTGCGGGCGCCCGGTCGGCAGCAGGCGTCCGGTCTTGGTGCCCGCGGGATCGAGGAACTCGAGCGCGATCGGAGCGCTCGCGCCCGGGACGCCGTCGAGGGTGAAGCGGCCGTTGTAGGCGATGCGGCCGCCCGGGGTCTGCACGATCGCTTCCACGCGCTTGCCGCTGTTGACGTTGAGGATACGCACCCGGGTCGTCGGGCTGCCGGCCTTCACCAGGCCGTTTTCCAGGGCGAAGGGCGCCACGGCGGCGAGCATGTTCCCGCTGTTGGGCAGCACGTCCACCAAGTCGCGGGCCACCGACACCTGGGCGAAGAGGTACTCGACGTCCGCGTCGGGCCGATTGGACGGAGCGACGATCACCACCTTGCTGGCGAGGTCGTTGCCGCCGCCCATGCCGTCGATCTGGCGCACGTCGGGCGAGCCCATCGCGGCGAGCAGCAGCCGGTCGCGCGCCTCGGTATCCTCGGGAAGGTCGCGTGCCATGAAGAACAGTCCCTTGGAGGACCCGCCACGCATCAGCACGCATGGAATGCGGTTCACTTGCTTGTCTCCTCGTTGCCTGCTCGGCTATTCGTTGGGTGCATCCTATGCCTCCACAAGACGAAGCGGAAATGCAATAGATGTCGTTTTTATTGCCGAATGCGCATAAACTGCCCGTCACGAGACCCAGGGGAGGGCAGCGTGAAGATCGATTTCGACGGAATCCAGGCCTTCGTGGCCATCGCGGAGCTCGGCGGCTTCAGCAAGGCGGCGGAGCACCTGCACGTGACCCAGACGGCGCTGACGCGCCGGGTGCAGAAGCTCGAGGCCTATCTGAATCTCCGCCTGCTCGATCGCACGACGCGCTACGTCGAGCTCACCGCGGTCGGGCGGGAGTTCCTCCCGCAGGCCAAGGCGATCGTGAGCGAGATGACGCTCGCGGTGGGACGTCTCAAGGACATGTCGAAACACGCCCGCGGCAGCTTCACGCTCGCCTGCGTGCCCACGATGGCCTCGCATGTCCTGCCGGCGGCCATTCGTCGCTATGCCGAGGCCCATCCGGGAAACCGCATCCGCCTCATCGATACCAGCGCCTACGAGGTGCGCGACGCGGTCCTGCACGGTCAGGCGGAGATCGGCATCGGCGTGCCGACCGACCGCCATCCCGACCTGCTGGAGACGCCGCTTCTCGAGGAGCCGCTGATGTTCTTCTGCCGCGAGGAGCATCCGTTGAGCGAGCGGAAGTCGGTGACGTGGTCGGACATGCGGGAGACCGACCTCGTGGTGGTGAGCAGCATGACGGCCACCCGCGTATTCACCGACTACCAGCTCGCCAAGCGCGGCATCAGCCTCTCCGGCGCCTACGAGGTGCAGCACCACGCCACGGCGATCAGCCTGGTGGCGGCGGGGGTGGGCGCGGCCATCCTGCCGGCGTCGACTCTGGAGGAGGGTGCGCGGCCCGGTGTTCGCAGGATTCCGCTTACCAACCCGGTGGTGAAGCGTCGCATCTCGCTCATTCGGCGAAAGAACAGCACGCTGTCGCCGGCCGCCGATGCATTCTTCGACCTGTTGGTGAAGTCGGCCAAGGCAGGATCGTGAGCCCGGGAGCGAACGATGCTGACGGCTGGCCTACGATGGCTGCCACTTCAACCCGGAGAACATGACGTGATCGACCGCCTGGATCATCTCGTGCTGACGACCGCCGACGAGGCGGCCTGCATCCGCTTCTATACCGAGATCCTGGGGATGACCCTGGAGAGCTTCGGCGAGGGGCGCAGGGCCTTCCGCTTCGGTAACCAGAAGATCAACCTGCATGTGAAGGGCAGGGAGTTCGAGCCGAAGGCGCATCTGCCGGTGCCTGGCGCCCTCGACCTGTGCTTCATTACCGCGATTCCGCTGGACCAGGTCGTCGCGCACCTCGTGGAGCGGGGTATCGCCATCGTGGAGGGGCCGGTGCAGCGCACCGGCGCCACGTCCCGGATCCGGTCCGTCTACGTGCGAGATCCGGACCTCAATCTCATCGAGCTCTCCGAGCTCGTTTCCGCGTCGACGTAGGTCCGCGCGTAGCGATTCCCCAGGCTGGTGAGGATCTCGTAGCCGATCGTCCCGGCACCGGCGGCGATCTCGTCCACGCCGATGCCGGGGCCGGAAATGTCGACGAGCGAGCCCTCGTGGATCGCGTTCTCGCCCAGGGCCGTCACGTCCACCAGGATGGTGTCCATCGAGACCTTGCCGACGACGGGCAGCTTCGCGCCGTCGAAGCCGACGTGGCCGCGGTTGCCGAGGCTGCGCAGGTAGCCGTCGGCATAGCCCACGGCTACGGTGGCGATGCGCGAGCGCTTCTCCGCCGTCCAGCTGTGGCCGTAGCCGACCGGGGTGCCCGCTTCGATGGTCCGCGTCTGGACGACCTTCGCCTGCAGGCGGATCGCGGGGCGCATCGGGTTCGGCTCGCCCGCCACCGGCGCGACGCCGTAGAGCGCGGCGCCGGGGCGCACCAGGTCGAAGTGGTAGTCTGGCCCCAGGAAGATGCCCGAGGAGTTGGCGAGGCTCGCGCGGGTGCGGGGCAGCCGCCCGAGAGCGCTCTCGAAGCGCTCGAGCTGCAGGCGGTTCAGGGGATTGGTCGGGTCCTCTGCGCTCGCCAGGTGGCTCATGACGAAGCGCAGCTCGATGCCGCGCAGCGCCTCGCGGTCGACACGGACCGGGTCGAGCTCCCGAGCGGAGAGGCCCAGGCGGGCCATGCCGGTATCCACCTGCAGGACTGCCGGTAGGTAGCGGTCCAGGCGCCGGACCAGCGCCCGCCAGGCGGCGAGCTGGGGCAGGCTGTTCAGGACCGGGACGATGCGGTGGGCGACGAATTCTCCCTCCGAGCCGGGCAGCGGACCATGCAGGACGTACAGGATCGCATCAGAGGGCAGGGCGGAACGCAGCTCGAGGGCCTCGTCCAGGTGCGCGACGAAGAAGTGGCGGCAGCCGGCGCGGTAAAGCGCGGGCGCAACCTTCAGCGCCCCCAGCCCGTAGGCATCGGCCTTGACGACCGCGGCGCATTGCGCGCCGGCGAGGCGGGCCCTCAGCTTGCGCCAGTTGTCGCAGATGGCGTCGAGATCGACGGTGAGGAGGGCGCCGGCGTGGAGGGCTTGGCGAGGGCTCATGATCGGAGGTCTATGCAGAGAGTGATTCGGGCCCCGCGCAGCGCGCGAGGCCCGTTGCGGCGGGCCTCAGCCCCGGCCGCGAGCGGGTGCCACCGCGCCGGCGGGTATGTCCTTCGAGGCGAAGTACTCCCTGGTGAGCTTCGCCACCACCGGCGAGAGCAGCAGCAGGGAAAGCAGGTTCGGGATCGCCATCAGCGCGTTGAGCGTATCGGCCACCAGCCACACGAAGTCGAGCTGGGTGAGCGCGCCGACCAGCACGAAGGCGGTCCACAGCAGGCGGTAGGGTTTGAGGATGCGCGTGCCGAACAGGTACTCCCAGCACTTCTCGCCGTAGTAGGCCCAGCCGAGGATGGTGGTGTAGGCGAAGACGGCCAGCGCGACCGCCAGGAACTGGGCGCCGCCGGCCGGCAGGCCCGCCGCGAAGGCGCTGGAGGAGAGCGCCGCGCCCGTCGTGCCGGAGTTCCACACGCCGGTCACGATGAGCACCAGGCCGGTCATGGTGCACACCAGGATGGTGTCGATGAAGGTCCCCATCATCCCGACGAGACCGGACTCCACCGCGTTCGCCGACTTGCCGGCCGCCTGGGCGATGCCCGCGGTCCCGAGGCCGGCCTCGTTGGAGAAGATGCCGCGGGCCACACCGTAGCGGATCGCCATCATCACCGCCGCGCCGGCGAAGCCGCCGGTGGCCGCTGCCGGGCTGAAGGCATAGCCGAAGACGAGCGCGAAGGCTTCGGGGATGCGGTCGGCGTTGAGCAGCAGCACCGCCAGCGACACCGCGACGTAGCCCAGGCACATGAAGGGCACCAGCTTCTCGGCCACCGCACCGATGCGCTTGATCCCGCCCAGCAGCACGAAGCCGGTGAGCACGGTCATGACGATGCCGGACAGCCAGTGGTCGATGCCGAAGTTGGCGTTCATCACCTCGGCGACGCTGTTCGCCTGCACCATGTTGCCGATGCCGAATCCGGCCAGCCCGCCGAAGAGGGCGAAGGCCAGGCCGAGCCAGCGCCAGTGGCGGCCGAGTCCGTTCTTGATCGCGTACATGGGCCCGCCGACGTACTCGCCGTTCTCGTCCACCTCCCGGTAATGGACCGCGAGCACCACCTCGACGTACTTGGTCGCCATGCCGACGAGCGCGGTCATCCACATCCAGAAGAGCGCCCCCGGACCGCCCAGGGCGATCGCGGTGGCGACGCCGGCGATGTTGCCCGTGCCGACAGTCGCGGCGAGTGCGGTCATCAGCGCAGCGTAGGGGCTGATCTCGCCTTTGGCGCCGGCGCCCGGCTCGCGGCCGCGCCACACCATGACGAAGCCCGCGCCGATCTTGAAGATCGGCATCAGCTTGAGCCGCAGCTGCAGGAACAGTCCCGTGCCGAGAATGAGCACCAGCATGGGCGGCCCCCATACGAGGTCGTTGATGGCGGTCACCAACTGGGTGATTGCTTCCATGAGTTGTCTCCATTGTTTTAGTGATGAGGGCTTGCGGACAAGCCCCTTGCGGGTGCGCCGCTCGGGCGCGGGTCCGCGTGGTCCGCGGATGCCGGCCTGCGGCCTGCATCCGGGCTACGGCTGCGGCATGCGCTTCCTCCTGCGATGTGGTTTTCGTGTCGGGTGGGGGGGCGGTCAGGCGTAGCGGGCGACGGCGAGGTCGTCCACCTCGATCTCGGGCTTGCGGCCGCTCACCAGGTCGGCCATGACCCGGCCGGTGCCGGCGGCCATGGTCCAGCCCAGGGTGCCGTGGCCGGTGCTCAGATACAGGTTGGGGTAGCGGGTGCCGCCCACGATGGGGGTGCCGTCGGGGGTCATCGGACGGAGCCCCGTCCAGAACTCGGAGCGGGCGACGTCGCCGCCCTCGGGAAAGAGGTCCTTCACCACGAACTCCAGGGTGCTGCGGCGGCTCTGCTCGAGCTTCAGGTCGAAGCCCGAGAGCTGGGCCGTGCCGCCCACCCGGATGCGGTCGCCCAGCCGGGTGACCGCCACCTTGTGGGTCTCGTCCATGATGGTGGACTCGGGCGCCTTGTCCGCGTCGGTGATGGGCACCGTGATGGAGAAGCCCTTCACCGGATAGACCGGGATGTCGATGCCCACCGGGGCGAGGAGACTGGACGAGTAGCTGCCCAGGGCCATCACGTACTTGTCGGCGGTGAGTGTGCCGGTGTCGGTGCGCACCCCCTCGATGTGGCCGTTCGTGTGCTCGAGGGCGTGGATGTTCACGCCGAAGCGGAACTCGACCCCCAGCGCTTCGGCCATCCTGGCAATGTTCTGGGTGAACTTGAAGCAGTCGCCGGTCTCGTCGCCGGGCAGGCGCAGGCCGCCGACGA
>DYFV01000126.1 GCA_020725025.1 Azoarcus sp.
GCAGCATCATCACGCCGTGGTCGCGCACGATCTCGCGGCTCATCACCTTGTGGAACTGGTGCTGCAGCCCCTCGACCTCGCGCGCGAGCTCCTCCAGCTTGGCGTAAACGATTACGCACACCTCGCTGTCCTCGAGGGCCACGGCGTTGCAGGAGTGAAGCTCGGTGCTGATGCCGTCGAGGCCGAGCATCTCGCCGGTCATCTGGAAGCCCGTGACCTGCTCGCGTCCGTCCTCCAGGATCACGTCGGTCTTGAACGAGCCCGCACGGATGGCGTAAATTGCTTCGAACGGGTCGCCGGCGCGGTAGAGGTGCTGCTGCCGCTTGATCTTGCGGCGGGCTCCCACCAACTCGTCGAGACGGTTGATTTCGTTTTCCGACATCCCGAAAGGCAGACACAGCTCGAGCAGATTGCACTGCGAGCAAGCCTTCTTGAGACCGGCCACCGTAATCGGCACCGCCGCCTTCATTTGCACGATAATCCTGCTCCGCGTTCGGGTGTAATCTTCGGAGTGCTCCGTTGATCCACGTCAACCACAAAAGTCACGCTTTTTGAGATCGTTCGGAATGCATTCCAGCCACACGACCATGACCAGCCAGAAAGACCTCGTTTTCGACCCGCAGTTGATTCGCCGCTTCGACATCAATGGTCCGCGCTACACGTCGTACCCTACCGCAGACCGCTTCGTCGAGGCGTTCGACGCGCGCGCCCTGAGGGATTGGCTGGCCAAGCGCGGGGTGGGAGGCGTGAGCCGACCGCTGTCATTATACTTCCACATCCCGTTCTGCAACACGATCTGCTACTACTGCGCCTGCAACAAGATCATCACCAAGGATCACGGGCGTTCGGCCAAGTATCTGAAGTACCTCGACAAGGAGATCGAGCTCCAGTCCGAGGCGCTGGGCGGTAGCCGGCAGGTGACGCAGCTGCACCTGGGCGGCGGCACCCCGACCTTCCTCTCCCACGAGGAGATGCGCCAGCTAATGGACTCGGTGCGCTCGCGCTTCCAGCTCATGCCCAACGGCGAGTACTCGATCGAGGTCGATCCGCGCAAGGTCGATTTCGACACCGTCGAGCTGCTGGCGGATCTGGGCTTCAACCGCATGAGCGTGGGCGTGCAGGACTTCAACCCCGAGGTGCAGGCGGCGGTCAACCGCATCCAGAGCATCGAGGAGACGAAGCTGGTGATGGACGCTGCGCGTGCCACCGGCTTCAAGTCGATCAGCATGGACCTGATCTACGGCCTGCCCAAGCAGAACGTGATCAGCTTCAACCGCACCCTCGAGGAGGTGCTGGCGCTCTCGCCCGACCGCATCTCGCTCTACAGCTACGCGCACCTGCCGGGCCTGTTCAAGCCGCAGCGGCGCATCGTCAGCGAACAGCTGCCGTCGGCCGACACCAAGCTGCAGATCCTGCAGCTCGCGATCCGGCGCCTGACCGACGAGGGCTACGTCTATATCGGCATGGACCACTTCGCCAAGCCCGACGACGAGCTCACCGTGGCCCAGCGCCAGGGGCGTCTGCACCGCAACTTCCAGGGCTACTCGACGCAGGCCGAGTGCGACCTGCTCGCCTTCGGCGTGTCGGCCATCGGCAAGATCGGGCCGGTGTACTCTCAGAACGTCAAGACGCTCGACGAGTACTACGACATCCTCGACCGGGACGAACTGCCGGTGCTGCGCGGCATCGAGCTCACCGCGGACGACCTGCTGCGCCGCGCCATCATCCAGGCGCTGATGTGCCACTTCGAGCTCTCCATCGAGTCGATCGAGATCGCGCACCTCATCAAGTTCCGCGAGTACTTCGCCGACGAGCTCGAGGACCTGCGCGCGATGGAAGAGGCGGGACTGCTCAAGGTCAGCGACGAGTGGATCAGCGTGCTGCCTCCGGGCCGCCTGCTGGTGCGCGGCATTGCCATGGTGTTCGATCGCTACCTCCGGGCCGACCGCGAGCGTGCGCGCTACTCCCGAGTCATCTGAGCGGCTGCCCGCGGCCGAGCGGCCGCGGCGCGCCCCGATTTCGCATCACCGATCGCGCCGTTCGGCGCCGGTCTGTCCGATACATGCCTGAAACCGGTTACATCGCCGTCTTCCTCATCGGCCTTCTCGGCGGCACCCACTGCGTGAGCATGTGCGGTGGCATCGTGGGCGCGCTCACCGTGCAGATGCCCGGCGCCGGCGGGCGGCAGTGGCCGATCCATCTCGCCTACAACCTGGGCCGCATCGCGACCTACACCGCACTCGGTGCGGCCCTCGGGGCGCTCGGCACGGTGGGGCTGCTCTTCAACGAGGTGCTGCCGGTCCAGCTCGGTCTCTACGTGCTGGCCAACTTGATGCTGATCGCGCTGGGGCTCTACCTCACCGGCTTCACCCGCTTCCTTACGCCCATCGAACGCGCCGGCGCGCACCTGTGGAAGCGGATCCAGCCGCTCACGCGCCGCTTCCTGCCGGCCCGCTCGGTGCAGCAGGCGCTGCCGCTGGGCCTGTTGTGGGGCTTTCTGCCTTGCGGGCTGGTGTACAGCGTCCTCACCACCGCCCTCGTGACCGGGTCGGCCACTCGCGGGGCGGGGCTCATGCTCGCCTTCGGCTTGGGGACGCTCCCCAATCTGCTGCTCGCCGGCATGCTCTTCAAACGCTTCCGCGACATCACCCGCAACGGGCGGGTGCGCTTCGCGGCCGGGCTGCTCGTGCTCGCCTTCGGCGTGTTCGGCCTCTTCCACGCGCCCTCTTTGGGCGGCAGCCTGTGGAGCGGAGTGGTGTGCTAGTGCCCTAGCCGGGCAGCTTCGGCACGGCCGCGTCGCTGCCGTCGCGCGGATCGCCGCCGAGCGCCTGCAGGATGGGGCAGGGGGCGCGCGCGTCGGTATGCTCGCAGCAGGTCACCAGGCTGTGGAGGGCAGCGCGTACTTCTTCGAGCTGCCGGATGCGGGCGTCGATGTCGGCGATCTTGGCGCGAGCCACGGCCCGCGCCCGTTCGCGGTCGGCCTCCTCGTCGAGGGCGAGCAGGCCGGAAATTTCTTCGAGGGTGAAGCCCAGGGCCTGGGCGCGGCGGATGAAGCGCAGCCGGGCGAGCTCCGTGCCGCCGTAGACCCGATAGGCGCCCTTGCGCCCGCCGGCCTCGGGCAGCAGGCCACGCCGCTGGTAGTAGCGGACCGTCTCTACGTTCACGCCCGCGGCCCGCGCCAGACTGCCGATGGTGATTTCGTTCATGGGGAGTTGACTCCGTACCTTGGTACGGACTTTAGACTGCCAGCGTGCTCGGGGTTGCGCAATCCCGCAGACGGATTTTTCGCCGCGCAACCGGTCATGAACTGCATGAGGTGATCCTTGAACGCGCCCATAACGAAAACCCGCCCGACGCAGCTCGACGTGCCGGTCTCCGGGATGACCTGCGCGGCCTGCGCCACCCGCATCGAGAAGGTGCTCAACCGCCTGCCCGGCGTAAGCGCGCAGGTGAACCTCGCGGCCGAGCGCGCGCGGGTGAACCTGTCGGGCGAGGCCGCGGCGGCGCCGGAGGAGGTGGTGGCGGCCATCCGCCGGGCCGGCTTCGACGTCCCCCAGGCCCGCGCCGAGTTCGCCATCTCGGGCATGACCTGCGCCGCCTGCGCCACACGCCTCGAGAAGGTCCTGAACCGCCTGCCCGGCGTCGAGGCGACGGTCAACTTCGCCACCGAGCACGCGAATGTCCGCTATCAGCCGGGCCTCGTCGATCCCGACCGGATCAAGGCCGCGGTGGCGAAGGCCGGCTTCGGCGCCGCCGAGGTGGGCGTGGCGAGCCGCGAGCAGGAGCGCGCGCGCCAGGCCGCAGCCTGGACTGCCGAGCTGAATCGTTTCTGGATCGCCGCCCTGCTCACCCTGCCGCTGGTGGGGCAGATGCCCTTCATGTTCGACGCGGGCTGGAGCGCCGGGGCCCACCACGACATCCTGCCGCGCTGGCTGCAGTTCGTGCTCGCCACACCGGTCCAGTTCTGGATCGGCGCGCGCTTCTATCGGGGCGCCTGGTCGGCGCTGCGCGGGGGCGGGGCGAACATGGACGTGCTGGTCGCGCTCGGCACGAGCATGGCTTGGGGCTACAGCGCGGTGGTGACGCTCCTCGGCTTCCACGACCTGCACGTTTATTTCGAAGCTTCGGCGGCGGTCATCACCCTCGTGCTGCTGGGCAAGCTCATGGAGGCGCGCGCCAAGACGCGCACCGGCGCGGCGCTGGACGCTTTGCTGCGGCTGCAGCCGCGGCTCGCCTACGTCGAGCGCGACGGCGAGCTGGCAGCCGTGCCCGTGGATACGCTGCACCCCGGTGACGTCTTCGTGGTCCGCCCGGGTGACGCGGTGCCGGTCGACGGCGAGGTGGTCACGGGCGAGTCGACGCTCAACGAGGCCATGCTTACCGGCGAGAGCATGCCGGTGGACAAGCGGGCGGGCGACAAGGTCTTCGCCGCGACGCTGAACGGTTCCGGGGTGTTGCGCTGCCGCGCCACCGGCGTGGGCGCCCATACGCTGCTCGCCGGCATCATCCGCATGGTCGAGCAGGCCCAGGGCTCCAAGGCCCCGGTCCAGCGGCTCGCCGATCGCATCTCGGCGGTGTTCGTGCCGGTGGTGGTCGTGATCGCCGTGCTCACCTTCGCCGGCTGGTGGTGGCTCGCCGGCGACTTCCCCCAGGCGCTGATCAGCGCGGTGGCGGTACTGGTGATCGCCTGCCCCTGCGCACTCGGGCTCGCCACGCCGACCGCGATCATGGTGGGTACCGGACAGGGTGCGCGGGCCGGTCTCCTGGTGAAGAACGCCGAGGCGCTCGAGCTGGCCGAGAGGGTGAGCGTGCTGGCGGTGGACAAGACCGGCACGCTCACCGAGGGCGCGCCCGCGGTGACCGACGTCGTGCCGGCGGCAGGCTGGGCGGGTGACGAGATCCTCGCGCTCGTGGCCGCGCTCGAGCAGACCAGCGCCCATCCGATCGCCGCGGCGGTGGTTGCCGAGGCGCGTCGGGCGGGCGTGGCGGTCGGGGCGGCCGAGGCGGTCGCCGCGGTCGCGGGCAAGGGGCTCACCGGGCGGGTGGGCGAGCGCATGGTCTGGCTCGGCACCCCGGATTTCCTCGCCGAGCAGGGCGCCGCGGTGCCCGACGCGTCGAGCGCTGCGCTCGCCGCCGCGGGCAAGACGCTGGTGGCGGTCGCGGTGGACGGCGCCTTCGCAGGCCTCATCGGCGTCGCCGATCGCATCCGTGCCGATTCCGCCGCGACCGTGGCACGGCTCAAGGCGCGCGGCCTGCGGGTGGTGATGCTCACCGGCGACCACGCTGCGACCGCCGCCGCGATCGCCGCCCAGACCGGTGTCGAGGAGTGGCGCGCGGGCGTGCTGCCGGGCGACAAGGCGGCCGCGGTGAAGTCGCTCGCCTCGGACGGCACGTTGGTCGGCATGGCCGGCGACGGGATCAACGACGCACCGGCGCTGGCCGCTGCCGACGTGTCCTTCGCCATAGGCGTGGGGGCGGACGTGGCGGTGGAGGCGGCCGATATCACGCTGGTGAAGAACAGCCTCGCGGGGGTGGCAGACGCGATCGACCTGTCCCGCGCGACGCTCTCCAAGATCCGTCAGAACCTGTTCTTCGCTTTCATCTACAACGTGCTCGGCATTCCGCTGGCGGCGCTCGGGTTCCTCAATCCGGTGATCGCCGGCGCGGCGATGGCGATGAGCTCGGTCTCGGTGGTGAGCAACTCGCTGCTGCTCAAGCGCTGGCGGCCGGGCCGCTGAACAGTTCTTTTCAAAGGGAGTGATGCATGGAAAAGGAAGTGACGATCAAGGTGGAAGGCATGAGCTGCGGCGGCTGCGTGCGCAACGTGACGGGCGTGCTGACGGCGCTGCCCGGCGTGAGCAAGGCGGAGGTGTCGCTCGAGGCGGGCGAGGCGCGGGTGCGGTTCGACGATGAGGACGTGTCGATCGAGGAGCTGCGCGAGGCGGTGGAGAACGCGGGGTTCGACTGCCCGGTCTGATTCCCCGGCGCGGGCGCGGTTTCCCCTGATTCCGCCCTCGGCTCCATCCGGGCAGCACGGTCCCCGATCGCAGACCGGATGGCTCGCGGCGAAATCCGGGAGCCGCCGCTCAGCGTGCGGTGGCGCCGCCTTCACTCGGGAGCGAGACGAAGCCGATGCGCGTCACGCCGGCCTCCCGTGCGGCCGACATCAGCTCGGCGAGGGTCTGGTAGCGGGTGTCGCGGTCGGCGCGCAGGTGCAGCTCGGACTGAGGCGAGCTCGCCGCGAGCTCGGCGAGGCGCGCCGGCAGCGCTTCGGCCGGCAGCGGCGCATCGTTCCAGTGCATGGCCCCGTCGGCATCGATCGACAGGGTGACGGTTTCCGCCTTGGGCGGTTCGGGCGCACCGGCGGTGGTGGGCAGGTCGATGGCCACCGAGCGGGTGAGCAGCGGCGCGGTGATGATGAAGATGATGAGCAGCACCAGCATCACGTCCACCAGCGGCGTGGTGTTGATCTCGCTCATGGGGCGGTCGTTGCCGCCCTGGTCGAAGCCGCCGAAGGACATCTCAGCTCCTTGCCGGGCTGCCGGACTGGACGCGCGCGCCGGTGGTGAACCAGGCATGCAGGTCGTGGGCGAAGGCGTCGAGCTCGGCGAGCTCCACGCGGTTGGCGCGCACGAAGGCGTTGTACGCGAGCACCGCGGGGATCGCCACGAAGAGGCCGAAGGCGGTCATGATGAGCGCTTCGCCGACCGGTCCCGCGACCCGGTCGAGGGTTGCAGTGCCGGTGTGCCCGATCTGCACCAGCGCATGGTAGATCCCCCAGACGGTCCCGAACAGCCCGACGAAGGGGGCGGTGGCGCCGATCGAGGCGAGCAGCGTGAGGCCCGATTCGAGCTGAGCGGTGCTGCGGGCGATCGACTGGCGCAGCGCGCGGGTGACGAACTCGCTGCGGTCGAGCCCCGCGCCCAGGCTCTGCGGCGCGTCCTGGGCGTGCTGCATGGCCGCACTGCCGCGCTCGGCGAGTGTCGCGAAGGCATTCGGTGCCGCCGCATTGCGCAGCAGTGCGAGCCCGGCCGCCAGGTCGGGCGCCTCCCAGAAAGCCTCCACCGCGGCGAATACGCGCTGGCGGCGCATCAGCCGCATTGCGCGGGTGACGATCAGGTACCAGCTTGCGATGGACATCGCCAACAGCAGCAGCGCCACCGCGCGGATCACGAAATCGCCCTGCGCCCAGAGGCTGGCCAGGCCGAACATTTGCGAATCGGGCATTGCTACTCCTCGAGACGGAACACGATGGGAACCCGCAGCCAGCTGTCGACCGCGGTCTCGCCCTGTCGGGCGGGGACGAATCGCCACTCGCGCACGGCTTCGAGCGCCGCCTTGTCGAGACGCGGGTGGTTGCTGCTCTCGGCTATTTCCACGGTTTCGGCGCGCCCGTCGCTCAGTACCCGCACGCGCAGGACCACCTGGCCTTCCTCCCGGCGGTGGCGTGACAGGCGCGGATAGGCCGGCCGTGGGTTGTGAAGGTAGGCGGCATCGTAACGCGCGGCGACGACAGGCGGTGGTGCGGCCTTGGGCGATGCGGCCGCCGGCGCGGTCGGGGCGGCCGGGGCGGCCGGTGGCGCGACGGGCGCGAGCGGCGTACGGGGTGCCTCGGTCACGGTCGCGGGGGGCACCACGTCCTCCGGCGCAGGCGCGGGTTCCTCCACCGGCGGCCGTGCGGCGGGCGGCTCCTTCACGGGCGCCGGTTCGGGCGGGCGGGGACGCTTCGGGCGGGCTTCGGGGCGGGGCGGCGCCGGTTTCGGGGGCTTGGGCGGTTCCCGAACGACAGGCGGCGGAGTCGGAGGGGGAGGCGGGGCCGGCGGCGCGGCGGCAGGCGCCGGTTCGGCGGGCGCGATGAACTGCACGAGCAGGGCCGGCTGCGGCATCGGCTTCGCGGGGGAGACCCGATCGCTTCCGGACAGGGCTACGATCCCCGCAGCGTGCGCGCCCGCCACGACCGCGAGCCATCCCCAGCGGACCGAGCGCAGCCCGCCGAGGCGGGCTGCGCGTGTTACCGAGGAAGGAGCTTTCGCCGATACGGCCATCGAATCCCGCAGGGTGAGGCGGCGCGGGCAGGCACGGGCGCGAGCCACGCGCTGCGCCGCCCGCCCGCAACGCAGTGACCAATGATTTCGAAGGCCGGTCTCCGGGCTGCGCGCCCAAAGGCGCGATCACCGTTGCGGGGGCAGCACAGGACTCGCACCTGTTTCCCGATTCTCCGCGCCTGGGCGCGGCACCTTCAGCAGCAGGCGATTATATACCTGCAACCCGGCATTTCCCCGGTACGACACATCTCATGCGGCACAGCAGCAAAGGTTTGCACTTATAATCGCTCCCATTTTTCAAGGGAGGGAGTCATGAGTTTCGACCTCGTCAAGTCCGGAAAGGACGTGCCGAACGACATCAACGTCATCATCGAGATCCCGGCGCATGCGGATCCGATCAAGTTCGAGGTGGACAAGGAGAGCGGCGCGGTCTTCGTCGACCGCTTCATGGGCACTTCGATGTGCTACCCGTGCAACTACGGCTACGTGCCCCACACCATCGCCGGCGACGGCGACCCGGTGGACGTGCTCGTGGTGACCCCCTTCCCGCTGCTGCCGGGCGTGGTCATCCGCTGCCGCCCGATCGGCATGCTCAAGATGGAGGACGAGGGCGGCCAGGATGCCAAGGTGCTGGCGGTGCCGGTGAGCAAGCTCACCACGATCTACGACAAGATCGACACGTTCCGCGACATGAACGACCTGCTGCTGCGCCAGATCGAGCACTTCTTCGAGCACTACAAGGACCTCGAGGCGGGCAAGTGGGTGAAGGTCGTCGGCTGGTGCGACAAGGACGAGGCCAAGGCCGAGATCGAGAGCGGCGTGAAGGCCTACAACGCCGCCAAGGACAAGCCGCACTTCTGATTTCGGCTCGTACCGGACCCGGAAACGAAAAGCCCCGCCGCCGGCGGGGCTTTTTTTTCGGGTCCGGCCGGGCACCCCGGCGGGTGTCCGGCCGCGGCGCCCTATTGGGGCTTGTCGGCGGCTGGCGCAGCCGGCGCGTCCGCTGCCGGCGCGCTCGCCACGGCCGTGGCCGCCGGGGCATGGCTCACGGCGGGCACCGTGGGCGGTGCGACCGCCGCGCCGGCGATGAGCGGCACGATCAGCAGCGCCACCAGGTTTATGATCTTGATGAGCGGGTTCACCGCGGGGCCGGCGGTGTCCTTGTAGGGGTCGCCCACCGTGTCACCGGTCACGGCCGCCTTGTGCGCGTCCGAGCCCTTGCCGCCGTGGAAGCCGTCCTCGATGTATTTCTTGGCGTTGTCCCAGGCGCCACCACCGGTGGTCATCGAGATCGCCACGAAGAGCCCGGTGACGATGGTGCCCATCAGCACGCCGCCCAGCGCCTGCGGCCCGAGGAGCAGGCCCACCAGGATCGGCACCAGCACCGGAAGGAGCGACGGGATCATCATCTCCTTGATCGCCGCCTTGGTCAGCATGTCGACCGCCTGCGAGTAGTCGGGCTTGCCGGTGCCCTCCATGATGCCGGGGATCTCCCGGAACTGACGCCGGACCTCGAGCACCACCGATCCGGCCGCGCGGCCCACCGCCTCCATCGCCATGGAGGCGAACAGATAGGGGATCAGGCCACCGATGAAGAGGCCGATGATCACCATGTGGTTGGAGAGATCGAAGGTGAGATTCTGCCCGGATGTCTCGAGCGCGTGAGTGTAGTCGGCGAAGAGCACCAGCGCGGCCAGGCCCGCCGAGCCGATCGCATAGCCCTTGGTGACTGCCTTGGTGGTGTTGCCGACCGCATCCAGTGGGTCGGTCACCGCGCGCACCGAGGCCGGCAGATCGGCCATCTCGGCGATGCCGCCGGCGTTGTCGGTGATCGGGCCGTAGGCGTCGA
>DYFV01000021.1 GCA_020725025.1 Azoarcus sp.
GCATCATGTTCTCGCGCATGGTCTGCATGTGCTCCATGAGGAGCTTCTGGCGCTCTTCGGGCGTGCCCGCCTTGGCGATTCGGTCGAGCTGGACCTGCATCTTGGTCGCGTTCTCCTGCATGCGCTCCACGGCCTTCTCGGGGGACTGCGCGGCGGCGCCCGCCTGCTGCTCGGGGTGATGCTCGTCGACGGCCCAGGCCGGTGCGGCCAGCATCAGCGCGGCGGCCAGCGTGGTGAGTGTCTTTTTCATGATCGATCTCCTTCGGAACGCCGCCTTCGGGGCGGCTCTGTGGGTCATGACGAACGGTCGGCGGCCACGCGCAGGCGCAGGGCGTTGGTCACCACGGAGGCCGAGCTCGCACTCATCGCGAAGGCGGCCACGAGGGGCGAGAGCAGCAGCCCGGTGAAGGGGTACAGCAGGCCCGCCGCGATCGGCACGCCCAGTGCGTTGTAGACGAAGGCGAAGAGCAGGTTCTGGCGCATGTTGCGTACCGTCGCGAGCGAGAGCGACCGGGCCGCGGCGATGCCGCGCAGGTCGCCTTTCACCAGAGTGATCTGTGCGCTCGACATCGCCACGTCCGTGCCGGTGCCCATGGCGATGCCGACGTCGGCACGCGCCAGTGCGGGGGCGTCGTTGATCCCGTCGCCGGCCATCGCCACCACGCGGCCTTCCTTCTGCAGGCGTGCCACCAGCGCGTCCTTGTCGCTCGGCTTGACCTCGCCGTGCACCTCGTCTATCTGCAGACGCCGGCCGACCGCGCGCGCCGTGGTGAGGCCGTCACCGGTGGCCATCACGATTCGCGAGATGCCGTTCGCACGCAGCGTGGCGAGCGCCTCGGGCGTGGTGGTCTTGATCGGGTCGGACACCGCGAGCAGTCCGGCCGGCTGCCGGTCGACCGCGAGCACCATCACGCTCGCGCCTTCGGCGCGCAGCGCCTCGCCCGCCTGCGCCAGCGCTTGCCAGGCGACACCTTCCTCGTCCATCAGCGCGGTGTTGCCGAGCGCGATGTCGCGGCCTTCGACCCGTCCGCGCACGCCGATGCCCGAGGCCGACTCGAAAGTCTCCGGCTTGGCAAGCGCGAGCTGCCGGCGGTGCGCTTCGGCCACGATGGCGTGGGCGAGCGGGTGCTCGCTGCCCTGGTCGAGGCTCGCCGCGACGCGGAGCACCTCGTCGGCCTCCCAGCCGGGCGCCGCCTGCACCGAGTGGAAGGCGGGCCTGCCTTCGGTGAGGGTGCCGGTCTTGTCGACGATCAGGGTGTCGACCTTGCGCAGGTTCTCGATCGCGGCGGCGTCGCGGAAGAGCACGCCGAGCGTCGCCCCCTTGCCGGTGGCGACCATCACCGACATCGGCGTGGCGAGCCCCAGCGCGCAGGGGCAGGCGATGATGAGCACCGCCACCGCGTTGATGAGGCCATAGGCCCAGGAGGGCTGCGGGCCGAAGAGCCCCCAGCCGAGGAAGGTGAGCACCGCGATGGCGACCACCACCAGCACGAAATACCCGGCCACGTAGTCCGCCAGCCGCTGCATCGGCGCCCGCGAGCGCTGCGCCTGGGCGACCAGCTGCACGATCTGGGCGAGCACCGTCTGCGAGCCGATCTTCTCGGCCTGCATCACCAGCGCGCCGCTGGTGTTGAGGGTCGCGCCGATCAGCTTGTCGCCGGGACGCTTGGTGACCGGCATGGGCTCGCCGGTGAGCATCGACTCGTCGACCGCGCTCTCGCCCTCCAGCACCGCGCCGTCCACCGGCACTTTCTCGCCCGGGCGCACCCGCAGGCGGTCGCCGGGGTGGACGTGGGTGAGCGGGATGTCCTCCTCGCTGCCGTCGTCCCGCAGGCGGCGTGCGGTCTTGGGCGCGAGGCCGAGCAGCGCCTTGATCGCCGCGCCGGTCTCGGAGCGGGCGCGCAGCTCCAGCACCTGGCCGAGCAGGGTGAGCGTGACGATCACCGCCGCGGCCTCGAAATACACCGCCACGTGGCCCGCGATGCGGAAGGACTCGGGGAAGATGCCCGGAGCGACGGTCGCCACCGCGCTGTAGAGGTAGGCTGCCCCCACCCCGGTGCCGATCAGCGTCCACATGTTCGGGCTGCGGTTGGCGATCGACTGCGCCCAGCGCACGAAGAACGGCCAGCCGCCCCACAGCACCACAGGGGTCGCCAACGCCAGCTCGACCCAGGGCCGAGTGGCTCCCATCAGCGGATCGAAGTAGCCGCCCGACATGGCGATGATGGTGACCAGCACCGTCGCCGCCAGCGTCCACCGGAAGCGCCGGCGGAAGTCGGCGAGCTCGGGATTCTCGCCCTCCTCGAGTTGGGGAAGCACCGGTTCGAGCGCCATGCCGCACTTGGGGCAGGTGCCGGGGCCGATCTGGCGCACCTCGGGATGCATCGGGCAGGTGTATTCGGTGCCGGGAGGCGCCGCCTCGGCCGGCGCCTCGCCGACGGGGACCGGATGAGCATAGCGATGCGGATCGGCCTGGAACTTGTCGAGGCATTTCGCGCTGCAGAAGCGGAACTCCTGCTCCTCGAAGTGCGCATGGTGGGGCGAATCGGGCTTCACCGTCATGCCGCACACCGGGTCGGTGAGTGCGGCGTCCCGCGGTGCCGGTCGCGGTCCGTGATGGTGGTGATTCGCGTGACCTGCAGGATGGGCGCGCTCATTCATGGTTGCGCTTCTCCCCGTCGCGCCGCGCCGCGTAGATCTGGTCCGGCGCGCTGCAGCACGGGCCCGCCTTCGCATTGCGGTGGGCACGTTCGTTCTCGGCCATCCAGGCGCGTAGCCGCGCGAGCAGGGTCTTCAGTCGTTCCAGCATTGCAGTCTCCCCTCTGAGGATAGACGGCAGGCCTAGCGATTCGTCGGGGCGTCGCCGTCGAAGCGCGGGATGAAGCCTGGGGTGCGTCGTGCGTAGGCCTCCCACTGCGCGCCGAATGCTGCCGCGGCCTCGCATTCCTCTCGCCGGGCGAGGTGCACGTAGGCGAATGCGAGCACCGGGAACATGGCGAGCGTGATGAGCGTCGGCCATTGCAGAAGGAAACCCAGCACGATCAGCAGGAAGGCCAGGTACTGGGGATGCCGCACCCGGGCATAGGGCCCGGTGGTCGCGAGCGCTCCGTTGGTCTGCGCCGCGTAAAGCACCTTCCACGCGGCGGCGAGCAGCCAGAAACCGCCGCCGATGAGGACGACGGAAATCAGGTGGAAGGGGCCGAAGTGCGGGTTGGTGCGCCAGCCGAACATGACCTCCAGCAGATGTCCCGAGTCGTGGGCGAGAAAGTCCACGCCCGGGAACTGTTGCGCGAGCCAGCCCGAGAGCAGGTAGATGGTGAGCGGGAAGCCGTACATCTCGGCGAAGAGCGCCACAACGAAGGCGGAATACATGCCCAGCGAACGCCAATCGCGCCCATTGGCGGGCTTGAAGAAGCTTGCCGCAAAGACGATGAAGACCACCGAGTTGATGGCCACCAGCCCCCACAGGCCGTAGGCGGAGCCGGCGTCGCTCACGATTCGTCCCCCGTGTCGCGACGGTGGCGGTGTCCGTGGCCGCCGCCGTGCATGAAGAAGTGCATCAGCGGGCACGCGAGCAAGATGAGCCACGGCAGCCAGCCGATCACGTGGGCGCGGTGCTCGAGGACGAGCAGGAACAGCGCGATTGCGGCAAGGCCGGCGAAGATCCACCAGGTGCGTCCGCGTCCCGCGCGCACTGGCGCCTGCGACCGTGCATCGGGGCGGCGGGGGGCGGTGTCGTCCGCATGTTCGTGAGTGCTCACGGAAGTCCCCTCGCAGTCGGTCGGTTTCATTATCGACCCGGCTTGCCGACAGCATCCTGACGCGAGGATTACGCCGGCGTAATCCGCGCGGAGGCGCGCGCGACCCTGGCCGCCATAGCAATTCACGTACGCGCCCGCGCCGCGCCGATCACCCGGGCACCGTCCTTGCAACTCCGCGGGCACATGGCGCGGCCTTGCCGCCGTGCCGGTTGCCGACTGCCCGGAAAGAGGCGCTTATGGCGGACGCGCGCACGGCCTACCGGCCGATCGCTGACTACGCGCTCATTGGAAACACGCACTCGGCGGCGCTGATCGGGAGCGACGGCAGCATCGACTGGTGCTGCCTGCCGCATTTCGACAGCGGCGCGGTGTTCTGCCGCCTGCTCGATGCGGCGCGGGGCGGATATTTCCGGGTGGGGCCGGACGGCGAGTACCAGGCCACCCGTCGCTACGCCGAAAGCACGGCCGTGCTCGAGACCGACTTCACCACCGCGCGGGGGCGTGCGCGGCTGACCGATTTCATGCACAGCGGGCGGATCGCGCAAAGCCGCCTGGGCGACGAGGACCCGCACTGCCATCGCCTGCTGCGCCGGATCGAGGGGTTGGACGGCGAGATCGAGCTCGCGCTCGAGTTCCGGCCGACCTTCGATTTCGCGCGGCGTTCGGCGAGTCTCGCGCCCGCACCGGCGGGCGTGCTCGCCATGAGCGGCGACGAACGGCTTGTGTTGCGCCTGGAGCCGGCGATGCATCTGGAGCTCGCCGGTGATCTCGCGCACGGACGCTTGCGCGTGCGGGCCGGGGAGCGGATATGGATCGTGCTGTCGCATGCCGACGCGCAGAGCGGGGAGGCCGCGCTGGAGATCGCCGACCCCGACACGCTGCTCGTCGAGACGTACGGTCACTGGCGCGAGTGGGATGCCCTGTGCACCTACGAGGGGCCGTTCGAGCCCTGCGTGCGCCTGTCCGCACGGGTGCTGAAGCTGCTCACCTTCGGGCCGACGGGTGGGCTCGTCGCCGCACCCACCTGCTCGCTGCCCGAGCAGATCGGCGGCGTGCGCAACTGGGACTACCGCTACTCCTGGCTGCGCGACTCGGCGCTGGTGCTGCACGCGCTCATGTCCATCGGCTACCACCAGGCGGCCCTGGATTTCTTCACCTGGCTGGAAGACCTTTGCGACGGCGAGTGCCGGGACATGCAGATCATGTATCGCCTGGACGGCGGGCGCGACATGCCGGAGGTGGAACTCGCGCACCTGCAGGGCTACCGCGGCTCGGCGCCCGTGCGCCTGGGAAACGCCGCCGCCGGACAGACCCAGCTCGACGTCTATGGCCACGTACTCGACGCCGCATCGGTGTGCCTCTCCGCCATGAAACACCCTATCCGGCAAGGGCTCATGCGCGTGCTCGGCTACCTCGCCGATCAGGCGGCGACGCGATGGAACGAGCCCGACCACGGCCTTTGGGAGGCTCGCTGCAAGCCGCGTCACTACCTGTCGTCCAAGCTGATGTGCTGGGTCGCGCTGGACCGGGCGGTGCGCCTCGCGGGGCAGGGCAAGCTCAGCGGCGACGTCGGGCGCTGGCGGCGCGAGCGCGACGCGGTGCGCCGGGCGATCCTCGAGCGCGGCTACGACGCCTCGGCGCGCGCCTTCACCCAGGTGCTGGGCGAGCCCCAACTCGACGCGAGCGCGCTGTTGATGCCGCTCGTGGGCTTCCTGCCGGCCAGCGACGAGCGGGTGCGCCATACGGTCGAGAGCATCAGGAAGCGGTTGACCGCCGACGGCCTGGTCTACCGCTACCTGGGCGGCGACGGCGTGGCGGGCGGCGAGGCGACCTTCGCGATCTGCACCTTCTGGCTCGCCGACAACCTCGCGCTGCAGGGGCGCATCGATGAGGCGGAGGAGCTGGTGCAGCGGGTCCTCGCCTTCGGCAGCGACCTCGGCCTGCTCTCCGAGGAAATCGACCCGAGGAGCGGCTTGCTGCTCGGCAACTACCCCCAGGGTTTCACCCATCTCGCGCTCATCCATTCGGCGCTCACGATCAGCCGCGCGCGGCGCGGCAAGGCACGGTCATGAACGACACCGCCAGGACCCGTCACGACTCGCCCGCCATGGCCGAGCACATGCAGGAAATGCGCAGCATGCACTTCGCCATGCTGTGGGTGCACTACGCCAACATCCTGCTCGGCGCCTGGCTTCTCTTCAGCCCGCTCGCCTTCGGCGTGTTCGACGCGCAGCCCTTCAGCGACGCGGTGATGCGGGTGACCACCGAGCGCGAGCTGGCCGCCCCGGGCGAGCGGCTCGCCTGGGGCGGCTGGAGCGACATGGCGAGCGGCGCCCTGATCATGCTCTTCGGCGCGCTATCGCTCTCGCCGCGCTTTTCCTGGGCGCAGTGGGCCAACGCCGCCGTGGGCACCTGGCTGCTGTTCGCGCCGCTGGTCTTCTGGACGCCGAGCGCCGCCGTCTACAACAACGACACCCTGATCGGGGCGCTGGTGATCACCTTCTCCATCCTGGTGCCGATGATGCCCGGCATGAGCCACGCATCCATGATGGACAAGTCGGACCTGCCGCCGGGCTGGACCTACTCGCCCTCGACCTACCTGCAGCGCCTGCCCATCGTGGCCCTGGGCTTCGTCGGCTTTCTCATCGCGCGCCAGCTCACCGCGTATCAGCTGGGACACGCTGACGGGGTGTGGGAGCCCTTCTTCGCCGGCGAAGGGGTGGAGAACGGCACCGAGACCATCATCACCTCGGACGTGTCGAAGGCCTGGCCGATCGCCGACGCCGGGCTGGGCGCGGTGAGCTACATGTTCGAGGTGCTGATGGGGGTGATGGGCGACCGGCGGCGCTGGCGCACCATGCCCTGGATGGTGGCGGCCTTCGGCGTCGTGGTGGTGCCCCTGGGGGTGGTCAGCATCTACTTCATCATCATCCAGCCGATCATGATCGGCACCTGGTGCACCCTGTGCCTCGCGGCCGCCTTCGCCATGCTGGTGATGATCCCCTACACCCTGGACGAGCTGGTGGCGATGGGGCAGTTCCTGGTGCGCAGCCACCGTCGCGGCGAGCCCTTCTGGCGCACTTTCTTCACCGGCGGGGCCGAGCCCGAGGGCGGGCAGGACCGGCACCCGGGCTTCGACGCGCCGCTCGCCGCCTCGACGGCCTCGGCCGTGCGCGGGGTGACCGTGCCGTGGACGCTTGCCGCGAGCGCGCTGCTCGGTGCGTCGCTGATGTTCACCCGCATCCTGTTCGGCACCGAACCGCCCCTGGCCCACAGCGACCACCTTGTCGGGGCGCTGATCGTCACCTTCGCGATCATGGCCATGGCCGAGGTGGGGCGCACGCTGCGCTACGCCAACGTCGCCTTCGGCGCGTGGCTCGTCGCGGCGCCGTGGCTCCTCGACGGCGCCGGCACGGGGGGCGCGCTATACGGCGTGATCATGGGCGTGTTGGTGATCGCGCTCAGCCTGCCGCGGGGGCGGCGCAGTGCCGAGCACTACGGTGGCTGGGACCGGTGGGTGGTCTGAGGCGGCACCGTGAATTCGTGCTTGCTTTTCATTCGTTCGATCGTTAGATTGAGTGAATGGAAAAACGCAAACTCAAGGATCTGCTGTACGAACAGGTCGCCCGCATCGGCAAGGCGGTTTCCAGCCCGAAGCGGCTGGAGCTGCTGGAAGTGCTCGCCCAGGGTGAGAAGACGGTCGAAGAGCTGGCGGGCGAGCTCTCCATCGACATCAAGCTCGCCAGCGCGCACCTGAAGGCCCTGAAGGACGCCCGGCTGGTGGACTCCCGCCGCGAGGGCAAGTACGTGATCCATCGCCTGAGCGGGGCCGACGTCGCGGGGCTGTGGGTGAGCCTGCGCGAGGTGGCCGAGGAGCACCTGCTGGAGCTGCGCATGGCCCTCGACCAGATGACGGCCGATCCTTCGAAGCTCACCTCGCTGGGCCGGGAGGCGCTTCTCGAGCAGGCCCGCGGCGGCGCGGTCGTGGTCATCGACGTGCGCCCGCGGGACGAGTACGACACCGCCCACCTGCCGTGCGCCCGCTCCATGCCGGTGGCCGAGATCGAGCGGCGCCTGTCGGAGCTGCCCCGCGACAAGGAGATCGTCGCCTACTGCCGCGGCCCGTTCTGCCTCCTCTCCGACGAGGCGGTGCGCCTGCTCGCGGCCAAGGGCTATCGCGTGAGCAAGATCGCCGACGGGGTGAGCGAGTGGCAGGCGGCGGGGCTTCCGGTCGAAGGCAGCGCCACGCATTGAGAACCATCACCACGTCCAGGAGGGGAGAGCGATGAATACGATCATCAAGGGTTTCGCGGCAGTCACGCTGACCGCGCTCGCAGCGGCGACGGGCTACGCGGCGGAACACGGCTCGATGGCCGTACCCGGCGCGGTCGATCCTGCCGGGCGCAGGGTGCTCACCTTCATCGCCAAGGATCCTCCCGGGGTGCGCTGCAACGGCAACCTGCAGGTCGCCGCGGAGCTCGCCAATACCTATCGCGTCCCGATCCAGCTCCTGCCCGCGAGCCTCGCACCGGGCCTGCCGGCGCCCGCGGTCTTCTACGGCGAGCAGGTGATCGTGGCGGACGGCAAGGATCACAACGGCGTGGCGAGCTTCCAGATCGTGGCCGACGTCCTCGACGTGGAAGGCGTGCCGCGGCAGGCGAAGGAGGGCCTGCTGTTCAACGAGAAGGTGCGCGTCGATTTCGACGCGCTGAAGGCGAGCATCAAGACGGGAGGAAAGTGAAGTGGCGACCACGCTCTTCATCCTCAACGACGCCCCCTACGGCAACGAGCGCGCCTACAACGCGTTGCGCCTGGCCGGAGCCATCGCCGGAAAGCCGGACCAGCGGGTGCGCCTCTTCCTGATGGCCGACGCGGTCGGCTGCGCCAAGGCCGGCCAGAAGGTGCCGGAGGGCTACTACAACGTGCAGCTCATGCTGGGCAAGGTGCTGCGCCAGGGCGAGGTCGCCCTGTGCGGCACCTGCATGGACGCGCGCGGCATGAGCGAGGCGGAGACGGTCGAGGGCGCCCGGCGCTCGACGTTGGCCGAGCTCGCGCAGTGGACCGTCGAGGCGGACAAGGTGTTGGTGTTCTAGGAGGTTCGATCATGTTTTTCAGGCAGCTGGCCACGCGCGAATCCACGCTCTCCTACTTCTTCGGCTGCGCAGGACATGCGACGGCGGTGGCGGTCGACGTCGTCGCGGGCGACGAGGACTGGTTCGCCGAGGAGGCGCGCAAAGCGGCGGTGGAGATCCGCTACGTGATCGACACCCATGTCCACGCCGACCACTACTCGGGCGGCCGTGCGCTGGCGCAGCGGGTGGGCGCACCCTATTGCCTGCACGAGTCGAACGCGGGCCGCGTCAAGTTCGACTTCCAGCCGCTGAGCGACGGTGAGATCCTCGACGTCGGCAACGTCAAGGTCGAGGTGCTCCACACGCCGGGCCACACCCCCGACAGCGTCTGCCTGCTCGTGACCGACATGCGCCGGGGCGAGGCGCCCTGGTTCGTGCTCACCGGCGATACCCTGTTCGTGGGCGCCGTGGGCCGGCCCGACCTCGCCGGCCGGGAAACGGAGATGGCAGGCGCCCTCCACGACAGCCTGCATGCAAGACTGCTGCCGCTGCCGGACGCGCTGGAGATCTTTCCCGGCCACCAGGCGGGCAGCGTGTGCGGCGCGGGGCTGTCCGGCAAGCCGTCGTCGACCCTGGCCTTCGAAAAACGCTGGAATCCTGCGCTCGCCATGGATCGCGCGGCCTTCATCGACCATCTGACGGGGGAGATCCCGCCCCGGCCGGCGGAGATGGATACCATGGTCCGCGCCAACCTGGGCCTGGCGGGCTGACCGATGCACACCGCCTCGGTCCCGATCCGGCTCGGCCTGCGCGAGAACCTCGGCCAGTTCGCGTTGCTGGTGCTGGTGAACGCCTTCGTCGGCGCCATGGTGGGCCTCGAGCGCAGCATCCTGCCGGCCATCGCCGAAGAAGAATTCGACATCGCGGCACGCACCGCGATCCTCTCCTTCATCGTCGTCTTCGGCGTCACCAAGGCGCTCACCAACTACTTCGCCGGGCGGCTTTCCGACCGCTACGGGCGCAAGCACGTGCTGGTCGCGGGCTGGCTGGTGGCGATCCCGGTGCCCTTCATGCTCATGTGGGCGCCCGACTGGGACTGGGTGGTGGCCGCCAACGTGCTGCTCGGCGTGAGCCAGGGGCTCACCTGGTCCACCACGGTGATCATGAAGATCGACCTGGTGGGCCCGAAGCAGCGGGGCCTGGCGATGGGCCTGAACGAGTTCGCCGGCTACTTCGCGGTGGCGGCGAGCGCGCTCGCCACCGGCTGGCTTGCCGCAGCGTACGGGTTGCGGCCGCAGCCCTTCTACCTGGGCGTGGCCTATGTCGCCCTGGGGCTGCTGCTTTCCGCGCTCGCGGTGCGCGAGACGCGCCACCACGTCGCCCACGAGGTGCGTACCCACCACGCCACCGGTGCGGGGGACGCGCTTACCCAGGCGGAGGTCTTCCGCCGCACCTCGCTCACCGACCGCAATCTCTCCAGCGTGAGCCAGGCGGGGCTGGTGAACAATCTCAACGACGGCATGGCCTGGGGGCTCTTCCCGCTGCTCTTCGCCGCCGCGGGGATGACGCTCGCCGAGATCGGCGTGCTCGCCGCGATCTATCCTGCAGTGTGGGGCGTCACCCAGATCTTCACCGGCGCGCTCTCCGACCGCATCGGACGCAAGGGCCTCATCGTTGGAGGCATGTGGGTGCAGACGGCGGGCATCGCGATCACCGCGGCGGGCTCGGACTTCTCCGCCTTCGGGCTCGGCGGGGTGCTGCTCGGCCTCGGCACCGCCATGGTCTATCCGACGCTGCTCGCCGCCATCGGCGACGTCGCGCACCCGACCTGGCGCGCCTCGGCGGTAGGTGTGTACCGCCTGTGGCGGGACCTGGGCTACGCGGTCGGCGCGCTGCTCGCGGGGATCACCGCGGACCTCTTCGGCCTCGCCGCGGCGGTCTGGGTGGTGGCGTTGCTCACCTTCCTGTCCGGCGTCGTCGCGGCGCTCCGGATGCGTGAAACCCTGGCGCGGCGACCGTCGTGAGCGACAGGCGTCGGGGGGAGGGATCCGTATATGAACATGATGGACCACTGGGGTGAATTCGGCGGGTGGGGCATGGGTTTCGGTTTCCTCTTCATGATCCTGTTCTGGGTCCTGGTCGTCGCCGGCGTCGTGGCCCTGGTTCGCTGGCTGCTGCCGTCGCGGGGGATGCCCGGCCCGGGGGTGGGCGAGCGGCCGCGCGACAAGACGCCGCTCGAGATCGTGCAGGAGCGCTACGCGCGCGGCGAGATCGACCGCGAGGAATACGAACAGAAGAAACGGGATCTGGAAAAATGAGCGCGACGCCGCCGATCTACCTCGACTACAACGCCACCACCCCGGTCGCCCCCGAGGTGGCCGACGCGATGCTGCCGTTCCTGCGCGAGCAGTTCGGCAATCCCTCGTCCTCCCATCCCCACGGGCGTGCCGCCGCCCGCGCCGTCGCCGAGGCGCGCGACGAGGTCGCGGCCCTGATCGGCGCGCGCGGCGGGGAGATCGTGTTCACCGGCTGCGCCACCGAGGCGAACAATCTCGCCCTGCTCGGCGTCGCGCAGGCGCTCGGGGACACCCGCCGCCATCTGGTGGTCAGCGCCGTGGAGCACCCGGCCGTGATGGCACCGGCGCGGCGGCTGGAGGCGCAGGGCTGGCGCCTGACGGTGGTGCCGGTGGACGGTCACGGGCGCGTCTCGCCGGACGACGTCGTCCGGGCGCTGCGGCCCGACACGGCGCTGGTGTCGGTGATGCACGCCAACAACGAAGTCGGCACGATCCAGCCGGTGGCCGAGATCGCCGCCCTCGCGCACGATCGCGGCATCCTGGTGCATACCGACGCCGCGCAGTCGGCGGGCAAGGTCGAGGTGGACGTCGACCGGCTCGGCGTGGATCTGCTGACGCTCGCCGGCCACAAGTTCTACGCCACCAAGGGCGTGGGAGCGCTCTATGTGCGTGCCGGCACTCCGATCCGGTCGGTCCTCTTCGGCGCCGACCAGGAGCATGGGCTGCGGCCAGGCACCGAGAACGTGCCCGCGATCGTCGGCCTCGGGGCCGCGGCCCGGCTCGCCCGTGAGCGCCTGCCCGAAGCGGGACAAGGCTTGCGCCGGCTTCGCGATCGCCTGCACCAGGCGCTGGCGCAGGGTGTGCCGGGGCTCGCGCTGAACGGTCACCCTGAGGCGCGGCTCCCGAACACCCTGCATGTCTCGTTTCCGGGCGTGTCCGGCCGTGCGCTCCTCGACGCCGCGGCCGAAGTGGTGGCCGCCTCGGTCGGCTCCGCCTGCCATTCGGAGCACGACGCGGTGAGCGGCGTGCTGGCCGCCATGTCGGTCGATGCGGGCCGCGCCCGGGGGGCGGTGCGCCTGTCGGTGGGGATGATGACGACCGACGACGAGATCGAGCGGGCCGCTGCGGGATTGGTTTCCGCCTGGCGGAGACTTGCCGGTCGATAAGCCGCGCGCCGGCCACCGAAGGTTCAGGCCGCGGCCATCTGGCGGCACTCCTCGGCACAACGGCGGCAGGCCTCCGCGCATTCCTGGCAATGCCCGTGGGAATGCCTCGCACATTCGTCTCCACAGGTCTGGCAGATTTCGGCGCACAGCGCGCACACCTGCCGCGCGAACTCGCTGCCGCGCGCCATGAAGCCGGCGGCCAGGCGGCAGATGGCGGCGCAGTCCATGTCGAGGGCGATGCAGCGCGCCATCGCGGGGACATCGCTTTCCTTCAGGCAGGCGGTGGCGCAGTGGTCGCAGGCGTCCGCGCAGGAATTGCAGGCTTCGATGCAGGATTCGTACTCTCGGTGTGCCATGTCGCACCTCTCGCAGATGGGGTTGGGTTTGCCGGACGTTCCGCCGGCCGCTTCTCGACACTCCCCGCCACCGAGGTGCCTTGGCAGCGGCGGCGGGTGATCGCGGCGCCCTCTGCTGCAAGCGGCGTGCCTCGCACGCCGGCCGGGGGCCTCAGCGGGCCTCGACCACGATCGTGCCCACCATGCCGGCCTGGTAGTGGCCAGGGATCAGGCAGGCGAAGCGGAAGCTGCCCGGTCGGTTGAAGGTCCACACGATCTCGCCGCGCCCGTCCGGTGCGACGTGGGCCATCCAGGGCTCGTCATGTTCCATGTCCGGGAATCGGGCCATCAGCGCGGCGTGCTCGTCGAGCGTCTCCTGCGTGCCGATCACCATCTCGTGCATCACCTGGCCGCGGTTTTGCGGGCGGAAGCGGATCGTCTCGCCTTGGCGCACGCGGATCCGGTCGGGCTCGAAGCGCATCGCGTCGGTCATGCGGATCTCCACCTCCCGGTCGACGGCCTTCGCATCGCCGGCGATGCCCCACGGCTGCTGGACCTTCTCGATCGCTTCGGCGGCGGTCGTCTCGTGCTTGGCGCCGCCGTGGGCCAGGGCGAGCCCGGCGGGGGCGAGGAGGGCCGCGACGAGGAGCGCGCGGCGGGCGTCGATGGGACATTTGTTCATGATTGTTCTTTCCTTGCAGTCCGTGCGGCGAGCGCGCCGCTCAGTGGGCGCCGTGGCGGCGGGGCTTGCGCACCTCCAGTTCGATTCCCTGCTTCGGGCGCGTTCCGCCGACTGGCTGGTCGCGTGCGGGCTCCGGCACCTCGCCGGTCCATTCGTAGGCCACCGTGCCGGCCGGGTGGGAGAACCAGCCCGGGTCGGAGTAGTCGCCCGGCTTCTGGTCGCGGCGCACCTTCATGACGGTGAACATCCCGCCCATCTCCAGCGCCCCGAAGGGGCCCTGGCCGGTCATCATGGGCAGGGTGTTGTCCGGCAGGGGCATCTCCATCTCGCCCATGTCGGCCATGCCGCGCTCGCCCATCAGCATGTACTCGGGCACGAGCTTCTGGATCTTCTCGATCACGCCGCGGTGGTCGACGCCGATCATGGTCGGCACGTCGTGCCCCATGGCGTTCATGGCGTGGTGCGACTTGTGGCAGTGCATGGCCCAGTCGCCTTCCTCGTCCGCGACGAGCTCGATCTGGCGCATCTGTCCGACCGCCACGTCGGTCGTCACCTCCGGCCAGCGCGAGCCTTTGGGGGTGGGGCCGCCGTCGGTGCCGGTCACCTCGAACTCGTGCCCGTGGACATGGATCGGGTGGTTGGTCATGGTGAGGTTGCCGATGCGGATGCGCACCCGGTCGTTCCTGCGCACGTTGAGCGTGTCGATGCCCGGGAAGACACGGCTGTTGAAGGTCCACAGGTTGAAGTCGAGCATGGTGTTCACCCGCGGCGTGTAGCTGCCCGGCTCGATGTCGTAGGCGTTGAGCAGGATGCAGAAATCGCGGTCGGCGCGCTCGATCGCCGGGTGTCGCCCGCGCGGGTGGGTGACCCACATGCCCATCATGCCCATCGCCATCTGCACCATCTCGTCCGCGTGGGGGTGGTACATGAAGGTGCCCGGGCGGCGGGCGACGAACTCGTAGACAAAGGTCTTGCCCGGCGGGATGTGCGGCTGGGTCAGCCCGCCCACCCCGTCCATGCCGCTGGGCAGGCGCTGGCCGTGCCAGTGGATGGTGGTGTGCTCGGGCAGCCGGTTGGTGACGAAGATGCGCACCCGGTCGCCTTCCACCACCTCGATGGTGGGGCCGGGCGACTGGCCGTTGTAGCCCCACAGGCGCGCGGTCATGCCGGGCGCGAACTCGCGCTCGACCGGCTCGGCGACCAGGTGGAACTCCTTCACGCCGTTGTTCATGCGCCACGGCGCGGTCCAGCCGTTCAGCGTCACCACCGGGTTGTAGGGGCGGCCATCGGGCGGCACGAGCGGCGGCTGGGTGTCGGCGCTGGTCTGGATCACGGGCTCGGGCAGCGCCGCGAGCGCCACCCGGCTCACCGCCGAGGCGGCGGCGAGCAGGCCGGCGCCGGCAAGGAAATGACGTCGCGAATTCATGGGGCGGGTCTCCGGCTCAGTGCCCGCCGCCGGCGTCTTCGCCGGCGGACGCACGGGCCTGCAGGGACATCGGGGCGACCGGGGTGCCGAGCAGTGACGCTTCGAGCAAGGCGTCGGCGAGCCAGAAGTCGCGCTCGGCCTCGATCGCCTGGCTCACGCTGGCGACGCGGGCGCGCGCGTCGGCGAGGAGCTCGAAGACGCCGATCAACATTCCGTTGTATTGGAGCAGCATCTCCTCCGAGATCTTCTGGCGCAGGGGCACGACCTCGTCCCGGTAGTGGCGCGCGAGAGCCCAGGCGGTGCGCCAGGCGGCATAGCTCTCGCGGACCTGGGAGGCGGCGTCCACGCCTGCCTGGGCGGTGCGGTTGAAGGCGGCCAGGTAGCGCGCCTCGGCGCCGGCGCGGGCGGCGTCGCCGAAGTCGAAGAGCGGCAGCGGGAGCTCCAGCTCGAAGCCGCGCTGCGGCGCTTCACCCGTTTCGCGGACCTCGATCCCCGCCACGTGCAGGCCGTTCACCACGCTGGTGACCCGGGTGAGGCCGAGGTCGCGCGCGACGGCGTCGAGTTCGGCGCGGGCAAGCCGCAGGTCGAGCCGCCCTTCGAGCGCGCCCTGGGTGACCGCCGCCTCGTCGCGCGCCTCGGCCGGCAGCTCGGGCAGGCGCTCGGGAAGCTCGAGCCGCGCAGCCTGGGCCGCGGGCAGCCCCAGGAGCCGCACCAGGGTCTCGCGGCTCGCGACCGCCTGCTGGCGTGCGCGGGCGAGCTGGGCGACCGCCTCGGCATGGAAGGCCTGCTCGCGGGCCCGCTGCAGCCTGCTGTAGTTGCCCACGCCCTGCATGCGCCGCGCGAGCTCGGCAGCCGCCTCGGCGGCTTCGGCCACCTCCTCCTGGTAGCGCGCCGCCTGTTGCGCGGCCACGGCGCGCACCCAGGCCTGGCGGACCTCGGTCACCAGCGACACGAGGGCGGCCGACGCCTGCAGGCGCGCCGCCTCCTGGCGCCGCTCCGCGCGCTCGCGCTTCGCCGGCAGCAGCAGGATGTCGAGGAGCGAGAAGCCCAGCGCACGCCCGATCTCGAGCTCGCGCCCGGCGTGGCCGTCGCGCACCAGGCGCTCGAAGGCGAACACCGGATTGGGGATGCGCGCCGAGCGGGTGGCGTCGGCGGACGCCGCCGCGGCCTCGGCCAGCACCGTCTGGAAGGCGGGGCTGTAACCGAGCGCGATGCGAACCGCTTCATCCCGGCCGAGCGGTGCACCGAGCAGGCGCTCGACCTCGCGGGCCATGTCGAGGCGGGCCTCCTGGGATCTCAGCCAGCGGGTCTCGGCGCCGAGACGCTCACGGCCGAAGCGGTCGACCGCCGCGTAGTTGTCGTCGATGACCGTGGTGGCGCATCCTGCGAGGACCAGGGTCGCACCGAGCACGGCCGAGATTGCCGCGCCGTTCATCGCCTGCCTCCGTGCTCGTGAGGATTGTGCGACGAAGTGCTCGATGCTGCGGGTACGTTCGGGCGGCGGGGAGCGAGCTGTCCCGCGTGCCCGCCGAGCCGTCCCGCCTCGTCGTTCACCGTGCGCCAGTCGCGCAGGGGCTCGTCGGGGTCGAAGGGGCGATAGCCTTTCAGGGCGGGCGAGGCCCGGCGTGCGTCGTTCGTGTCGGGGGGCTCGGCGGCGAGGGCCGGCACGCTTGCGAGCGCCGCGAGCAGGCCGACGAGTCCGCACGGGATCGTTCTCTGCATGGGATGTCTCCGCCAAGGGGGCGTGGCTGGCCGCGCTCTTCGGCGGGCTGGAGGGATGATGCGGGCGGCGCACGGTCAGCGCCCTGACGCCGGCATTACATCTTCGTAATGTGGGCCGATGCATCCGCCGTTTTTGCCCGCGGTCAATGCTGCGGGCGGCGCGGCGGGTCAGAATCCGTTCCATCCTCGCCGGCCGGGGCGACGCGAACCCTGCGGCGTAGAATCCGACCAATGTCTGTCCAGATCGTGTCAGGAGCTCACATGAACATCCCGTCCCGCCTCCGCCCCATCGTTTCCTCGCTCGTCCTGTGCGCCGCGCTCGGCGGCGGCGCGGCTTTCGCCGCCGGCGAAGAGGTCATGATGTACAAGGACCCCAACTGCGGCTGCTGCACCAAGTGGGCCGACCACATGCGCGCCAACGGCTTCACCGTGAAGGAGATCCACAGCCGGGACATGGGCGCGGTCAAACGCGAGGCCGGGGTGCCGCAGGCGGCTGCCTCATGTCATACTGCGTGGGTCGGTGGCTACGTCGTCGAGGGCCACGTGCCGGCCGCCGACGTGAAGCGCTTGCTCGCGCAGAAGCCGAAGGTCGCGGGCATCGCCGCCCCCGGCATGCCGATGGGCTCGCCCGGGATGGAGGGTCCGTATCCGGCCGACAAGTACGACGTCGTGAGCTTCGACGCCGAGGGCCGGACGCGGGTGTTCGCCAAACACTGATCCGGGGCCCTGGGCCCCGAAGGGGCTCGTCATGAAGAAGCTGATCGCCGTCTCCGCGAGCGCGGTCCTGCTGGCATCCTGGAGCGGCATCGCGTCGGCTCAGGACTACGACAACACCGTGACCGGGGACCGGGCCGGCGACATGCTTGCGGACCTCCTCATCGTGAGACCGGTCGGTCTGGTCGGGTCGGTCCTGGGAGCGGTCGGGTGGGTCGTCACGCTGCCCTTCACCCTGCCCACGGGCTCGGCCGACGAGGCAGGTCGGGAGCTGGTGGGTAAACCCCTCGAATACACCTTCTACCGCCCGCTGGGCGATTTCGAGCGCTGCGGCGCCGATCGCCACGCCTGCGGGGCCTGGTGACGCCGGCGGGCGGTTCGCGGCCCGTCACGACCCGGGAGCGGCGGAAGCCGGAGATCGCGATTTCGACATCTTTTGCCCTTCGCCCCTGGTGGCGGATCGCGGCGCTGCCCGTGGTGGCATGGCTGGCCGCCTGCAGCCCCGTCCCGGAGGCCGGCATCGATCCCTCCGATCCGGAGCAGGTCGCGCTGGGGGAGGCGGTGTATCGCCGGCACTGCGCCGCCTGTCACGGCGCGCGGCTCGAGGGCCAGCCGGACTGGCAGCGGCGCCGGCCCGACGGACGCCTGCCAGCGCCGCCGCACGATGCGAGCGGCCACACCTGGCACCACCGCAACGAGCTGCTGTTCGCCATCACCCGCGAGGGCATGATCCCGCCGTGGGCGCCCGAGGGCTACGAGAGCGACATGCCGGCTTTCGCCGGCGTGCTCTCGGACGAGGAGATCCGTGCAGTGCTCGCCTACATCCAGAGCACCTGGCCGCCGGAGATCATGGCCATGCGAGAGAAGATGCTGGAGCAGATGGGGCGCTGAGACGGCGGGCCGGCCGTCGAGCCCCCACCGGTGGTTGACGTATCCGTTAACCCCAAGTCCCTCGCGAGGCGGCCGCTGCTATGCTTGCCGGTTTTCGCTGCCCCTCGGCCACACCATGAATGCATCCTTCAAGCAGGGCGCCCGCGAGGGCTTCCGCCTGTTCCTGCCCATGTCGGTGGGCCTCGTGCCGTGGGCGCTGGTGACCGGCGTGGCGATGCGATCGGCGGGCCTTTCTCCGCTCGAGGCGATGGGCATGAACGTCATCGTGTTCGCC
Organism: Azoarcus sp.; assembly: GCA_020725025.1. Lineage (GTDB taxonomy): Bacteria > Pseudomonadota > Gammaproteobacteria > Burkholderiales > Rhodocyclaceae > Aromatoleum. The sequence continues at coordinate 18,341 of DYFV01000021.1, forward strand.
GGCACCGCACAGCTCGGCACGCTGCCGCTCATCGTCGCAGGAGCGCCTTTGTGGCTCATCTTCGCCACGGCGCTGGTGCTGAACCTGCGCTTCGTGATCTTCAGCGCGGCGCTGGCGCCCGCCTTCGAGGGCCAGCCGTGGCGGCGGCGCCTCGCCTCGAGCTACCTCCTGGTGGACGGCGTGTTCGCGGTGTGCACGGAGAAGATCCTCCAATCGGACGATCCGCGGTGGCGCTGGGGCTGCTTCATCGCGCCGTCGGTGTGGTGCTGGGTGTTGTGGCAGAGCTTCGCACTCGTCGGTGTGCTGGGGGCCGGGGCCATTCCCCGCGACTGGTCACTGGAGTTCATGGCCACCATCGCGCTCATGGTGATGCTGGTGCCGATGACGCAGCTGCGCCCCATGCTGGTGGCGGCGGTGTCGGGAGGCCTCGCGGCGGTGCTGTTGCGTGGCATGCCGCTCAAGCTCGGGCTCATCGCGGGGATCTCGGTCGGCATCGCCGCAGGCTTCGCCGCCGAGCACTGGGACGGCAGGCGGAGGCCGGCATGATCGAGGGTACGTGGCTTTGGATCACCTTCGCGCTGATCGCACTCGCCACCATCGGGCCGCGCGGCAGCTTCATTCTGCTCGGCGCCGGCGCGCGTCTGCCGCCGGCCCTGCAGCGCGCGCTGCGCTACGCGCCGGCGGCGGCGCTGGCGGCGCTGGTCGCGCCCGATCTCCTGCTCGATGGCGGCGAGTTCGATCCGGTGAATCCCCAGTTCGCCGCGGGGCTGGTGGTGATCGCCGCGGCCCTGCGCTCGCGAAACCCGTGGCTGCCCTTCATCGCCGGGATGGGGCTGCTGCTGTTGTTGCGCAAGGGACTGGGCTGGTAGTACCGGTCCCGATACCCGTTCTGCCTGAGCGGCGGAACCGTTTCGGGTAGCCGCATTCGACCGGACTGGACTATATTCGGCCAATCCGTACGCGTCGGGCAGGGCTGCGACGCGTCCGGGCCGAACAGGAGAACGCGATGAAAGGCAACCCGAACGTCCTCTCGACCCTGAACGCGCTGCTCGCCGACGAACTGGCGGCCCGCGATCAGTACTTCATCCACTCGCGCATGCTCGACGACTGGGGCCTGCAGCGCGCGGCCGCACGCATCGCACACGAGATGGAGGACGAGACCGCCCACGCCGATGCGCTGATCCGGCGCATCCTGTTCCTCGAGGGGACGCCGCAGATGACGCCGGGCGCGCTCACCGTTGGCACGGATCTGCCCGACGTCTTCGCCAAGGACCTCGCCGTCGAGCTCAGGGTGGTGGACAACCTGCGCGCGGCGATCGCCCTGTGCGAGCAGGAGCGGGACTATGTCACCCGCGAGATGCTCGAGCAGATGCTCGACGACACCGAAGAGGACCATGCGCACTGGCTCGAGCAGCAGCTGGGCCTCATCAGGATGGTCGGCTTACAGAACTACCTGCAGAGCCAGATGGGCGGCTCGCCGGGCGGCTGAGCAGCGGATCGGTCTCGGATCCGGCTGTTCAGGCGTCTCAGCAGCGGGCGCAGGGCTCGATCGGCAGTCCGCGTCGCAGCCAGCCCGGTCCCGCGGCGCTGCCGACCATTCCTTCGCGGACGTTGTAGACCCGGGTGAAGCCCTGGGACAGCAGGAAGCGCTGGACCTGGGTGCTGCGATTGCCAGTGCGGCAAATGAGGGCGATGGGGGCGTTGCGGTCGCCGGCCACGCGCTGCAGCACCGCATTCATGAAGCCCGCGGCACCACCGGGATGCAGCATGTCGATGCGCGCGGCGTTCTCCGCGACGCCGGTCGCGCGCCATTCGTCCGGCCGGCGGATGTCGATGAGCACGAGCTGACCTGCGGCGGCGCGCGCCTGCGCCTCCGGCGCGCTGATGTCCAGGCCGTCGGCATTCCCGGCCGCTGCGGCGTGCATTGTGAGCGCGGCCACGGCGGCGAGGCCGCCATGGATCACGAGTCGACGAAACGGGTTCATGGCCATCTCCAGGCGGTTCGAGTCCTGCGGCGGTGGTCGGTCGCGCAGGCGCGTCGGACGGCGTGAATATTAGCAGACGCTGACGTACCCGGAGCGGCTGTTACAGCGCGAAGCGTATGGCAGGGAAGTTGTGCAATGCAAATTAATTCTATATGATAAGTATTCGCATTTACCCGTTACTACTCCAGAATGCCCCAGCCCTGTCTCGATCGCCGCATTTCGCCGCTCGGCCTCCTGGCCGCGAGCGGGCTGCACGTCGCGGCGTTCGTCGGCGTGGCGAGCTTCGGGGCGGTCACGGCACCGGCTGCGCCGCAGCCCATGATGGCGCAGCTCATCGTCCCCGAGGCGCCGCCCGCGCCCGCAGTGGAGCCGCCGCGCCCGAAGCCGGCGGAGCCGCCGCCTCCCGTTCGCAGAAAGCCGGCGCCGGTCGCGAAGCCGCGGCCTGCGCCGCCTCCCAAGGTGCTCGCCGCACCGAGTCCGGAGCCGGCGGAGGTAGCCGCTGTCGCGCCGGCGCCCGAAATTCCCGAACCTCCGGCACCGCCTGCGCCGGCGGCTCCGCCGCCGCCGCCCGCACGGGCCGTACCGGCTGCCCCGCCGGCGCCCGTGCAGGTGAGCGCGCCGCGCTTCGACGCGGATTACCTCGATAACCCGCCTCCGGCCTATCCGCCCCTGTCCCGGCGCATGCGCGAGGAGGGCAGGGTGATGCTGAGGGTCTTCGTCGAGCCCGACGGGCGGCCGAGCCAGGTGGCGGTGAAGGAGGGAAGCGGCTCGCCGCGGCTGGACCGCGCAGCCGAGGAGGCGGTCCGGCGCTGGAAGTTCGTGCCGGCACGCCGCGGAGAAGAGACTGTGGGCGCCTGGGTGCTGGTTCCGATTGTGTTCAGTTTGAGGGGTTGAGATGGTGGAACAACTGGGCTTTGCCCATTTCCTGGCGAACGCCGATGCGGTAGCGCGTGCAATCCTCGCCGTCATGCTGGCGGCGTCGATCGGCAGCTGGTACCTGATTCTGGTCAAGGGGGCGCGCGTGTTGCGCATGCGCAGCCGCAGCGCACGCTTTCTGTCCGCCTTCTGGGATGCGCGCAACCTCGAGGAGGTGGCCGGCCGGATCCGCGAGAGCGGCACCACCGAGCCCTTTTCGCACCTGCTTCACCACGGCTTCACCGCGATCGAGCAGATCGGGCGCATGAAGCAGGGCAACGAAGCGGGTGCACGCCTGATCGATTCCGGCGCACCCGACGAGATGCTCACCCGCGCGCTCAAGCGCTCCATCGAAGAGGACAAGACCGAGCTCGAGTTCGGGCAGACCTTCCTCGCCACCGTCGCCTCGGCCGCGCCCTTCGTCGGACTGCTCGGCACCGTGTGGGGGATCTACCACGCCCTGATCGCGGTCGGGGCCTCGGGGCAGGCTTCGCTCGACAAGGTGGCAGGTCCGGTCGGCGAGGCGCTCATCATGACGGGCATCGGCCTCGCCGTGGCGATCCCGGCGGCCATCGCCTACAACGCCTTCGCGCGCGCCAACCGCAACACGCTGGCGAAGCTCAACTCCTTCGCTTACGACGTGCACACATTCCTTGCCACCGGCGTCAAGAGCTCGCCGATGCGCAGCGACGCCCGCATCACGAGCGAGCGCGTGATCGCCCTCGCCCAGACCCTGGGCAGCGCGGAGCCGTCGTCGGCGGCGCATCCCGGCCTCGCGGTACGGTGAGGGCCTAGCATGGCGTTCGGAAGCATGGAGGCGGGCGACGACAACGAGCCCCTCGCCGAGATCAACATGGTGCCGCTCATCGACGTGATGCTGGTGCTGCTCATCATCTTCATCGTCGCCGCGCCGTTGCTGACCCACGCGGTCCGGGTCGACCTGCCCAAGGCATCGAGCGCGCCGGCGCAGGCGAAGCCCGACAATATCCAGCTGGCGATCGACGCCGAGAACCGCATCTTCTGGAATACCCAGGAAGTGTCCTTCGCCGAGCTCTCGGCGCGGTTCACCGCCGAGGCGGCACGCTCGCCCCAGCCCGAGCTCCACATCCGCGCAGACCGCACCGCACCCTACGGCCGCGTGGCCGAGGTGATGTCGGAGGCGGCTCGTAACGGGCTCTCCAAGATCGGCTTCGTCACCGACCCGCGCACGGAGCCCTGAGCGCGGCCTCCGCCCCGGATGCCCCCCTTGTCATAGAATCCGGACTGGCGCGGCGCACTACGCGCCGCAGCCGCGGAGGATCCGGGGGGCGTATGAGGGGTGAACGGTCGGAAAGCACGGACGGCGGGCTGCGCGTCGACGCGCTCGCGCGGCCCGGGCTCGAGACCGAGCCCTTCCGCGTGGCGCCCGGCGAATGCCTGCCGGTGGTCGGCCCCTCGGGTTCGGGCAAGACGCTGCTCTTGCGCGCGATCGCCGACCTGGACCCGAATCGCGGCGAGGTGTGGGCCGACGGCGTCTCGCGCGCGGCGGTGCCGGCGCCGTCCTGGCGTCGGCGTGTAGTGTATCTGGCCGCCGAATCCGCCTGGTGGGCCGAAGAGGTCGCCGCCCACTTCGCCAGACCCGAGCAGCTCGCCGAGCTTGCGCCCGAGCTGGGCCTGCCGGCCGACTGCGGCGCCTGGCCGGTGTCGCGGCTGTCCTCGGGCGAGCGTCAGCGCCTGGCGCTCGCCCGCGCCCTGGTGCTCGCACCGCAGGTGCTGCTCCTCGACGAGCCCACCGCGGCCCTCGATCCCGACGGCGTCGCGCGGGTGGAGGCGCTCGTCGGCCGTCGCTTGGGCGACTCTGCCTGCGCCCTGTGGGTGACTCACGACGCGGCCCAGGCGCAGCGGCTCAATGCCCGGCGGCGCCTTGCCGTGAAGGCGGGTCATGCGCGGATCGAGGCGCAGGCATGAACACGGCCCCCGACCTGCCGCTCGCCCACCTCGCGCTCGCCGCCGGGCTCCTCGCCCTGCCGCTGGGCGCTTCCGCCTGGCTGCGCCTGGGGCTCGTCCGCCCGCTGCTGGTGGCCGCCGTGCGCATGGTGGCGCAGCTCTTCGCCATCGGACTGGTGCTCGATGCGCTCCTCGCGGTGCGCTCCCCCTTCTGGATCGCGGCGCTGATTGCGCTCATGGTCGGTTTCGCCGGGCGCGAGGCCATGGCGCGCCAGGAGCGGCCGCTGGCGGGCGTGTGGGGCTACGGCGTCGCAACCCTGGCGATGGCGGCCGGCCTCGCGCTCGCCCTCTCGGTCGCTCTCGCCACCGAGGTGCGGCCCGATCCCTGGTTCGATGCGCGGGTCGTCATCCCCCTCGGGGGCATGATGCTCGGCAACGCCATGACCGGCGTCGCCCTGGCGCTGTCGGGCCTGGTGAGGGGCGTGGAGACCGAGGGGCGGGCGGTCGAGGCTCGGCTCGCGCTCGGCGAGCCCATCGAGGCGGCGATGCGCCCGCTGGTGCGCCGCGCGCTCGCCCAGGGGCTGATGCCCACCATCAACGCCATGGCCGCCACCGGCCTGGTCTTCCTGCCCGGCATGATGACCGGCCAGATCCTCGCCGGCGCGGCACCGCTCGTGGCGGTGAAGATGCAGCTCCTGGTGATGCTGCTGATCTCGGGCAGCACCGCGCTCGGTGCGCTCGTCGCGGTGCGGCTTGCCGCGCGCCGGCTAGGCGACGAGCGCCACCGGCTGCGGCTCGACCGGCTCGCGCCCAAGCAGACCTAGGGCGCGGGCCGGCGCGGTCCTTGTCCCTTTCCCCAAGCACATCGATGCCGCGAGCGGCGGGTGCGCGACACCCGGAAACGGGCACGGGTGTTTCACTATTTCTTTTCCATAGTCATAAGGCATTGAAGAGGAGATGCCAAGAGAATATAGTTCCGGCTGTTGCGCGAGTGCGCGCGCACCCCAGACCCATCTACGACATGCCAGGAACGAACATGAAAAGATCCACGATCACGCTTCTCGCGGCTGTCGGCGCCGGTCTTGCAGTGTCCGGCTGCTTCAGCGCTCCGGTCAGGAGCGGCGACGACAGCGCCCGGACCGCAGCCACCGGCTCGGCGGCCGGCACCGGCAACGCCAATGTCAGCAGCAAGCTGGAGCGGTGCGACCGTCCCGCCGGCACGATCGCCATCGTGGAGAATCAGTCCTCGGATTGGTACCACTACATCACGCGCGAGTACCGCCTCACCTCGACCGTCCCCGTGCTGCGGCTCCTGATCCAGCAGTCCAACTGCTTCGTGGTCGTCGAGCGCGGCCGTGCGATGGCGCACATGAAGCAGGAGCGCGCGCTGGAGGCGAGCGGCGAGTTGCGCGAGGGCAGCAGCTTCGGCAAGGGCCAGATGGTGAGCGCCGACTACAGCCTCGATCCCCAGGTGCTGGTCAGCGCGCGGGACACCGGTGGCCTGCGCGGCGCGCTTGGCGGCTGGAGCGGCGCGCTCGGCGTGGTGGGTGGAGTGTTGGGCTCGATCAAGTCGAACGAGGCGGCGACCCTGCTCACCCTGGTCGACAATCGCTCGGGCGTGCAGGTGGCGGTCGCCGAGGGCAGTGCGAAGAACTTCGATTGGGGACTTGGCGGGGCGCTTTTCGGCGGCTCCGGCGGCGGCGCCCTCGGCGGCTACACCAGGACGCCCCAGGGCAAGGTGATCGCCGGTGCCTTCGTGGACGCGTACAACCAGCTGGTGGTCGCGATGCGCAGCTATGCGCCGCAGACGATGGGCGACCGGGGGCTGGGAACCGGGGGGCGGATGGCGGTCGACGGCGCGCCGCAGCCGGTGTCGGCCAACGGAGGCGCGGGAACGGGCAGCGTGCTCCGGGACGCCCAGCAGCGCCTGAACGACCTGGGTTACGACGCGGGCAGTCCGGACGGCAAGTTCGGCAGCAAGACCGCCAGCGCCCTGCGGCAGTTCCAGACGGACCGCGGCATCGCGGTGACCGGCCGGCTGGACACGGCGACCCGGGCGGAGCTGGCGCGCTAGCCGGGGGTCTATCCGCCCTGTCCGCTCCAGCCGCCCCCCAGCGCCTTGTAGAGGTCCAGCGCGTCGGCGAGTCTCGCGAGCCGTAGCTGGGCGAGCTGGTCCTCCGCCTGGAAGAGGGTGCGCTGCGCATCGAGCACGGTCAGGAGGTCGTCCACGCCTTCGCGATAGCGCAGCTCGGCGAGCCGCAGGCTGCGCCGCGCCTCCTCGCGGATGAGCAGCTGGGTGTCCTCCTGGAGCCGGTCGCGGGCGGCGTTTCCGAGGGCGTCCTCGACTTCCTTGAGCGCGGTGTGAACCGCCTGGCGGTAGGTCTGCACCAGCTGCTCCCGCTGTGATCGGGAGAGCGCCACCTGATTGCGCAGGCGCCCGCCGTCGAACACCGTGTGGGCGAGGGAGGCGGTGAGTGCGAGGGTGCTCGCCGGGTTGGCGAGGGAGGCGAGCGCCGCGGTGGCGAGCCCCGACGAGCCCGACAGCTCGATTGCCGGCAGCAGCGCCGCCCGGGCCGCGGCCACGTCGGCGTCGGCGGCGGCGAGCCGCGCCTCGGCGCTGGCGAGGTCGGGGCGGCGAACGAGGAGCTCGGCAGGCAGGCCGGCGGCGATCCCGGGAACAGCCAGGTGCTCGAGCCGCTCCTCGCTCAGCGGCAGAGGCTGCGGGGCGCGTCCGAGCAGCACTGCGAGCGCGGTGAGCGTCTGGCGCGCCTGCACCGCGAGCGGATCGATGGCGGCGCGCTGGGCGAGCACCGTAGCGCGCTGGCGGCTTACGTCGAGGACGGACGCGGCGCCGTTTCGATAGCGCGCCTCCACGATCGCTAACACGCGCTCGGCGATGGCGAGGTTCTCCCGGGCGATGCCGAGCCGGGTCTGCAGCGACAGGTACTGGAAATAGGTGGCGGCGACGCCGGTGGCGAGGCTGAGGCGCGCCGCGTCCAGGTCGTAACGCGAGGCGGCGAGGTCGGCGCGGGCGGCCTCGACGCCGGCGGCGAGCCGTCCCCACAGGTCCACCTCGTAGGCGATGGCGAGGCTCGCGCCGGTCGATTCGCCGTCGATGGCGGTGCCGCGCCCGTCGTCGCTGCGGCGCCAGCCGGTATTCCCGCCGAGGTTGGCGGTGGGCAGGCGCGCCGCGCCGGCGTTCTCGAGCAGGATGGCGGCCTGCCGCACCCGCTCCGCGGTGATGCGCAGGTCCGGATTGGCGGCGAGCGCCTCGTCGAGCAGGGGCTGCAGTTGCGACGAGCCGAAAGCCTGCCACCACCCGGCCCCGGGCAGCGTCGCACCCGGGGCAGCGGGTTCGGCCCATTGCGCGGGCAGCGCCAGCTCCGGGCGCGTGGCCGGTTCGGTAACCGCGCAACCGGCGAGCGCGAGGGCGAGAGCGGCGGCGGGCGCGAGGCGAGGACGGGACGGTGCGGACATGGGCGTCATTCGGATGCGAGCGCGACCACCGGATCCAGCCGGGCGGCCTTGCGCGCCGGCAGGTAGCCGAAGACCAGGCCGGTGACGAATGCGCAGCCGAAGGCCAGCACCACCGGCAGGACGGAGTACTGGATGGGGGTGTCGAAGGCGGCGATCACCGCGGCCGTGCCGAGCCCGACTGCCACCCCGATGAGGCCGCCCAGCGCGGACACCACCAGCGCCTCGATCAGGAACTGCTGCAGGATGTTCTTCATGCGCGCGCCGGTGGCCATGCGGATGCCGATTTCGCGGGTGCGCTCGGTGACGGACACCAGCATGATGTTCATCACCCCGATGCCGCCCACCAGCAGCGAGATCGCGGCCACGGTGCCGAGGAGCACGGTGAGCGTGTTCTGGGTCTCGGACACGCTCTCGATGATGGAGGCCATGTTGCGGATCTGGAAGTCTTCCACGCCGTGGCGGGCGAGCAGCAGGGCGTGGATCTCCGCCTGGGTGGCGTCGATGGCGGCCACGTTCTCGACCGCGACGGTGACGTTGCGCAGGTGGCGCTGGCCGAAGAGGCGCAGGCTGCCGGTGGAGTAGGGCACGAAGATCACGTCGTCCTGGTCGCGGCCCCAACTGGTCGCGCCCATCGGGCCCATGACGCCGATCACCTGGAACAGGATGTTGTTCACCAGGACGTACTTGCCGATCGGGTCGGCGCCGGGAAAGAGCGCATCGGCCACGGTCTGCCCGAGCACCGCCACGGTGGCGTAGGCGAGCTCGTCGTCCGCGTCGAAGAAGGTGCCGCGCGCCACCGGCCAGGTGCGTGCGACCACGTAGTCGGCCGAGGTGGCGTTGGCGTCGGTGCGGTGGTCGAAGCTGCCGAAGCGCACGGTGACGCTGCCGGAGAGCTCGGGTACCGCCGCGCGCACGTTGCCGAGCTCGCCGATCGCGGTCACGTCGTCGGGTACCAGGGTGGCGATGCCGCTCGCCCCGCGCTGGTTGGGCGCGCCGGGGCGCACGGTAAGGAGGTTGCTCCCCATGGCGCTGATGCGGTCCACGATCTCCTGCTTCGCCCCGTCGCCGATGGCGAGCATGGCGATTACCGCGGCTACGCCGATGACGATGCCGAGAAGCGTCAGCGCCGAGCGGAACAGGTTGGCGCGCAGGGCCCGCAGTGCGGTGCGGGTCGCCTCGATCACGTCCGACAGCGGCGAGGTGCGATCCAGGTGCGGGGCGAAGTCCGGCTCCGGCTCGGTCCGCGGCCGCGGGCCCGGGTCGGCGACGATGTTCCCGTCGCGCAGCTCGATCACGCGCTCGGCCATGTCGGCCACCTCCCGCGCGTGGGTGATGAGGATCACGGTATGGCCCGCGGCGGAGAGCTCCGCCAGCAGCGCCATCACCTCGGCGCCGCTCCTGCTGTCGAGGGCGCCGGTGGGTTCGTCGGCGAGGATGATGCGCCCGCCGTTCATCAGCGCCCGGGCGATGGACACCCGCTGCTGCTGGCCGCCGGAGAGTTGGCTCGGGCGGTGACCGACCCGCTCGGCGAGCCCCAGCCGGGCGAGCAGCGCCTCGGCGCGCGCGTGGCGTTCGGCGGGCGGCATGCCCGAATAGAGCGCCGGCACCTCCACGTTCTCGCGCGCGGTGGCGCTGCCGATCAGGTTGTAGCTCTGGAAGACGAAGCCGAAGGCCTCGCGGCGCAGGCGCGCGAGCTCGTCCGGTTCGAAGCCGGCGACATCCTCTCCCAGGAAGCGGTAGATGCCGCCGGTGGGGCGGTCGAGGCAGCCCAGGATGTTCATGAGCGTCGACTTGCCCGAGCCCGAGGCCCCCATGATGGCCACGAACTCGCCGGGCATGATGGTGAGGTCGATGCCGTGGAGCACCTCCACGGCGAGTTCGCCGCTCCGGTAGGTCTTGGTCACGCCTGCCAGCTCGATGAGCGGCACGCGGGCGGCCGGGTCGGGCCGCAAGTCGGCGATGAAGGTTTCGGTCTTCATAGACGCGGGCGCATGCGGGGCGCCTGACCCGAGGCTCCGTCGCCGCGCGCCCCGGCCGAGATCCCGGACACCACCCGCTCGCCTTCCTCGAGGCCGGCCAGCACCTGGGCCTGAACGCGGTTGCTGATGCCGAGCTCGACCTGGCGCTCCTCGAGGCGGCCGTCGGGTGTCGCCACCCGCACCGTCGCGGTACGCTTGCCGCCTTCGCCGGTTGCGGAGACGCCGGGCCGGCGCCGGCCGTCGCGGTGCCCGGCGTCGCCCGGCACGGCGAGCGCGGACATCGGCACGACGAGCGTGTCCTGCGCGGCTGCGGCGACGAAGAACACCTGGGCCGTCATCTGCGTCATCAGGGCACGATTCGGGTTGGGAACGTCGAAGAGCGCGTTGTAGAGCACGACGTTGTTCGTCACCGTGGGCGTGGGCTCGATCTTGCGCAGCGTGCCGCTGTAACGCCGTCCCTGACCGCCCAGGGTGGTGAACCAGACGTCCATGCCGGGCCGCAGCCGGCCCACGTCCGCCTCCGACACCTGGGTCGCCACGGTCATGGTGGACAGGTCGGCCACGCGCAGGATCACCGGCGCCTGCTGGACGGAATTGAGCGTCTGGCCCTGGCGGGCGGTGATCGAAACGACCGTGCCCCCGATCGGCGCGAAGATCCGCGCGTAGTTGAGGTTCGCCTCGTCGGCGCGCAGGTTCGACTCGGTCTGGTCGATCTGGGCGCGCAGCGACTCGATCTGCGCCTGCGCCGAGCGCAGCGCGGCTTCCGCGTTCTGCAGCGCCTCCTCCGTGGTGGCGTCCTCGGCCATCAGGTTCTTTTGCCGGCGGTGCTGGATCTCGGCGAGCGTGAGCGTCGCCTCCCGATCCTGCAAGAGCGCGCGTTGGTTGCGCAGCTGGGCGCGGGTGGCGTCGACACGGCTCTGAAGCACCACCGGGTCGATTTCGGCCAGCAGATCGCCCGCTTTCACCTCCGAGCCCACCTCCACGTGGATCTTGCGCAGCTGCCCCGAAACCTGGGCGCCGACGTCCACGTAGTCGCGCGGCTGCAGCGTGCCGGTCGCGGTCACCAGATCCTCGAGGTCGCCCCGCGTGACGGTGGCGAGCTGGTAGCGCGCCAGCTCGTCGGGTTCGGCGAGCCAGGTGCTCCAGGCGAACCAGCCGCCGGCGCCGAGCAGCGCGAGGGCGACGACGAACACCGCGAGCCTTGCGGCGCGACGCGGCGCGGAGCGGCGGGAAGGGGGCGCGGCCTTGCGGTCCGGAGCATTCGGATCACGGGGAGAGGGCATCGGGAGCGGGAAGATGGGGAGGCAGTTGCGGGCTACAGGATTCGCGGGCTACAGGATAGGGGATGGCGTGCGCTGCTTTGTATCGTATTGCAGGGAGGCGGTTCCGCGCTCGCGAAGGTTTTCTGACCTGGGTCAACAGGCGGCAGGGATGACGGGTATCTAATCGCATCAGCTGCGATTTAGACGAAGTCTAGAAAAAGAGTTCGTCATCGATTCTTCGCTCGAGGAGTAAACCATGAAAGTGAAAACGACGAGCCTCGCCATCGCCCTGGCGCTCACCACCGTGGCCGGCGGCACTTGGGCTGCAGCCAAGGACGAGCCGATCCAGGCCCTGCAGGCGGCCAAGGTCACCAATCCGGCCAAGGTCGAGCTGGGCAAGAAGCTCTTCTTCGACCCGCGCCTCTCCAAATCGGGCTTCATCTCCTGCAACTCCTGCCACAACCTGTCGATGGGCGGCTCCGACAACCTGAAGACCTCGATCGGCCACAACTGGCAGCAGGGCCCCATCAATGCGCCCACCGTGCTCAACTCCAGCCTGGCGGTGGCGCAGTTCTGGGATGGCCGCGCGCCCGACCTCAAGGCCCAGGCGGGCGGCCCCATCGCCAATCCCGGCGAGATGGCCTTCACCCACGAGCTGGCGGTCGACGTCCTGCAGTCCATCCCCGGCTACGTCGCCGAGTTCAAGTCGGTGTACGGCTCCGCACGCATCGACATCGACAAGGTGACCGACGCCATCGCCGCCTTCGAGGAGACGCTGGTCACGCCGAATTCGCCCTTCGACAAGTGGCTGATGGGCGACGAGAAGGCCCTCAACGCCCGCGAGCTCGCCGGCTACAAGCTGTTCAAGGACAGCGGCTGCGTCGCCTGTCACAACGGCCCGGCGGTGGGTGGCACCTCCTTCCAGAAGATGGGCATCGTCGAGCCGTACAAGGCGAAGAGCCCTGCCGAAGGCCGCGTGGCGGTGACCGGCAAGGACGAGGACCGCTTCAAGTTCAAGGTGCCGACGCTGCGCAACGTCGAGCTGACCTACCCGTACTTCCATGACGGCGAAGCGGCCACGCTGGAGCAGGCGGTGGACGTGATGGGGCGCCTGCAGCTGGGACGGAAGTACAGCGGGGAGGAGGTCGGCCAGATCGTGGCCTTCCTGAAGACGCTGACCGGCGATCAGCCCCTCTTTACCGTGCCGCTGCTACCGCCCTCCAGCAACAGCACACCGCGTCCGACGCCGTTCGACTGAGGCGGCCGGGCCAGTCCGGAGCGGAGCCGCAGCACGGCTCCGCCGCCACGGTCCGCTTGTCCTGCGTCATGGACACGACGCCCCCTCCGCTCTATTATCGACGGAGCCCCCGCCGCTGCGGCGGGAAACGGCGGAAAACCTGACCAAGGTCAAAAACAGGCTCCGGACAGATGGACAAACTGACAACCAACGACGCTGTCGCGCTCTTGCGACGGGCCGGTGTACCGGTCACGGTGCAGCGTCTGGAGATTGCGCGCGTGCTGTTTTCGCGGCCCCTGCACGTATCGGCCGACCAGGTCCTTGCCATGGCTCGCGAAAATGCGCCGGAAACCTCGCGCGCGACGGTGTACAACACCCTGAAACTGTTTCGCGAGAAGAAATTGGTCAAGGAACTGATCGTCGATCCGGAGCGGGTGGTGTACGACTCCAACACCCATCCGCACTACCACCTGTACGACATCAACACCGGCGAGCTCACCGATGTCTCTGCCGAGGAGTTGCGCGTGGTGGGCGTGCCCCGGCTGCCCGAGGGCGTCGAACTGGAGCAGGTGGACGTGATCATCCGCGTCCGCGGCAAGGCGGTGTCAGAAGCCGCCTGATTTCAAGGCGGCAAGGCGGAGCGTTGCGCTCCGCCCCCGGGCCTCCTCAGGAGCCGCTGTCCATCTGCGACTGCAGGTAGTTCTGCAGGCCGACCTTGTTGAGAAGCTCGAGCTGGGTCTCGAGGTAGTCGATGTGTTCCTCGGTATCCTCGAGGATGTCTTCGAGCAACTCGCGCGAGACGTAGTCCTTACAGGACTCGCAGTAGGCGATGGCATCGATGAGGTCGGTCCGCGAGGCCGTCTCGAGCTGCAGGTCGCCCTGCAGGCACTCGGGCACCGACTCCCCGATAAGGAGCTTGTTGAGGTTCTGCAGATTCGGCAGTCCCTCGAGGAACAGCACGCGCTCGATCAGCTTGTCGGCGTGCTTCATCTCCTCGATCGATTCCTCGTACTCGTGATGTCCGAGGCGACCCAGTCCCCAGTTCTTGTACATGCGGGCATGCAGGAAGTACTGGTTGATCGCGGTCAGTTCGTTGGTCAGCTGCCTGTTGAGGAGTTGTACGACTTTCTTGTCACTTTTCATGCGGCCTCCGCGGCGAGGGACAGCGTGGAGAAGAGGCCGGCCGGGGCCGGCGTCTGTGCGCGCTCGGCCAGCGCGTTACGCAGGCAATCGCGAGCGCACGTCGCGCAACGGCCGCATTCGCCGGCCACCCCCAGTTGCTGGCGCAGGTCGCGCAGCGTAGAGGCTCCGTTTTCGACGGCCTTGCCGATGTGGCGCTCGGTTACCGCGTTACATACACAGACGTACATAGTGTAGCCCCGATTCTCCGTTTTTCCGCCCTCGCGGCGGGCTTACTTGGTCAGGATCAGCTTGCCGGCGCGAGTCGCGCGCAGGACGTAGTGAATGCCTTCGTGGTCGATCGTGACGCTGGCGCGCCCGCACAGGAGTTTCTCGCTCGGGATGGCCTGCCCATGGCCTTCCACCGGCTGCCGTGCATACACCTCGTTCGCCTCGGCGAACGGCTGCGACAGGAGCGGAGTAGGCTGCGGCGCGATCGACATGATTTCGAATAACAAATAGGAACGATTCGCATTACAACACTGGCGGCTGGAGAGGTCAACTGTTTGCGTGCACGGAGCCGTCTGTCGGGATGTTTACACGCTGTCTCGCTTCCGCCATGACTTGGCTCGCTCGAAGAGGCGCGTCTCGCGCGCCCCGGCACACGACGCGCCGGCAGGGCGGAAGCGGTCCGTCGGCGTCAAGCAATCCCCATGCCTTCGGCAGGCGGAATCAGGGCAGGCGCAGTAGCGTCCTGACCTCGGGGCCGGCGGCGCTTTCGGGGAGATAGGCGATGAGGCGGGGGTTGGCGGCGAGCCAGTCGAGGGCCTCCTCGACGTCGCGCGCTTCGCGCGGCGGCAGGGCTCGGCCGGTGAACACCATGCGCGACCAGTAGGCGCGGATCTGTGCCGGGTTCTTGCCGGTGAGCTGCATGTAGAAGTCGTCGCGCACCGGCCCCGGCGGCAGGTCGACGAGGGTCACCGCGATGCCGCCGGGCAACTCGCGGCTGCGGCCGAGGTAAAGCTGTTCGGCCTGCTCGCGCGACAGGCTCGCGATCGGGCTGTCGACGGCGCACACCAGCACCGTGCCGGCCTGGGCGGGCGTCCCGGGCGCGGCCAGGAGGACGGCGCAGAGGAGGAGGAGGCCGACCCGTCTCACCGTCGTCGCTCAGAAGGTGAGGTCCAGCGACACGGACAGCGTGTGCATCGTGCGGCTGCCGACGCGGGTGGTGAGCGGATCGCTGCGGGGGAAGTACGAACCCCAGGCGTCGCCGTCCGGTCGCGCCCGGGCGAGCTCGCCCTTGAGCGCCGCATTGCGCGCGAAGTCCCAGCGCAGGCCGGCGGTGATGCTGCGCTGCGCATTGTTGCGCGAGGTGAGGAAGGCCTGCCACACCGGGACGATCGCCTGCGGCACGTTGTCCGGCAGGCGCGCCATGGGCCGATCCGTCTGCTGTCGCGCCAGCACGAGGTAGGGAGTGAGTGCGCCGAAGCGGCGTCCGGCGCTCAGGTACCAGCCGTGAGCGCTCACCACGTAGCGGTTGGCACGGCGCTGCACGTACTCGGCGACGAGCTGCCAGCGGCCGTCGTCCCACTGTGCGCCGACCGAATCGAAGCTGGTCGTGCCCCGGGTGCCGCTGAGCTCGGCGATCACGGAACCGGCCCCGGCCGCCTGGAGAATGCCGACGAACTGCCGGAACTGCGCATCGCCGCGCTGCATGGTGAAGCGCCCATCGCCGTGGCCCAGGTGCAGCGACAGGCTGCCGTAGGACAGCACGGCGTTCAGGCCCCAGGTCTCGCGCAGGCGCGCGCGCCCCTCGGGAAAGGGCACGTCCCCGCTGCCGTAATAGGGGTGCAGCTCGAGGTCGAGCCCGCCAAGGCGCAGGTGGTAGAGGAGATCGACGCCGTCGAGGTCGTTGAAGGGGTTGAGCCCGTACACCTCCACAGGGGGGCGGACCCAGGGGTTGGCGTAGTTGACGTAGAGGGAGTCCGACAGCATGAAGAAGGGCACGCGCAGCCGCCCGACGCGCAATGTCAGGCCGGGGGCGAGGGCGTGCCGGAAGAAGGCCAGGGTGAGGCGCGGGTCGTAGCGCTCGCTGCCGTCCTCGCGCACCAGTGTCTGCAGGGTGACGTCGCTCGCCGCACCGAGCGGCAGGCTCGCCTG
Organism: Azoarcus sp.; assembly: GCA_020725025.1. Classification (GTDB taxonomy): domain Bacteria; phylum Pseudomonadota; class Gammaproteobacteria; order Burkholderiales; family Rhodocyclaceae; genus Aromatoleum. Next base: position 34,401 of record DYFV01000021.1, read on the forward strand.
CAGGCCGAGCAGGCTGTCGGGGCTGAAATCGGGATCGCTGTCGCCGGGATAGTTCACGCCGTAGCGGGTGAACCACACGTCCTTGCGGTCGGTGGTGACCGCACCCAGCGTGGCGAAGCCGGAGAAAGTCGGCCCGCCGGGCTCGGCGGCGGGCGCGTGCGCCGAGGCGAGGGCTCCGGCGAGGGCTACGAGCAGCGCCCCGGCCAGGCGTCGAAGCGTCACCGGCGCTCCTCCAGCACGGCCGAGTCGGCGAAGAGCAGGCGCTCGACCGCGGCGTCGTCGAGGGGGCGCGCGAAGTGATAGCCCTGCCCGTAGTCGCAAGCCATGCTCTTGAGAAGGTCGGCCTGCTCGGGCGTCTCGATGCACTCGGCCACCACGGTCATGCCCAGGTCGTGGGCGAGCTCGATGCTGCGCCCGACGACGGTGCGCAGGCGCGCATCCTCGGCGATGGAGCGGACGAAGGAGCCGTCGAGCTTGAGCACGTCGCACGGCATGGTGTGCAGGTAGCTCAGCGCGGAGTAGCCCGTGCCGAAGTCGTCGATCAGGACTGCCATGCCGGCCGCGCGCAGGCGCTGCAGGGTGGCGGCGGCGGGCCCGTCCGGATGGGCGAGGACGCTTTCGGTCACTTCGAAGCGCAAGCGGTCGGGGGTCAGGCCGTGGCGCCCGACGGTCGCGATGATCTCGTCGGCGAGGTCGGCGCGGGCGAGCTGCTGCGCCGACAGATTGATGCTCACGCTCGGCACCGGTCCGTCGCCGGCCCGGCGCTGCCAGTAGGCGATGCGCAGGCACACGCGCTCGAGCACGAGCATGCCGAGCTCGTGGATCAGCCCGAGCGTCTCGGCCAGGGGGACGAACAGGTAGGGAGGGAGCAGCCCTTCGCGCGGGTGCGGCCAGCGCACGAGCGCCTCGAAGCTCGCCACGCTGCCGTCGGCGAGGTCGATGATGGGCTGGTAATGCACCGCCAGCGCGCCGGTTCGCAGGGCGATGCGCAGCTCCGTCTCCAGGCGCAGGCTCTGCAGGGCCTGCGTGTGCATCGAGGCGTGGTAGATCGCCACGCCTTCGTCGCCGCTGCGGCGCGCGCGGTGCAGCGCGTTGTCCGCGTCGCGCAGCAGGGCCTCGGCGTCTCCGTCGTGGTCCACGCCGAGCGCTACGCCGACGCGGCAATTCGGGTGGAGCGTCTGCCCGGCGAGCTCCGTCGGCTGTCCGACCCGCTCGCGCAGCGAATCGGCGATGCGCAGCGCATCGGCCGGGTCCTCGATGCCGTTCAGGAGCAGGGCGAACTGATCGCCGCCGACGCGCGCCGCGATGTCGCCTTCCCGCAGCACGGCGTGCAGGGCGGCGGTCACGCGCCGCAACAGCTCGTCGCCTACGGCATGCCCGAAGCTGTCGTTGACCAGGCGGAAGCGCTCGAGGTTGAGCGTGAGCACGGCGAAGCGGCGGCGCCCGCTGCGGCGCTGGCGCCCCAGCGCGTTGGCCACGTGCTCGAGGAAGAGCGCCCGGTTGGGTAGTCCCGTGAGCCGGTCGTGGAGCGCGTCGAACTGCAGCTGGGACTCGGCGAGCTTGTGCAGGTGGATGTCGGAGAGCGAACCCGCCATGCGGAAGGCGCGCCCGTCGCCGCCGACGAGCGCAACGCCGCGTTTCATCACCCAGCGGTAGCTGCCGTCCGGCTGGCGCGCCCGGTACTCGTACTTGAACTGGGCGCTGAGACCCTTCAGGTGCTCGATGAGCGCGAGCCGATAGCCCTGGATCTCGTCGGGATGGATCCGGGCGAGGATCGCGCCGGCCTCGTGCAGCGTCCCGGCCGGCAGTCCGGCGATCTCGCAGTAGCGGGGCGAGCAGTACACCGTACCCGCCTCGATGTCCCAGTCCCACAGCCCGTCGTTGGCCCCGCGGATCGCGAGCGCGTAGCGCTGCTCGCTCGCCTGCAGCTGCTCGGCGGTGTCCTGCAGCTCCTCGATGCGCATCTGCAGCGTCGAGGCCATCACGTTGAAGTGCCTGGCGAGCTGCGCGAGCTCGTCCTCGCCCTGGGCCGGCAGGCGGTGGTCGAGACGCCCTTCGGCGAGCGCCTGACTGCCGGCGAGGAGCCGCCCCAGGTTGCGCGTGAGGAGGTAGCCGATGAGCGAGAGCAGTACGAGCGTGAGCAGGATCTCGGCAAGCGCGATGGCGCTGCCCTGCTCGATGATCGCCTGGCGCGCCGCGGCGAGTACCGCCACCGATACGCCGAACTGCATGAAGCCCACCTCGTTGCGGTCGAGCAGCAGGGGCTTCCTGACGTGCATCACGCGCCCGGCGCGCGGCGGCACGCCGGCGTCGTCGGGCGGGGGCAGGGCCGTCATCCCGGGCAGGCCGGCGCTCACCAGCATGCGTCCGTCGGCCGTGCCGATGCGCACGTAGACCAGGCCCTCTTCGGCATCGGTGAGCAGTTCCTCGAGTACGTCCTGAAGGACGCCGTAGCGGCCCTGCTCGCCGTAGGCCACCGCCATGGCGTGGAGCATGGTCGCGTTCTGGTTCACCAGGGTGGCGAGGCTGGCGCTGCTCGCCTCGTTCATCAGGCGCACGCTGTTGGCGAGGAGGAGGGTGAGCAGCAGCACCTGCACCACGGTGCTCGCCAGGAGCAGCCGCAGCCGGATCGAGGTGCGTTGAAACGGGGGCATCGGGGGACGGCTCTCGTCGCGCCTCAGCGCCGCCGCAGGCGGCGTACCGCCGAGCTCGCGTCGATCTGACCGCGTCCGGCGAAGGCTTCGACGTTGTCCTCGATGCGGTCCGGGTCGTAGAGGTAGTTGACCATGATGCCCCAGGACTGGCGCAGCCCCTTCTCCGAGGTGTCGGCGAGCCAGTTGAGCCGCTCGACGCGTGCCCCGTTGCCCAGGTGGAAGCGCGCCACCGGGTCGAGCGGCGCGGCGGCCGCCTCCGGCCGAGGGCCGAGCAGATAGGCGGCCGCGACGCGCAGCAGCGGCTCGCGCAGGGCCGCGCAGCGCTCCGGGTCGGCATGCCAGGCGGTGTCGCCGGCGAGCAGCGACTGCAGCGCGGGCGAGTGCGCATCGGCGATGCCGACCGCGGCGAGCCGCTTCCAGTCCTCCTCGGTGAAGGCGGCCTGCACCGCCTCGGGATTGCGCCCCGCCCAGCGCACCAGACCGGGGATGGGCGACAGGGTGGCGAAGGTCTTCAGGCGCGGGAAGTCCCGTTGCAGGTCGTCCACCACGCGCTTCAGGAGGAAGTTGCCGAAGGAGACCCCGCGCAGTCCCGTCTGCGTATTGCTGATGGAGTAGAAGATGGCGGTGTTGGCGCGCGCGGCGTCCATCACCGGCGCGCTCACGTCGAGCAGCTTCTGAACGTTGTCGGCGAGCTCGTCGAGCAGCGCGACCTCGACGAAGATGAGCGGCTCGAGCGGCATCCGCGGGTGGAAGAAGGCGTAGCAGCGACGGTCCGAGTCGAGCCGGTTCTTGAGGTCCTGCCACGATTGGATCTCGTGCACCGCCTCGTACTGCACCAGCTTTTCCAGCAGCGCCGCCGGGGAGTTCCAGGTGAGCCGCGTGAGCTCCAGGAAACCCACGTCGAACCAGGCGGTGAGCCGCGCGCCGAGCTCGCGGTCGAGCGCCTGCAGCTCCTTGTCGTGCTCGAGGAAGCGCAGCATGTCGGCGCGCAGGTCCACCAGGAACTTCACGCCCTGCGGAATGGCGTTGAACTGGGTGAGGATGCGGATGCGCGAGGAGCGCATCGCTGCGCGCAGCTGCGCCTCGGCGTCCCACTGCTGCGGCGTGCCCACCGCCCGCTGGTAGGCGTCGTGAGCCGCGGCGATCTTGCGCGGATCGGGGCCGAACTCGAGCGCGATGATGCGCAGGAAGGCGTGCCGCCCTTCGTCGTCCAGCTGCAGGTAGGTGTCCGCCAGCCGCGCCGCGCGCTGGCGCGTCGAAACCTCGCCCCCGACGCTGTCGGCGCACTCCCGGAGCTGCTGGCGAATGCGCTCCAGCTGCCTTTCCGAAGGCTCGCGGCTCCTGCCGGTGGCGCTGGCGACGATCGCCCGCACCTTGGAGAGGCTGCGCGAAACCAGTCCGGATGTCATCCCAAGTTCCCTCATCGTACAACGACCCGCAATGAGGGCATCATACCGCGTTCCGCCCGGGGGCCGACACTGGGAATATGTCCCTCGTAATATCCTGATGCGAAATCGGGCGGGAGTTCCCAGGCGGTGCCGGGGCGCTTACGCGGGTCGCGCGGCCGAGCGCGCGAGCAGCCACAGACCCGCGGCCACCATCGGGACGCATAGCCACTGCGCGGTCGACAGGCCGAGCGCGAGCGTGCCGAAGATTCCCGGGTCGGGGGTGCGGAAGAACTCGGCAGCAAAGCGCAGCACGCCGTAGCCCACCAGGAACACCGCCGACACCGCCATCACCGGACGCGGCCGGGCGGCGTACAGCCACAGGACGGCGAAAAGCAGCAGTCCTTCGCCGGCCGCCTGGTAGAGCTGGGAGGGATGGCGCGGCAGCGCGTCCACCCAGGGGAAGATCATGGCCCACGGCAGGTCGGGGTCGGCCGGGCGGCCCCACAGCTCGCCGTTGATGAAGTTGCCGATGCGTCCCAGCGCGAGCCCGGTGGGGACCAGCGGGGCGATGAAGTCGGTGACCTCCCAGAAGCGCCGGCCGTGGCGCCGCGCGTACATCCACACTGCGACCAGCACGCCCAGGAAGCCGCCGTGGAAGCTCATGCCGCCCTTCCAGATGGCGAGGATCTCCTCGGGGTGGGAGAGGTAGTAGCCGGGCTGGAAGAAGAGCACCTCACCGAGGCGTCCGCCCAGCACCACCCCGATCATCCCGTAGAGGAGGAGATCGTCGACGTCCTGGCCGGTCCACTTCAGGTCCGGCCGCCGCCGTGCGTGCGCGCGGCCGAGCAGCATGAAGAGCACGAAGGCGAGCAGGTACATCAGGCCGTACCAGCGTATCGAGAGCGGGCCGACGGAGATGGCGACGGGGTCGAACTGAGGGTGGATCAGCATGTGCTTTCGGGCAGGCGGGTCATTCGAACTGGGCGCGGAACTTCTCGAACTCGGTGCGCAGCCAGTCCACCTCCTGGCGCAGGCGGCGGACCTCCTCCTCGAGCTCGGCGGTGCGCCCGCCGCGCGCCGGGCCTCCCGCCGCCTGGGCGCTTGCGAGGGACTCGGCGAGCTGCTCCAGCACCTGGGGGCCGCCGAGCAGGTGCGCGTAGCGCGTCTCCTTGGTGCCCGGCGCGCGTGGCAGCGGGGCCACCATCGGCGGGTACTTCTCCGACAGGTGCTCGAGCACCGCCTCGACCGCCGCGATGTCGTCGAAGCGGTGCATGCGCTCGGCGCGCTGGCGGATCTCGCCCGCGGTCTGGGCACCGCGCAGCATGAGCGTGGCGAGCACCGCCTGCTCCGGCGGCGGCAGGGAGTGGCGCAGCCGCACCAGATGCTCGTACTTGTCGACCCGGGCGCCCGCCTGGTCGCGCCGCGACACCAGGCGGCGTGCCTGCAGCCGCGCCAGCGCGTCGAGCACCGTCTCTTCCGAGACGCTCATCACCGGTTCGCGGCCGGTGAGCTGATTGCAGCCGGAGACGATGGCGTTCACCGACAGCGGGTAGTTGTCGGGGGTGACGAAGGCTTTCTCGATCAACACGCCGAGCACCCGGATCTCGAACGGGTCCAGGTCGTAGTGCTCGTCGGACGCCGGCGCGGCGGTGTCGTGGTCGGTCATCGGTGCGTTCCCTGGCTGCCTCTGAAGGACGCCAATGATAGCCGACTCGCCGTTTCGCTTCGGTTAGAATCCCCATCTTCACCTGCAGCAGCGCGCCGCATCGACGGCGCGCGCGTCACCGCACCGAGGACAACATGCCCCAATACCGTTCCCGCACCTCCACCGCCGGCCGCAACATGGCGGGTGCCCGCGCGCTGTGGCGCGCCACCGGCATGAAGGACGGCGATTTCGAGAAGCCGATCATCGCCGTCGCCAACAGCTTCACCCAGTTCGTGCCCGGCCACGTGCATCTCAAGGACCTGGGCCAGCTGGTCGCGCGCGAGATCGAGGCCGCGGGCGGGGTCGCCAAGGAGTTCAATACCATCGCGGTGGACGACGGCATCGCCATGGGCCATGGCGGCATGCTCTACTCGCTGCCCTCGCGCGAGCTCATCGCCGACAGCGTGGAGTACATGGTCAACGCCCACACCGCCGACGCCCTGGTGTGCATCTCCAACTGCGACAAGATCACCCCGGGCATGCTCATGGCCGCGCTGCGGCTCAACATCCCCGCCATCTTCGTCTCGGGCGGGCCGATGGAGGCAGGCAAGGTGAAGTGGGAGGCCAAGGTCATCTCCCTCGATCTGGTGGACGCCATGGTCAAGGCGGCCGACAGCAGCTGCTCCGACGAGGAGGTGGCCGCCGTCGAGCGCTCGGCCTGTCCGACCTGCGGCTCGTGCTCCGGCATGTTCACCGCCAACTCGATGAACTGCCTCACCGAGGCGCTGGGCCTCTCCCTGCCGGGCAACGGCACGGTGCTCGCCACCCACGCCGACCGCGAGCAGCTCTTCCGCAAGGCGGGGCGCACCATCGTCGACATGGCGCGGCGCTGGTACGAGAAGGACGACGCCTCGGTGCTGCCGCGCTCGATCGCGAGCTTCAAGGCCTTCGAGAACGCAATCAGCCTCGACGTGGCGATGGGCGGCTCGACCAACACCGTGCTGCACCTGCTGGCCGCCGCGCGCGAGGCCGGCGTGGACTTCACCATGGCCGACATCGACCGCATCTCGCGCAAGGTGCCCTGCCTGTGCAAGGTCGCTCCGGCGGTGCCCGACGTGCACATCGAGGACGTCCACCGCGCCGGCGGCATCATGGGGATCCTGGGCGAGCTCAACCGCGCCGGCCTGCTGCATGCCGAGCTGCCGACGGTCCACAGCAAGACCCTGGGCGAGGCGCTCAGCCGCTGGGACGTGATGCAGGCCCACGACAACAGCGTCTTCGAGTTCTACAAGGCCGCCCCCGGCGGCGTGCCCACCCAGGTCGCGTTCTCCCAGAACCGGCGCTGGAACGAGCTCGACATGGACCGCTCCCACGGCGTCATCCGCGACCGCGCCAACGCCTTCAGCCAGGACGGCGGGCTCGCGGTGCTCTACGGCAACATCGCCGAGAAGGGCTGCATCGTGAAGACGGCCGGCGTCGACGAGTCGATCTGGACCTTCACCGGCCGCGCGCGCGTCTTCGAGAGCCAGGAAGCGGCGGTCGAAGGCATCCTCGGCGACCGGATCGTCGCCGGCGACGTGGTGGTGATCCGCTACGAAGGCCCCAAGGGCGGGCCGGGCATGCAGGAGATGCTCTATCCGACCAGCTACCTGAAGTCGAAAGGGCTGGGCAAGTCCTGCGCGCTGCTCACCGACGGCCGCTTCTCGGGGGGCACCTCGGGCTTGTCCATCGGCCACGCCTCGCCGGAAGCCGCCTGCGGCGGCGCCATCGCGCTGGTGGAGGAGGGCGACACCATCGAGATCGACATCCCGGGGCGTCGCATCCATCTGGCGGTCTCCGACGAGGAGCTCGCGCGGCGGCGTGCCGCGATGGACGCGAAAGGTGCGCAGGCGTGGAAGCCGGTCAACCGCGAGCGCTTCGTCTCGGCTGCCCTGCAGGCCTACGCCGCGCTCACCACCAGTGCCGACACCGGGGCAGTGCGCGACGTGAGCCAGGTTCAGCGGTAAGACTTTCCGCGACGGGGGAGGGGACAGGATGTTCGGTTGGCTGATGCGGCTCTTCGGCGGCAGCGGTGCGCCGGTACCGGTACCGGCGGCAGGCGGTGCGCCCTCCGAGGCGCCCGCCGTCCCGGCCGACGAACCGCCTCCATCGGCCCCGGCGTCGGCCCCCGAAACCTCCGTGCCGGCCGGCGACGCGCTGCTGCGCCGCGCCGAGATCCTCGACCGCGACCAAAACCTCGTCGGCTACAGCTTCGAGCTGCGGGAAGAGCTGACCGGCAACATCCGCGCTTCCGGACGGCGGGTGCGCGACTTCGTCGACGGCATGCTGGTCGAGCAGATCGATCGCTACGGCCGGGGCGCCGCGCTGCGTGGCCGCGGCATCTGCCTGCGGGTTTGGGACGGCTTCCTCGGCCAGCCGGTCCTCGGCCGCCTCGCCGGCCTGCCGGTCACGCTGCTGGTGCAGCCGGAGAACCCCGTCCGCGCGGCCGCCGCGGACACCCTCGCCCACGCCCGCCGGGCGCGCGAAACCGGCCTTCAGATCGCGCTCGACTGCAACGAGACCGGCCCCTGGCTCGACAGCATGCTGCCGGTGGCCGACGCCGCGGTCTTCCGCATGGGCTTCTGCGCGCCCGAGGAGATCGCGCTCTTCGTGCGCGCGATCGAGCGCCAGCGCCCGGGCCTGCCGGTATGGGCGTGGGAGGTGGGCACGGTGGACGACTTCGAGCTCGCCGGCAAGGTCGGCTGCGCCGCCTTCTCCGGCGGCTTCGTGCTGCGGCGGGACGACTGGAAGGGCAACCGCCTGTCGCCCCACGGCCTGCGCCTCGCGTCGCTGCTCAACCGCCTGCGCACCGGCGTCGATACGCGCGAGATCGCCGAGATTCTCAAGCACGACATGGCGCTCGCCTACCGCCTGCTGCGCTACGTCAACGCGGCCGCGTGGGGCTTGCAGCAACGCATCACCTCGGTCGAGCAGGCCATCGTGGTACTCGGCCAGCAACCGCTGCAGCGCTGGGTGTCGATGATGCTGATGGGCAGTGCGCGCGCAGCACCCGGTGCCTCGGTGGTGATGGAGGGCGCGCTGGTGCGTGCGCGCTTCCTGGAGCTGCTCGGTGCGCTGCGCGGCGAGCGGGATCCGGCCGCGCAGCTTTTCGTGCTCGGGCTCTTCTCGATGCTCGACGTGGCGCTCAAGCTGCCGCTCGAGGAGGCGATACGGCCGCTCAATCTCTCCGAGGCGATGCAGGACGCGCTGCTCCGCCGGCAGGGGCCCCTCGCGCCCTACCTGGAGCTCGTGCTCGCGCTCGAGCGCGGCAATGCCGATCGCATCAGGGCCTTCGCCGCCACCCTCGGCGTGAGCCTCGGCGACATCAACCGCCTGCAGTTCGAGGCGCTGGAGTGGGTGCAGGCGGCCGAATCCTGAAAGCTTGCTGCGGCCTTCGGCTGGGCGCCGAGAAATCCGTCACACCTGTATGCGAATCGAGTCGTGGTGGGGCTGCCCAATTCTGGTAAGGTATGGGGCAGTGAATGAGGCAAACCCGTCGAAAGGCGGGGACGCAAAGTCTTCGGTCTAACGGGCGCTGCGCCCCACGATAGCGAGACTGCCGCCGCGGGCTTTGCCCGGCGTGCGCCGCTGTGCCACGTCCACGTGGCTTTGCCTCTAGCGAATTTCACATTTGCCAGGAGGTTCCCCATGGCGCCGGAAATTCATCGTGCCGAGCTCGACGGCAACTCGGTATCCGCCCTCTTGAAGAGCATCACCATTCCGCCCTGCCCGGCGGTGGTGACGGCCCTGATGACCGAGGTCCGCAGGGACGACGGCGATTTCAACCGCGTGGGCCGCCTGCTCGCGGGCGACGTGAGCCTCGCCGCCTCCATGATGAAGACCGCCAACTCGCCGCTCTTCGGGCTGCGGCGCAAGGTGCCTTCGGTCCAGCAGGCGCTGGCGGTGCTGGGACTCAAGAACGTGGTCAGCATCGTCACCGGCCTCGCCTTGCAGCAGGCGGTGTCGCCGCGCGGCGTGAACATGGAGCGCTTCTGGGAGCGCTCCAGCCTCCACGCGGTGATCTGCTCGCGCCTGGCTCGCCACCTTCCGGGTGTCGGGCGGGAGGATGCCTACACCTTCGGGCTCTTCCACGACTGCGGCATTCCCGTGCTGATGCAGCGCTTTCCCGAGTACAAGCAGACGCTCGCGGTGGCCAACCGCTCCGGACGCCCCTTCACGGAGGTCGAGTTCGAGCAGCACGCCACCAGCCACGTAATCGTCGGCGCGATGCTCGCGCGCAACTGGCAGTTGCCCGAACTCGTCTCGGAGGCGATCCGCTTGCACCACGACGCCGAGGTCCTGCTCGGCGAGACGGGCGACGTCTCCGAGCCGGTGCGCGCGCTCGCCTGCGTGTCGACGCTGGCCGACAAGCTCACCGCCGATTTCCTGGGGCACGATGCCGATGTCGAGTGGGACCAGTTCGGCGGCGCCGTGCTGGACTATCTCGGCCTCGACGAAGGCGAGCTCGAGGACATCCGGGTCGAGGTCGGAGAAGAGCTCTCCGATGCGGTCGCCCTGCGCAGCTAGACCCGACGGGCCGTCCGGCGTGCCTTGACCGGCTTTCGGGCGCCCTCTACCATCCGCCGCATGGACGCAGAACTCAATCGACTCGAGCATCAGGTGGAGCAACTCATCGGGCTCTACCAATCCGGAAAGGCGGAGGTGCGCGAGCTGCGCACCCAGCTCGCTCACCTGGAGGCGGAGAATCGCCGCCTCGCCGACAAGGTCCGCCTGGCCACCGAACGGCTCGAGGCGCTGCTCGACAAACTGCCGCAGGACTGACATGACGGATACCCTGGACATCACCCTCCTCGGCAAGGAATACCGGGTGGCCTGCCGGCCCGAGGAGCGGGAGGGACTGCTCGCGGCGGTCGCCTATCTGGACGAACGGCTGAACGATCTGGCGCGGCGCACGAACGCCTCCGGCGAGAAGCTCGCGACCATGACGGCGCTCAACATCGCACACGAGTTTTTGCAGTTTCAGAAGAGCGGCGGGTTTGACATGCAGGCCGCAAAGCGTAGAATCGGTTTCGTGAATGCGCGCCTCGAAGGGGTGCTCGCCCAGCAGGAAAAGCTGTTCTGACCGAAAGAAAAATCGGTCTGAAAACAGCGGTTTGCGGAGCGGGCAGGCGTGCGACAGGTCAATCCCCTGCCGTGTTCGTTGAAGTCGTGTTTCCTTGGACCAATGTCGAGAGACTTGGTTGTGGACCTCAAGCTCCGCAGGTGTGCGCGCCCCTCAGCCGGGTGCGCCTGATGCGGAAGGAAAGCGACCGCCCTGAACCCCAGGTTCAGGATAATCGGCGGAAACGGCACTGGCGGGGGGCCAATCGAAAGGCGCGGACTTCGGTCCGCGCTTTTTTTCGTGCGTCGCCGGACAGGGGCTGAGCTCGATCACCGCGCTCTCCGGTAGCCCGGGCAGAAGTGCGGCGAGCGGACGGCAGTCGCCCTCGACGCATAGCTCGTAGCCTGCGGTGTAGGGCGAGTGTGCGAGATCGAGCCGGGCGGTGCGCAGCCGTCCCGGGTAGCGCCATACGCCGTCCTCGAGACGGGCCTCGGGGGGCGGCTCCATGCCCGCCCCGGAGCCGTGGATGCGCGCCTCGACGAGCACCAGCGCCTGGCCGTCGAGCCGCCAGTCCTCCTCCCATCGCACTTTCTCGATCGAGTGCATCCACGCGAGGGTGAAGCCCGCCGTTGCGATGCGTGCGGCGAGCAGGCCGCTCGCCAGGCACAGCGCCGTCATGCCGGCGCGGGACGGCGTTGCCGCCAGAGCTCCCAGGCGACGAAGACCGCGGCGCCGGCGAGCCCGATCTCGTCGGTGATCGGCAAGGCTGCGATGAGGAAAGCCGCCGAGGCAAACGCCAAAGCCCGCTGCGGCCAGGAAAGGGCCTGACCGAAGTACCCGATCGAGGCGGCGCCCCACAGGCCGATGGCCACCAGCGCCTTGAACACGATCCACGCGACGTCGAGCACGCCCGGGTCGCCCTGCAGCATCAGGGCCGGGGCGTACACCGCCATGTAAGGGACGACGAAGCCCGCGATCGCCACCCGCACCGCCTGCACCCCGATCCGCATCCCCGACACGCCCGCGATCGGTGCGGCGGCGAAGGCGGCCAGCGCCACCGGCGGCGTGAGGTCGGCGAGGATGCCGAAGTAGAACACGAACATGTGGCTCACGATGAGCGGCACACCGAGCTCCAGCAGCGCCGGCGCGGCGAGCGAGGAGGTGATGATGTAGTTCGGAATGGTCGGGATGCCCATGCCGAGGATGAGGCACACCAGCATGGTGAGCACCAGTGAGAGCAGCAGGCTTTCCCGCCCCAGGGAGATGATGGCGTTGGCGAAGGTGGTGGCCGCCCCCGTGAGGGTGAGCACGCCGATGATCACCCCGACCAGCGCGCAGGCGATACCGACCGGCAGCGCGTGGCGGGCACCGTCGGCGAGCGCGTTGACCGCCAGCCGCAGGGTCGCCCGGCCGCCCTGGACGAACCAGCAGGCGAGGACGAGCAGCCCGATGAGGAGGAAGACCGCGCCGATGCCGAAACGGAAGAAACTCGCGCTCGCCAGCCCCAGCGCCACCCAGAACGCCACGCGCAGCGCGGTGCCCGAGAGCCGCAGCGCGATGGCGGCGCCCAGGATCAGCACCGCGGTCAGCGCGAGCCCCACGGTGCCCGAGAAGAGCGGCGTGTAGCCCGCGAACAGCAGCCACACCAGGGCACCCAGCGGCAGCAGCAGGTACCAGTTGCGCCGCACCGCCGCCCAGGGGTCCGGGCACTCGGCCTTGGCGAGCCCGTGCAGGCCGGCCCGGCCGGCTTCCAGGTGCACCATCCAGAAGGCGGTGACGAAGTAGAGCAGGGCCGGGATGATGGCGGCCTTGACGATCTCGAGGTAGGCCACCCCGATGGTCTCGGCCATGATGAAGGCCACCGCCCCCATCACCGGCGGCATGATCTGCCCGCCCATGCTGGAGGTCGCCTCCACGCCGCCGGCGAACTCGGGCCGGTAGCCGAACTTCTTCATCAGCGGAATGGTGAACTGGCCCGTGGTCACCACGTTGGCGACGCCCGAGCCGTTGATCGTGCCCATGAGGCCCGACGCGATCACCGACACCTTGGCCGGCCCGCCGCGGGTGTGTCCGACGGTGCCCAGGGCGAAGTCGGTGAAGAGGCGGATCATCCCCGCCTGCTCCAGGAAGGAGCCGAACAGGATGAAGAGGAAGATGTAGGTCGAGCTCACGTAGGTGGGCACGCCGTAGATGCCCTCGGTGCCGAAGGCGAGGTGCTCGACGAGCTGCTCGAAGGGGTAGCCGCGGTGGGCGAGCGCGTCCGGCAGATAGGGGCCGAGGAGCGCGAAGGCGAAGAACGCCGCGCAGATCAAGGGCAGCGCGAAGCCCATGACGCGGCGGGCGGCCTCGAACACCAGGACGAGGGTGATGGTGCCGACCACCACGTCCATGCGGGTCGGGTCGCCGGCGCGCTGGATGAGGTCGGCCTCGAAGATCCAGTGATAGAAGGCGAGCGTGAAGCCGGTGAGACCCACCAGCCAGGCGAGCACCGGAGAAGCGCGCCGCCCGAGTCCCCAGCCCTGGAGCAGCCCGAAGGTGAGCAGCAGCAGGAAGCCCACGTGGATGGCGCGGACCACCTGAGAGGAGAGCGGGCTGAAGGCCGCGGTGACGATCTGGAAGGCCGAGAACGTCACCGCGATCAGGAACAGCGCGCGCGCCTGGAGGCCGCGCTCGCGCTCCCAGCCGAAGGGGGCCAGGGACGAGGGTTCGGCCATGGCCTACTTGAGGACGCCGGCCTCGCGGTAGTAGCGTTCCGCGCCCGGGTGCAGCGGCAGGGGCAGGCCCTTGGCCGCATCCTCGAGCACGATGCCGCGCGCTGCCGAGTGGGCCGCGACGAGCTGGTCGTGGTTCGCGAAGGTCGCCTTGGTCATGGCGTAGACCGCGTCGTCCGAGACGCCCTCGTGGGTGACCAGGATGTTGCGGATCCGTACCGTCGGGACGTCCTGCGCCTGGCCCTGGTAGGTGCTGGCGGGGATCGTGCCCGGCTGGTAGGCGGCATCGCCGATCTTGGCGACCACGTCGGCCGGGATCGGGATCACCACGATCCGGATGGCGTTGGCGAGGTCGCGGATGGAGGCCACGCCCAGGCCGGCCGACTGCAGGGTGGCGTCGAGCTGGCGGTTCTTCATGAGCTCGACCGATTCCCCGAAGGGCAGGTACTCGACCTTGCCGAAGTCGGAGTAGGAGAGACCGGCGGCCTTCAGGATGGCGCGGGCGTTGAGCTCGGTGCCCGAGCGCGGCGCGCCCACCGAGATGCGCTTGCCCTTGAGGTCGGCGAGCGTCTTGATGCCGGAGTCGGCCGAGGCCACTAGCTGGATGTAGTTGGGGTAGATGCCGGCGAGTCCGCGCAGCTTGTCGAGTTTCTTCTTGAAGCCGGCTTCCTCGTCGCCGTTCCAGGCGGCGGAGACGGCATCGCCGAGGGAGAAGGCCACTTCGCCGCGTCCGGCCTGCAGCAGGTTGAGGTTCTCGGCGCTCGCCTTGGTCGATTGCACCGAAACCTTGGCATTGGGCAGCGCCTGGCCGTAGATCTGCGAGAGCGCGACACCGAGCGGGTAGTAGACACCGCTGGTGCCGCCGGTGAGAACGTTCACGAACTGCTGCGCGGAGGCGGTGGCCGACACCCCCAGGGTGAGGGCGGCCAGGGCGAGGCTGCGGATCAACTTCATCTCGAGGTCTCCTTCAGTGTGAGCTGGTGCGACGCGTGGCGGCGGATCTCAGGCCCGCCTGCCGAAAGGTGTACCGCAGAACTGTGCATCCAAGAAGCGGGCTCGCCCATCGGTGTTTCCCCTGATGCCGGTGTCACTACCGGCTTCAGGGGATTCCGATCACGTCTTGCTGCGCGAGCCTCGCCAGCTCGGATTCGGTGAGGCCGAGCTCGCGCCCGAGCACCGCGGCGGTGTGCGCGCCGAGCGCCGGTGGCGCGCGGCGGTAGGTCGGGGGTGTGGCCGACAGGCGTAGCGGGTTGGCGACCTGGGGCACGCCGCCCACGTCCTTCCGCATGCCCCGGTGACGGATCTGCGGGTCGTCGAAGACGCGCTCGAGATCGTTGATCGGTCCGCCCGGCACCCCCGCTCCGTCGAGGGCGGCGGCCCATTCGTCGGTGGTGCGCATCACCGTCGCCTGGCGCAGCAGCGGGATCAGCGTCTTGCGGTTCGCCACCCGCGCCGCGTTGGTGGCGAAGCGCGGGTCGGTCGCCCACTCGGGCCGCCCGGCGAGCCGGCAGAAGGCCGCCCATTGGTGGTCGTTGCCGACGGCGAGCACGATGTCGCCGTCGGCCGTGGGGAAGGCCTCGTAGGGCACGATGTCGGGATGGGCGTTGCCCATGCGCCGCGGCGTCTGGCCCGTGACGAGGTAGTTCATCGCCTGGTTCGCGAGACAGGCGACCTGCACGTCCAGGAGCGCCAGATCGATGTGCTGGCCCTCGCCGGTACGATCCCGGTGAGCCAGGGCGGCGAGGATCCCCACCGTGGCGTAGAGGCCGGTGAGCACGTCGGTGAGCGCCACACCCACCTTCTGCGGTGGCCCGTCCGGATCCCCCGTGATGCTCATCAGTCCGCCCATCGCCTGCAACAGGAAGTCGTAGCCCGGCCGCTGGGCGTAGGGGCCATCCTGGCCGAAGCCGGTGATCGAGCAATAGACGAGGCGCGGGTTGGCCGCCCGCAGGCTCACCGCGTCGAGCCCGTACCGGGCGAGCGCGCCCACCTTGTAGTTCTCGATCACGACGTCGGCCCGGGCCGCTAGCCGGCGCACCAGCCCCTGGCCCTCCGGGCGCGTGATGTCGATCGCCACCGACTCCTTGTTGCGGTTGGCGGCGAGGAAGTAGGCTGTCTCGTGGCCGTGTCCGGTGTCGAACCACGGCGGGCCCCAGCTGCGGGTGTCGTCGCCGGTTCCGGGGCGCTCGATCTTGATCACCTCGGCGCCCAGGTCGGCAAGCAGCTGGCTCGCCCACGGCCCGGCCAGCACCCGCGACAGGTCGAGGATCTTGAGGTGGGCGAGGGCGTCGCTCATTGTGTCAGCAGAAGGCCTGAATGCCGGTCTGGGCGCGGCCCAGGATCAGCGCGTGGATGTCGTGGGTGCCCTCGTAGGTGTTCACCCCCTCCAGGTTCACCAGGTGGCGGGCCACTCCGAACTCGTCGGAGATGCCGTTGCCGCCCAGCATGTCGCGGGCGAGCCGCGCCACCTCCAGGGCCTTGCCGCAGGAGTTGCGCTTCATGATGGAGGTGATCTCCACCGCCGCCGTGCCTTCGTCCTTCATCCGGCCCAGCCGCAGGCAGCCCTGCAGCGCGAGGGTGATCTCGGTCTGCATGTCGGCGAGCTTCTTCTGGACGAGCTGGTTGGCGGCGAGCGGACGGCCGAACTGCTTGCGTTCCAGCACGTAGCGGCGCGCGGTGTGCCAGCAGAACTCCGCCGCCCCGAGTGCGCCCCAGCCGATGCCGTAGCGCGCCGAGTCGAGGCAGGTGAAGGGGCCCGCGAGGCCGCGCACCTCGGGAAAGGCATTCTCTTCCGGGCAGAACACCTCGTCCATCACGATCTCGCCGGTGACCGAAGTGCGCAGGCCCACCTTGCCGTGGATGGCCGGCGCGGTGAGGCCGGGCCAGCCCTTCTCCAGCACGAAGCCGCGGATGCGGTCGCGCCCGTCCTCCTCGAGCTTGGCCCACACCACGAAGACGTCGGCGATCGGCGAGTTGGTGATCCACGTCTTGCTGCCCGTGAGCACGAAGCCGCCGTCGACCCGCTTCGCCCGGCTGCGCATGGAGGCGGGATCCGAGCCCGCGTCCGGCTCGGTGAGCCCGAAGCAGCCCACGAGCTCGCCCTTCGCCAGCCGCGGCAGGTACTTGCGGCGCACCGCCTGGGCGGCGAAGGTGTGGATCGGCAGCATCACCAGGGAGGACTGCACGCTCATCATTGAGCGATAGCCCGAGTCGACCCGCTCGATCTCCCGCGCGATGAGACCGTAGCTCACGTAGTTGAGGCCGGCGCCGCCATACGCTTCGGGGATGGTGGCGCCGAGCAGGCCCAGCGCGCCCATTTCCTCGAAGATCGTCCGGTCGGTGAGCTCATGCCGGAAGGCGTCGGTGACGCGCGGCATGAGCTTGTCCTGAGCATAGGCGCGCGCGGTGTCGGCCACCATGCGCTCCTCGTCGGAGAGCTGCCGCTCGAGCAGCAGCGGGTCGTTCCAGTGGAAGGCGGTTTCGGCGCTCATCTCGGCTCCTCGATCGATCTCCGGGCAATTCAGCGGAACGCGGTCACCCTGGCATGCTGCGAAGCGGCGGGCGGCCGCGTGACATGGGCCGCGCGGAACGGCACAATCGGCGGCTCTCCCGGCGATCCGAGGTGTCATGCCAATGCGCTACTGGCTCATGAAGTCCGAACCGGACGACTGCTCCATCGACGATCTCGCGGCGATGCCGAACCAGACCGTGGCGTGGTACGGCGTGCGCAACTACCAGGCACGCAACCTCATGCGCGACCAGATGAAGGTGGGCGACCTGGCCTTCTTCTACCACTCCAGTTGCCCGGAGCCCGGCATCGCCGGCATCGCGCGCATCGCGAGCGATGCCTACCCGGACGCTACCCAGTTCGACCCCCAAAGCCGCTTCCACGATCCCAGGTCGCGTCCGGAGGAGCCGCGCTGGCTCAACGTGGACGTCCAGCTCGTGCAAAAGACGCGCCTGGTGTCCCTGGCCGAGTTGCGCGCCGCGCCGGAACTCGCCAACATGCGCGTCCTCGCCCGCGGCAACCGGCTCTCCATCACGCCGGTCGATCCCGCCGAATGGGCCTTCATCACCCGTGAACTGATGCATCTGCCGGCATGACTTTCGACATTTGGTGGCTCTCCTATCTGGTGCTCGGCGCCTTCGTGGGCTTCTTCGCGGGCCTCCTCGGCGTAGGGGGCGGCGGCATCATGGTGCCGGTGCTCACCAGTCTCTTCGTGGCCCAGGGCTTCCCCAAGGAGAGCGTGGTGCATCTCGCGCTCGGCACCTCCATGGCCGCGATCGTGCTCACGTCCTTCGCGAGCCTGCGTGCCCACCATCGGCACGGGGCGGTCCGCTGGGACGTGGTGCGCCACATCACGCCGGGCATCCTGCTGGGGACCTTCGCCGCCACCTTCATCGCCTCGCGGGTGCCCTCCAAGCCCCTGGCGATCTTCTTCGCCTGCTTCATGGCCTACGTGTCGCTGCAGATGCTGGCCAACATCAAGCCCAAGCCCTCGCGGGCGCTGCCCGGCCCGCTGGGCATGAGCGCGGTGGGCATGGGCATCGGCGGGGTGTCGGCGCTGGTGGCGATCGGTGGCGGCTCCCTCTCGGTGCCCTTCATGACCTGGTGCAACGTCAAGGTGCACAACGCCATCGGCACCTCGGCGGCGATCGGCCTCCCGATCGCGCTGGCCGGTACCGTCGGCTACCTGGTCAACGGCTGGGGCGCAGGCGGCATGCCCCCACTCTCGCTCGGTTTCGTCTACCTGCCGGCGCTGGTGCTGGTGTCCGTGGTGAGCATGTACATGGCGCCCACGGGCGCGAAGCTCGCCCACCGCCTGCCCGTGGCCACCCTCAAGAAGATCTTCGCCGGCGTGCTTCTGGCCCTGTGCGCCAAGATGCTGCACGCACTCTTCTTCTGACGCGCCCGTCCGTGCCCGCCTTGACCGCGGGCAGAGGATTTGCTTTCCTGCCAATGTAGCGACGAGCGGGGAAGGCCATGGACAGAGCGGAGGACTACCCGGCGTTGCCGGGGTTGGACGAGGACGCACCCCGCGACGAGTGGGCCGCGGCCTATCAGCGGATCCGTGCCGACACCGAGGCGCTCGCGGCCCCCCTCGCGATCGAGGACTACGTGATCCAGGCGGCCGACGAGGCGAGCCCGGCCAAGTGGCACCTCGCCCATGTCAGCTGGTACTTCGAGACCTTCGTCCTGCGCGAGTACCTGCCCGGCTACACCGAGTTCGATCCGGCCTATCGGGTGCTCTTCAACTCCTACTACGAGCAGGTCGGCGCCTACCATCCGCGCCCGGCGCGGGGTTTCCTGGCCCGCCCCACGGTGGCCGACGTTTACCACTACCGCGCCCACGTGGACGGCCACATGCTCGCGCTGCTCGCCGAGCGGCGCGACCGGCCGTGGCCCGAGATCCTGGAGCGGATCGCGATCGGGCTGAACCACGAGCAGCAGCACCAGGAGCTGCTCCTCACCGACATCAAGCGCAACTTCGCCGCCAATCCGCTGCGCCCGGCCTACCGCAGCAACCTGCCGATGCCGCCTTCCGGCAAGCGGGCGCCTGTCGACTGGCAGGAGTTCCCGGGCGGGCTGGTGGAGATCGGGCACGCCGGGGGCAGCTTCGCCTACGACAACGAGCGGCCGCGCCACCGCGTGTGGCTCGACCCGTTCCGACTGGCCTCGCGTCCGGTCACCAACGGCGAGTACCTGGCCTTCATGGAATCGGGCGGTTACGCCAGTCCGGCGCTGTGGCTCTCCGACGGATGGGCGCGGGTCCGCCAGGAGGGCTGGTCCGGCCCGCTCTACTGGGAGCGGATCGAGGGCATCTGGTGGCAGTTCACCCTCGCGGGCATGCGACCGCTCGACCCCGACGCCCCGGTCGCCCACGTGAGCTACTACGAGGCCGACGCCTATGCCCGCTGGGCGGGGCGGCGGCTGCCTACCGAGGCGGAATGGGAGGTGGCGGCCGCGGACGAGCCCATCGTCGGAAACCTGCGCGAGGGCGGCTATCTGCAACCGATCGCGGCGCGGCCCGGCGACGGGCTGCGCCAGCTCTACGGGGATGTCTGGGAGCACACCGCCTCGGCCTATCTGCCGTACCCCGGCTTCAGTCCCCCGCCGGGCGCGCTCGGCGAGTACAACGGCAAATTCATGTGCGGCCAGATGGTCCTGCGGGGCGGCTCATGCGTCACGCCGCCCGGCCATCTGCGCGCCACCTACCGCAACTTCTTCTATCCTCACGAACGCTGGCAGTTCCAGGGCCTGCGCCTCGCGGAGGACGGAGAATGAACGGGGCGCCGGCGAATCTGCACATCCACGACCTGCGTCCGCCCCCGGCGGACTTCCGCGCCGCGGTGATCGAGGGCCTGGGGCAGCGGCCGCGCCGGCTCTCCCCCAAGTTCTTCTACGACGCCCAGGGCTCGGCGCTCTTCGACGAGATCACCCGTCTGCCGGAGTACTACCCGACCCGCACCGAGATCGGCATCCTGCGCCGCCATGCGGCCGAGATGGCGGCGCTCGTCGGACGCGACACGCTCCTCATCGAGCTCGGCAGCGGCAGCGACGTGAAGGTCCGGCTGCTGCTCGACGCGCTGCATCCTCGGGCCTACCTGCCCATCGACATCTCCCACGAGCACCTGGCGCGCTCGGCCGGGGCGATCGCGGCCGACTATCCGGCGCTTGCGGTGCACGCCCTGTGCGCCGACTACACGCGGCGCTTCGAGCTGCCCGAAGCGGTGAGCGGTTTCCCGAGGGCCGCCTTCTTTCCCGGCTCGAGCATCGGAAATTTCGAGCCGGCCCAGGCCAGGCGGCTGCTCGCCGCGGTCGGCGCGCTGCTCGGGCGGGGCGGGCGGATGCTGATCGGAGTCGATCTCAAGAAGGATCCGGCGCTCCTGGACGCAGCCTACAACGACAGCCGGGGGGTGACGGCGCGCTTCAACCGCAACCTGCTCCATCGCATGCGGCGCGAGCTCGATGCCGCGGTCGATCCCGCCGGCTTCCACCACCACGCCTTCTACAACTCGGTGGAGGGGCGCATCGAGATGCACCTCGTCGCGATGCGGGATCAGGTGATCGGCGTCGACGGCACCCGCTTTCCGTTCGCCGCCGGCGACGGCATCCACACCGAGAACTCCTACAAGTTCAACGTCGAGGAGTTCGGCGAGCTCGCCCGGGCGGCGGGCTTCGAGACGCTGCGGGTGTGGCAGGATGAAGCGGAGCTCTTCAGCGTGCACGCCCTCGCCTTCGACGGCGCGTGAGCCGCGACGTCGGGCGGCGCCTATTGGCCCTGCGGGGAGAGGCCCTCCATCAGCGCGGCGAGATTGCTGCGCATGAGCGCCACGTAGGTGGGAGCCTCTCCATCTGCGGACGAGAGGGCATCGGAGAACAGCGTGCCGCCCAGACGTGCCCCGCCTTCCTTGCGGATGCGCTCCACGAGTCGCGGGTCGCTCACGTTCTCGACGAAGACGACCGGCACCCTCTCCTTGCGCAGCTGACGGATGAGCTGGGCGATGCCGGCGGCCGAGGGCTGGGACTCGTTGCTCACACCGGCGGCGGCGAGGAAATGCACGCCGTAGGCACGTCCGAAGTAGGCGAAGGCGTCGTGGGAGGTGACCACCCTGCGCCGCTCGGCCGGTACCTTCGCGAGTGCGGCCCGGATTTCGGCGTCGAGCGCCTGGAGCTCGGCAGTGTAGCGCTCGGCATTGGCGCGATAGACGGCCGCGCCTTCGGGGTCGGCTGCAGCGAGGGCGGCGCCGATGTTAGCGACGTAGCGCACGACGTTTGCGACGTCTTGCCAGGCGTGGGGATCGACCGCGCCGTGGTCGTGGCCGTGTCCGTGCTCATGCTCGTGGCCGTGCCCGTGCTCGCCGGAGAGCGGCTCGACGCCCTTGCTCGCCACCACCAGAGTGCCGCGGAAGCCGGCCGAGCGGGCCAGCCGCTCCATCCAGGCGTCGAAGCCGAGACCGTTCATCACCACGAGCCGGGCCCGGCCCAGCAGTCGCGAATCGGACGGGCGCGCCTGGTAAGCGTGGGCGTCCTCGTCGGGGCCGATGAGGGTGGTAACGCGCACCCGGTCTCCCCCTACCTGCCGGACGAGGTCGCCGAGGATGCTGAAGCTCGCCACCACCTCCACCGGCGCTGCCGCACGCAGAGGCGCGGAGGCGAGCGCGAGGAGCAGCGCGAGGACGGCGAGGGCGAAGTTGCGATAGGGGAGCATCGATCGGTCTTCCTGTTCGTTGATGTTGTTCGGGAAATCAGGCCTCGAGGTGCGGTCGTGGATCGAGCCGCGGACCGAGCAGACCGCCGGGCGCGAACGCGAGGGAGAGCACGTAGACGACGCCGATCACCAGGATGATGGCCGGTCCTGCCGGCACGTCGGCGTGGAAGGAGACGAGCAGGCCCGCGAGCCCGCTCGAGAAGGCGATGGCCGCGGCGAGCGCCAGCATGGCGGACAGCGTGCGCGCCCATAGCCGCGCAGCCGCCGCAGGCAGGATCATGATGCCCACCGCCATCAGCGTGCCCAGCGCGTGGAAGCCGCTCACCAGGTTCAGCACCACCAGCGCCAGGAAGCCGTAGTGCGCCACCGGCGACAGGCGGCTCACGCCGCGCAGGAAGGCCGGATCGAAGCATTCCAGCACCAGCGGGCGGAAGAGCAGCGCCAGCCCCACGAGGGAGACGCTGGCGATGCTCGCGATCAGGAGCAGCGAGCCGTCGTCGAGCGCCAGCACCGAGCCGAACAGCACGTGCAGCAGGTCGAGGTTCCTGCCGCGCAGGGACACGATCATCACGCCGGCGGCGAGCGAAAGCAGGTAGAAGGCGGCGAGGCTCGCGTCCTCCCGCAGGATGGAGGCGCGTGCCACGAGGCCCGCGCCAAGCGCCACCACCAGGCCGGCAACGATGCCGCCCACGGTCATGGCGCCCAGCGACAGACCGAAGGCGAGGTAGCCCAGCGCCGCGCCGGGCAGGATGGCATGCCCCATGGCGTCGCCCATGAGGCTCATGCGACGCAGCATCAGGAACACGCCGACCGGGGTCGCGCCGAGCGAAAGCGCCAGCGCGCCGGCGAGTGCGCGGCGCATGAACTCGAACTCCAGGAAGGGCGAGACGAGCGCGTCGATCACATGGTCACCCGTTCGGTATCGCGGTGGCACACCGGCGCGTGGTCGTCGAGCGCCTCGGAAAGCCCGCGCGCCCGCGCGAGCAGCGCGTCGGTGAGCACCTCCGGCGTGGGTCCGAAGGCCACCGGCTCGCGGGCGAGCAGCAGGCAGGTGGGGAAGTGGCGCCGCACCTGCTCGAGGTCGTGGACCACGGTGAGGATGGTGCGGCCCTCGGCGTGCCAGGCGAGCACCAGGGCGACCAGGTCCTCCACGGTGCGGGTGTCGATGGCGGCGAAGGGCTCGTCGAGGAGCACCACCGGGGCGTCCTGCAGGATCAGGCGGGCGAAGCGGGCGCGCTGCAGCTGGCCGCCGGAGAGCGAGCTCACCGGCCGCGCCTCGAACCCGGCGAGGCTCACCGAGGCGAGCGCCGACGCGACGCGTCGCTGGTGTTCGGGGCGCAGCGCGCCGAAAGCTCCG
This sequence comes from Azoarcus sp., assembly GCA_020725025.1. Lineage (GTDB taxonomy): Bacteria > Pseudomonadota > Gammaproteobacteria > Burkholderiales > Rhodocyclaceae > Aromatoleum. Next base: position 57,470 of record DYFV01000021.1, read on the forward strand.
ATTTCGCGCCACAGCCCCATCGCCACCATGTCGAACACGGTCAGGGGAAAGCTGTGGTCGAGCTCGCCGCGCTGAGGCAGGTAGGCCACGGCGCCGCGCGGCAGGCGCGGCATGTGGATGCGTCCGCCCAGGGGGCGGAGCTCGCCCGCGATGCCCTTGAGCAGCGTCGACTTTCCGGCGCCGTTGGGGCCCACCACCGCCACCAGCGCGCCGGCGGGGATCTCGCCCGAGAGGTGATGCACGGCCGGGTGGCGCTCGTAGCCGAGGGTGAGATCCTCGAAGCGGATCAGCGGGGGCATGTACTGCTGCATCATCCTAGGGCCCACATCACGGTGAGCCACAGCAAGGCCGTCGCGCCGCCGGCGATCGCGAGGCGGACTCCCAGGCCGGCGCCGAGCAGGCTGCGGGCGGGGCGGTGCACAGGGCTCATCGGCGGACTCCGGTCGGTTGAAGGGGGCGAATCATGCAACGGCGTTGCAATTTGGACAAGTTCAAACAATGCCGTCGGGTTGTTCCCCCGCCGGGGCGTCCTCGGCTCGCTGCCGGCCGCAATCGGCGCAGGCGCCATGGAACACGAGCTCGGCGCGGTCCAGGCTGAAGCCCGCCGGGAGCGCCACCGCGAAGGCCGGGGAGAGATCCTCGAGGCAGATCACGTGCCCGCAGCGATCGCAATGGAAATGCGCATGGCGGTGGCTGTCGCCGCGCACCGCCTCGAAGCGCCACGCCCGGTCGTTGCCCGCGAGGCGCTGCGCTATGCCTTGCTCCACCAGCCAATCGAGCGCCCGGTAGAGCGTGACGCGGTCGGGCGCGAGTCCGCCGCCGGCGAGCCGGGTGGCGATCTCCTCGTGGCTGAGCGGATGCGGGCTCGACAGCAGGAGCTCGAGCACCGCGACGCGGGCGCGCGTGACGCGTCCGCCGTGGGCGGCGATCAGGGTGCCGGCCGCGCTGCCTTCCGTTCGTGCGGGCATAATCGTTCGCATTGCGTTTGCTATTGCAACAGTGTAGCGTTTAGCACCTTCGCGGCGCAATGTGCCGCTTCCGTCGCGCTCCCGTCGGCTCATCCATGCGTCTTCGCGCCCAGGCGCTTCTTGCCGTGATCCTTTCCCTATGCCTCGTGCTCCTGCAGCACGGGGCGCTGGTGCATGCGTTCGTGCACCTTCACGGGGACGACGAGCACTCCCATGAGACCGGGTTCGAAGCCTGGCACGCCCTCGACGAGCGCTGCGAGACCTGCGCGGCTTACGCCGCATGCGGCTCGGGCCCGCCGGGCAGCCACTGGCTGCGCGTGGCGGGCAGTGCGGCCGAGGTTCTCGCCGCCGAGCCCGCTGCGGTCCATGCGCGCGCGGCCACCGCCTACGCGGCGCGCGCGCCACCCGTTCCCGTCTAGTCAGCCCTTCTGTTAACGAGCCCGGTGCCGCCGAAGCTGCGGAGGGCGCCGGCCGTCCTCTTCATGACGAGACAAGGAACAACCGAAATGCCCCGTGTTTTGCCCCGCCTGACCCTGGCCCTGCTGGCCGCCGCAGCCCTGCCCGCGACGGCCGCCGACAGCGACGAACTCGCCCAGCTGCGCGCCGAGATCGCGGCCCTGCGCCAGAGCTACGACGCCCGCATCGCCGATCTGGAAGCCCGCCTGCGCCAGGCCGAAGCGCCTGCTGCCGCGGCGGAGCCGGCGCGCGCCGCACCCGCCGCCCAGGCGGCTGCGGCCCCCGCCGTCGGCGGGGGCTTCAACCCCGACATTTCCCTGATCCTTCAGGGGCAATACCGCCGGATGAAGGACGCCGACGAACGCGAGATCACCGGCTTCGTGGCCGGCGGACACGACCACGACGAGGAAGGCGGGCCGGAGCGCGGTTTCTCCCTCGACCACACCGAGCTGGTGCTCTCGGCCAACATCGACCCCCATTTCCGCGGCCTCGCCAACCTCGCGCTGGTGGACGGCGAGGTCGAGGTGGAGGAGGCGTGGTTCCAGACCATCGGCCTGGGCCACGGCCTGGGGGTCAAGGCCGGCCGCTTCCGCTCCGGCATCGGCTACCTCAACGAGCAGCATCCCCACCAGTGGGACTTCGCCGACGCGCCGCTGATGTACACCGCCCTTTTCGGCGAGCATGCCAGCTATGCCAACGACGGCATCCAGCTGAAATGGGTCGCGCCTACGGCGCTCTTCCTGGAACTCGGCGCGGAAATCGGCCGTGGCGTGAACTTCCCCGGGACCGACCGCAACGTGAACGGCGTCGGGTCGAGTGCGCTGTTCGCCCACGTGGGCGGTGACGTGGGTACTTCCCACAGCTGGCGCGCGGGCGTGTCCTGGCTAGGCACCCGGGCGCGCGACCGCGAGTCCCACTTCGAGGACACCCTGGCCGGCGAGGAGGTGGTGGGCGCCTTCAGCGGCAAGAGCCGCACCTGGATCGCCGACGCCGTGTGGAAGTGGGCGCCGGAGGGCAACCCCACGCGGACCAACCTGACGGTCCAGGCCGAGTACTTCCAGCGCCGCGAGCGTGGCTCCCTCGACTGCTTCGAGGAGGACGGCAGCGGCACGACGGCCTGCGCGGCCGGCGTGTCCAGCACCTACCGCACCCGCCAGTCCGGCTGGTACGCCCAGACCGTGTACCAGTTCATGCCGCGCTGGCGCGCCGGCGTGCGCTACGACCGGCTCGACAGCGGCAGCATCGACTACGGCGTGAACGACGCCAACATCGAGGTCGCCGACTACCGGCCCAACCGCACCACGGTGATGCTCGACTACAGCCCCAGCGAGTTCTCCCGCCTGCGCCTGCAGTTCGCGCGCGACCGGGCGATGGAGGGGCTCACCGACAACCAGGTGTGGCTGCAGTACGTGATGAGCCTCGGCGCCCACGGCGCGCACAGCTTCTGAGGGAGACGCCATGGGCACGCGACTGATCGCAACGGCGGCGCTGGCGCTCGCCGCCATCGCCCAGCCGGCCCTGGCCGCGCTGAACGTGGTGGCCTGCGAGCCGGAATGGGGCGCGCTGGTGCAGGAGCTCGCCGGCGACAAGGCCGAGGTCTATGTCGCCACCACCGCACTGCAGGACGTGCACCGCATCCAGGCGCGCCCCAGCCTGGTGGCGGCGGCGCGGCGGGCGGACCTGCTGGTGTGCACCGGCGCCGAGCTGGAGGTGGGCTGGCTGCCCGTGCTGCAGCGCCAGTCGGGCAATGCGGCCATCCAGCCGGGGCGGCCCGGCTACTTCGAGGCGGCGCAGTTCGTCGCCCTGATGGAGGCGCCGGCGCGGATCGATCGCGCCGAGGGCGACATCCACGCCGCGGGCAATCCTCACATCCAGACCAACCCGCACAACATCGCCCGCGTGGCCGAGGCACTGGCAGGCCGTCTGGCGGAGATCGATCCCGCCAACGCGGCCTCGTACCGCGCCCGGCAGGCCGACTTCGCCGCGCGCTGGCTGGCGGCCATCGCCCGCTGGGAGGCCGCGGCCGCCCCCTTGCGGGGCATGCCGGTGGCCGTACAGCACAACGGCTTCCCGTATCTGGAAGCGTGGCTGGGGCTGCGCCGGGTGGCGACCCTGGAGCCCAAGCCGGGGGTGGAGCCCTCCAGCGGGCACCTCGCCACGCTGCTCCGGCAGCTCGAGCGCGAACCCGTGCGGGCCGTGCTGCGCGCGGCCTACAACGATCCGCGCAGCGCCGAGTGGCTCGCCGGGCGCGCCGGCATCCCGGTGGTGGTCCTGCCGTTCACCGTGGGCGGCAGCGACGAGGCGGACGACCTCTTCGGGTTGTTCGACGACACCGTGGCGCGGCTGCTGAAGGCCGTGCGATGAACCTCGATGCCCTCGATCCCGGCATCCTCGGGCCGGCGCTGGTCGCGGGGCTGCTGGTCGTCGCCACCCACGTGCCCCTTGGAATGCGGGTGCTGGAGCGCGGCATCGTGTTCATCGACCTCGCCATCGCCCAGATCGCCGGCATCGGGGTCATCGCCGCCCATGCCCTGGGCTGGGAGCCGCGAGGCTGGGCGGTTCAGGCGGTGGCGGTCGGCGCTGCGCTGACCGGCGCGATGCTGCTCACCTGGACCGAACGGCGCTGGGCCGAGGTCCAGGAGGCGCTCATCGGGGTGCTGTTCGTGCTCGCCTCGTGCGCGGGCATCCTGCTGCTGGCCGGCAATCCGCACGGCGGCGAGCACCTGCGGGAGCTCCTGGCGGGCCAGATCCTGTGGGTGGGGTGGGACCAGCTGGCGGTGACGGCGGTGGTGACCGCGGCCGTGCTCGCGCTGTGGTTCGTGCCGTCGCGCCCACCCGGCCGTACCGCCTTCTACCTCGTCTTCGCCGTGGCGGTGACGGCCTCGGTGCAACTCGTGGGCGTTTATCTGGTCTTCGCCACGCTCATCGTGCCGGCGCTCGCTACCCGACGTCTCGGGCGAGGCCGCCGGCTGGCGGTCGGCTATGCCGTCGGCGTGCTCGGCTATGCGTCGGGGCTGGCGCTGTCGGCCCTCTTCGATTTACCTTCCGGGGCGATGGTCGTGTGGCTGATGGCCGCCGTCGGCGCGGCGGCGCTGGCCATTCGTCCCGGGCAGGATGCCGCGGCCGGTGCCGCGGCGTCGTCGCATCCGCCCGTGACGACGGGCCTTCGACAGGAGGATGGATCATGATCAGGATATTCGTCGGCGCACTGGCCGCCGGCTTCATGCTGCCGGCGGGCGCTCAGCACGCGCCCCATGCCCACGGCGTGGCGGACCTGCGCGTGGCGATCGATGGCAACCGCCTGCAGATCGAGCTGGAGAGCCCGCTCGACAATCTCGTCGGTTTCGAGCACGCCCCGCGGGACGCCAAGCAGCGGGCCGCGCTCGCCCGGGCCGAGGCGCGCCTGCGGGACCCGGGCAAGCTCTTCGTCGTGCCGGCCACGGCCGGCTGCGAGCTGAAGGAAGCCGCAGTGGAGTCGCCCTGGCCGCAGGCGGGGAAGGCCGAGCACGGGCACGACCATGACCACGGGCACGACCACGACGGGGAGGCGACCCACGCCGACATGCACGCGCACTACGCGTGGGAGTGCGCCAAGCCCGCGGCGCTGAAAGAGATGGGGGTGAATCTCTTCGACGCCTTCCCGCGGCTGCACCAGGTGCGGGTCGAGACGGCGACGCCGGGCGGGCAGGGCGCGTCCGTCCTCGACAAGGCGCATCGCAAGCTCGAGCTGTGAGCACGCTCGATACGCCTTCCGCCGCCGTCGAGTTCCGCGACGTCGTCTACCGCTGGCCCGGCGCGGCGCGGCCCTGTCTCGCCATCGAGACCTTCCGCGTCACACCGGGCGAGCGCGTCTTCCTGCACGGGCCGAGCGGCAGCGGCAAGAGCACGCTGCTGTCGCTGGTGGGCGGCGTGCTATCGCCCGCGCAAGGGCAGGTGGCGGTGCTCGGTCAAGACCTGGCGCGGCTTCCCGCCGGCGCGCGGGACCGCTTCCGCGCCGACCATGTGGGTTTCATCTTCCAGCTCTTCAACCTGCTGCCCTATCTCTCGGCCCTGGACAACATCGTTCTGCCCTGCCGCTTCTCGCCGGCGCGGCACGCGCGGGTCGCCGCGGCCGGCGCCCGTCCCCACGCCGAGGCGCGGCGGCTCGCGGCCCATCTCGACCTCGACGCCGAGCTCCTGGCGCGCCCGGCCGCCGAGCTGTCGGTAGGCCAGCAGCAACGCGTCGCTGCCGCGCGCGCCCTGATCGGCCGGCCGGGCCTGGTGATCGCCGACGAGCCTACCTCGGCGCTCGACGCCGACCGCCAGCGCGGCTTTCTCGACCTGCTGCTCGCCGAATGCGCCGAGGCCGGGGCGAGCCTGCTCTTCGTGAGCCACGATGCGCGGCTCGCCGAGCGCTTCGACCGGGTGGTGGCGCTCGCCGACATCAACCGGGCCGTCACCGGGGAGGTGCCTGCATGACGCCGCTGTGGCACCTCACCCGCAAGAGCATCGCCAACCGGCGCCTCACGGTGGCGCTCACCGTGGCCGCGGTGGCACTGGCAGTGGCGATGCTGCTCGGCGTGGAGCGCCTGAGGAGCGACGCGCGCGAGGGCTTCGCGCAGACCATCTCGGGCACGGATCTCGTTGTGGGCGCGAGAAGCGGCCCGATGCAGCTCCTGCTCTACTCGGTGTTCCACATGGGCAACGCCACCAACAACGTGTCGTGGGCGAGCATACAGAAGCTCGCCGCGCATCCGCAGGTGGCCTGGCTGGTGCCGATCTCCCTGGGCGACTCCCATCGCGGGTTCCGCGTGGTGGGCACGACCACCGGCTATTTCGAGCACTATCGCTACGGGCACGGCGAGCCGCTGCGCTTCGCCGAGGGGCGGCCGTTCGACGGAATCTTCGAGGCGGTGGTAGGTGCCGAGGTGGCGGCCCGCCTGGGCTACAGCGTCGGCGAGCGCATCGTAGTGAGCCACGGCGCCGGCGAGGTGAGCTTCGCCGAGCACGACGACAAGCCCTTCACCGTGGTCGGCGTGCTCGCGCGCACCGGCACCCCGGTCGACCGCTCGGTGCTGGTGAGCCTCCAGGCGATCGAGGCCATCCACGTGGACTGGCAGGGCGGGGCACGCATGCCGGGGATATCCATCCCGGCCGAGCACGTGACGAAGTTCGACCTGGAGCCCAAGGCCGTGACCGCGGCGCTGGTGGGGCTCGAGTCGCGCCTGGCGGTATTTCGCGTGCAGCGCCATGTGAACGAGTTTCCCGACGAGCCGCTGCTCGCCGTGCTGCCGGGTGCAACCCTGCAGGAGCTGTGGGGTCTCATCGCCGTGGCCGAGCGGGCGATGCTGGCGGTGTCGGCGCTGGTGGTGCTGGTGGGGCTGGCGGGCCTCGTCGCCGTGGTGGTGGCGAGCCTGGGCGAGCGCCGCAGGGAGCTTGCGATCCTGCGGGCGCTGGGCGCGAGCCCGGGGCAGATCTTCCTGCTGCTCGCGCTGGAGAGCCTCGTCATGAGCGTCATCGGCTGCCTGCTGGGGCTCGCGCTGGTGCAGGGGGGGGCGGCGCTCGCCGGCCCGTGGCTGCAGGCACAATACGGACTCCACCTCACGGCGCGTCTGCCGAGCGCCATGGAGTGGGCCCTGCTGGGCGGGGTGATGGCGGCGGCGCTGGCTGCGAGCGTGGTGCCGGGCGTGCGCGCCTACCGCTATTCGCTCGCCGACGGGATGACGATCAGGATCTGACAATGAAGCGTTCGATGGTGATGTTGATGGCGCTGGCGGTGCTCGCCTGGCAGCCGGTGGCGGCGCAGAAGGCGCCGGCGGGCAAGGGCGAGTCCCAGGTCGGGGAGCGCCCGGCGCCGACGGCGAAGGCGACCCGCGGCGAATACCGCCAGATCAGCTGGGACGATCTGATCCCGTCCGACTGGCGTCCCGAGGATGTCTTCAAGGATTTCGACCTCGACGCGATGACCGACGCCGACCCGCGGGCGATGGAGCTCATGCAGAAGCTGCGCGAGGCCTGGGACCGCGCCCCGGTGGTCGAAGGCATGAACGGCCGCAAGATCCGGATCCCCGGCTACGTGGTGCCCCTCGAGAGCAGCGCCGACGAGATCCGCGAGTTCCTGCTGGTGCCGTATTTCGGCGCCTGCATCCACGTGCCGCCCCCGCCGGCCAACCAGTTGATCCACGTGATGCCCGACAAGCCGATTCCGGCCGGCCTGAACATGGCGCCGGTATGGGTGAGCGGCGTGCTGACCGTGGCCCGCTTCAACTCCGACCTCGGCAACGCCGGCTACCAGCTGCGCGGCATCGAGGTCGAGGAGTACAAGGGGCCGGTCAAGCGCTGAGCGGCGGCGCCCAGCCCGGATGAAGCCGAAGGTGGATCCGGGGGCTGCGCCTAATCGGCGATCAGCGCCCCGAGCTCGCGTCCGAGGAGCTCGGGGTCGCCGAGATTGAGCTCCAGCAGGCGCCGCAGGTGGGTGAGGCTGTCCAGGTCGATCTCGCGCCAGGCCACGCCTAGCCGTCCCGCTTCCTTGTGCGCGATCACCCCTTCCATGCGGATCCTGTCGTCCTCGCCCAGCGTGATTTCGAGCGCGCACGGTGTTCCGACGGCAGCCGCGTCGCCGTGCATGCCGGCGACGAGGGCGCCCTTCATCGAAAGATCGATCACCTCGCAGTCGCGGCGCTCGGCGCCGACGGCCAGCTTGGCTCCGCTCGCGAAGCGGATGCGCGAAAACCGCCTGCGTTGCTGTTCCGGCATGGTCGTTTCCCCTCCCTGGCTGCTTCGTTCCTTCGGCTCCGCGCGGCGAGGCCCCCTTCGCCCTGTCATGCTCACTTTGCGCGCGTGGTGTTAAGCGTGTCACATTCCGGCTTGCCCGCCGCATGCAACAATCAGCGGCCACGGCTGCATCCGCACAGCCGGCAGGGCTGTGCGCCGGGTATCCCTTTCGGCGTAGCCCAATTCCAGGACGATACAACGAGTGGCCGAAACATACGAGCCTGCCCTGACCCAGAGACCTCCTGGGACCGAATCACCGCCGCGAGCGGCGGAGGGTGCCCCCGCGTCCGTGCCCTCCGGCGCGGACGATCCCCTGCTCGGCTGCCTGCTGGCGCTCGCTCGCGCGCACGGCGCGAACGTGACGCGCGACGGCGTGCTTGCCGGGCTCCCGGTGGGCGGCGATCGGCTCACACCCTCGCTCTTCGAGCGTGCCGCGCGCCGTGCCGGGTTGGCGAGCAGCGTCACGGCGCGTCCGCTGGAGGCGCTGAACGAGGCCCTGCTGCCGGCGATCCTGCTCCTCGACAAAGAGCGCGCGTGCCTGCTCACCGGCTGGGGCGCAGATCGGCGCACTGTGCGCGTCGTCTTCCCCGAGCTGTCCGAGGCGGAGGTCGAGCTGCCTGCCGACGAGCTTCGTGCGTCCTATACCGGGCGCGCCATCTATGCCCGTCCGGTGGTGCACTTCGATGCGCGTGCTCCGGAGGTGGGGCGGCTCGCCGGGCGGCACTGGTTCTGGGGGCGCATCGCCGAGAACCGCGCTCTCTACCGAGACGTCCTGCTGGCGGCCTTCCTGATCAACGTCTTCGCCGTCGGCATGCCGCTCTTCGTCATGAACGTGTATGACCGGGTGGTCCCGAACAACGCGGTCGAGACCCTGTGGGTGCTGGCGGCCGGGCTTGCCATCGTGCTCGTGGGCGACATCGTGCTGCGCACGCTGCGCGGGCACTTCGTCGATCTGGCCGGCAGCCGTGCCGACGTGAAGATCTCCGCCGACATCATGGAGCGCGTGCTCGGCATGCGCATGGAGGAGCGCCCGGCTTCTGCCGGTTCCTTCGCCGCCAACCTGCGCGCCTTCGAGTCGGTGCGCGACTTCATCAGCTCGGCCACCGTGGTGGCCTTCATCGACGTACCGTTCGCGCTGGTGTTCCTGCTCGTCATCGGCTGGATCGCGTGGCCGATGGTCATTCCCTTCCTGATCGGGGTCGCGGTGCTGCTGCTCTATGCGCTGACGGTCCAGGGACGCATGCACGAGCTCGCGGAGACCACTTATCGTGCCGGGGCACAACGCAATGCAACCCTGGTTGAGGCGCTGGTGGGCCTCGAGACGGTGAAGGCGCTCGGTGCCGAGGCGCCGCTGCAGCGCAAATGGGAGAAGAGCGCGGCGCTCCTGTCGCGGGTCGGGGCCCAACTGCGCCTGCTCTCGTCCACCGCCTCGAACGGCGCGGGCTTCGTCCAGCAGTTGGTGAGCGTGGCGATGATCGTCATCGGCGTCTACCTCATCGGCGAGGGCCAGCTCTCCATGGGCGGACTCATCGCGTGCTACCTGCTGTCTTCCCGTGCCATGGGGCCGATCGGTCAGGTCGCGGGGCTGCTGGTGCAATACCACAACGCCTCCACGGCCCTCGCGTCTCTCGAGCAGGTGATGCAGCGCGAGGTCGAGCGCCCCGAAGGCGCGCATTTCCTCTCCCGCGGCAGCTTCCGTGGCGAGATCGAGTTCCGCGACGTGAGCTTCAGCTATCCCGGTCAGGACAGCCCGGCACTGCGCAACGTGTCGCTGCGCATCCGCGCCGGCGAACGGGTGGCCATCCTGGGGCGGGTGGGCTCGGGCAAGACCACGATCGAGAAGCTGATCCTCGGGCTGTACCGTCCGAGCTCCGGCGCGGTGCTGGTCGACGGCATCGACCTGCGCCAGCTCGATCCCGCCGAGCTGCGCCGCCACATCGGCTACGTGCCCCAGGACGTCACCCTCTTCTACGGCACGCTGCGCGAGAACATTACCATCGGTGCGCCGCTCGCCGACGACACGCAGATCGTCCAGGCGGCCCGCATCGCGGGTATCGCCGACTTCGTGAACGCCCATCCCCAGGGCTTCGACATGCTCGTGGGCGAGCGCGGCGAGTCGCTTTCGGGCGGGCAACGCCAGGGCGTGGCGCTGGCGCGCGCGCTGATCAATCAGCCGCCCATCCTCCTCATGGACGAGCCGACCGCCTCGATGGACTTCTCCACCGAAGACGAGGTAAAGCGTCGGGTCGGCGAGTTCTCGCGCGACCGCAGCTTGATCGTCATCACGCACCGCACCTCGCTGCTCGACCTCGTCGATCGGATCGTCGTGGTCGACGGCGGCCGGGTGGTGGCCGACGGGCCCAAGGCGCAAGTCGTCGAGGCGCTGCGCCACGGTCGCATCGGGAGGGGCGGCTGATGGGCACCATGGACCAGCGCGACTTCGAGCGGGTGGGCAAGCTGGCCGCAGCCGGGGCCAAGGCCGGGCGACCGGTCTTCGGCCGGCTCGCCGACCGTCTCTCCGCACAGGAGGAGGATCTCGACTGGGCGGGCGACGCCGATTGGGCCCGCCTGCAGCAGGAGCCGCTGCGTGCGCGCCTGCTGTTGCGAGTGGCGGCGGTGGTGGTCGTGCTGCTGGTGGGATGGGCCGCAATCGCCGAGATCGACGAGATCACGCGGGGCGAGGCGAAGGTCATCCCCTCCAGCCAGCTGCAGATCGTGCAGGCGGTGGACGGCGGGGTGGTGGAGGAGCTCGCGGTACGCGAAGGGCAGGTGGTAGAGGCCGGTGCGCTGCTGGTGCGCATCGACCCCACCCGCTTCATGTCCTCCCTGCGCGAAAACCGCGCGACTTTCCTCGCGCTCGAGGCCAAGCGTGCGCGGCTCGAAGCGCTCACGCGCGGTACTCCGTTCGTCGCCCCGCCCGAGATCGAGGCCGAAGCGCCCGAGATCGTGGCCCATGAGCGACGGCTGTACGAATCGAGCGTGGCCGAGATGGAGGCCCAGCTCTCCATCGCGCGCCAGCAGCTCGCCCAGCGGCAGCAGGAGCTCAACGAAATCCGCTCGCGCAACGAGCAGGCGACTCGCGGTCACGAGCTCGCTCAGCGCGAGCTCAACGTCACCCGTCCGCTGCTGCAGTCCGGCGCCGTGTCCGAGGTAGACCTGCTGCGCCTCGAGCGCGACGTTGCGCGGCTGCGCGGCGAACGCGACCAGTCGGCGGCACAGATCTCGCGCGTCCATGCCGCCATCGCGGAGGCCAACCGCAAGATCCAGGAGGTGGAGCTCAACGTGCGCAACCAGATGCGCAACGAGCTCTCCGACACACTCGCCAAGCTCGGCAGCGTCTCCGAAGGCAGTCTGGCGCTCGCCGACCGCGTCAAGCATGCCGAGGTGCGCGCGCCGGTGCGCGGGACCGTGAAGCGGCTTCTGGTCAACACCGTGGGTGGCGTCGTGCAGCCAGGCAAGGAGATCGTCGAGATCGTGCCCCTCGACGACGCGTTGATCCTCGAAGCCCAGATCAAGCCCAAGGACATCGCCTTCCTGCGGCCCGGGCAAGAGGCGCTGGTGAAATTCACCGCCTACGACTTCGCCATCTACGGCGGCCTCGATGCCGTGGTCGAGCAGATCGGCGCCGACTCCGTCACCGACGACAAGGGCAACGCCTTCTACATCGTGCGCGTTCGTACGCTGCGCTCGAGCCTCGGCGAGAACCTCCCGATCATTCCCGGCATGGTGGCCGAGATAGACATCCTGACCGGCAAGAAGACCATCCTCTCCTATCTCCTCAAGCCCGTCCTCCGGGCCAAGGCCAAGGCGCTGTCAGAACGATGAAGGACTATTTCCTCTCCTCGGTTGCCATCCAGCCGCCCGGTCGCTGGTGCGAAGCCTTCCCGGAGGGTGGGAGCGGCGATCGGGAAACCCTGCTCGCGGCCGCTGAGCCCCCGCAGCTCGTATGGCTCCCCACCGGGCACGAGGACTGGGACAAGCGGCTTGCCGCGCTCGTCGGCGCCATGCCGCAGAGCCGCTTCGCCGTGGTCTCCATGACGCCCGACGAGCGCGAGGCGATTCGTGCGCTGGACGCCGGCGCACGCGCCTATTGCCACGCCTACGCGACCCCCGAGCTGTACCGCGAGGTCGCGCTCGTTGTCGGGCACGGCGGGCTCTGGGTCGGTCCGGAGCTGATGGCGAAGGTCATCGGCGCCGCGCGACGCGCCCTGCCTGCCGCTGGTGCGGCGCGGATACCGAGCAGCCTCTCGGCGCGCGAGAGCGAAGTTGCCCGCGCGGTCAGCGAGGGGCTTTCGAACAAGGAAATCGCCGACCGGCTCGGCATCACCGAGCGCACGGTCAAGGCCCATCTGGGCATGGTCTTCGAGAAGCTCGGGGTGCGCGACCGGCTGCAACTGGTGCTGCGCCTGTCGGAGCATCCCGACATGGCGGGGACGGACTGAAAGATGCTCTATGTCAAACGTAATGCGGACGGTGAGTTGATCGCGGTGAGCCGCGAACCGGTGGAGGCCGGGCCGCCCGGGGAAGGCTGGATTCCCGCAAACGACGACGAGCCGGATCTGGTCGCCTTCGGGCACGTGCTCGCACACGGCTCGAATCCGCTCGTCCCGACCGATTTCGGCTTCATCCGCGTGCTCGAGGACCTCATCGACCTCCTGGTCGATCGTGCAGTGATCCGGTTCACCGACCTGCCGCCCGCCGCCCAGGAAAAGCTCATGGAGCGGCGCACCACGCGCGCGAACATGCACAAGCTCGATCTGCTCGACGACAGCGGCAGCGACGTCATCTGAGCGGCCGAAGAGCACCCGGCCGTCAAGTGGCGCGCCGCGGCCGGGCATCCTCTTCGAGAATCGGAGGTCCCGCGTGACATGCGTCACGCGACCTGTCCTCAGGTCCAATGGGACCTACCGGACTCCCGTTATAGGCTATCCCCGACAAACATTATTCCGGCGCAATCCGTCCGCCGGTGCCTGACAGAGAACATTCGGGGAGTTCCACAACATGGCCAGTCCCATCGCAACCGTCGTCGCCGTCACCGGCAATGTGCTCGCGCGCGACCCCGACGGAGCCACGCGCAAACTCAAGGCCGGGGATACGCTCCGGGAAGGCGAAACGATCATCACCGCCGCCGGCGCCCGGATCGAACTGTCGTTTGCCGACAGCGCTCCGATCGTCCTCGGCGAGAACGAACAGCTCACGCTCACCGCCGATCTCGCCTCGGCTACCCGCCCGGACGCCCAGGACGCCGCAATCGCCAGCGGAACGATCGACCAGGTCATCCAGGCCATCAACGAAGGTGGTGACCTCAACGAACTCCTCGAAGAGCCCGCGGCCGGCCTGTCCGGTGGCGGTGGAGGTGACGGCAACAGCTTCGTCAGGCTGCTCCGCATCAGCGAGGACTTGACTCCGGTCGATTTCGAGTTCGATGCGGCAGAAGGGTCCCAGCCGCTCGATTTCATCGATCTGGACGCGCTCGGGGACGATGACGGAGTGCTCACCGCGGGCGACGACAGCGCCGAGACGGCCGAGGACACGCCGCTTGCGGCCAGCGTGGCGGGCAACGACGCCACCACCTCGGGCGGCGCGCTCACCTACGCGCTCGCGAGCGCTCCGGCCAACGGCAGCCTGGTGTTCAACGCCGACGGCAGCTACGTCTACACCCCGTCGGCGAACTACCACGGCCCCGACAGCTTCACCTACACGGTGACCGACGCGGCCTCGGGCGAGGCGCTCACCCGCACCGTGACGCTCACCGTGACCCCGGTCGACGACCTCACCGCGGGCGACGACAGCGCCGAGACGGCCGAGGACACGCCGCTTGCGGCCAGCGTGGCGGGC
>DYFV01000022.1 GCA_020725025.1 Azoarcus sp.
GAACAACTCCATCGTGCTGGTGCAGTTCATCGAGATCGAGCGCCGGCGGGGCATGCAGCTGCTGGCTGCCACGGTGGATGCCGCACGCCTGCGCCTGCGGCCCATCCTGATGACCTCGCTCACCACTGTGGCCGGCATGCTGCCCCTTGCGCTCGGCCTGGGGGAGGGCGCGGAGATGCTGCAGCCGCTGGCCGTGTGCATGGTGTTCGGACTGCTCTTCTCGGTGCTGGTGAGCCTCGTCCTGATTCCTTCGATCTACTTGCTGGCGCACCGGTCGGCGGCGCGCGCCGCACCGGCGGGCAGCACGGCGTGATCCGCGCGCTCCTCGTGCTGGCCGCCACGGCCGCCGCGCTGTACCTCGCGGCGGCCGCCTTCCTGTACCTGACCCAGTCCCGGCAGATCTACTTCCCCCTGCGCGAGCTCGTCACCACGCCCGCGGCCGAGGGCATGCCCTACCGCGATGTGGAGCTCGCCACCGAGGACGGGGTGCGCCTGCACGGCTGGTTCGTGTCCGCCGAGCGTCCGCGCGGCGTGCTGCTCTTCCTGCACGGCAACGCCGGCAACATCTCGCACCGTCTCGAGTCGATCCGCATCTTCCGCGAGCTCGGCCTGTCGGTCTTCATCATCGACTACCGCGGCTACGGCCGGAGCGAGGGCAGCCCCGACGAGGCGGGCCTCCATCGTGACGCCCTGGCCGCATGGCGTTACCTGCGGGAAGTGGAAAACGTTCCGGCCGAGCGCATCGTGCTCTTCGGCCGATCCCTGGGGGCCGCAGTGGCCGCGTGGCTGGCGGCGCGCGAGCAGCCGGGCGCGGTGATCCTGGAATCGGCCTTCACCAGCGCAGCCGACCTCGCCGCGGAGCTTTTCCCCTGGCTGCCCGTCCGGCTGCTGCTGCGCTTCGAGTACGACACGCGAGCGGCGCTCGCCGGCGTCCGCGCGCCGGTCCTCATCGCCCACAGCCGGGGCGACGAGATCATTCCCTTCGCCCACGCCCGGCAGCTCCATGCCGCGGCGGGCGAGCCGAAGGCGATGCTGGAGATGCGCGGCGGGCACAACGACGGTTTCCTGCTGAGTCAGCCGCACTACCAGGACGGGCTCGCGCGTTTTCTCGAGCAGCATCTCGCGGCGCCGATCCCACCGCTCTAGGGCGCGAGTTCCTGGATGGCGGACTGCCGCCTGACCGCATGCAGCAGCGTCAGGACGACGGCGGTAAGCACGACGGCGGCCAGGTAGAGCGTCAGGATGGTCGCGAAGGACAGGGTGCCGTTCCAGGCCCGGGCGACGCCCAGCCAACACGCGAAGACCCAGGAAACCGAGCTCACCGCGCCGGCCAGGTTCAGGCGCAGCGCGATCGAGGTGGGAAGCCGGGAGAGCACGATTCCTGACTTCACGTGGCGGCTCAGGGCGTGCACGAAGAAACCATTTACGGTGAGCACCGCGACGTCCACGAACTTGACCCACAGCTTCTCGTTCGCCAGGTAGGCCGGATCCCTGAGGACGCCGTAGGCAACGATGAGAGCGCCCGTGAGATAGAGGCCGCCCAGCGACCACAAGGCATAGGTCTTGACCGCCGCGATCTCGTCCAGGAGTGCCCCGCCCAGCGGCTTGTCGTAGTTGCGTACGAGGGTGAAATCGATCTTCAGGATCGCCATGAGGGCGAAGGCGGCCAATAGGAAGTGGCTGAACACGAGGACGGTCTTGAAATACATGTCCATGGCTTGGCTCCTGCTGTTGTTGGCGGAGCCGATGCTAGCGTCGCCGCGCCGCCCGGCCGGGAGTGGGGGTAATCAAAGGTTGCAGGCCTTACACTTGCCGAAACGAATGCCGACGGCATGATCCGCGGCGCCGGGCGGGCATCCGACCGGTGCGCGGGGCGTTTGGTACCCGAGCCCGGGTGGAGGGGGCCGAACGTTGCCCGGCCGATGCCGCCGTTTGTTACATCCGGCGCCCCCGGACACGCCGCCTGCGCCGCCTTTTGCCCTTCGCGTCGCGTGCGCCCCCGCCTTCCTGCGCTCGCCCCTCTTCGGTTATCATCGCGCTTTCCCGCAGCATCGTTCCCATGACCAAATACGTCTTCGTTACCGGCGGTGTCGTGTCCTCTCTGGGCAAGGGCATCGCAGCGGCCTCGCTGGGGGCCATTCTCGAATCCCGTTCCATCAAGGTCACCCACCTCAAGCTGGATCCGTACATCAACGTGGATCCGGGCACGATGAGCCCGTTCCAGCACGGCGAGGTGTTCGTGACCGAGGACGGCGCCGAAACCGACCTCGATCTGGGCCATTACGAGCGCTTCACCAGCGCCAAGATGAGCAAGCGCAACAACTTCACCACCGGCCAGATCTACGAGTCGGTGCTGAAGAAGGAACGGCGCGGCGAATACCTCGGCAAGACGGTGCAGGTGATCCCCCACATCACCGACGAGATCAAGCTCTACGTCAAGCGCGGCGCCGAAGGCGCCGACGTGGCGATCGTCGAGGTGGGCGGCACCGTGGGCGACATCGAGTCGCTGCCCTTCCTGGAGGCGATCCGCCAGATGGGGATCGAGGAGGGGCGCAACAGCACCTGCTTCATCCACCTCACGCTGCTGCCCTACATCCCGACCGCCGGCGAGCTCAAGACCAAGCCCACCCAGCACTCGGTGAAGGAGCTGCGCGAGATCGGCATCCAGCCCGACATCCTGCTGTGCCGCGCAGACCGTACCATTCCGGCCGACGAGCGGCGCAAGATCGCGCTCTTCTGCAACGTGATGCCCGAGGCGGTGATCGAGTGTCTCGACGCCGACTCGATCTACAAGATCCCGGGCATGCTGCACGACCAGATGCTCGACGAGATCGTCTGCCACAAGCTGGGCATCCTCGCCCGCGCCGCCGATCTCACGGTGTGGGAGAACCTCATCCACGCCCTGGAGAACCCGAAGGAGACGGTGGACGTCGCCTTCGTGGGCAAGTACGTGGACCTCACCGAGTCCTACAAGTCGCTCATCGAGGCGCTGTGCCATGCCGGCATGCACACTCAGAGCAAGGTCAAGATCCACTACATCGACTCCGAGGACATCGACCGCGACGGCTGCGGCGTGCTGGAGAAGATGGACGCGATCCTGGTGCCGGGGGGCTTCGGGAAGCGCGGCACCGAGGGCAAGATCGCCGCGATCCGCTACGCGCGCGAGAACAAGGTGCCGTATCTCGGCATCTGCCTCGGCATGCAGCTCGCGGTGGTGGAGTTCGCCCGCCACGTGGCGGGCATGGACGGCGCGCACTCGACCGAGTTCGAGCGCGACACGCCTTACCCCGTGATCGGTCTCATCACCGAGTGGCAGGACCTCAGCGGCAAGCTCGAGAAGCGTAGCGAGGATTCCGACCTGGGCGGCACCATGCGCCTGGGCGCCCAGGTGTGCAAGCTCGCCGAAGGCTCGCTCGCGCGCGAGATCTACGGTGCGTCCGAGATCGTCGAGCGCCACCGCCACCGCTACGAGGTGAACAACACGCTGCTCGCCCAGCTCGAAGAAAAGGGCCTGCGCGTATCCGGCCGTGCACCGGGGACCGACCTGTGCGAGATGGTGGAGCTGCCCGACCATCCGTGGTTCGTCGGCTGCCAGTTCCACCCGGAGTTCACCTCCAACCCGCGCAAGGGCCATCCGCTCTTCACCGCTTACGTGAAGGCTGCACTCGCACGCAAGCGCCTGACGGCCAAGGCCTGAGGGAAGGAGAAAACATGCAACTGTGCGGATTCGAAGTCGGCCTCGACCGGCCGTTCTTCCTCATTGCCGGCCCGTGCGTGATCGAGTCGCGGGAGATGGCGTTCGAGACGGCGGGCGAGCTGAAGGAGATCTGTGCCGAGCTCGGCATCCCCTTCATCTACAAGTCGTCCTACGACAAGGCCAACCGCAGCTCCGGGAAATCCTTCCGCGGGCTGGGCATGGACACCGGGCTCGCCATCCTCGCCGAAGTGCGCGAGAAGCTCGGCGTGCCGGTGCTCACCGACGTGCATTCCGTGGACGAGATCCCCGCGGTCGCCGCGGCGGTGGACGTGCTGCAGACCCCGGCCTTCCTGTGCCGCCAGACCGACTTCATCCATGCGGTGGCGGCCTGCGGCAAGCCGGTGAACATCAAGAAGGGCCAGTTTCTGGCGCCGGGCGACATGAAGCAGGTGGTGGCCAAGGCGCGCGAGGCGGCCGGTGGGGCCGACCGCATCATGGTGTGCGAGCGCGGCGCCTCCTTCGGCTACAACAACCTGGTCTCGGACATGCGCTCGCTGGCGATCATGCGCGAGACCGGCTGCCCGGTGGTGTTCGACGCCACCCACTCGGTGCAGCTGCCGGGCGGGCAGGGCACCTCCTCGGGCGGCCAGCGCGAGTTCGTGCCGGTGCTGGCGCGCGCCGCGGTGGCGGTGGGCGTGGCGGGCCTCTTCATGGAAACCCATCCGCAGCCCGAGAAGGCGCTTTCCGACGGCCCCAACGCCTGGCCGCTGCCGAAGATGAAGGCACTGCTGGCCACCCTGCGCGACATCGACGCGCTGGTGAAGCGGCAGGGCTTCCTGGAGCTGTCGGCGTGATCCACCACCTGGTCCTGTTCCGCTTCGCGCCGGAGGCCCGCGACGAGTTGCGGGCGCGGTTGGCGAAGCTGCTGGACCAGCTCCCCGGCGCCGTCGCCGAGATCCGCGGCTGGCGCCACGGCGCGAACGTCACCGCGGATGCCGAGGCCTGGGACTACGCGCTGTACGCGAGCTTCGACGACGAGGAGGCGCTGCACGCGTACTTCGATCATCCCGCGCATCTGGCCGTGCTCGACCAGCTGGCCGGACAGGTCGAGCTCAAGTTCGTCGATTTCGCCGGTCCGGCGGCGTGAGGCCGCGGTGACCGCCCGATTATCGTGATTCACCACAAATAAAGAGGAATGAGATGAGTGCAATCGTTGATGTGATCGCCCGTGAGATCCTGGACTCCCGCGGCAATCCCACCGTCGAGGCCGATGTGCTGCTGGAGTCGGGCGTGATGGGCCGCGCCGCGGTGCCCTCTGGCGCCTCCACCGGCTCGCGCGAGGCGATCGAGCTGCGCGACGGGGACGCCGCCCGCTACCTGGGCAAGGGTGTCCTGCGCGCGGTCGAGAACGTCAATACCGAGATCTCCGAAGCGATCATCGGGCTGGACGCCGAAGAGCAGGCCTTCATCGACCGCAGCCTCATCGAGCTCGACGGTACCGACAACAAGTCGCGCCTGGGCGCCAACGCCATGCTGGCGGTGTCGATGGCCGTGGCCAAGGCCGCCGCCGAGGAAGCCGGCCTGCCGCTGTACCGCTACTTCGGCGGATCGGGCCCGATGGCCATGCCGGTGCCGATGATGAACGTCATCAACGGCGGCGCCCACGCCAACAACAGCCTCGACATCCAGGAATGCATGATCATGCCGGTGTCGATGACCAGCTTCCGCGAGGCCCTGCGCTGCGGTGCCGAGATCTTCCACCACCTGAAGAAGCTCACCGACAAGCGCGGCTACCCCACCACCGTGGGCGACGAGGGCGGCTTCGCCCCCAACGTCTCCGGCACCGAAGAGGCGCTGAACCTCATCCAGGAAGCGATCTCCGCCGCCGGCTACGAGCCGGGCCGCGACGTGCTGCTGGCGCTGGACTGCGCGAGCTCCGAGTTCTACAAGGACGGCAAGTACGTCCTGTCCGGCGAGGGCCTCACCCTCTCCTCCGAAGGCTTCGCCGACTACCTCGCCACGCTCGCCGACCGCTTCCCCATCGTCTCCATCGAGGACGGCATGGCCGAGAACGACTGGGCCGGCTGGAAGATCCTCACCGACAAGCTCGGCAAGAAGGTGCAACTGGTGGGCGACGACCTCTTCGTGACCAACACGAAGATCCTGGAGCAGGGCATCGACCAGGGCATCGCCAACTCGATCCTCATCAAGATCAACCAGATCGGCACCCTGTCCGAGACCTTTGCCGCGGTCGAGATGGCCAAGCGCGCCGGCTACACCGCGGTGATCTCCCACCGCTCGGGCGAGACCGAGGACTCCACCATCTCCGACATCGCGGTGGGCCTCAACGCCATGCAGATCAAGACCGGCTCCCTGTCCCGCTCCGACCGGATCTCCAAGTACAACCAGCTCCTGCGCATCGAAGAGGATCTGGGCGACACGGTGAGCTACCCCGGCAAGCGCGCGTTCTACAACCTGCGCGTGCGCTGAGCGGTTAAGCTTCACCCGATCGCACGGGTCGCCGCGTCGGCGACCCGCTCGGCAATCGGCAGGGGCCGGCGCGTGGTGCGCCGGCCCGTTCAACATTCAGGCATCACCCTTCGACCATGCGCTGGCCCGTGATCGTCCTCGCCCTGCTGGTGATCGCCCTCCAGTACCCGCTCTGGCTGGGCAAGGGCGGCTGGCTGCGGGTGTGGGAGGTGGACCGCCAGCTCCAGGCGCAGCGCGAGATCAATCGGCAGCTCGAGCAGCGCAACGCCGGCCTCGAGGCGGAGGTGCGCGACCTGAAGTCGGGCAACGAGGCCATCGAGGAGCGTGCCCGCTTCGAGCTCGGTCTGACCAAGCCGGGCGAGGTCTTCGTGCACACGCCCCGGAAGCCCTGACGGCGCTGCAGACGCTACAGGAGCTCGGTAATCATGTCGCGCTGGTGCAGCTCCGCCTCGAAGGCCGCCAGCTCCGGTCCCAGCGCATCGCGCACCGACACCATGCCCACCGGGCGGCCCGATTCCACCACCGGCATGTGCCGGAAGTTCCCATCGTACATCAGGTGAAGGGCGTGGCCGAGAGGCCGGTCGGGTGATACCGCATGGGGCTCGGGCGTCATTACCTCGGCGACGGTGGTCCTGTCCGGGTCGCGCCCTTCGGCCAGCACCCGCGCGAGGGCATCCCGCTCGGTGAAGATGCCCACGAGGCGGCCGCCGCGGGTGACCATCACCGCGCCCACGTGGGCCGCGACCATGCGTCGGGTGGCGTCTCGCACCGTCACGTCCCCCGTGCAGGTGAGAATGTTGCGGTGCTCGATGACTTCGCTGATCTTGCGGGTCGGCATGGGTCTTCCTCCTTCGCGAACGGCGGTGGTGCCGCGGATGCGGCCTATCGTGATTCGTCTGCCCCTTTTCCGTCAGCCCTCTGCGACGAGCGATCGTGCCCCGTCGATGCGCGGCTTGAAGTAGGGGTTGTCCAGGCGCTCGATCCGCACCCGCCCTTTGCTGGAGGGCGCGTGCACGAACTTTCCGCCGCCCATGTAGATGCCCATGTGCGAGTGGCGCTGGTTGCGCGTGTTGAAGAACACCAGGTCGCCCGGCTTGAGCTCGGAGAGTGCGATCGGCCGCGTCAGGGCGGCGATCCGGGCGGCGTTGTGAGGCAGGCGCCGGCCGCTCACCTGCTCCACGATGTAGCTCACCATGCCGCTGCAGTCGAGGCCCGCCTCGGGATTGCGACCGCCGAAGCGGTAGCCGGTGTCCAGGAGGCCGAGGGCGTAGATCACCATCTCCTGCGTATGCAGGGGGTCGTCGAGGGCGAAGTAATCCCGGGGCGCGGGCGCGATGGTGACGGTATCGCCCGGTCGGGGCGGGAGCGAGGAGGTGGGCGGGACGCTGCTGCAGGCCGCGACCAGGGTCGCGGCGAGCGCTGCCACAGTGATACCGATCCGCGGTCGAGATGGCATGCGGGGCTGTCTCGGAGGAGTTCCCCGCAAGATATGCGATTCCGGGCTCAGGCGTCCAGCCAGAATGTCACGGGGCCGTGATTGACGAGGGAAACCGACATCTCGGCGCCGAAGCGGCCGGTCTCGACCGTCGGGTGTTGCGCGCGGGCGATGTCCACTGTCTCGAGAAACAGTGCGCGCGCCGTTTCGGGTGCCGCCGCGGTGGAAAAGCCGGCGCGCGTGCCCTTGCGGGTGTCGGCGGCGAGGGTGAACTGGGGCACGAGGAGCAGGCCGCCGGCGACGTCGCGCAGGGAGAGATTCATGCGGTCTTCGGCGTCCTGGAAGATGCGGTAGCCGAGCACCCGCTCGACGAGCCGCTCGGCGTTCTTCCGCGAGTCCTCGCGCTGGACGCCGATGAGCGCGAGGATGCCGCGTCCGATGCGGCCGACGGTCTCGCCTTCCACCACCACCTCGGCGCGGGTCACACGCTGGATGAGCGCGATCATGCTCAGCCCCGGATGGCCCTGCAGCCGGCGGGGGTGGCCAGACCCGGGCGCTCGAGAATGGCCTGCTCGCCCTTCACGCGGAACGCGGTGGCGCCGTTGCTGTAGTGAGTCGGTTCGTCGGCAGGCTGGGCCGTCAGGGCGAAGACTCCGGCGCCGGTGCGCAGGCGGACGTGACCCGCGTGGTACTCCACGCTGAAGCGCTCGCCGTCCTCGCAGGCATAGCGGACGTAGCGGGCGGCATCGCGGGTGTAGGCGGTGCTCGCAGCGAGAGTGGCTCCGGCGAGGAGCACGCCGAGGGCGATCAGGCGCGCGCTCATGGGCAGCGCGCGGGCACGGGTTGCGGTCATGGAGAAGTTTCAGTCGATGAGTTCGATGGTGCCGTGTACGGTGACGCTGACTTCGCTCTCGCCCGCTTCCATGGGCGGCGCGGCCGCTTCGGCGACGGCCGAGGCGCGCATCATCGGACGGATCGGTCCGGAGGTGCCGCCGTAGGCGACCGCGAGATGGCGGATGCGGTAGCGCTTGTCCAGCGTCCCGGCGATGGTCTTGGCGCGCGCCTCGAAGGCGCGGATGGCGTCGGTGGCCGCGAGATCGGCGACGCTCTTTCGTGTCTCGGGCGCGGGCTGCAGGGTGAGCTGGCCGACCGCGAGCGTGGCCTGCAGCTTGCCGAGAAGCTCCGAGAGGGCTTCCAGATCGCGGCTTTCCAGCTGGATCTCGGAGCGCGTGCGCCAGCCTTCGATGCGGCGGCCTTCCTTGCCGTAGACCGGCCACGTGTGCAGCCCGGTGGTGCGTGCCTTCACCGACGGATAACGGCGCGCCTCGGCGAGCGCCGCAGCCATGGTCTCGTTCACCCGCTCTGCCAGCCGTGCCGGGTTCGCGTCGCTCGATTCGACGTAGGCGGTAGCGGTGGCGAGGTCGTTGGGCGCGGGCCGGTTCGCCTCGGCCGACAGCTCCACCGTGGGACGGGCGGGTGTGCCGGTCGCGGGCGGCTCCTGAGCGATCGCGCTACCTCCGCCAGCCAGCATGGCGAGCGCCAGGGGCAGGGCGAGGAGGCTGCGTACGAAGCGACCGGTCATGTTGCTGGAATCTCGCAAGGGCGGGGGACGATGGAAAGTGTACCTGCTCGCCGCGCATGTCGCGCGGATGGGGTGTAAGGCCATGTAAATTTTCTTGCTGTCCTCCGTGGGCGTCCGGGGCACGCATTGACCGCAAGGATACCCTTGGGCAATCTCACGGATTTTGCGGAACGGCAAATGGGAAGCGAGCGGCTCGTCGGAGCCCTGTACGTGGCCGTGTCGGCCAGCGCGTTCGGCGCGATGGCGATCTTCGCCCGCTACGCCTATGGCAGCGGCGCGGAGGTCGTGGCGGTCCTCTTCCTGCGCTTCTTCATCGCGGCGCTGCTCATGTCCGGCGTCATGATCGTCACCCGCCGGCGCTGGCCCTCGGGCCGCAATCTGGCCGTGCTGGCC
This sequence comes from Azoarcus sp., assembly GCA_020725025.1. Classification (GTDB taxonomy): domain Bacteria; phylum Pseudomonadota; class Gammaproteobacteria; order Burkholderiales; family Rhodocyclaceae; genus Aromatoleum. Next base: position 9,598 of record DYFV01000022.1, read on the forward strand.
GCAATGGGCGGCATCGGCTACGTCGGGCAGTCGTTCAGCTTCTTCTCCGCCCTCAACTACGCGTCCGCCGGCCTGGTGGCGCTGCTCCTGTACCTGTATCCCTTCCTGGTGACCCTGCTCGGCGCGCTTTTCCTGCGCCAGCGCCTGACTGCGGGACGCGTCGCCGCGGTCCTCGCCGCCCTTGCGGGGACCGCACTCACCATCGGCGGCGGCGTGAGCGGACAGCCCATGGGGATCGCGCTCGGCGTGGCCGCGGCGCTCATCTATTCCGTCTACATCCTGGTGGGAAGCCGCGTGATGGCGCGCGAGGCGCCGCTCGCCGCCGCGACCGTGGTGATGATCGCCGCCGCCGTGGTCTTCGGTGGACTCGCCGCCGCCACCGGCCCCGCGTGGCCGCAGGGGCTGGCAGGCTGGAGCGCGGTGGTGGCGATCGCGGTGGTGTCGACGGTGGTGGCCATGGTCACCTTCTTCGCCGGCATGCAGAAGCTCGGCGCAGCCGACGCCGCCACCCTGTCGACCCTGGAGCCGGTGGTGACCTTCGTGCTCGCCGCGACCTTCCTCGGCGAGGCGATCCAGCCCAACCAGGTGCTGGGTGGGGCGATCATCCTCGGGGCGGTGGTGTGGCTCGCGCGCATGCGCGAGCCGGTGGCGGGGGAACTGTCTAGCGGTTGCCGCCGAACGGGTTGATGTGGCGAAGCTCCCGCGCGTAAAGGCGGGCGTTGTCCACGTAGTGGGCGGCATTGGCGCGCAGGCCGGCGATGTCCTCGTCCGTGAGCTCGCGGATGATGCGTCCCGGCGAACCGACCACCAGCGAGCGGTCGGGAATGACGCGGCCCTCGGGGATCAGCGCATTCGCACCGATGATGCACTCCTTGCCGATCACCGCGTGGTTGAGCACCACCGCGTTGATGCCGATGAGGGAGCCGTCGCCGACGGTGCAGCCGTGCAGCATCACCATATGGCCGATGGTGACGTTGCTGCCGACCACCAGCGGCACGCCGTCGTCGTTGTGCAGGATCGAACCGTCCTGCACGTTGGTGCCGTCGCCGATCTCGATCGGATCGTTGTCGCCGCGGATCACCACGTTGTACCAGATGTTCACGTTGCGGCCGGTCTTGACGCGGCCGATCACCGTGGCGTTGTCTGCGACCCAAGAGCCTTCTCCGAAGCTCGGGATGCGGTCGCCCAGGGCGTAGATCGCCATTTCTTGCTGTCTCCAGTGGGGTGGCCGGCGGTATGGGCGCCGGCAGGGGCGCAATGATATCAAGCACGTGCGCGACTGTGCACGGAAATTGCTGCGGCGCAGTGTAAGCGCATCGGTGTTAACATCCTCCGCCTGATCCACTCCATCCCCGTTCATGCTCAGCTATCGTCACGCCTTTCATGCCGGCAATCATGCCGACGTCCTCAAGCATTTCGTGCTCGTGGAGCTGCTGCGCTATTTCAACCGCAAGGAAAAGCCGTGGTGGTACATCGACACCCATGCGGGGGCCGGTTGCTATGCGCTGGAAAGCGAGCAGGCGGGCAAGAACGCCGAGTTCGCCGACGGGATAGGGCGCCTGTGGCAGTGCCCGGACCTGCCGGAGGCGCTGCGCCCCTATGTGGAGGCGGTGGCCCAGTTCAATCCGCACGGCCGCCTCACCTTCTATCCCGGCTCGCCGGCGCTGGCGATGACGCAATTGCGCGAGCAGGACCGGATGCGCCTTTTCGAGCTCCATCCTTCCGATTTCTCGTCCCTCGCCCAGACCTTCGCGCGCGACGGGGAACGGGTGCTGGTCCGCAAGGCCGACGGCTTCTCCGGGCTGCGCAGCCTGCTCCCGCCGCCCACACGGCGCGCGGTGGTCCTCATCGACCCGCCCTACGAAGTGAAGGAGGACTATCGGCGCGTGATCGATACGCTGGGCGATGCCATGCGCCGCTTCCCCGGCGGCACCTACGCGGTGTGGTACCCGATGCTCGCCCGCCCCGAGGCACGGCAATTGCCTGAGCGTCTGGCGGGGCTCGCTGCCGAGAGCTGGCTCGACCTGAGGCTCGCCGTGAAGAAGCCGCCGCGCGACGGCTTCGGCATGTTCGGCAGCGGCCTCTACATCGTGAATCCGCCCTGGGTGCTGCCCGACATGCTCGAGGCGGTCATGCCGTGGCTGGTCCGCACCCTCGGCGAGGACGAGGAGGCCGGATTCGACCTGGAGCATCGCATCCCATGAACGAGCACGACACCCTTCTCGAGCTGCGGGAAGCCTTGCGCACCTTCGCCGCCGAGCGCGACTGGGAGCGTTTCCACACGCCGAAGAACCTGGCGATGGCGCTGTCCGGGGAGGCCGGCGAGGTGATCGAGCATTTCCAGTGGCTCACCCCGGAGGATTCGGCAGCGCTGCCCGCGGACCAGCGCGAGGAGGTCGCCCTGGAACTCGCCGACGTGCTGCTCTACCTGGTGCGGCTCGCCGACGTGCTCGGGATCGACCTCGGCGCTGCGGCCCGGCGCAAGCTCGCCATCAACGCCGCACGCTATCCGGCGGACAAGGCTCGGGGCCGGTCGGACAAGTACGACAAGCTCTGAGGGGTCAGGGGCTACGGGTAGTCGGGCCTCGCAAGAGGTTTGGCTGGTCCGGCGGTGGAGAGCAACCCGTCTTTTTCTAGTCTCTAGTCCCTTATTCCCTAACCACTACAGAAATATTTCTGAAACAATATCCGCCTTTTACAGTACGGAAGCTCGGGCGTGGAGTTACAGCACATCAGTGACATCGAGAAGGCCACCCGCAAGGGAAGCGGGGAGATCCTTCGTCTCGGCATCGGTCTGATCTTCATCGTCGGCGTCATGCTTTACGCGGCGATGCGCGGCGAAGGGCAGGGCGGCATGATGCTCATCGCCGCCGCCATGATCGGCGGCTACATGGCGATGAACATCGGGGCCAACGACGTCGCCAACAACGTCGGCCCCGCCGTCGGCTCCAAGGCGCTCACTCTCGGCGGGGCGCTGGCCATTGCGGCGATCTTCGAGGCGGCCGGCGCGATCATCGCCGGCGGCGAAGTGGTCGGCACGATCCGCAGCGGCATCATCGACCCCAGCCAGATCCCCGACACCGACACCTTCGTGTGGCTCATGATGGCCGCGCTGCTCGCCGGCGCCCTGTGGCTCAACATCGCGACCGCCGTCGGCGCGCCGGTGTCGACCACCCATTCCATCGTGGGCGCGGTGCTCGGCGCCGGCGTCGCCGCGAGCGGATTCGGAATCGCCAACTGGGGCACGGTGGGCGCGATCGTCGCGAGCTGGGTCGTTTCCCCGCTGATGGGCGCGCTGATCGCCGCCTGCTTTCTTTACGTCATCAAGCGGACCATCACCTACCAGCACGACATGGTGGCGGCCGCGACGCGGGCGGTGCCCTATCTGGTGGCGGTCATGGCCTGGGCCTTCGGCACCTACCTGATGCTCAAGGGCTTCAGCAAGCTGTGGAAGGTCGGTCTGGTTCAGGCGCTTCTGATCGGACTTGCGCTCGCGGCGGTAGTGCTCGTTGTCGTGCGGCCGCTGGTGGCGCGCGCCTCCGGATCGATCGCCAACTCCAAGCAGAGCGTCAACCGGCTGTTTACCGTCCCGCTGATCTTCGCCGCGGCCCTGCTCAGTTTCGCGCACGGCTCGAACGACGTGGCAAACGCCGTCGGTCCCCTCGCGGCGATCGTGGACGTGCTCGGCACCGGTGCGGCGCAGGTTTCGAAGTCGGCGCCGATTCCAACGTGGGTGATGGTGGTCGGCGCGTTCGGTATCTCGATCGGCCTCGCGCTCTACGGACCCAAGGTCATTCGCACGGTGGGCAGCGAGATCACCGAGCTCGACCAGATGCGCGCCTACTGCATCGCCATGGCGGCGACCATCACCGTGATCGTGGCGAGCCAACTCGGCCTGCCGGTGAGCTCCACCCACATCGCGGTCGGCGCGGTGTTCGGCGTGGGCTTCCTGCGCGAGTTCCTGAAGAGCAACTATGCACGCATGGTGGCCGACATCAAGGCGCATCATCCGGAGGGCGACCAGGCGGCCATCGACGCCTTCCTCGCGCGCTTCGCTGCGGCCACGATCGAAGAGAAGGGCAACATGCTCAAGGAGCTCAAGGCGAAGGCCAAGCAGCAGATGGATCCGGCGCACTTCTCGAAGGTGGAGCGCAAGGGCCTGCGGAAGGTGTATCGCCAGGAACTGGTGAAGCGTTCGCAGCTGTTGCGCATCGTCGCCGCCTGGGTGATCACCGTGCCGGCCTCCGCGATCATGGCGGCGGCGCTTTTCTTCATGCTGCGCGGGATGATGCTGCAGTGATGACGGGCAGGGCGCGTGCGCCCGCGCCCGCGCCTGGCTTATGATGCCCGTCCATGTCCCTGACCGAATTGTTCGCCCTCGTCGTCCTGTGCCTGCTCGCGTGGTTCTGGCTCGACGGCATCAAGGCACGCGAGATCGGCGTGAAGGCCGCCCGTGCGAGCTGCGCCCGCGAGGGCGTGCAACTGCTCGACGATACGGTGGCGATGCGTTCGCTGCGGCTCGCCCGTGACGACGACGGGCGGGTGCGCTTTCGCCGCGTCTACGAGTTCGAATATTCGGCCTCGGGCGACGATCGTCAGGGGGGGGCGGTGACGCTGCTGGGTCGGGAGGTCGTGATGCTGGAGCTCACGGCGCACCGGCCGCGTCCGCGCTTCACGGTGCATTGAAGCGCCTCGGGGCGCCAGGCGGCGATCGTCTCGCCGCCAGTCCTCGCTTCACGGCCGTTCCCGGATTCCGCTGAGGCTCCATTCAGGCTACGCAGCATCGCCCTCGCTGCCCGAGCGCTTCAGGCCCGCGGCGCGCGATGCACCGCGTCGAGGAACTCCCGCCGCAGGCTCTCGCGGGTCTCCATCTCTCCGGCGAAAGCCTGGGTCACGACCCGCTCGTCGCCGCGGCGGTCCTCGCCCAGCAGCAGGCAGAGCTGCTCCGCTTCGATGATGCAGGCCGCGCCTCGCGCGTGGCCGTGATGCAGCAGCGCGTCGGCGATGTCGCGGGTCATCCACTCCTGGTAAGTAAAGCGGTGCCCGATGGCGTCCACCAGCCGCGCGATTCGGCCGAAGCCGTGCAGGCGTCCGCCGGGCAGGTAGGCGACGTGGGCCACGCCGCGGAAGGGCACGAGATGGTGCGGGCACACGCCATGAACCGCAATGCCGCGGATCACCACGAGGTCGGAGCGCTCGTCGGCGAAGCCTTCGCCCAGCGCCTCGGCCGGATCCATGTCGTAGCCGCCCAGCAGGCGGCGCTGCCACAGCTCGCGCACCCGGGTGGCGGTGCGGCCGGTATGCACCGTGTCGGGCGAGACGCCGCAGGCGCGCAGGAGGTCGTTGACGGCCCGCTCGAAGGCCGCGGGATCGAATTCGCCGCTGCGGGCGATCCCGATGCCGGTTCGGGCGGTGGACGGTGGGGGATGGTCGTGATGGTCGGACATGGAACGCTGGCAGGACTCGGTGAACGGTCCATGATACGCCCATGCCTCCGGACGGTCTCGTTCAGGCGATGAACACCGGATCCGAGAACACCAGGGTGCCGTCCTTGCGCATCATCAGATTGTTCGCGTTGAGGAAGTCCGGCAGCACCTGGTATTCCTCGACGAAGTCCGAGAGCGCCTTGAGTGCCGCCTGGACGCCGTCGGGGACGTCGAGCGGATTCAAGGTCATGTGGTAGAGCGCGATGCGGCCCATGTCGGCGCCTAGCTGGCGCCATTGCTGGCAGGCCGTCCAGTAGCCGTCGACGAGGCGGGCGGCGAGCTCGGCCGCCGGGGAGCCCTCGTCGAGCGGGTAGAGGCGCTCCATTTCGAGGAGATGGAAGGGATAGCCCGAGCTCGCCCGGCCGATGATGCCGTGGTCGGCGTGGACGATGGGAAAGTGCGGGCCGAGCGGACGGTCGTCGGCCGTGTGCAGGAAATAGTCGGCCGGCGAGCTCACCACCTTGTACACCCGCTCGCCGTCGCCCTTGTCGAGCACGATGCTGTACTCGCCGCGCGCGATCTCGGGCCTGCCGTCGAGCAGCGGATGGGACGGCACCGGGTCCGGGAGGACCACGCATTGCCGCCCCAGTTGCGCGCGCGCTTCGGCCAGATCGATCACGGAAGACGTCCGCGGTGGGCGTCAGCCCATTACGTTGTAGCCGGCGTCGACGAAGTGCACGCCGCCGGTGATGAGCCGCCCCGCGTCGGAGACGAGGAAGGCCGTCAGCGCACCGATGTCCTCCGGCGTGACCAGGGCGTGCATCGGGGAGCGCTCCACGGCCGCGGCCATCAGCCCGTCGAAGCCGGCGATGCCGGAGGCGGCGCGGGTCATGAGGGGGCCGGGGGAGACGGCGTTGACGCGGATGTTCTTGGCGCCGAGCTCGAAGGCCATGTAGCGGGTGGCCGCCTCGAGGGCCGCCTTGCACAGGCCCATCACGCCGTAGTGGGGGATGACCTTCTCGCTGCCCAGGTAGGTCATGGTCACCAGCGAGCCGCCGCCCGCGCTTTCCATGAGCGGCTCCACCGCCTTCGCCAGGCGAACGAAGGAGTGGGTGGACACGTCCATGGCGAGGGCGAAGCCGTCCGGCGAGGTGTCCACGACGCGGCCGTGCAGGTCGTCGCGCTTGGCGAAAGCCATGCTGTGGATGGCGAAGTCGAGCTTGCCGTGGGTGGCGGCGATGCGGTCGACCACCTCGCTCACGGTCTCGGGACGGGTCACGTCCATGAGGTAGGCGTCCTTAACGCCGAGGCGGTTGATCACGGGCTCGATGAAGGCGCGCGTCTTGTCGTTCTGGTAGGTGACGACGAGGGTCGCGCCGGCTTCGGCGCAGGCTTCGGCGACGCCGGTAGAGATGGACTTCTCGTTGGCGATGCCGGTGATGAGACCGACCTTGCCGGTGAGGTTGACGATGGGATTCATGAGGGCTCCTGAAGGGAAAAGCTGCGCTGCCGCATAGGCGACAAGCGATGATCCGGCCTGAAAGTATAGGAGAATCAGGGAGTACCGATATTCCGGTAACGGTTAACGCTTGCAGTATATGTCGCAATGCAGCATTCTAGAAGCCGGGCGCGACGCCCGGCCCCCGACGAGCGACAGATGCACCAGACGGTTTTTGTCTTCATGGATTTCGATGGCGTGACCCACCCCTGGGGCGAGGTGGAGGACTTCCGCTGCCTGCCGCTCATCGAGGCCGTGCTGCGCGATTATCCTGAGACGAGGGTGGTCATCGCCTCGGACTGGCGCATGCTGTTCTCGCTCGCCAAGCTGGTGAGCCGCTTCTCCGAAGACCTGCGCCCGCGGGTCGCCGGCGCGACGCCGCACATGCTGCCCAAGCGGGGCTCCGACCTGCACGGGATGCGCGAGCGCGAGGCCTTGCTGTGGCTGTCCCAGCACGTGCCCGATGTCGCCACCGCGGCCTGGTGCGCGATCGACGACGCACCCGGCAACTGGCTGACCCGTTCCCGGCTGGTGCTCACCGACTTCAAGCGCGGCTTCACCGAGGAAGACGCGGGCGCGCTGCGGCGCATGCTCGACGGCTTCCGCGAAGGCGTGGCGGTGCCCCTTACCGAGCCGGCTTCACTCATGCGTCGCGCCTAGTCCCGGAGCGGCCCCGGGCCTGACCCGGATTCCGCTGGGGCTCCATCCAGGCTACGCGCCGTCGCGCCTTCGACTCCTCGGGGAATCCGTACGATGCCACGTCGCGCCGTCCCTGTAGCCCGGATGGAGTGCTACGGAATCCGGGAGCGGCGGCGCGCCCGGATCACGTCGCCCACAGGGGCGGCTCGTCCATCAGCGCAATCTGCTCGCGCAGCTCCAGCACCCGGTCCTGCCAGTAGCGCTGGGTGTTGAACCAGGGAAAGGCGGCGGGAAAGGCGGGGTCGTCCCAGCGTCGCGCGATCCACGCCGAGTAGTGGATGAGGCGCAGGGTCCGCAAGGCCTCCACCAAGTGCAACTCGCGCGGGGAGAACTCGTGGAAGTCCTCGTAGCCGGCCAGCAGGTCTGCGAGCTGGCGGCTCATCTCGATGCGATCGCCGGAAAGCAGCATCCACAGATCCTGGACCGCCGGTCCCATCCGGCTGTCGTCGAAGTCCACGAACTGCGGACCGTCGTGCCACAGCACGTTGCCGCCGTGACAGTCGCCATGCAGGCGCAGATGCGTCACGTCGCCCGCCCGGTCGAAGGCGCGGCGCACGCCGTCCAGCGCCTGGTCCACCGTGCTGCCCCAGGCCGGGAGCAGGTCCGCGGGGATGAAGTCGTGCTCGAGGAGCCAATCCCGGGAAGCTTCGCCGAAGCTCGCGATGTCCAGCGTCGGGCGCTCGCGGTAGGGGGCGAGCGCACCCACCGCGTGGATGCGGCCGAGGAAGCGGCCCATCCATTCCAGGGTGTCGGGGTCCGAAAGCTCCGGGGCGCGGCCGCCTACCCGCGGGAAGACGGCGAAGCGCAGGCCTGCCAACTCGTGCAGGGTGCTGCCGCCGATGGCGAGCGGGGCCACCACCGGGATCTCCCGCTCGGCGAGCTCGGCGACGAAGGCGTGCTCCTCGGCAATCGCCGCGTCGGACCAGCGGTTCGGTCGGTAGAATTTCACCACGCGCATCGGACCGTCCTCGATTCCGACCTGATAGACCCGGTTCTCGTAGCTGTTTAGCGCGAGCATCCGGCCGTCGGGTACGAGCCCGACGCTTTCGAGGGCGTCGAGGATCGAGTCGGGCGTAAGATCCTGGAAGGGGCGGGCGGTCATGGCTTGTCCGGGGCTGGGGCGAGTGGCCCATTCTGTCAGGAATCGGCGATTGCACAAGCAGGTACCGTGCGCCGCAGCAAAATACCGGGATCCCACGTTTGCCCTGGACCGGTGTGGCGGTCACAATACCGACCTTTATCCGGACGACTGCCGATGACTTCTCCCGGTTCCGCTTCCACACCGGTTTCCATTCCGCCCGACGGACTCGCGATGCTCGCCGACGCCTCCGAGCAGAAACAGGCGGCCCGCATCGCGCAGGACACGTTCGCGCGAGTGTTCCGGCTCACGCTGTCCGAGGACGACTCCGGGCGGGCGCGCGGCGTGGGAGAGCTGGCTTCGGACCTGGGCGACTGGAGCCGGGGCGCGGACGACAGCGACGCGCAGGCCCTGCGGCTCGCACTGCTCATGGCCGGGCTCGATCAGTGGGGGCTCGCCTACAGCCAGGCATTCGGCCTGCAGGCCATTCCCGGGCTGTCCGAGCTCCTCGGCGCGCTGCGCACCGGGCTGGACCCCCAGGCCGAGGCGCGGCTGCAGCGGCAGTTCGCGGCGATCGACGCGGCCGAAGGCAACGCCATCGACTTCAAGATCGACGTGCGCCGCGGCATCCATCTCGCCCTGTGGCACGCCATGATCGCGAGCGAGGAGCGCGAGCAGGCCGAGGCCATCCTCGCCCGGCTCGGCGGCATGCTGCTCGCCCTGATCGAGACCATGCCGGAGCTCGGCTGGCGCCTGGTGGCAGATACCCTCGCGAACATCCAGATCCAGTGCGTCGCTCATGGGCTGGCGGGCGAGGGCCTGGCGCAGGAGACCAACCAGACCCTGTTCGCGGCCGTTTCCGGCCAACTCGCACCGGACATGCGCGACCGCATCATGGCCCATGCGAGCGGTGCGGTGATCGCCTGGCAGCAGGCGAGCCGCAACGCCTCGACCCGGCCCTCCTGAGCGGGAGCGGACCGTGGCGCTCAAGGCGACGATCTACAAGGCCGACCTGGCCATCGCGGATATGGACCGCAACTATTACGCCGACCACTCCCTGACCCTGGCTCGGCATCCGTCGGAGACCGACGAGCGCATGATGGTGCGGCTGCTCGCCTTCGCGCTCCATGCACAGGAAGGCCTCGGTTTCGGCAAGGGGCTGTGCGTCGACGACGAGCCGGACCTGTGGCGCAAGGATCTCACCGGCGCCATCGAGGACTGGATCGACGTCGGCCAGCCTGACGAGAAATGGATCCGCAAGGCCTGCGCGCGCGCGGAGCGGGTGGTGGTGCTGAGCTACGGGCGGGCGGCCGACGTGTGGTGGAACGGCATCCGCGACAAGCTGGTGCGCCTGCCCAATCTGACCGTGCTGAATCTGCCCGCCGACACCGCCGAGGCGCTCACGACGCTCACCGAGCGCACCATGCGGCTGCAGTGCACCATCCAGGACGGGCAGGTGTGGATGACGAACGGCCGCGACACGGTGCTGGCGGAGCCGGTGAGGCTTCTTCCGACGAACCGGTAGAATATGCCGATCGCGGGGCGCTCGGCGCCCCGTCGTGTCGGAGCCGGCATCGTGGATCTCACCAATCAGTTTCTCGTCATCGCACTCCTGATCGGAGTGTCCGCCTTCTTCTCCATTTCGGAGATCTCGCTCGCAGCCTCGCGCAAGATCCGGCTTCGGGTCATGGCCCAGCACGGCGACACCGCCGCCGAGCGGGTGCTCGCGCTGCAGGAAAACCCCGGCCATTTCTTCACGGTGGTGCAGATCGGCCTCAACGCGATCGCCATCCTCGGCGGCATCGTCGGCGAGTCGGCGCTCTCGCCGGCCTTCGCGCAGCTCATCGGGCTGTTCTACACCGGCCCCCACCTCGAGTCGGCGAGCTTCGTGCTCTCCTTCGCGCTGGTGACCTCGCTCTTCGTGCTGTTCGCCGACCTGGTGCCCAAGCGCCTCGGAATGATCGCGCCCGAGCGCGTCGCGGTCGCGGTAGTGACGCCGATGCAATGGCTCGTCACCGCTTGTGCCCCTCTGGTGTGGGTGTTCGACGGGCTCGCCAACCGGCTCTTTCAGCTCCTGAAGCTGCCCAGCGTGCGCCCGGAGGACATCACCTCCGACGACATCGTCGCCATGGCGGACGCGGGCGCCCAGGCCGGAGCGCTGCTCAAGCAGGAACGCCAGCTCATCGCCAACGTGTTCGAACTCGACGCGCGCACCGTGCCCTCGGCCATGACGCCGCGGGAGAGCATCGTCTACTTCACCCTGAACGAGAGCGAGGAAAGCGTGCGCGCCAAGCTCGCGCGCGAGCCCCACGGCAAGTTCCCGGTGTGCGAAGGGGCGATCGACAAGGTGGTAGGCTACGTAGACTCCAAGGACATCCTCGCCCGCATCCTCTCCGGCCAGAAGCTGTCCCTGCGCGCCGATCCCGTTGTCCGCACCGCGCTGGTGATCCCCGACACCCTCACCCTCTTCGAGGCGCTGGAGCGCTTCCGCGCGGCCCGCGAGGATTTCGCGATGATCGTGAACGAGTACGCGCTCATCGTGGGCCTGCTCACCCTGCAGGACGTCATGAACACGGTGATGGGCGATCTCGGCAGCACGTTGCAGGAGGAGCTCATCGTGAAGCGCGACGAGGCCTCCTGGCTCATCGACGGCATCACCCCGGTCGAGGACGTGATGCACGCCCTCGGCATCGACTCCTTCGAGGGCAGCGAGAACTACGAGACGATGGCCGGCTTCATGATGTATATGCTGCGCAAGGTGCCCAAGCGCACCGACTCCGTGGTCTACGCCGGCTACACCTTCGAGGTGGTCGACATCGACAACTACCGCATCGACCAGTTGCTGGTCACCCGTGCACCGAGCGCCGCGAGCGTGGCGGCCGAGGCGGGCGCCCCCGAGCGCTGAACACGCTAGGCCCCGCGGAGGAACTCCGCGACCAGCTTCGCGCTCGCGGCCGGGTCTTCCTGCATGAAGCAGTGCCCGCCGGGCACCTCGCGGATGTTCACCGCCGGGTTGGACTCGTGCCAGCGGGCGGCCGCGCGGGGCACGAAGGGGTAGGTCTTCTCGCCGTAGGCCAACAGGGTGGGGGTGGCGACGCGCTCGAGCGATGACCAAAGCCGGCGCGGAAAGGAGCTGAAGATCTCGGCCTCACGGGTCGGCGCGCACTTCAGCTCCACGCCGCCGTCGCTGTCCGGCTTCAGCGCGTGGTCCACATAGGCCCACAGCGCCTCGTCGGTCCAGCCCTTGAACATCCCGCGTCCGTGCAGTCCGGTGTAAGCCGCCTGCCGGCTCGGCCAGTGGCGCCGGCGCTTGCGCGCGCGCTGGGCCAGCGCGTTGCGCGAGTACAGCCCGACCACGTCGGAGAGCGCCATCAGCCCGATCATGGCGGGCGTGAACAGCACCGGGTCGAGCAGCACGGCGCGGGCGAACCGCTTCGGCGCCCGGGCCAGCATGAGCGCCGTGATGACGCCGCCGAAGCTGTGGCCGACCGCGAAGATCGGCGCAGAATCGAACAGCCCGGCGTGGGCCTGCCAGGCCTCGAGGGCAAGCTCGGCGCTGCGGTTCCAGCCGTGGAAGCGGCCGCCGTGATCGCTGTCGCCGTGCCCCTGCATGTCGCACAGGAAAAGGTCGAAGTCGCGGGCGAGCAGCGACAGCATCGGCTCGTAGGTGAGGCCGCAGAAGCCGTTGCCGTGGAGGAAGTGGATGACGGGCTTGCCCGAGGGGGGCGAGTGCTCGCCGCGCAGGGTGAAGCCGGCCGAGCAGTCGTGGGACCAGGGTTCGAGTATCACGCCGGAATGGTACGAATCGCCAAGCGCGCAAGTGTAGCGCCTTGCGCGCGGCATGCGGCGAGGACGATCAGCGCCAGACCAGGCAGCGGTTGTTGGCGGGCATGGCGCGGTCTTCGACCAGGCCGAGCCCGGCTTCGCGCGCGAGGGCATCCACCGCCTCGAAGTCGCGCACCGCGCGGTGGGGTGCCGCGGCGGCGAGGGAGCGGTCGAAGGCGGCGTTGCTCGCGCTCGTGTGGATCCCGCCGTACTTGAACGGGCCGTAGATGAGCAGCGCGGCCCCCGGCGCCATCACCCCGGGCAGGCGCCGGAAGAAGCGCACCACCTCTTCCCAGGCCATGATGTGCAGCGTGTTGGCGGTGAACACCGCGTCCCAGCGGCCCTGGGGCCAGTCCTCGTTCACGTCCAGCTCGAGCGGGGCCGGCGTGTTGGGCAGGGCCGCCTCGGCGAGCCAGGTCCGGATGCCGGGCAGCATCTCCGGGCAGTCCGTGGTTTGCCAGACGAGGTGTGGGAGATGCTGCGCGAAGTGGACCGCGTGCTGCCCCGTGCCGCTGCCGATCTCGAGCACCGACCGGGCGCCGGGGAGGTGCTCGCGCAGCACCGCGAGGATGGGCTCGCGGTTGCGCTCGCAGGCGGGGGAGAAGGGCTTGTGCGGCACGGGCGGGGCCGGTCAGTGGCTGATGCGGGTGCCGAGCACCGCCAGGAACTGGGCGATCCAGGCCGGGTGGGCGGGCCAGGCGGGGGCGGTGACGAGCTTGCCGTCGGTCACTGCCTGGTCGATCGGGATCTCGGCGTAGCGGCCGCGGGCGAGCTCCACCTCGGTGCGGCAGGCGGGATAGGCCGAGCAGCGCTTGCCTTCCAGCACGTTGGCGGCGGCGAGCAGCTGCGCCCCGTGGCAGATCGCCGCCACAGGCTTGTCGGCGGAGAAGAAGTGGCGCACCAGCTCGATCACCTTCGGATTCATGCGCAGGTACTCGGGGCCGCGCCCGCCGGGGATCACCAGGGCGTCGTAGTCATCGCCGCGCACCTCGTCGAACGTGGCGTTGAGCGTGAAGTTGTGGCCGCGCTTCTCGCTGTACGTCTGCTGGCCCTCGAAGTCGTGGATGGCGGTGGCGATGGCCTCGCCCGCGCGCTTGTCGGGGCAGACCGCGTGCACCGTGTGCCCGACCGCGGCAAGGGCCTGGAAGGGCACCATGGTCTCGTAGTCCTCGCAGTAGTCGCCGCAGATCATCAGGATCTTCTTGCTCATCGTCGTCTCCGTCGCTTGTTGGAAAAACGGCAGTACCCGCGCCCGCCGGAGCGGGCACGGTGCCGCCGGGAGTCACTCGTCGAGGCCGAAGCGGATGCCCTGCGCGAGCGGCAGGGCGTCCGAGTAATTGATGGTACAGGTGGCGCGGCGCATGTAGCTCTTCCAGGCATCGGAGCCGGACTCGCGGCCGCCGCCGGTGTCCTTCTCGCCGCCGAAGGCGCCGCCGATCTCGGCGCCCGAGGGGCCGATGTTCACGTTGGCGATGCCGCAGTCGCTGCCGGCGGCCGACAGGAAGCGCTCGGCCTCCAGCAGATCGCGGGTGAAGATGGAGGAGGCGAGCCCCTGCGGCACGTCGTTGTGGAGCGCGATCGCTTCTTCGAGCGCGCGGTAGCGCAGCACATAGAGGATGGGGGCGAAGGTCTCGCGGCGGACGAGCGCGTTCTGTTCCGGCATGAGGACGAGGGCCGGGCGCCGGTAGCAGCCGCCTTCGCACCCGGGCACCGCGACTCTCTCGCCGCCCCACACGGTGGCACCCGCGTCGCGGGCCTCGGCCAGCGCGGCGTCCATCGCCTCGCCGGCGGAAGGGGCGATGAGCGGACCCGACAGCGTCCCCTCCTCCAGGGGATTGCCCACCGGCAGGCGGGCGTAGAGGGCGCGCAGGCGCTCGACGAGGGACTCGTGAACCGATTCGTGCACGATGAGCCGGCGCAGGGTGGTGCAGCGCTGCCCGGCGGTGCCCGCCGCGGCGAAGAGGATGGCGCGTTCGGCGAGCGCAAGATCGGCGCTCGGGCACACGATCGCGGCGTTGTTGCCGCCGAGCTCGAGGAGACTCTTCCCCAGCCGCGCCGCCACCCGCGGGGCGAGCGCGCGCCCCATGGCGCAGGAGCCGGTGGCGGAAAGCAGCGCCACGCGCCGGTCGTCGGCGAGCTGCTCGGCGAGCTCGCGCCCGCCCACGAGCACCTGGAGGAGGTCCGCCGGGGCCTCGTCGAAGTCGCGGCGCACGGAATCGAACAGCGCCGCGCAGGCGAGCGCGGTGAGCGGCGTGCGCTCCGAGGGCTTCCACACCACCGGGTCGCCGCACACCCAGGCGAGCGCCGCGTTCCACGCCCATACCGCCACCGGGAAGTTGAAGGCCGAGACCACGCCCACCACCCCCAGCGGATGCCACTGCTCCATCATGCGGTGACCCGGCCGCTCGCTCGCGATGGTGAATCCGTGGAGCTGGCGCGACAGGCCGCAGGCGAAGTCGCAGACGTCGATCATCTCCTGCACTTCGCCCAGGCCTTCCTGGCGGATCTTGCCGGACTCGATCGTGACGAGCTCGCCGAGCTCGGCCTTGTGCCGGCGCAGCACTTCGCCGAAGCGGCGCACCAGCTCGCCGCGGCGCGGCGCCGGGACGAGGCGCCAGGCGAGGAAGGCGTCCTGTGCCCGGGCGAGGGCTGCGTCCAGGTCGGAAGCTCGGACAGGGGAAACGCGGCCGATCTCGCTGCCGTCGATCGGCGTATGCACGGCGAGCTCGCCGCCGAGCCGCTGGTTGGGCACGCCAAGGCGGGCGAGCAGGGAAATGACGTTCATGGTGCGGCCTCTCCCCGGTTGCATGATGCCGCGTTGACCGGGGGAGGCGCGCGATCGTTCGCGCTCAGTCCGGCTCGGTGCGCAGGTACTGGTACATCAGCCGGTCGCACTCCGCGCAGGCGACCACGCGGCGGTTGTCTTCGCCGTCGTTCAGGCCGAACTCGCGGGTCCGGAGGCTGCCGCATCCGAGGCAGGCGGGCTCGGACTGCCCGTTGGCGGCGAGGTAGGCCTCGCGGTCGGGCAGCGCGCGCTGCGCGTCCTGCTGCCGGCGATGCAACTGGAGCATCGCGAGGCAGCCGAACAGGAAGAGGAAGGCGATAAGAAGCGGGAAGGGGATGTCGCTCACGGCGGGACCCTCGATCCGGTGATGGTCGAAGGTCGAGACTAGCGAATCGGCCGCGGGTCCGCCTTTGCCTGGATCAAGTCGCGTCAGTACACGAAGCGCTCGCGCAGCGCTTCGAGGTTGAGCTCGGCGAGGATGCGCTCGGCGCGCTCGCGGGCGTTGCCGCGCGGCTGGCCGCTCGCCCGGGCGATGATGAGCTCGTTCTTCATGGAATGCTCCCAGCCGACGAGCTCGGTCACCGTGAGCCGGTAGCCGTGGGCCTCGAGCAACAGGCAGCGCAGCACGTTGGTGAGCTGGCTGCCGAACTCGCGGGTGTGGATGGGGTGGCGCCAGATCTCGGAGAGCGGGGTGAGGCCGAAGGACTCGTTCTTGTACTTCCTCAGGGCCGCGGCCACCTCGGCCTGGCAGCAGGGCACCAGCACGATGAAGCGGGCGCGCTTCTCCAGGGCGAAGCGGATGGCGTCGTCGGTGGCGGTGTTGCAGGCGTGGAGCGCGGTCACCACGTCGATGGTCGCGGGCAGCTGCGCCGATCGGATCGACTCCTCCACCGACAGGTTGAGGAAGCTCATGCGCTCGAAGCCCAGGCGATCGGCGAGGGCGCGCGAGCTCTCCACCAGCTCGGGCCGCGTCTCGATGCCGTAGATGTGCCCCGCGGCTCGCTGCTTGAGGAAAAGGTCGTAGAGGATGAAGCCGAGGTAGGACTTGCCGGCGCCGTGATCGGCGAGCGTCAGATCCCCGCGCGCCTCGATCACCTCGGCGAGCAGCGGCTCGATGAACTGGTACAGGTGATAGACCTGCTTGAGCTTGCGCCGGCTGTCCTGGTTGAGCCTGCCGTCGCGGGTGAGGATGTGCAGTTCCTTCAGGAGCTCGACCGACTGCCCGGGGCGGATGTCGGCATCGAGCGTGGCGGCCGGCTTCGCGGCAGGCGCGGACTGGTCCGGGCGCGGTCGGCGGGTGTTCTTCACTGCGCGTCGTCCTTTCCGCCGGGAATCCCGAGCGCCTTCCAGCCTTCGATGCCGAGCTTCTCCATGGTCTCGATGTTGCGCTCGTAGATCTGCTCCGCGTCGGGGTAGGCGGCTACCGCGCGCGCGATGCTGTCCTCGCGCAGCAGGTGCAAGGTTGGGAATGGCGCGCGGTTGGTGTAGTTCGCGATGTCGTCGGGCTCGGTGTCCTCGAACTGGAAGGCCGGGTGGAAGCTCGCCACCTGCAGCACGCCCTCCAGATCGTGCTCGACCACCGCTTCCTCGGCGATGCCCGCGATCTCGTTGAAGTCCAGGAAGTCGGGGAAGAGCGTCGGGTGGATCAGCAGGGTGGTGTCCACCTCCTGGGGATCGGCTGCGGCGAGAAAACCCAGCTCGCGGTCCAGCTCTTCGAGGAAGGCGTCGGCGTGGCGCGCATCGCTCACCACGAAGCGCACCTGGTTCTTCACGTAGACCGACTTGGCGAACGGACACAGATTGAGCCCGATCACCGCCTTCTCCATCCACTGCCGCATCGCGGTGATCACATCGTCTCGGTTCATGGTCTTACCTCGGAAAGGGCGCCATTTTGCACCAGATGAGGGGCGAAGGAGGCGATAATGCGCGCCTTCTCGAAGGATTCGGATTTCCCCATGGCGATTCAATGGTTCCCCGGTCACATGAACTCCGCCCGCCGCAAGGCGGCGGAGAGTCTGGCCATGATCGACGTGGTGATCGAGGTGGTGGATGCGCGCCTGCCCGAGGCGAGCAGCAACCCGATGATCCACGAGCTGCGCCGCTTCCGGCAGCGGCCGTGTCTGAAGCTCCTGAACAAATCGGATCTCGCCGATCCGGCGGCGACGCGCGAGTGGCTCGATTTCTTCAACCGGCAGCCGGGCGTGAAGGCGGTCGCCATCTCGTGCAAGAACCCCGCCGAGGTGGCGCGGGTGCCGGCGCTGTGCCAGGCGCTCGCCCCGCACCGCAGCGACGGGACGAAGCAGCTGCGCATGATGATCATGGGCATCCCCAACGTCGGCAAGTCGACGCTCATGAATGCGCTCCTGAAGCGCAAGGTGGCGAAGGTGGGCGACGAGCCGGCGGTCACCAAATCGCAGCAGACGCTGGACCTGGGCGGCCATATGACCCTCACCGACACCCCCGGGCTCATGTGGCCGAAGATCGAGCACGACTCGGACGGCTACATGCTCGCCGCGAGCCACGCCATCGGGCGCAACGCGGTGATCGACGAGGAGGTGGCGGCCTTTCTCGGCGATCTCCTGCTCGCCCGCTATCCGCAGCTGCTCGCCGCCCGCTACGGGATCGCGCCGGAAGGGATGGATGGGGTCGCGGTGATCGAGGCGGTGGCGCGCCGGCGCGCCTGCCGGCTCAAGGGCGGCGCCTGGGATCTGGAGAAGGCGGCGCAGATCCTGCTCACCGACTACCGCAGCGGCGCGCTCGGGCGCATCAGCCTGGAGACGCCCGAGACGCGCCGGAAGATGCTGGAGCGGGAGCGGCCCGCGCCGCCGCCGGAACCCGAGCCGGAGCTGGAATAGGGCGGTGGCGGCTCAGCTTTCCAGCCGGAAGCCCACCTTCAGCTTGACCTGGAAGTGCGCGATCTTGCCGTCGACGAGATGGCCGCGGATTTCCGTCGCCTCGAACCAGTCCATGTGCCGGAGGGACTTGCTCGCCTGCTCGATGGCGTTGCGGATGGCCTCGTCGGTGCTGACCGGCGAGGAGCCGACGATTTCGACGAGCTTGTACACGTGATCCGACATGGTCGCTTCCTCCGGTGATTGTTGGGCTTGTCATTGCAGTATAGAAAGCGCCCCGGACGCTTCCCGTTTAGAATCGCGCCCTCCGATCCCGGTACGGGGTCGATCCCTGCTTGCCGGAAACTGGAACTGCCATGTTGCGACTCACTGAACTGAGGCTCCCGCTCGATCACCCGGAGGATGCCCTGAGGGCGGCCATCGTGGCGCGGCTGCGGCTGGCGCCTGCCGAACTGGTCGACTTCGGCGTGTTCCGCCGCGGCTACGATGCGCGCAAGCGGGGCGCGATCACGCTGATCTACACCGTCGACGTCACGCTGCGCGACGAGGCGGCCGTGCTGCGGCGCTTCGCCGACGATCCCCACGTCGGTCCCGCCCCCGACACCCGCTATCGTTTCGTCGGCCACGCGCCGGCCGGGTTCACGGAGCGTCCGGTGGTGATCGGCTTCGGTCCCTGCGGGATCTTCGCCGGCCTGGTGCTGGCGCAGATGGGGTTCCGTCCGATCATCCTCGAGCGCGGCAAGGCGGTGCGCGAGCGAACCAAGGACACCTGGGGCCTGTGGCGCAGGAACGTGCTCGATCCGGAGTCGAACGTGCAGTTCGGCGAGGGCGGGGCGGGCACCTTCTCCGACGGCAAGCTCTACAGCCAGATCAAGGACCCGAAGCACTACGGGCGCAAGGTGCTCACCGAGTTCGTCAAGGCGGGCGCGCCGGAAGAGATCCTGTACGTGAGCAAGCCGCACATCGGCACCTTCCGCCTGGTGAGCATGGTCGAGCAGATGCGGGCCGAGATCCAGGCGCTGGGCGGCGAGATCCGCTTCCAGGCACGGGTGACCGACCTCGTCATCGAGGACGGCCACGTGCGCGCCGTGACGCTGGCCGACGGGGAGACCATCCGCGCCGACCACGTGGTGCTCGCCCTCGGCCACAGTGCCCGCGACACCTTCGAGATGCTGCACGCGCGTGGGGTGTTCATGGAGGCGAAGCCCTTCTCGGTGGGCTTCCGCGTCGAGCATCCCCAGTCGCTCATCGACCGGGCACGCTTCGGTCCCAACGCCGGCAACCCGCTGCTGGGCGCCGCGGACTACAAGCTGGTGCATCACGCGAAGAACGGGCGTGCGGTCTACAGCTTCTGCATGTGCCCGGGGGGCACGGTGGTGGCGGCGACTTCCGAGCCCAACCGTGTGGTCACCAACGGCATGAGCCAGTACTCGCGCAACGAGCGCAACGCCAACGCCGGGATCGTGGTCGGTATCACCCCTGAGGACTACCCCGGCGGGCCGCTGGCGGGCATCGACTTTCAGCGTCAGTGGGAATCGCGCGCCTTCGAGCTGGGCGGCGGCACCTACGAGGCGCCGGGGCAACTGGTGGGCGACTTCATCGCCGGGCGTCCGTCCACCGCGCTGGGGGCAGTCGAGCCCTCTTACAAGCCGGGGGTGAAGCTCGGCGACCTGTCCACCAGCCTGCCGGCCTACGTCATCGCCGCGATTCGCGAGGCGCTGCCCGCCTTCGAGCGGCAGATCAAGGGCTTTTCGATGCCCGATGCGGTGCTCACCGGCGTCGAGACGCGTACCTCCTCGCCGGTGCGCATCACCCGCGGCGAGGACCTGCAGAGCGTGAACGTCAAGGGTCTGTATCCGGCCGGCGAGGGCGCGGGCTATGCGGGCGGGATCCTGTCGGCGGGCGTGGACGGCATTCGTGTGGCCGAGGCGGTGGCGCAGGCGATGCTCGCCGGCCACGCCGAGCCGATCCCGGGTTGAGTGAAGGAGGCGCCGTGGAAGACCGACTGACCCGCATCGAGAGCAAGATCGCGCTGGCGGAGGATCTGCTGGAGGAGCTCAACCTCACCGTGTATCGCCAGCAGCAACAGATCGACCGGCTGCAGCAGCGGATCGTTCAGCTGCAGCGCCAGCTCGCCGAGGTCGCGCCGGGCGAGCGGCGCGACCTGCGCGACGAGATCCCGCCCCACTATTGAGCGCTCGCGCGAAGCCGCCGGAAAACCCGCGCGAGAAGCAGGGCAGCGGCGACGCCGAGCGTATCCGCGACCCAGTCCCATGGGTCGCCGTGGCGGTGGGCGGTGAGGGACTGCGCGATCTCCATGAGGAGCCCGTGGGCCACGAGGCCGAGCACGACGGCCCTGTCGTGTCGCGCCCATGCCGCCAGGCCGAGCAGCCCCAGCAGCGCGAAGAGCACTGCGTGCTCCACCTTGTCCTGCCAGTCGACGACCTTCGGGACGTCGGGGGCGGGCAGCAGCGCCAGCACGAACACCACTACCAGCGCAAGCGCGAAGGACGCCCGAAGGACCGCCGGGCGGAGGATGACGCGCATCGCCTCAGCCCCCGTCGCCTTCCAGCATCATCCACGGCACCCACTGGCCGCAGGCGTTGCGCGGTCCCCGCAGCGAGCCGTGCCACGGCCCCTCGACACAGGGGCCCTTGTCGGCGTCCTCGTCGTACTCGATGGTGCCGGGTACCGCGCCCGGGCGGCGCGCGCCGCCCCAGCGGTTGCACGACAGGCAGCGCTTGCGTTCCACGGGATGGACGGCCATCGGAGCGGGAGCCCCTCACCCGCGGCTGCGGGCGCGCCCGGCGAGCGCCGTGCGCACGTCGGCCACCTCCTGCCAGCCTCGGCGCTCGGCGCTGGCCGCGGCGTATCGTTGCACTTCTTCCGCGGACAAGGCCGCCAGCGTCTCCACGGTGCGCTCCAGGTGCTGCGCCTGCGGCAGCATCGGACCGAGGAAGAGCACCGTGTCGGCGCGCAGGATGAGCACCGTCGGGAAAGTCTCCACTTCGATGTCGCCGAACCATTCGGCGTCGTCCTCCACGTCCACCCAGTGGAAGCCGGCCTCCGGGTGCGCGGCGGCGACGGCATCGAAGGTGCCGCGGTAGCTGCGGCAGGTGCCGCACCAGTCGGCGCAAAGGCAAAGCACGAGAAAGTCGGGGAGGTGGAGCGTGGTCATCGGCGGGGGGGAAGAAGCGTGCGGTCCAATGCTACTGCGTGACGGGCTGGAGCGGGGTGGCGAGTCGCTCGAAGTCGCGGGGCGGGACGTACTGCAGCACCTCCTTCCCCTTGGCGTCCAGCGTGAGATCGAGACCGATCTCCGGGTAGAGGAAATGCTCCATGTGTTCGGCACTGCGCACGCGCTTTGCCGGCGGACCGAAGCGCTGCAACACCACTTCCTCGTCCAGGTTGGCCGAGGGGATCAGGGTGAGCGCGCGGATGGGCGCGGCATGGGCCAGCGCGAGATCCTCGGCAGCGAGGCTGTAGCGGCGCGTGGTGCTCTCCATGTACTCCGCCTTGGGAGCGCGCTCGCGCATGCCGGCCACGGTGTCCGGGGCGGCCTCAAGGGTCAGGATGAGCTTCCCGGTGACGTAGCCCAGCGTGACGGATTCGAAGTAGGCTTCCAGGGAACCGGCCTGGCCCGGGGCCGCCACGATGGCCACCTGCATGTCCTGGCCGAGGCGCTCGCGCGCCTCGCTCAGGGTGCTCATGCCGAGGGTGAGTCCGAACACGCGGGAGTTGCCGTCCGGCAGAGGCTCCACCTGCCACGGCAGGCCGGTCTCGGGTGCCGGCGGCCGATCGTCGTCCGCCAGGAGAAAGAGGAGAGGGGCGAGGATCGCGGCGAGGACGAGCGCGGCAATGGCGGCGACCAGTTTCATCGGCAGAGTCCGCAGTGGCGCGGCGAGGAATGGATGGGGCGCCATTGTCGCCGCATCCGGGGCCTGGGGGAAACCCGAATCGCCGTTCGCGGAACGCGCGAGCGGCAGGCATGATCAATGACGTTGAGCTGGCCAGGGGGCCGGAAGGCGAAATTGCCGGAGGAGGATGGGGATGACTATGCGAACGATCGCCGCGATAGCGGCGGCGGCCTGCCTCGCCCTGGGAGCGGGCCGCGGACTGGCGGGAGAGACTGCTGCCGTGCGTTCGGCGGCGGGGCCGCTCGAAGTGACGACCGTCGCGCGGGGACTGCAGACCCCGTGGTCGCTCGCTTTTCTGCCCGATGGGCGGATGCTGGTCGCCGAGCGGCCGGGACGGATGCGAATCGTGTCGACCTCCGGCGAGGTCTCGGAGCCGATCGCCGGTCTGCCGGAGGTCCACGCGCGTGGCCAGGGGGGATTGCTCGATGTGGTGCTCGGACCGGATTACGCTCGCGACGGGAGCATCTTCTTCTCCTTCGCTCAGCCCACCGGCGTGGGGGCGCGCACGGCGGTGGCGCGCGCGCGGCTCGATGTCGAGCGGTCGAGGCTGACCGACCTGCGGGTGATCTTCGCGCAGAACGAAGATCCGCCGAGCAACAACCACTGGGGCTCGCGCCTGGTCTTTGCCCGCGACGGCACGCTCTACGTGACGCTCGGCGACCGCTACACGCATCGCGCCCGCGCGCAGGTGCTGGACAGCCATTTGGGCAAGGTGGTGCGCATCCGGCCCGACGGCAGCGTCCCGCCGGACAATCCCTTCGTAGGGCGCGCGGGCGTGCAGCCGGAGATCTGGTCGTACGGCCACCGCAACGTGCAGGGCGCGGCGCTGCACCCGGCGACCGGTGTGTTGTGGGCCCACGAGCACGGGCCGCAGGGCGGCGACGAGGTGAATCGCGTCCTTGGGGGCCGAAACTACGGCTGGCCCGTCATCACCTTCGGGCGCGAATACGTGACGGGGTTCAAGATCGGCGAGGGGACCGAGCGCGCCGACGTGGAGCCGCCGCGCCACCAGTGGACGCCCTCCATCGCGCCGTCCGGCATGGCTTTCTACACCGGCGGCGCGTATCCGCAGTGGAAGGGCGACCTCTTCGTCGGTGCTCTGCGCGGAAGCATGCTGGTGCGGCTCGAGCTCGACGGCGACCGGGTGGTGCGCGAGGAGCGGCTCCTCACCGAGCTCGGCAAGCGCATCCGCGATGTGCGCCAGGGGCCGGACGGGAAGCTCTACCTGCTCGACGAGAGCGAGGGGCGCATCCTGCGGCTGGATCCACGCTGAGCCGCCGCAGGGCCTGCCCGGCGGCCCTTCACGGGCCCACCTTCTCCCTGAAGCTGCCCGGTACCGGCGCGATCTTGCGCGCGGCATAGTCGAAGAAGACGATCCCGGTCTTGCCGCGGGCGACGTCGCGGCCGGTGGCCCGCTCACGGACGCGATAGGCCAGATCGCAGCCGTACTTGTTGAAGTCGGCCGCGGCCATCTCGAACACCAGGGTTTCGCCGTGGAAGGCCTCGGAGAGGTACTGGACCGCGGCGTCGGCGATGACGATCCCCACCGAGCCCTCGACCTGCGTCTGCTTCATGTCCAGCGCGGCGAAGAAGCGCTCCCGCGCCTCCGATACGAGGGTGAGCAGTTGGGCGTTGTCCAGGTGACCCGCTTCGTTGATGTGGCTCTGGTAGATCTGCAACTCGGTGCTGAAGGGAAACCGCTCGGGCAAGTCGATCTGGATACGGGGCATGGGTGCAGGGGACTCGTGGCTTCGGATCCGGGATGATACCGGAGGCGCGGCCCGGTTCAGGGCGAGCGATTCATGAACTCGAATGGTCCGGCCCAGTCACTGGTTGGAATGCCAACGCCAGGGGAGGTGCGCGAGATGGAAAGAACGAATCTGCTGTTTCTGCCGGGGCTGCTCAACGATGCCTCGCTCTTCGAGCAGCAGGTCGCGGTGCTGTCGGAGATGGCGCGGGTCGAGGTCGCCGATCTGACCCGCTCGGATACGATCGCCGCGCTGGCCCGGGATGCGCTCGCCCAGGCACCCGGCGAGCGCTTCGCATTGGCCGGCCTGTCGATGGGCGGCTACGTGGCGATGGAGATCATGCGCCAGGCGCCCGAGCGTGTTCTCGCGCTCGCGCTGCTCGACACCAGCGCGCGCCCCGATACCCGCGAGACCACCGTGGCGCGCCACGAACTGATGGCGCTGGCCGAGACGGACTTCCCGGCAGTCGTCGAGCGTCTCCTGCCGCGGCTGTCGCATCCGGACCGGGTGGATGCGCCAGAGGTGCGCGGCGTGATCCAGTCCATGGCGTCGAGCCTCGGCAAGGAGGTGTTTCTTCGCCAGCAGCGCGCGATCATCGGGCGCATCGACAGCCGGCCGTCGCTGGCGGCCATCCGCTGTCCGACGCTGGTCCTGTGCGGGCGGGAGGACATCATCACCCCGCCCGATGTCCACGAAGAGATCGCCGCCCGCGTTCCTGGTGCCCGCCTGGAGATCATCGACGCCTGCGGACATCTCTCGCCGCTCGATCAACCCCAGCGGGTGACCGAGCTCTTGCGCGACTGGCTGAAGGCCGCGGCCTGATCGGGGCGGCCGCCGTCGGCGGGCAGGACGCCCAAGGCGCCTGCCGGAAGACGGTAGGGACGTCTCAAGCGAGGCGGGGGGTGCTGCGCCGCCGCCGTCCGGTGGTGGCCCAGGCGGCCGCCAGGGCGAGCACCAGCAGCGACCATGCGGCCGGCTCGGGCACCTGTTGAGGCAGTTGGGCGAACAGCAGGCCGCCCAGCAGGCTATGGGCCGCAGTCGTGGGATGGACCTCGTCGAAGAAGAGAAAGCCCGGGCAGCCGGCCGCGACCACCGCGGGACCGGCCGCGATGCAGGGCTCGGTGACGTTGGTGAAGCCGAACGCGGCCGGGTCGGCGGCGAGGCTTTCCACCAGGCCTGCCACGTCGAACATCATCAGGTCGATGAGGGCGTCGTCGCGTACCGCGTCGAGCGCCTCCGCCAGGGCCGCGTTGAAGGCGATGGACACGGCCGCCATCGCGGCCTGCACCTCCGGGCTCTGGGCGAGCCCGAACGGCGTCAGGGCGAGGTTGGGCATGTTGAGCACCAGCAGGTCGTCGCCGCCTGCCGCGGCGAGCAGCCCCACGGCCGTCGCGATGTTGGTCACCGCGTTCTCCAGAGTGGTCGCGAGATTCTCGCCCTCCGCGAATGCGAGGAAGAAGTCGTTCGACCCGGCCCACACCATGAAGAGCGAGGTGGCCGGATCGAAACTCGGCGGAGCGGCGGTGAAGCTGCCGACCTGGGTGAGGAGGCCGGTGTTCTCCAGCGTCGCAGGCAGGCCGGGGGGATCGCCGATTTCGAAGCTGTAGTTGCGGGTGCCGGTGGTGGCGCCGCCCACCGCGTAGTTCGTCCCGCCGAGTTCGGAGGGGGCGAGCGGTATGCCGAGGTGGCCGGCCAGGTATTCGACGGCGACCGGGCCGTTCGAGAAGCGCTGTGCGTAGGGGGGCGAAGGCGGCCAGGTGCCGCCGCTTATGGCGAAGGCGTTGCCGCTGTCCATGAGGCTGTCGCCGAAGGCGAACAGTGAGGTGTATCCGGCATACGCGAGGGTAGGGCTTCCGCAGCAGAAGGCGACGATGAGAAGCAGGGCACGAGTCATGGTCCAGAAACTCCAGAAATCGAGGTGACGCGTCGAAGCGCGTGAGGGCATGCTAAGCAATTAGCATACCCTGGGGCGGAAGCCCTTGCCGGGCCGGGGAATCTCACCCACAGGCGGGAACGGGGCGGCTTTCGCAATAGCGAATTTGTAAGAAAATCCGACATCGAGCTGCGCCCTCGGTGGCGCCATGCAGATCCTCCCACGCAGCCGGACGCCGCAACTGGCGCGCGCTCCCCGCGGTGCTAGATTGAAGTCGGGGCAACTGACGGAGGGACCGATCATGAGAGCGCTTATCGGCTTTCTCGTGGCGGCGCTGCTGGCGGCAGCTCCGCTTTCCGCGGCTGCGGCCGATCCGATCGTGATTCGCTTCAGCCACGTAGTGGCCCAGGACGCACCCAAGGGACGCGCAGCCGAGCACTTCGCGCAGCTCGTCGCCGAACGCAGCGGCGGGCTGGTGCGCGTCGAGGTCTATCCGAACAGCCGGCTCTACGGCGACCGCGACGAGATGGCCGCGCTGCAGGCAGGCCACGTGGAGATGCTGGCGCCCTCGCTGTCGAAGATCAAGGTGCTGCGCCGAACCGAGTTCGAGGTCTTCGATCTGCCCTACCTGTTTCCCGACGTCGCGGCGGTGCATCGCGTGACCCAGGGGCCGATAGGCAGGGAACTGCTCGACGGGATGGCGGAGCATGGCGTGATCGGGCTCGCCTTCTGGGACAACGGCTTCAAGCAGATGAGCGCCGACAGGCTGCTGCGGCGTCCACAGGACGTGGAGGGCCTGGTCATGCGCATCCAGCCCTCCAGGGTGCTGGAGGCACAGATGAAGGCCCTCGGCGCACGTCCGCTGACGATCGATTTCAGCGAGGTCTACACTTCCCTGCGGACGGGGGTGGTGAACGGGACGGAGAATCCGCCTTCCAACTTCTACACGCAGAACATGCACCTCGCCCAAAGCCACCTGACGCTCACCGATCACGGTTGGCTGGGCTACGCGGTGCTGGCGAACCGCAAGTTCTGGGAAGGGCTGCCGCCGGCCTTGCGCACCGTCCTGGAGCAGGCGATGCGCGAGGCCACCGCCTACGCCAACGAGGCGGCGCTCGAGGACAATCGTGCAGCCATCGAGGCGGTGAAAGCCTCCGGGCGCACCCGGGTGATCGAGCTCACCCCCGAAGAGAAGCTCGCATGGCGCCTCGCCCTGGCGCCGGTTCACGAGGAGGCGCAGGGGCGCATCCCCAGGGCCCTCGTCGAGCGCATCTACGAGGCGAGCGGGTACTCGCCGCCCCAGTGAGGGGTGCCCGGCCCGGCGCTGTCGAAGCCATGCCGGTGCGCGGGGCGGCGGCGCCAGGCAGGCACGTGTGACCGAATTGTTATGCGGCGATCGAATTGCGGACGTAATATCTCGCGGTCTTCTTCATGCTGTCTGCAAGCCTCGCCCTCTCATGGGTGCGGCGCGACTCGAGTATGTACCCTTTCCGCAAGCGCAACCCGGATCAGCCCCTGGGCACCGTCCTGCAGGGCGACTGGAGGGTTCCCGCCCTGGTGGCCACCGTACCGCTGCTGCTCGTCTATCTGATCGTTCCGCTCGTGGGCGGGCAGGACTCGGTGCTCGCCGTCGTGATCAAGGCCGCGGTGCCGTTCGCGTGGTTCTTCGCGCTGGTGTTCGGTGCGGTTGCCGTCGTCCGACGCATCGGCGGCAAGGAGGCTGGGGGCGACGAGTCCGGTTCCCGTGCCGGTGCGGAGGGCGCCGGGCCCGAGACCGAGCCGGCTCGCGACGCGGATCCCTCGGGCGGGTGTCCCGACTCGTCGGAGCCGCCGCGGGAATGGTCGATCGATGTCCTCCGGCGCATGGAGTGGAAGCGCTTCGAGGATCTGTGCTGCGCCTTCTATCGCGAAAAGGGCATACGCGCGCTGACCACGCCGCTGGGGCCGGAGGGGGGCGTCGACATCCATCTTTTCCAGGATGCGGCCGATCCCGCAC
This sequence comes from Azoarcus sp., assembly GCA_020725025.1. GTDB lineage: Bacteria > Pseudomonadota > Gammaproteobacteria > Burkholderiales > Rhodocyclaceae > Aromatoleum. The sequence continues at coordinate 37,295 of DYFV01000022.1, forward strand.
GCATAACGGCCATCGTTCAGTGCCGGGCGCAGAACGAACCGGTAGGCGAGGGGCCGGTGCGCCGGCTGCACGAGCTCATGGGGCGGGAAGCGGTCGACAAGGCCTTCTTCATGGCGCCGGGCGGCTTCACCGGGCAGGCGAGGGCGTACGCGGCCGAACAGCGCATCGTCCTGCTCGACGGTCGCCTCTTTCTGGCCATGCTGCGGCGGCTGCCGGCGGAGGCCTCGGCGCGTCTGCTGGAGTTCGCCACCGAAGGCGACTGGACCGTGCCGACCTGTCCCAACTGCGGCGTGAAGCTCGTCGCGCGCCGGACCGAGGAAGGGCTTTTCTGGGGGTGTCGGCTTTATCCGAACTGTCGGTGCCGGCTGCCGATGGGTGCGGGCGAGCCAGCGGCCGGTTGATCCGGGCGAGACTTGCGTCACGCTGCGCATTCGGCGGGAAGGGTTATCGGCCCGCAGGTTGACTTTCCTCAAGCCGGCCGGCGGTGCTTGACAAATAATTGAGCCAGCCGTGACGGCGTGCGCGGTGTTGCGCGCGACATGCACCCGGTTCCTCGCGGAGTGCTCCGTGACCGGTCCTTGCGCGGGGAAAGGACGGAAACGCCATCATGCCGGCAGCCCGCTCTTCCTGGTTGAGTCGGCGCTCGTTGCGCACGCGCATCATTCTGGGTGTGTTGGCGGCGGTCATCGTCGTCCTGTGGATGGCGACCTTCTCCATCGGACAGACGTTGCGGCGGGATATGGAGGCAACGATCTCGGCGCAGCAATACTCGGTCGTGTCCCTGATGGCCCAGCAGGTGGACCGCTCGCTGCGCGAGCGCCTGGCTGCGTTGGAGGCCCTGGCCCTCGCCACGACGCCGGCGACGATCGGCGACGGGGCGGCGCTGCAGGGCCAGCTGGAGCAGCAGGTCGGCGTGATGCAGCTGTTCAACTGGGGCATTTTCGTGCTCGACGGCCGCGGCGTCGCGGTGGCGAGCGTACCGGCCGCGCTCGATCGCGGCGGGGTGGACTACCATGAGGTCCCTTTCATCCGAGAGGCCTTCGCGGGTGGTGTCGCGATCGTCTCGGACCCGCTCATCGGCCTGCGCACCGGCCAGCCGGTGGTTGCGATGGCAGTTCCCGTGCGGGATGCAGAAGGCGGCGTAGCGGGCCTGGTGGTGGGTGCGACCAACCTCGCCCGTCCCAACTTTCTCGACGAGATCAGCACCGCCAAGTTCGGCCGGACGGGAGATTTCCTCGTGACCGCGCCGCGCAGGCGCCTGTTCGTCGCCTCCTCGGACAAGACGCGCTTGCTCAAGAACGGTCCGCCGCGCGGCGTGAACCCGGTCTACGACAGCTATATCGACGGCTACGACGGATCGGGCATCGCGCGTTCCTCGCGTGGTGTGGTCGAGCTTTCGTCGAGCCGCCGCATTCCCACGACCGGCTGGCTGATGCAGTCGGTGCTGCCGACCGAAGAGGCCTTCGCGCCGATTCGCGCCATGCGGACGCGGCTGGCTGCGATCTCGCTGGTGCTGAGCCTGGTCGCCGGCGCGGTGGCCGCCTGGTGGCTGCGTCGCGAGCTCGGTCCGCTCACCGAGGCGGCCACGCGCCTCGCTCGCATGCGCGACGGGACGCTCGCGCGCGAGCCGCTGCCCATCCGCCGGGAGGACGAGATCGGCGAGCTGGCGCGCGCCTTCAACGGCCTGCTCGAGGTCATCGTCGCCGAAGAGGCGAGGGCTGCCGAGCACCTCGCCAACGCGCGCCTGCGAAAGATCGTCGCGCGCGTCCCCGGCGTGGTCTTCCAGTACCGCCGCGATGGTTCGGCAGGGGGCCACTTCGTGTTCGCGAGCGATGCGGTGCGCGAGCTCTTCGGCATGAGTCCCGAGGAGGTGCAGGATGATGCGGGGCGCTTGCGTGCCTTGCTACATCCCCAGGACGAGGCGCGTTTTCTCGGCTCGCTCGCCGCATCGGCCGAGCGCCTGGAACCCTGGCGGGTGGAGTTCCGCATCTGCCCGCCCGGCGCAGCGTTGAAGTGGCTGCATGTGGACGCCCAGCCCGAGGCGGCCGAGGACGGGGCCATCGTCTGGTCGGGCGCCATCACCGACGTCACTGCGGCCAAGGCGATGGAGGCCGAGCTGCGCATCGCGGCGGTCACCTTCGAGAGCCAGGAAGGCATCCTCATCACCGATGCGGAGCGTGTCATCGTGCGGGTGAACCGGGCCTTCACCGCAATCACCGGGTATACCGAGGCCGAGGCGGTCGGCCGCACGCCCTCGATGCTCAAGTCCGGACGCCACGACGCCGCGTTCTACAACGGGATGTGGGCGGCGCTCGGGCGCGACGGCTACTGGCGCGGAGAGATCTGGAATCGGCGCAGGAGCGGCGAGCTTTACGCCGAGTGGGCCACCATCACCGCGGTGCGCGACCCGGAGGGGCGAATCACCCACTACGTTGGCACATTCACCGACATCACCGAGCACAAGCTCTCGGAAGAGCGCATCCACCGTCTGGCCTTCTACGACCCCCTCACCGGGCTGCCCAACCGGCGGCTCTTCCACGACCGGCTCGACCAGGCGATGGCGGCCGCAGCCCGCGCCGGCAGCTTCGGCGCGCTACTCTTCCTCGATCTCGACCAGTTCAAGAGCCTCAACGACCGCGAGGGCCACGTGATGGGCGACGCGCTCCTGGTGAAGGTGGCGCGACGCCTTTCCCAGTGCGTGCGCGCGAGCGACACGGTGGCGCGGCTGGGCGGCGACGAGTTCGTGGTCATCCTCCACGACCTCGCGGCGAACGGGAAGGGCGAGGCCGGCGCCAGGGTCGTGGCGTACGCAGTGGCGGAGAAGATCCGGAGCGTGCTCGGCGAGCCTTACGTGCTCGGCCCGGCGTCGAGCGGCGGTGCGGCGACGGTCCACCGCTGCACGGTGAGCATCGGGATCTGCCTCTTCCAGGGCGAGGGGGAGAGTCGCGACGAGGTGATCCGGCGGGCCGACGTCGCGATGTATGCGGCGAAGAGCGCCGGGCGAGACGCCATCCGTTTCTTCGAGACCCTCGGCCGGACCGCCACCGACGCCGCCGACTCGTAACAGCGCGAAAAGACCGCCCCGCGCGCCGCGAGTTCGTGGATACTCGCGCCTCTCGCCGTCGCGCGCCGGGCGCGGCCGGCCTCGAACGGGAAAATCCGAATGAAGGGAAGGATAGATGAGTAGCGCGCACTGGTTCCTGCTGGTGGGCGGGCTGCTGCTCGCCATGGGGATGACCGGACCGGCGCTGCGGCGGCTGCCGGTGACCTCCGCCATCATCTATCTGGCGGTGGGGATCCTGGTCGGGCCGATGGTGCTTCACCTCTTCCATTTCAATCCCCTGAAGCAGTCCGCTCTGCTCGAGGTGCTCACCGAGGCGGCTGTCCTCATCTCGCTCTATTCGGCGGGCGTCAAGATGCCGGTTCCGGTGCGGCTCGCCCGCTGGCGCACCCCGATCCTGCTCGCCTTCGCCTCGATGGCCGTGACGGTCGGCCTGGTCGCCGGCTTCGCCCACTACGTGCTCGCGCTTCCCCTCGGCGCGGCGATCCTGCTCGGTGCCATCGTCGCGCCCACCGACCCGGTGCTCGCCACCGAGGTCCAGATCCGCCACCCCGGCGATCGCGACCGCCTGCGCTTCACCCTCACCTGCGAGGCGGGCATGAACGACGGCAGCGCCTTTCCCTTCGTGATGCTCGGCCTGGGCCTGCTCGGCCTGCACGAGCTGGGCGAGCTCGGCCTGCGCTGGGCCCTGGTGGACGTGCTGTGGGCGAGCGTGGGCGGCATCGCCATCGGTATCGCCGGCGGAGCCGGACTCGCCCATCTCGGCCACCGACTGCGCGGCCGGCGCCCCGGGCACGACCTCATGGACGACTTCCTCGGCCTGGGGCTGATCGGCATCGTCTACGGCGCGAGCCTGCTCGTGGCGGCGGGCGGCTTCCTGGCGGTCTTCTTCGCGGCCCTGGCCCTGCGCCAGACGGAACTCCGGCTGCTCGGAGCGGATCCCGACGAGCCGGACCGCCTGCAGTGCGAGGACGAGGACGCCGACGACTCGCCCCGGCCGGCGCCGCGCGCGCACCAGGCGACGGTGAGCGAGGGCTCGCTGGTGTTCAAGGAACACCTGGAGCGGCTGTCGGAACTGGTGCTCATCCTGCTCATCGGCGGCACGCTGTTCCTCGATTCGTGGAGCTGGCGCGCCGTGGGCTTCGCCCTCTTCGTGTTCGTCGTCGCGCGTCCGGTGAGCGTGTTCATGGGCCTGGCCGGCACGCGCACGCCGCTGCGCATGCGCGCGCTCGCAGGCTGGTTCGGGGTGCGCGGAATCGGCTCGCTGTACTACCTGATGTTCGTGATCCAGAAGGGCGTGCCGCAGGCGCTTGCGCTCGAGCTGATCCACATGACGCTGGTGGTCGTGACGCTCTCCATCGTGTGCCACGGCGTGAGCGTGAAGCCCATGATGGGCCGCTACTGGCGCTCCGGAGGGCCGCTCTCCGCCCATTGAGCGGTGTCGGCGGGCAAGAAGCGGCCAGGAGTGCTATATCGATTGAGAGTCTGAACAAGCGCAGCGGCGGGTGCCCGGTCGGACGACCCCAAGGGCGCCGCCCGCGCCTCCCGGCGGTGGCGCGGGACGGGGCACGCCGCGCCGAGAGGGAGGAGAGCCCATGCTCGCGTCGATCGTGGATCGAGCCGAATCACTGCGGCGTTATCTCAGCATCTTTCGTGCATTCCTGCGCGACATACCCAAGCACCGGGCCCGGCAGGATCCGGACCTGCCGCCGCTCGCGGTGCGCCTGGCGGAGCAGTACCTGCTGCAGGCGCTCAACGGCGTGACGGCCGCGAACTACTATGAGCTGGGCCTTCACTCGCGCAGCAAGACGTGGCAGGAGAAGCGCGACTACGTCGGCCAGTTCGACCTCCCGCGCCTGTACCGGTATTTCAACATTCCGGGCTACGAGGCCCTCGCGCGGGACAAGATCGTCTTCCACCTGCTCGCCGACGCCCTCGGGATACAGGCCGTTCCGATCGTCGCCATCTACTCGCCCGGAGGCACGAGCCTGCCCTGGCGCACGCTTCGCGATGCCGGCGAGCTTGCCGCCCACCTCGAGCAGACACGGGCGGAGCACCTGTTCTTCAAGACGGCGGCCGGCACCTTCGGGCGGGGCGCGATCGCCATCGGCGAGCGCCTCGGCGACGGCGTGTGGCGCAAGGTGCCGTCGCGGGAGCGCATCGGGTTGGAGGAGCTCCTGGCGCACCTGGAAGGCTATGCGCCCAATCAGACATGGATCGTGCAGAACCGGATCCGGCCGCACCCGGCGCTGGAGGCGGTGGTGCCCGACGTGTGTCCCACCCTGCGTGTGATGACCCTGAACCAGGGCGAGCCCCGGGTCACCGGCTCCATCCTGCGCTTCGGGGACGGCGACGTACCGGCCGACAACGCAGGCGCGGGCGGAATCGCGTTCTTCGTCGATCACGAAACGGGCAGGCTCGGGCACGGCGTGCATACCGTGGACGGTCGGTCGGTCTTCCGGACCGCGCATCATCGCACCGGTGTGGAGGTGGCCGGCTCCCACGTGCCCTTCTGGACCGAGGCGGCCGCGCTGGCGATCGAGAGCGCCCGAAGGCTACCCCAGCTCAGTTATCTCGGCTGGGACATCGCCATCACGGCGGACGGGCCGAAGGTGCTGGAGGTCAACTCCTCGTCGGGGCTGCTGTCGCTGCAGAAGCTCAACAACCGGGGGTTGCTGGCGGGGCAGATGCGGACGGTGATCGCCCCCTTCCAGGGCATCACGCGCTGCGGCATCACGCTGTATTCCGGGGGGCAGCGTGGGCGGGTGGATGCGCCGCTGGCGGTTCCCGGGCGCCGCTGAACCCTTCGTGTGGAGCCGCAGCTGCGGATCGGCGATAAACCGGGCCGCAGTCAGCGGATGACCGGCCGGTCCGGGATGAGATTGTCGCGTTCGGCGGCTTCGCCCGGCGCGGCCGGGAAATGGGCCTCGAGGGCTGCGCCGACCGCGTCGATGGCGCGGGCGAGGCCCTCCTCGTAGTGCCCGGTGCGGAAGTCGTCGCGCATCGCCGCCAGCAACCGCTCCCAGGCGTCGGGCGCCACGGCGCGTGCCAGCCCGCGGTCGGCCACGATCTCGATGCGGTGCTCGGCCAGCAGCAGGTAGATCAGCACCCCGTTGTTGAGCTCGGTGTCCCACACCCGCAGTTTGCCGAAGAGCGCCAGGGCACGCTCGCGCACCACCTCCTCGAGGGATTCGCCGAAGCGGACGTGGCGCCACAGGTAGCTCACCGGCAGGCTGGCCTCCACGCACAGGCAGATCTCGCCGGTGTGGCGCGCCTCGCTCTCGCGCACCCGCCGTTCCAGGTTCGCGAGCGCGGCCTCGCCCACCCGGCGCTGTGCGTCGGAGGCGTCGAGCCAGAGGTGGCGCAGCAGGCGCAAGCGACCGAGCACGGCTACCACCCTCCCGAGGCGCCGCCGCCGCCGAAGCTGCCGCCTCCACCGGAACGGAAGCCGCCGCCCCCGAATCCGCCGCCGCGCCGTCCGCCCCCGCCCCAGATGATCGGCCCGCCGCCGATGTGCGGACCGCGTCCGCCGCCGCGTCCGCCGCCGCTCACGCCCAGCGCCAGGACGAACACGAAGGCGAGCACCACCGCGATGAGCGCGAGCAGGATGCTGCCGGTGAAGAGGAGCGCGAACCCCCCGGCGCCACCCGCAGTGACGAGGGCGCCGAGCTTGCGCCCCAGGGTCGCGACCAGGAGCGCGCCGACGAGCGGCACGCCCATGAAGAGCAGGGCGCCCAGGCCCTCGAAAGTGGAGAGCTCGCCGGCAGGCGCATCCTCCTCCTCGGGCAGGGGGAGGTTCTCGCCGCGGATGCGGGCCATCAGCGCGTCGAGGGCGGCGTGCAGGCCGCCGGCATAGTCGCCCTCGCGGAAGGCGGGCGCCATCGCCCGGTTGATGATCTGGAAGGCGGCGAGGTCGGGTACCGCGCCTTCCAGGGCGCGTGCCACTTCGATGCGCGCGCGGCGATCGTTCTTGGCCACCACGACGAGAATGCCGTCACCGATCTCGCGCCGCCCGATCTTCCATTCGTCCGCCACGCGGAAGGCGTAGGCCGCGATGTCCTCGTGGCCGGTGGAAGGCACCATCAGGACCGCGATCTGGGTGCCGCGCTCGCGCTCGAAGGCCTCGAGCTTGGCTTCCAGGCTCTGCAACTGGGCGGCGTTCAGGGTGCCGGTGCGGTCGATGACGCGGGCGGTGAGCGGCGGGACCGCCTCGAAGCCCTGAGCCAGGGCAGGGGGCTGCCACAGCAGGGCGGCCAGGAGCAGCACCACCCGCCAGACGAGCCCCGCCGGGACTGCTCCGGGTACGCGTGTGGCGGCGATGGAGTGCACCGCGACTCCCCCGGGTCAGCGCGCGGGGGCGCCGAAATCGACCGCAGGCGGGCGCGCGAGCTCGGCCTCGTTGGCCACGGTAAAGCCCGGCTTGGGGTCGTAGCCGAAGAGCATCGCGGTGAGATTGGTGGGGAAGCTGCGCGCGAGCACGTTGTATCGCTGCACCGCCTCGATGTAGCGGTTGCGCGCCACCGTGATGCGGTTCTCCGTGCCCTCGAGCTGCACCCGCAGATCCTGGAAGCCCTGGTTGGTGCGCAGCGTCGGGTAGCTCTCGGCGACCGCCAGCAGCCGCGACAGGGCGCCGCCGAGCTGGCTCTGGGCCTGCTGGAAGCGCGCCAGCGCCTCGGGATTGTCGAGCAGCTCCGGTGTGGCCTGGATGGCGGTGGCGCGCGAGCGCGCCTCGATCACTCGGGTCAGGGTCTCCTGCTCGAAGTCCGCCTCGCCCTTCACCGTGTTGACCAGGTTGGGGATGAGATCCGCCCGGCGCTGGTACTGGTTGAGCACCTCGGCCCAGGCTGCCCGGGTCTCTTCGTCCAGGCGCTGGAAGTCGTTGTAGCCGCAGCCGCCCAGCCCGAGCAGCACGACGAGCATGAAGTACCAGGCGAGGCGGCGCGACAGCGGTGCGAGCTGCGACATCGTCTTGTTCACTCCCCAAGGCATATGGCGCCCCCGGCCGGCAGGCGCGATGCTGCGGTGCATCGTCAGCCGACTATAGGCAGGGCCGAGGGCTTTGGCAACACGCGATGCGCGCAAGAGCCTCCCTCCACGGGGCTTGGACATCCGCGACGACGCCGGGCATGGGCTTCAGTGCGTCCGATAGGCGGCCACGTCGCCCGGCCTGCGCAGCATCTTGTCGACCTCGCCCGCGTGCAGTTCCTCGACCGAGATCATCCGACGGGCGTACTCCTCGAGCAGCACCGACTTGCCTTCGGCGAAGCGCAGCAGCTCGCGATACACCGCGAGCGTCGCCGATTCCGCCTGCAGGGACTCCACGAGGATGGAGCCGATGTCGCTCTTGTGCGAGTCGAGCAGCGGCCCGATCCCGAGCGACGGATAGCCGCCGAAGTGCGTGATGAGCTCACCGGCCTCCTGGGCATGGGCGAGCGATTCGGCCGCTTGCGAGCGCAGCCAGTTCACGATGGGGATGCGCGCGTAGCCGAAGACCATGAACGAGTAGTGCGTGTAGCGCACCACCCCCGCGAGCTCCATTTCCAGGATGCGGTTGAGGGTGCCGACAGCCTGTTGGGTGTCCGCCGGATTCATCTGGACCTCCTTGCCGGGAAGGCAACCGGGCCTTTCACTCCAGTGTAGACTCCGGCACGGAGGTCGCCGGATCAGCGGCCGAACAGCCTGCGCAGGCCCGCCCCGATGGCGGCGAGGAAGCCGCCGCGCCCCGGGTCGGCCGCCTGGACCTGGTTGGCCACCTCGCGCACGTCCGACACCAGCGAATCTGCCACTTCCGCCGGTGTGCATTCCACCGCGTGGCGCGCGGCGAGCTGCGGCTCGGCCATCAGCGAGTTGTGCTTGCGCAGGGCGGAGTTCAGCACCAGCCGCAGGAAACCCGCGCGGACCGGTTTCGGCACGAAGCGGTAGACCTGGCCCTGGTTGATGAGATTGGTGACGGCGTCCGCGTCGGCGTCTTCCGAGAGCATCACGGTGACGATCTCCGGATGCCGGCTCTTCATGAGACGCACCAGGCGGGTGGCGTCGATCGACCCCACGCGTGTTTCGGACACGATGACCGACACCGGCTCCCTGTTGAGGATGTCCACCGCCTCGGCCAGGTTGGGCGTATACGACACCCGCACCGTGTTGCCCACGATCTCGGAGATCGCGCGGCCCATCTCGGGGTCGTCGTCGATGACCAGCACGCAGTCGTCGTTGGCGGCCTGGAGCGGCGTGTCCTCGGTGATCGTCTCCGCTACCGTTTCCACCGGCCGGGTGCGGGCGATGTTCACCGCCTGGGCCACGACACGCGGCAGCTCGGTGATGTTCCACGGCTTGTTTACGAAGCGGAATACCTCGCTCTCGTTGATCGAGCGCAGGATGGCCTGCATGTCGGAGTAGCCGGTCAGCAGGATGCGCATGGTCCGCGGGGACAGCCGGCGCACCTCCCGCAGCAACTCCACCCCGGTCATCACCGGCATGCGCTGGTCGCTGATGACCACGTCGAAGTCGTACTGCTGCACGAGCGCCAGCGCGCACTGGCCGTTGTTCGCGGTGTGAACCTCGAACTCCTTCTGCAGCAGCCACTGCAGGGAGCGGACGATGTTCGGCTCGTCGTCCACGCACAGGATCTTTCCCAGTTTCGTCGTCATGTCGTTCTCCCGAACGTCGGGCCCGTGTCAGGCCGCCTTGGCCTGGGTCGCCTGCTGGCGCACCGGCAGGACCACGGTGAAGGTGGAGCCGACGCCGATCTCGGTATCGACCAGTAGCTCGCCACCATGCTGGATGACGATGTCGCGGGCGATCGCAAGCCCGAGACCGGTTCCCTGGCCGGCGGGCTTGGTGGTGAAGTAGAGGTCGAAGATGCGCGGCAGCACTTCGGGTGCGATCCCGCGCCCGGTGTCGCTCACGCTGATGCGCACCCGATCCCCAACGGCCTCGGTGCGGACGGTGATGCTGCCGGCGCCGTCGATCGCCTGCGCGGCGTTGTTGATGAGGTTGAGGAACACCTGGTTGAGCTGCGAGACGTTGCACTCGATCGGCGGCAGCGCCTCGTCGTACTGCTCGACCACCAGGATGTCGTTGGGGATGACGCTGCGCGCGATGTAGGCGACCGTGTGCAGGCTCTTGTTGAGGTCGGCGTTCGCCACCGTGGCGCGGTCCAGTCGGGTGAAGTCGCGCAGGTTCACCACCATCTCGGTCATCTGACCGATGCCATCGGTCACGTCGGCGAGCATCTGCTTGAGCATCTCGACGTCGATGTTGCCGTCTTCCAGCTTGTCGAGGTTCGCGCGCAGCTGCGCCACCTTGAGGGTGACCGTGTCGCCCTCGGTCTTGCGTAGCAGCTCGGTGATGCGGCTCGCCATTTTCATGGGGAAGGCCATGTTGTCCAGCGCGTCCTTCACCATGAGGACGTTGTTCTGCGAGAAGGCGAGGGGGGTATTGAGCTGGTGCGCGACGCCGGCCACCATCTGGCCGAGGGAGGCCATCTTCTCGGACTGGGCGAGCCGCTGGTGGCTGTTCTGGCGCTCCGTTTCCTGCTCGCGGATGATTCCGTCGGCGCGGCGCACGATCACCAGCAGTCCGGCGAAAAGCAGCGCCAGCAGCAGCGCCACGGTGGCCAGCTGGCTCAGGGAGGCGGCGTCCACCTCCGCCTGGTTGGCGAGCGCGGCTTCGGCGACCCGGCCCTGATTCTGCTCGGCAGTGCGCCGGATGAGCGCCGACGTGTCCTGGATCTGTTTGAGGAAGGGCGTCACGTCGGAGTAGACCTCGAACACGCCGACCACCCGCGAGGAGCCGGGCTCGAGCACCGGCAGGTAGCTCGAGATCAGGTCGCGGTTCTCGACCACCCCTTCGAAGGCGGAAAAGGTGTCGCGGTGGGTGAGCTCGCTCTTGGCGACGCCGTCGAGCGCCGCACCCCGCCAGCCGGCGTTGTTGCTCTTGTCCTCGCCCATCTGCGCGTGTTCGGACGAGTAGATGGTGATCCCGCGCAGGTCGAACACCTTGATCTTGAACACGGTGCTCTTCTTCATCGCGTCGTACACCTTGCTGTCGAGCTCGTCGAAACCGGGCAGGGCCCTGATTCGCTCGCCCAGCTGCGCGAAACACGCTTTCTTCTCGGACGGCGTCACGGTCTTGCCGGACGCGTCCTTCACGTCGGGGATCTCGCGGCAGGGCTGCGCGTCGATCGCCTGCGCGCGTGCCACGAACGGGGCGAAGTCGCGGGTCCACAGCGCATTGGCGAAGAGGCGGGTGAGGTTGACGTTGCCCGCCTCGTGGATGGCGAGCAGGTCGCGTCGCGCCGATTCGTCCTGCTGGCGGGCGAAGGACTGCTGCACCTCGCCGAAGAAGACCGCCTGCTGATCGTTCACCTGTTTGAAGAAGCTGCCCTGCCGGTGTTCGAACCAGAACAGCGTGGCCGTCACCACGACGAACATGGCGAGGCTGGCAAACGTGAAATAGCGCACGAGCCGGAATTGCATTCGAGTTCCACTCCCTTGTAACCGGACATTTCCCCGAGGATGGGTTGGATATTAGGAAGCGATACTTCGCCCGCGTCTGACATAGATCAACGACCTATTGAAATTGCTTCCTGAATCCGTGCTGAAAATCACGGTTTGTCTCGCATCGTATTGACTTGTTGGAAAATTCTCGAAATCGAATTTGCCGGAATTGACGGCGGTCAAAAAATTCCCGCAATTGAAAAAAACCGAATCGGCCGGCTCATGGGTGCGAATTGGATTGGAAATGTCGCGTGCGGAAATCCGGATATCGGCGACTGCCGGGCAATAAAAAAGGCCCGCCGAAGCGGGCCTCGATGCGTCCGGTGCGCGGGCGTTCAGCGCGTGATCGGCTTGTAGCGGATCCGCTTGGGCTTGGCGCCTTCCTCGCCGAGGCGCTTGCGCTTGTCTTCCTCGTATTCCTGGTAGTTGCCGGCGAAGAAGGTCCACTGCGAGTCGCCCTCGGCGGCCAGGATGTGGGTGCAGATGCGGTCCAGGAACCACCGGTCGTGGCTGATGATCATGGCGCAGCCGGCGAACTCGAGCAGCGCGTCTTCCAGGGCGCGCATAGTCTCGACGTCGAGGTCGTTGGACGGTTCGTCCAGCAGCAGCACGTTGCCGCCGGCGATGAGCGTCTTGGCCAGGTGCAGGCGTCCGCGCTCGCCGCCCGAGAGGTTGCCGACGATCTTCTGCTGGTCGCCGCCCTTGAAGTTGAAGCGGCCGATGTAGGCCCGGCTGGGCATCTCGAAACGGCCCACGGTCAGCACGTCGGCCCCGTCGGCGATCGCCTCGAACACCGTCTTGTCGTTGGCCAGCCCCTCGCGCGACTGGTCCACCGCGGCGACCTTCACCGTCGAGCCGATCACGATGTCGCCCGAGTCCGGCTTCTCCTTGCCCTGGATCATCTTGAACAGCGTCGACTTGCCGGCGCCGTTGGGACCGATGATGCCCACGATCGCCCCGGGCGGGATCGAGAAGCTCACGTTGTCCATGAGGAGCTTGTCGCCGAAGGCCTTGGAGACGTTGTGGAACTCGATCACCTTGTCGCCCAGGCGCTCGCCGGGCGGGATGAAGATCTCCTGGGTCTCGTTGCGGCGCTGGTACTCGACGGTGGCCATCTCCTCGTAGCGGGCCAGACGCGCCTTGCTCTTCGCCTGGCGCGCCTTGGGATTGGAGCGGACCCACTCGAGCTCCTGCTTCATCGACTTCATGTGGGCGTCGATCTGCTTGGATTCCTGCTCCAGGCGGGCCTCCTTCTGTTCCAGCCAGGAGGAGTAGTTGCCCTTCCAGGGGATGCCGTGGCCGCGGTCCAGCTCCAGGATCCACTCGGCGGCGTTATCGAGGAAGTAGCGGTCGTGGGTGACGGCGACAACGGTGCCGGGGAAGCGGGTGAGGAACTGCTCGAGCCACTCCACCGACTCGGCGTCGAGGTGGTTGGTGGGCTCGTCGAGCAGCAGCATGTCGGGCTTGGAGAGCAGCAGCTTGCACAGCGCCACGCGGCGCTTCTCGCCGCCGGACAGGTTGCCGATCACCGCGTCCCAGGGCGGCAGGCGCAGGGCGTCGGCGGCGATCTCCATCTGGGTTTCGACGTCGCTGCCGGCGGTGGCGAGGATGTTCTCGTACTTCGCCTGCTCCTCGGCGAGCTTGTCGAAGTCGGCGTCGGGCTCGGCATAGGCGGCGTAGATCTCGTCGAGCTTCTGGCGCGCCTCGAGGATCTCGCCGAGACCCGCCTCGACTTCCTCCTTGACGGTCTTGGTCGGGTCGAGCTGCGGCTCCTGGGGCAGGTAGCCGATGCGGATGCCGGCCAGATGCTGCACCTCGCCCTCGTACTCCTTGTCCGCGCCGGCCATGATGCGCAGCACCGTGGACTTGCCGGCACCGTTCAGGCCGAGCAGGCCGATCTTGGCGCCGGGAAAGAAGGAGAGCGAAATATCCTTGATGATCTGCCGCTTGGGCGGCACGACCTTGCTCACGCGGAGCATCGACATCACGTATTGGGCCATGGGCGGTGCTTGTCCTGGTGAAACCGGTGAAAAAACGAAAGGCGGAAGGATACCCGAAGCGCTGCGGCGGCAGGCGCTTCGGGGGATGGCTAGCCGATCTGCTCGTCGAGGTTGATGTCGGCGATGAGATCGGTCGATAGCTGCTCCAGGTCCGCCTTCAGCGCGGACGCGTCGAGGCTGTCGTCGGCGCGCAGCTCGGCCTCGGCATGGAAGAGCGTCTCGGAGGACATGGGCGCGCTCGAGACGTGGGTGACGAGCTTCTCGACGTTCACCCCGTGGCGCGCGAAAACCTGCGACACCTCGCGCACGATGCCCAGGCGGTCGTGGCCGACCAGGCTGAAGGCGAGCCGGCGGTTGCGTACCGGCGCCGTCTCGGCGGTGTCGAGCGAACACTCGACGATCACGCGCAGTGCGTTGAGGTAGCCGAGCGCCTGCTCCAGGGCCTGGGCCTTCTCGGGCGGCACCGAGAGCTTGAGCACCCCGGCGAATTTGCCGGCGAGATGCGACATGGACGACTCGAGCCAGTTGCCCTCATGGGCGGAGACGACTGCGGACAGCTGCTCGACCAGCCCCGGGCGGTCGTCGCCGATGACGGTGAGAACGAGAACCCTGGACACGGATGACACCTCCGTCGTTGCGATTCGTGTGGAGCGGCAGCGACGCGGCTGCCGCCGGAAGGGGACATTCTAGCCCCAGCCCCGCGCCGCCGCCTCACGCCGCGAATTGCAGGCGCGCGAGGTGGGCGTAGAGCCCGCTGCCCGCCACGAGCCGTGCATGGCTGCCCGATTCCACCACCCGCCCGGCATCCATCACCACGATGCGATCGGCCCGCTGTACGGTGGCGAGACGGTGGGCGATGACCAGGGTGGTGCGATCCTTCATCAGGCGCTCCAGCGCGGCCTGCACCATGCGCTCGCTTTCGGCGTCGAGGGAGGAGGTCGCTTCGTCGAGCAGCAGGACGGGGCGGTCGGCCAGCAGCGCCCGGGCGATCGCGATCCGCTGACGCTGTCCGCCGGAGAGCTTCACGCCGCGCTCGCCCAGGTCGGTGTCGTAGCCCTGCGGCAGGCGCCGCACGAACTCGTCCGCCCAGGCTGCCTCGCAGGCCGCGCGCACCTCGTCGAGGCTCGCCTCGGGGCGTCCGTAGCGCACGTTCTCGAGCACGCTGGCCGCGAAGATGACCGGCTCCTGAGGCACCAGGGCGATGCGCCGGCGTACCGCGAGCGGGTCGGCGGCGGTCAGCGCTACCCCGTCCAGGCGTACCACGCCGTCGGTCGGGTCGTGAAAACGCAGCAGGAGCTGGAAGACGGTGCTCTTGCCGGCGCCCGAGGGGCCCACCAGGGCCACCGTCTCGCCCGGCGTGACCGCGAGATCGAAATCGACGAGGGAGGGCGTGTCCGGGCGGGATGGGTAGTGGAAGCGTACCGATTCGAAGCGGATCTCGCCACGAGGCGGTTCCGGTAGCGCCAGCGGCGTGGCCGGGCTGCGGATGGTCGGCTGCGCGGCCAGGATCTCCAGGATGCGCTCGGTGGCGCCCGCCGCCCGCTGCAGTTCGCCCCAGACCTCCGACAGGGCGCCCACGCTGCCCGCCACCAGCGCCGCGTAGAACACGAAGGCCGAGAGCTCGCCCGGACTCAGCGTCCCCGCAAGCACGTCGTGCCCGCCGACCCAGAGGATCAAGGCGATGCCGCCGAACACCAGCAACATCACAAGGGCCACCAGCCGCGCGCGCATGCCGACGCGTTCGCGTGCGGTGTCGAAGCTCCGCTCTACCAGGTGGGAGAAGAGCCGGCGGTCGGCGTCCTCGTGGCCGTAGGCCTGCACCACGCGGATCTCGTGCAGGGTCTCGTCGATGCGGTGACCGAGGGCGGCCACGCGGTCCTGGCTCTCGCGAGCGAGGCGGCGCACCCGGCGGCCGAAGACGATGATGGGGGCGACCACCAGCGGCACGCCCGCAAGGGTGAGCAGGGTGAGCTTCACGCTGGTGGTGAACAGCATGACCAGCCCGCCGGCGAGCAGCAGCGTGTTGCGCAACGCGATCGACAGGCTGGAGCCGACCACGCTTTCGATCTGCGCCGTGTCCGACGTCAGCCGCGACACCGCTTCGCCGGTGCGTCCGGCCTCGAACCAGGCGGGCGGCAGCCGGAGCAGATGATCGAAGAGGCTGCGGCGCAGGTCGGCAGTGATGCGTTCGCCCAGCCACGACACGTTGTAGAAGCGCACGTAGGTGGTGAGCGCGAGCACCACGATGAGCGCGAACATCGCGGCGAGCGTCCGGTTCAGCCATTGCTCGTCACCGGCCAGAAACCCCTGGTCGATCACCGCGCGCAGGCCCTGGCCGACCGCCAGCATGGCGCCCGCTGCGGCCACGAGCGCAATCCCCGCGATCGCGACCCGTTGCCGATAAGGTTTGAGAAGGGTGGCCAGGACGAGGGCGGGGTGATCCGGAAGGCGCATGGCAACGGGTCGGAGAGGATGAGGGATCCGCCGGTGTAGAGCGCGCGAGGGCGGTGCGAGTTGCATCGTGCCGGCGAAGGCCGACCAGACGGACTTGCCCGGATCGGGCTGCGGCGAGCCTCGCGTCGACGCATTTCAGCATACGCTGATTCCGTTATTGACCCTCCCCTTCGTGCAGCCGGAAGATCGACGGAAGGGGTGGCCGCACCCTACGGAGTCTTCGCTCGCATGGGCCCTGAACGAGACGATGATGTCGCTGCCGCGGACAGGGCGCCGCGACGGTGGTTCTCGCCCGGGGCGGCGGGCATGGCGCTGCTGGCGCTCGCGTTCTCGCTTCTCGCCTCGGGCGTGGTGTGGAACCGGCTGAGCGCGCGCCACGATGGGGAGCTTTCGGCGTTCTTCGCGCTCGAGCGCTCCGAGATCGCCACGCGCATCGAGGAACGTTTCCGCTCGTATCGGAAGGTTCTCGACGGGGCACGCGGTTTCATCGAGGCCACCGGAGTGCCGGGCCGGGTGCAATGGGCCGAGTACGTGCGCCGGCTGCGGCTGGACGAGGACTATGCCGGGATGCTGGGCCTGGGGTTTGCCGCGTGGATTCCGCCCGAGGCGCTCGGGCAGCATGTGCTCGAGATGCGCGAGGGGGGCTTCCCCTATTACCGGGTGTGGCCCGGCGGAGAGCGGGAAGCGTACTCGGCGGTGACCATGATCGCCCCCTTCGACTGGCGCAACCAGCGCGTTCTCGGCTTCGACATGTATTCCGACCCGGTACGGCGCGAGGCGATGGAGCGGGCCGCGCGAACGGGCGGGGGAGCGCTCTCGGGGAGGGTGATTCTGATGCAGGAGACGGCCCACGACCGGCAGGCCGGGGTGGTCATGTATCTGCCGGTGTACGCCCGTGGGGTGTCGATCGACACGGAGCACGAACGGCGCCGGGCCTTGCTCGGCTGGGTGTTCAGCCCCTTTCGCATGAACGACCTGATGCAGGGTCTGCTCGGTGCCTACTCGGAAGCGATGCGCCTGCGGGTCTACGACCGCACGGTATCGCCCGAGAACCTTCTCTACGACAGCCACGAGGGAAGGGAGCCGCATGCGTCGCCCGAGCTTTCCGGATCGCAACGACTCGACGTAAACGGGCAGGACTGGATCCTCGTGGCGGATGCGCTGCCGGGATTCGCCAGCACCTTCGATATTCGCCAGATCGAGGTGCTCGCTACCGGGCTGGTGGGCCTGTTGCTGGTGGTGGCGACCTGGTCGTTCTGGAGTACGCTGGAGCGCGCCCGCAAGCTCGCGCACCTGTCGGAGTCGGTGCGTCGAAGCGAGGCACGCTACAGCACGCTGGTGAACCTCGCTCATGAGGGGGTCGCAGCAGCGGATGCGGATCTGCGCCTCACCTTCGTGAATCCGCGTCTCGCGGAGATGCTGGGCAGGGATGCCGCTTCGCTGCTCGGGCGTCGACTGGACGAGTTCTGCGCCGAGGATGCGCCCCAGACGGATCGCGAGGAGGTCCTGCGACGTATGCGCGAAGGGCAGGGCGGCCGCCACGAGGTGCAGCTCACGCGCGGCGACGGGAGCGAGTGGACCGCCCTGTTGTCCAGTGCGCCGCTCTCCGACTCCGCGGGGCACCTGCGCGGCATCATCCTGATGGTGGCCGACATTTCCGAGCGCAAGGAGGCGGAGCGGCGCATCGCGCATCTGGCCACCCACGATACGCTCACCGGCCTGCCCAACCGGCGGCTGTTCTCCGACCAGCTCACCCTTGCGGTGGAGCAGGCCCGCCGTTACCGGCATCGCTGCGCCCTGCTGTTCGTGGATCTCGACCATTTCAAGGAGGTGAACGACAGCCATGGTCACGCCGTGGGCGACCGGTTGCTGCGCGAGGCGGTGGGCCGGATGGCGAACTCGATCCGAACCTCGGACACCCTGGCCCGGCAGGGCGGCGACGAGTTCGTCGTGCTGCTTCCGGAGGTGGAGTCGGCAGAGGATGCGGAGGTGGTCGCGGAGAAGATCCGCAACGCGCTCGATATCCCCTTCCTGATCGACGGTCTGGAGCTTCACATCTCGTCGAGCATCGGCATCGCCCTGTTCCCGGACGACGGTGCGGACGAGGAGGCCCTGTCGCGCTGCGCCGACGAAGCGATGTATCGGGCCAAGTCCGAGGGGCGCAACCGGGTGCGCCACTATTCCGCCGGGGCGGGCGCGATGATAGGGAGCGGCGGTGCCGGGAAAACCCGGCATTGACGCCCCAGCCCGGGCACCCGATCATGAGTACGGGGCGGGACTCGGGCCGCGAGGGGCGGGCGGGGGCCGAGCCCGCTTGGGGGAGCCTTGCGCGGGATGGGCGAGAACGACCGGGGCGACAAGAGGGAAGTTCGGACGGGCCGTTCGTTTCCGGCCGTGGTCACGACGACGCTGTTGGCGGCCGTGGTGGCGATGCTTGCCGCCGGCGTCGTTTGGGACCAGCTCGCCGATCGCCATCGCCGCGACCAGACCGAGTACTTCGAGTTCGAGGCGACGGAGATCGCGCTCCGCATCGGGGAACGATTCCGCGGGCATCGTCAGGTACTGCGCGGAGGGCGGGCCCTGTTTTTCGCCTCCGACGAGGTGACGCGCGAGGAGTGGCGCGAGTATGTGGAGTGGCTCGAGCTCGAAGCGGACCACCCCGGCATCCAGGGCGTGGGCTTCGCGGTATGGCTGGCGCCGGAGGAGGTGGCCGAGCACGTCGCCGCGGTGCGGGCGGAAGGCTTTCCGAACTACCAGGTGTGGCCGAATGGCGAGCGCGAGGCCTATTCCTCGATCGTGATGCTGGAGCCCTTCGACTGGCGCAACCGGCGGGCCTTCGGCTACGACATGTACTCCGAGCCGGTGCGCCGCGAGGCGATGCGGCGGGCGGTGCGGACCGGGGGCAGCGCCCTCACGGGCAAGGTGACGCTCGTCCAGGAAACCACGCAGGATCGCCAGGCGGGAGTCCTGCTCTACCTGCCGGTGTTCGAGCACGGCAAGCCCCTGGCGAGCGAGGAGCAGCGCTGGCAGGCGCTCCAGGGCTGGGTCTACAGCCCCTTCCGGATGAACGACCTCATGACCGGAATCCTCGGCCGTCATTCCGAGACGCTGCGGCTTCGCGTCTTCGACGGCAAGCTGGCGCCGGATGCGCTGCTCTACGACAGCCACCCGGGCGAAATCCGCAAGGACGTGCCGTCCTTCTCGGCGACGCGTACCCTCGAAGTCGACGGGCACGAATGGATACTGACGCTCGAGGCCTTGCCATCCTTCCCCGGCGGCTTCCGCGGCCATGCCGCCGAGCTGGTGGCGATCAGCCTGGTCGGATTGCTCTTCGTGGGCGTGACATGGTCGTTCTCCACCGCACGGGAGCGGGCGAGGGCGCTGGCACGCATCTCGGAATCCCTGCGCCGGAGCGAGGCGCGTTACGCCGCGCTGCTCAATCTCGCCCACGAGGGCATCGCCGCCACCGACGAGGACTTCCGGCTCGACTTCGTGAATCCGCAGCTCACGGAGATGCTGGGGGTGCCGACCGAACGGCTGCGCGGCTGCTATCTGGATTCGTTCTGGTCGGCCACCGCACCCGAGACGCGACAGCAGATCCTCTCCCGGCTGCGCTGCGGTCTGGGGGGGCGTTACGAAGTCGAGCTCATGCACAGCGACGGGCACCGGCTGACGGCGCTCGTCTCGGACGCGCCGCTCGCCGACGAGGACGGGGTTTTCCGGGGCGCGATCCTCATGATCGCCGACATCACCGAGCGCAAGGAGGCGGAGCGCCGCATCCAGCACCAGGCCACCCACGACCCGCTCACCGGCGTTTCCAATCGCCGGCGCCTGGGCGATCTGCTCGCCCAGACGCTTGAGCGCTCGCGCCGCTACGGGCATCGCTTCGCACTGCTGTTCGTCGACCTGGATCACTTCAAGGGCATCAACGACCGTCACGGACATCTCGTGGGCGACCGGCTGCTGGTGGAGGCGGTGCGCCGCATGCAGCAGTGCCTGCGCGCCTCGGACATGCTGGGAAGGCGCGGCGGCGACGAGTTCGTGGTCATCCTGCCAGAGATCGACGCGGGCAGCGATGCCAGGGTGGTGGCCGAGAAGATCCGGGTGGCGCTGGCCAGGCCCTTCCATTTCGACGAGCTCGAAGTCGTCATCTCCTCCAGCATCGGTGTCGTGCTCTACCCCGAGCACGGCGAGGACGAGCAGATCCTGCTCCGGCGCGCGGACGAGGCGATGTACTCCGCCAAGGCCGAAGGGCGCAACCGGGTGCGCAGCTACGAGGAGTGACCGCGCCGCGCCCGGATCCCGCCCGCGCCCCGGTTCGGCGTCTTTCCGGTTACGCGCGGGCCAGCCGGCGCGGGAGGTGCGAGGCCACCTCGCTTTCGTCCATGGGGCGGCCGAACAGGTAACCCTGGAACTGATTGCAGCCGTGTTCGGCGAGAAAGGCCCGCTGGTATTCGGTCTCCACGCCTTCGGCCACCACTTCGAGCCCGAGGCTGTGGGCGAGGGCGATGATCGCCGTGGCGATCTTGCCGTCGCCGCCCCCGGGCTGAATGGCGTGCACGAAGGCCTGGTCGATCTTCAGCACCTGGACCGGAAACAGGTGCAGGTAGCCCAGGGACGAATAACCCGAGCCGAAATCGTCGATCGACAGGGCAACGCCCCGGTGCCGCAGGCGTTCCAGGACGTCCAGCGTGTGGCGCGTGTCATGCATCAGAACGGTTTCGGTGAGCTCGAGCTCGAGCTGGCCGGCGTCCAGAACGTTTTCTTCGAGCGCCTCGTCGACGAGCGCCACCACGTCCTGATGGACGAACTGGTGGGCCGAAAGGTTGACCGAGACCGGCACCACTTCCATGTCCGCGTCTAGCCACTCCCGGATCTGACGGCAGGTGCGCTTCAGCACCCATTCGCCGATGGGCACGATGAGGCCGGAGTCCTCGGCGACGCTCATGAAGCGCGCAGGGGCGAGCAGCCCGAGCTCCGGATGCTCCCAACGCAGGAGCGCCTCGAGTCCGGACAGCCGGCCGGTGGCGGCATCGACCTTGGGCTGGTAGTGCAGGCGCAGTTCGCCCCGCTCGACGGCGCGGCGCAGCTGCGTCTCGAGCAGCAACTCGCCGAGGAGCGAGCTGTTCATGTCGGGCGAATAGTACTCGTAGCGGTCCCGTCCGCCGGCCTTTGCGCGGTACATGGCTGCGTCGGCGTTGCGCAGCAGCTCCGAGGCGGTGCGCCCGTCGCCGGGATAGAGCGCGATGCCGATGCTGGCAGTGACCGCGATCTCGTGCAATCCGAGGCGGAAGGGCTGCTCCAGCGCCGAGAGGAGCTTGCGCGCGACCAGTCCCGCGTCCTGGGCGTGCTCCACCTCGGGAAGCACCACGACGAACTCGTCACCGCCCAGGCGAGAGACCGTATCGATCTCGCGCAGCGTGCCGTTGCAGCGGTTGGCTACCTGCAGCAGCAGCCCGTCACCCACGTCGTGGCCGAGGGTATCGTTGATGTTCTTGAAACGGTCCAGGTCGATGAAAAGCACCGCGGTGTGGTGCTCCTGGCGCTTGGATTTGAGGATGGCCTGCTCCAGACGGTCCTGGAGCAGCACCCGGTTCGGAAGGCCGGTGAGCGCGTCGTGGTGCGCCATGAAGTGGATGCGCGCCTCGGCGTTCTTGCGCTCGGTGATGTCGGAGAACACTCCGATGTAGTGGCTCACCCCGCCCTGCGCATCGTTCACGGCGGTAATCGACAGCCATTCCGGGAATAGGCTGCCGTCGCGGCGGCGGTTCCAGATTTCGCCGCGCCAGTGGCCGCGCTCGGCGAGCGAGCGCCACATTTCCGCGTAGAAGCCGGCGTCGTGCTTGCCCGAACGGAGGATGGAGGGCGTGTGGCCGATGGCGTCGGCCGCTTCGTAGCCGGTGATGGTGGTGAAGGCGGGATTGGCCGCGACGATGGCGCCGCCGGCTTCCGTGATGATCATGCCCTCGGTGGCGTTGGTGAAGACCGACGCGAACAGGCGCAAATCGTCCTGGGCGCGGCGCAGGGCTTCCAGGCGCTCTTCCAGGTCGGCGTTGGCGCTGCGCAGGGCGCTCGAGGCGCGCGCGAGGCGGAGCATCGCCACCGCGAGATAGACCGCCAGGCCGAGGGCCGCGACGTAGAGCAGCCAGCGGTGGAGATGCGCCTGAGTGGCCGCCCGATGATGGGCGCGGGCGTACTCCTGGCTCACGAGCTCGAGGCGGGCGGGGGTGGGCAGCTCGCGGATGTCCCTGGTGAGCTGGTCGAGGATCGGTTTGCGCTCGACGATGAGCTGCCCGTGGCGCAGGAGAATCTGAAGGGTGTCCCGGTCCGGTGCTGGCCACCGCGCCTGCCGCGCCGCCAGCTCGTCGTGCTGGGTTCCAAGCGTCAGCGCCAGTTGCGCGTCGCCCGTCTGTGCATGAGTCATCACGCCGCGCACGTAGCGCCCGGCGAGGGCGGCGAGCTCCGGCGCGATGATGCGCGAATCGAGCAGGCGCTCGGCCGCCACCGGGAAATAGGCCAGAGAGTTGTGCAACAGGGCACTCTCCCGTTTGAAGTCGTCGATGAGCCGCGCTTTCTCCTTGTGGAGTCGCTCCAGCTCCGTCACTCTCGCGTCGAGCCGGGCGCGGCCGTCCCCGGTGACGAAGCCGGGAAACCGATGCACGCCGGCGGCGAATCTGCTCAGGGTCGCGACCTCCGCCGAGATCCGGTCGAAGTCGGGCTCGAGGCCGAAGCGGCTGGCGAGTACCGCGGCGTCCAGCTCGGCATCCGCACGGCGCAGCTCGCGGAGCTGCTGGAGATACGCCTCGTGCTCGCCGGTGGAGACCGCGTCGGCCTCGAGAAACAGCCAGGTGAGCAGGAGCGAAGCCGCCACCACCACCGTCAACACGCGCGGCAGGGCCCGGCGGCCGATGCCGGGAGTGGCCGGCGGCGGTTCGTCCGGAGGGCGGGAGGAGGAGGCGGAAGAGAGGCTCATTGCACCGGGACTCCCCGATAGTGCCCGGTGAGGGTACGCAGGAAGGCCACGATGAGGCGGCGATCCTCCGCCTCGATCTCGCGTCCGAGCTGATAGCGGCCCATGACGGCGACCGCCTCGTCGAGCGTCTGCGCCGAGCCGTCGTGGAAGTAGGGTGCGGTCACGGCCACGTTGCGGAGACTCGGTACCTTGAACACGTGGCGGTCCGCTTCGCGGCCGGTGACGTTGAATCGCCCGAGGTCGGCACGGGTGACGTTGCCGCGGTCCGCGAAATAGTCGCCCATGGCGCCGAAGCGCTGAAAGAGATTGCCGCCGACGTTCACCCCCTGATGGCAGCTCGTGCAGCCGAAGCTCTTGAAGCGCGCATAGCCTTCCACGGCGTCGGGCGGGATGGCCTCCCGGTCGCCGCGAAGGTAGCGGTCGAAGGGCGCGTCGGGGGTGACCAGCGTGCGCTCGAAGCTCGCGATCGCGTCGCTCACGTTGTCCGGCGTGATGCCATCCGGGTAAACGGCCGCGAACCCTCGGCGATAGTCCGGATCGGCCTGCAGGCTGGCGACGACCCGCGTCCAGTTCGAAGCCATCTCGGCCGGGTCGTGGAGCGGACCGGCCACCTGCGCCTCCAGGGTGGCGGCGCGTCCGTCCCAGAACTGAGCGAAATTGAAGGCCGCGTTGAAAACCGTGGGCGCGTTGATGCTGCCGACCGCGCCGCCCACGCCAAGGGAGCGGGCACGCCGGTCCGTCCCGCCCTTCCCGAGATCGTGACACCCGGCGCAGGCGACCGTGCCGTCGCTCGAAAGCCTGGGGTCGTGGAACAGCCGATCGCCGAGCGCAACCTTGGCGATCGGCTCGAGTGGGGGTTCGGGCAGCGGCGAGATCGGTTCGCTACGGACGGCGGGCGGGGGCACGCTCGGGACGCGCGCCTCCGGGAACGGTGCCGGGTCAGTGTGCCACGTGAGCGCGACGAGCGCCCCGGCGAAGGCCGAAAGCCCGCCGATGAAGAACGGGTGGGAGAGGTTTCGCTTGCGCACGCCGAGATGCTAGCACTTTTGTCATGCTTGCCAGTAACGCAGCGGAATCGCCTTGAGTGCAATCAAGGCGGCAAATCCGGTTCGGTGACTGCGCTCGGGCCGTCCTGCGGCGATGAAGGCGGTACCATCCCATGTTCGGTCCGTTCATCCGTTCGCCATGCGCAACCTCCATCTCCTGCTCGCCTTCGCGCTGTTTTTCGGACTCGGCCACTGGCTCGAGGCCGAGCTCGGTCCGGCCGGGAGGGGGCTCGCGCTCGTGCTCACCATCGGCTGGCTGTGGCTGAGCGAGGCGTTGCACGTGAGCGTGACCGCGCTGCTGGTGCCGCTTCTCGCCACCGTGAGCGGCATCCTCCCGCTGGACGCCGCTCTCGTCCAGTTCGCCGATCCGATCATCTTCCTGTTCCTGGGAGGCTTTGCGCTGGCCGCGGGGCTGCGCCGCCAGGGGCTCGACCGCTGGATGGCGGCCTGGGTGATCGGGCGCGCGGGAAACCGGCTCGATGTCGCCGCGCGCTGGCTCTTCTGGCTCACCGCGCTGCTCTCCATGTGGATCAGCAACACCGCTACCGCGGCCATGATGCTGCCGCTCGCGCTGGGCCTGCTGGCGCCGCTCGCGCCCGAGCGGCACAGCGGCGTCTATGCCTACGTCCTCCTCGGCGTGGCCTTCTCGGCCAACATCGGCGGGATCGGCACCCTGGTGGGCAGTCCGCCCAATGCCATCGCGGCCTCGAACGCCGGCATCGGCTTCGCGCAATGGCTTCTGTGGGGCATTCCCCTGGTGCTGGTCATGATGCCGGCGA
Organism: Azoarcus sp.; assembly: GCA_020725025.1. GTDB lineage: Bacteria > Pseudomonadota > Gammaproteobacteria > Burkholderiales > Rhodocyclaceae > Aromatoleum. Next base: position 62,106 of record DYFV01000022.1, read on the forward strand.
TGGAGCTCGGTCTGCGTCTGGCCCTGCGGCCGGAGCTCGACGTGCCCGTCGAGGCGCCCGTGCTCGAAGCGGCCTGGACGTCGCGTCACAGTCTCATGCTCGGCGTTTTCGCCTTGACGGTGCTGCTGTGGGTGTTCGGTGCCCCGCTCAACGCGCGGCTGGGCATCGGGCGCGGCTACGACGCCGCGGTCGCCTTGCTCGCGCTGGTGATGCTGCACCTGCTGCGGCTCGCCGAGTGGCGGGACATCGACCGAAGCGCGGACTGGGGCGTGCTGCTGCTCTTCGGCGGTGGGCTCACCCTTAGCCGCGTGCTCGACGTGAGCGGGGCGGGGCAGTGGCTCGCCCTGCAGCTGGACGGCCCCGTGGAGCTGCTGCCGGCAGCCGCGTGCCTGGGGCTCATGATCGTCTTCGCGATGGCGCTCACCGAAGTGACCAGCAACACTGCCAGTGCCGCCCTGCTGATCCCGCTCTTCATGGGCATGGCGCCACATGTGGCCGGGCCGTCCCTCGCGGTACTGGTCGCGGTCGGCACCTCGTGTGCCTTCCTGCTGCCGGTCGCCACGCCGCCCAATGCCATCATCTACGGCAGCGGCCACGTGCCGCAGCGCACGATGGTGCGCTCCGGGCTATGGGTGAGCGCGGCGGTGCTTCCCTTGCTGCTCGCCGCCGCCGCGCTTACCGCCTCGCCGGGCTGATCAGCTCCCGCCGGGCTGCAGCTCGCGCGCGATCGCCGGCCGCGCGATCGATGCGGCAGGCGAGGGCAGGGGCGCGGGCTTCGTCGGAGCGGTCGCCGACACGGCCGCCGCCAGCTGGCGGTCGGGCATGTAGGCGGCGACCTGGCAGGCGATCGCGGCCACGTAGGGGATGCACTGCAGGGCGAGGATGCCCACCCATAGCTGGGCTTCGATGTCGTTGGCGCCGCGCAGGATCACCATCGCCAGTGCGCCGGAGACGAGGGCGAGCAGCAGGCCGATCTCCTCGCGGATCGGCGAGAAGAAGGCGAACGCACCCTTGTCCTTCCAGCCCTTCGGCGTGCGTACGAACTCTCCGCGCCGCTTCACCAGGCCCGCGAACACGCCGCGCGCGATCGCATGGGCGAGGCCCACCGACAGGACGGAGGCGCCCAGGATGTCCTTCCAGGGCGCGTCCATGGTGCGCCGGTACAGGATGGGGCCCAGCGCCGCCTTGAACGCCATGAAGGCGAGGATGGGCATCGCCAGGGCGGTCACCGGCAGGCCGAAGGCCTTGGGCATGTAGAGCATGCCGATCGTCCACGCCAGGCTGGCGAAGGCGAAGACCAGTTGCAGCGCATCCCCGAGCCAGGCGAACCAGCCGGTGAGGAAGTGGTAGCGCTGCGCCAGGTTGAGCCGGCTCGGGCCGATCATCGCGGGCAGGTGGTGCTTGAGGATCTGCATCGCGCCGAAAGCCCAGCGGAAGCGCTGGCTCTTGATCGCCGCGAAGTCCGAAGGCGTGAGGCCACGGCCGAGCACGTAGTCCACGTAGCGGGTGTCGTAGCCCTTCTCGATAAGGCGCAGGCCCAGCTCGGTGTCCTCGCAGATGCACCACTCGGACCAGCCGCCCACCTCCTCGAGCGCCAGGCGCCGCACGAGCGTCATCGTGCCGTGCTGGATGAGGGCGTTGCGCTCGTTGCGGTGGTGCATGCCGATGCGGAAGAAGCCGTCGAACTCCCAGTTGCACATGCGCCGGAAGGGCTGGGTCTCCCAGTCGCGGTGGGCCTGGGGAGCCTGCACGACCGCCACGTCGGGGGCGTCGAAGTGAGGAATCAGGCAGGACAGCCAGTCGGGCGAGACCACGTAGTCGGCATCGACCACGCCCACCACCTCGGCGCGCGGGTCGGTCTGCTTGAGGCCGAAGTTGAGGGCCCCGGCCTTGAAACCCGGCCAGTTCTCCAGGTGGAAGAAGCGGAAGCGCGGCCCGAGCTCGGCGCAGCGTTTCTCCAGCGGCTTCCAAAGCGCCTCGTCCTTGGTGTTGTTGTCGAGCACCAGGACCTCGAAGTTCGAGTATTTCATCGCCGCCAGACTGTCGATGGTGGCGATGACCATCTCGGGCGGCTCGTTGCAGCAGGCGAGGTGGATCGACACGAAGGGCTCGTTTTCCGCCGGATGCGCCGCGAGCGGCAGGAAGCGGCGGCGCCAGCGGCGCTTGAAGAGGACCTCGCCGAACTCGAATCCATGGGACAGCAGCACGGCGATGGTGAGCACCGTGGCCGTGATCAGGCCGCCCAGTCCGATCAGGTCGCGCTGGGTGAGGTAGTAGTCGGCCGGAACGTTGAGGCCGATCACCAGGGTGGCCGCACAGGCCTGCACCAGCGCGGCCAGCCACAGCCGGCCGAACACGCTCCAGTCGCGCAGGGCGAAGGCGATCAGGAACATGGGCAGGAAAGCGATGGCGGCGGCGGTGAGCGCCTTTTCGTGCCAGCGGATGTCCTTCACCACCAGGCCGTCGAGTGGGAACTTGGCGCCCCGCTCGGCGTTGTACATGCCCCAGTAGGCGCCTGCCCAGCCTTCGACCTCCACCTTCCAGGGCTGGTCGAAGGCCTCCATCAGGAAGTAGTCGAGCTTGGGGGTACGCGGATGGGCGAGGAACTCGCGGATGAAGCGGGCCTCGTTCTCGACCGAGGCCACGGCCATCGCGTGCCCGTCCTGGCTGGTGATGATGGGGCCGCGGCTGGGCCAGCCGATTTCGCCGATGACGATCTTCTTCTTGGGGAAGGTCCTGGCGAGCTCGTCGTAGCGCATCAGTGCGTATTCGACCGCCGACTCGATCGGCACCCCTTCGTGATAGGGCAGGAGATGGACCGTGATGTAATCGACGTGCTTGGCGAGCTCCGGGTACTTGAGCCAGACGTGCCAGGGTTCGGCGGTGGAAACCGGGATCTTCACCCGGCGCAGGGACTTGCGCGCCGTGGCGAGATACTCGGCGAGCTCCGCAACCGTGAGATCGCCGCGCAGGATTGCCTCGTTGCCCACCACCACGCGATTGACGTGGCGCATCTTGCGCGCCGTCTCGACCACGGCCACGACCTCGCGCTCGTTGGCCTCCTTGTCCGTGGAGAGCCATGCGCCCGCGGTCACGGTGAGCTTGCGCTGGCCGGCCAGCGGGACGATGGACGGAATGTCGGTGGTGCCGTAGGTCCGGATCCGCTCGGCCGACTGGGCGAGCAGGTCGAGATCGCGGCCGACTTCCTCATCGCTCGGATAGGTCCCTTTCAGCGGGTTCTGGTTGCGCTGGAAGGCACTGTAGGCGAAGCCCTGGATGTTGTTCTCCGCGCCGATGAACTCCGCGCCGCGGTTGAAATGCTCCCATAGCAGGTACTGCGCGCCGGCGACGACACCAGCCAGGATCAGCGCAACGACCAGGCGGTAGATCAGCGAAACGGTACTCTTTAGCAAGATGCGGTTCCCATGCGTATGATCGGAGTCGGTGCGCGACTTGCGTCGGGCAATTCGTGGCGCAGTGCAAAAATTAATTACAAACGCCCCGTCCGAATTACCCGGCCGAACGTCGCGGCCAATCGTGCGATGCGGAGTTTATGCGTTTTTTCAGTTGCTTAGTAGCGGTGTTCGGGATAATTTTGCAACAGGAAGTGGGGGGCGTCCGGCTGCCCTGATTTACAAGGAAAATTCCGTGTGAGGTGGAAATATTTTGAAAAAATGTAGCGGTGCACAAATGATCTTCGGGTGGGGCGCGGCGGTGCTCGCGGTCGCCCTCGGCGTGCGCTACGGACTGCTCGAATCGGGCTTCCTGCCGGCCGACTGCGGCGGCTCGCTCGCCGAAGGCGTGGACGGCTGGTGTGGGGTGAAATGGGCGGTGGTGCAGAGCTTCGTTCACCAGCGCCTGGGCTGGGCGAGCCTCGCGTTCGGAATTGCGGCCTTCCTGCTGCGCCGGCGGGAGCTCGCGTGGAGCGGCTGGCTCACGGGTGTGGCGGGGCTCGTCCTCTACAGCTTCGACATGTCCGCGGTGGGCGCGCTCCTGTCGCTACTGGTGCTGGCGCGCGCCGCGGAGGAGCGTCGGGCCCGCCAGGACGAGGCCGGTGAGCAGCCAGGCGACGGCCTCGGGGTTGGCCGGCTCGCTTGACCAGCGCCCGATCACCGAGACGACGATGACCAGCGCGCAAACCCGCTCCTCGGTTTCGTGACGGCTGCCGGCGTGCCAGCCGAGCGTTCCGAATACCAGGGCAGGCACGAGATAGAGCAGGATCGGGAAGTCCCGGTAGCGCGGGTCGACGAAGAGCAGCAGTGCCGCGACGGCGGCGGCGAAGAGGAGCAGGCCGCGCAGCAGGGCGAGTGCGACGGCGGGCTCGGCGAGCGCACGGCCGCTTCGCCGCACCCGCGCCCAGGCCTGGGCGGCCGCGCCGAGCGGCCCGTCGGCCGGCCAGCGTGCGAGCACCAGCGGTACGCAGGCCGAGAGCGCGGCGATGCCGCCGAGCGTGGTCCATTCCAGCGTGTCACGGTAGGAGACGCGCGCATGCTCCGCATGCAGCACGGCCACCAGGCCGCCCACCGCGCCGACGGTGGCGCTGGCGATGAGACGCAGCGGATCGCGGCTCGCGTGTCGGCCGCCGGCGGCCAGCGCGAGGCACAGCAGCGCGCCGAGCATGGCGCCCAGGCCGGGCAGGACGAGGTCGCCCCGCTCGGCGAGCGGCCCGGCGAGCGGAAACTTCGGGGCGAGATCGATATCCAGGATGCCCCAGAAGCCGCCCACGGTCCCTTCCAGGCGCCGCTTCCAGGGCTGGTCGATGGCTTCGATGAGGTTGTAGTTCCAGCCCTCGGCGTGGGCGCGATGAACGAACTCGCGGATGTAGCGGGCCTGGTTCACCCGTGAGGGCAGGGACTCCTCGCGCTGTCGGCCGGCGCTCGGCCAGCCGGTCTCACCGATCAGCAAGGGCTTCGCGAAGTGGCCGCGCACCTCCGCCATCACCTTGCCCACGTGCTCCACCGCGTGCTCGATGTGGACCGGGTCGTCCTCCCAGAACGGCAGGATGTGCACCGTGACCGAGTCGACCACCTCCGCGAGGCTCGGGTGCTTGATCCAGAACTCCCACACGTCGGCGTAGGTTACCGGCACCTTGCTCCGCTCCCGGGCGTAGGCGATCAGCTCGCGCATCTCGTCCTCGGTGCGCTCGCGCCGCAGCAGCACCTCGTTGCCGACGATCAGCACCCGCACCACGTCCGCGTACTCGTTGGCGATGGCGATGGCCTGCTCGAGCTCGGCCGCATTGCGCTTGCGGTCGGCGCCGATCCAGGCGCCGAGCAGCACTTTCAGCCCCAGCTCGCGCGCCACCGCGGGTACCTGGCCGAGGCCCTGGTCCACCGAGTAGATGCGCACGCACTCGGTGAGCGGGGCGAGGGCGGCGAGGTCCGCGGCGATCTGCTCGCGCGGGATCACCAGGCGCGGGTCGAAGGGTGTCTGGCCGGGCAGCCGGTAAGGGGCATAGGAGACGCACTGCAGGCGCTCGCCGTCGGCGAGGGCGAGGTCGTGCATCGGTACGGGCTCGGCCTGCAGGGCGGCACGGACGCCGAGCAGCACGAGCATCACGAGGTGGACCACCACGAGGGTGGACCACACGCGCCGCGGGGAACGCGCGAAGGAGGTCATGACGGAGGATCCCGGAAGGAAGGGAGACGGCCCTCAGGCCGCGTAGTCCTCCATCGGCACGCAGGCGCAGAACAGGTTCCGGTCGCCGTAGACGTCGTCGATGCGATTGACGCTCGGCCAGAACTTGTTCTCCGCCACCCACGGCAGCGGGAAGGCGGCCCGCTCGCGCGGATAGGGGCGGTTCCAATCGCCCGAGAAAAAGTCGGCCTGGGTGTGCGGCGCGTTCTTCAGGGGGTTGTCGTCGGCCGGCCAGGTGCCGTTCTCGACTTCTCGGATCTCCTCGCGGATGGCGATCATCGCGTCGATGAAGCGGTCGAGCTCGCCCTTGTCCTCGGACTCGGTGGGCTCGACCATCATCGTGCCGGCCACCGGGAAGGACATGGTGGGGGCGTGGAACCCGTAGTCCATCAGGCGCTTGGCGATATCCACCTCCGACACGCCGGTGGTCGCCTTGATCGGGCGGATGTCCAGGATGCACTCGTGGGCGACCCGCCCGTGCTTGCCGGTGTATAGCACCGGGTAATGCTCGGCGAGACGCCGCGCCACGTAGTTGGCGCTGAGGATGGCCACCTCGGTGGCGCGCTTGAGGCCCGTAGCGCCCATCATGGTGATGTACATCCAGGAGATCGGCAGGATGCTCGCCGAGCCGAAGGGCGCCGCGCTCACCGCGCCCTGGCCGGCGTTGGGCCGGTCCGGTGCGCCGGTGGGGGTAACCACGTGGTCGGCCATGAAAGGGGCGAGATGGGCCTTCAGGCCGATCGGGCCCATGCCCGGTCCGCCCCCCCCGTGGGGAATGCAGAAGGTCTTGTGCAGGTTCATGTGGCTCACGTCGGCGCCGATGGCGGCAGGCGAGGTGAGCCCGACCTGGGCGTTGAGGTTGGCGCCGTCCATGTAGACCTGGCCGCCGTGGCGATGCACCACGGCGCAGATCTCGCGGATCGCCTCCTCGAATACGCCGTGGGTCGAGGGGTAGGTGATCATCAGGGCGGAGAGCCGGTCGGCGTACTGGGCGGCCTTCGCTTCGAGGTCGCCGAGATCGACGTTGCCGTTGGCGTCGCAGCCGACCACCACCACCTCCATGCCGCACATCTGGGCGGTGGCGGGGTTGGTGCCGTGGGCCGAGCGCGGGATGAGGCAGACGTCGCGATGCCCCTCGCCGCGGCTCGCGTGATAGCGCTGGATCGCCACCAGCCCGGCGTACTCGCCCTGGGCGCCGGAGTTCGGCTGCATGCAGATGGCGTCGAAGCCGGTGACCGCCTTGAGGTAGTCGGCGAGCCCCTCGATCATCTCGAGATAGCCCTGCGCCTGCTCGCGCGGTGCAAAGGGGTGCAGATGGGCGAATTCCGGCCAAGTGACCGGGATCATCTCGCTCGTGGCGTTGAGCTTCATGGTGCACGAGCCGAGCGAGATCATGGAGTGGTCGAGCGCGAGGTCGCGGTTCTGCAGGCGCTTGAGGTAGCGCAGCATCTCGTGCTCGGTATGGTGGGCGTTGAACACCGGGTGGGTGAGGATGGCGTCGTCGCGCAGGAGCTCCGCCGGAATCGCGCCGCCGGCGAGGGCCACGCGGGTGTCGAGCTCGGCGAGGTCGTCGCCCGCGTCGAACGCCGATAGCAGCTCGGAGATGTCGTCGCCAGGACCGAACAGGCCGAGCAGGGCGGACACGTCGCGCCGTGTGGTGGTTTCGTCCACCGAGATGCCGAGCACCGAGTCGGAGACCTGGCGCAGGTCGTAGCCGGCGGCGGCGCAGGCGGCCAGGAGCTCCGCGGTGTGCTCGCCGGTCTCCACCTGCACGGTGTCGAAGAAGCGCTCCGAGGACACGGCGAAGCCGGCCTGGGCGAGGCCGGCAGCGAGCAGCGCCGCCAGGCGGTGGATGCGCGCGGCGATGGTGCGCAGGCCCTCGGGGCCGTGCCAGACGGCGTAGAAGCCCGCCATGTTGGCCAGGAGCACCTGCGAGGTGCAGATGTTGGAGTTGGCCTTCTCGCGGCGGATGTGCTGC
>DYFV01000127.1 GCA_020725025.1 Azoarcus sp.
GAATCAACCGAATACCTGATCAACCCTTTTGCACAACTTGACGCACACAACTTAATCCGGCCCCGCCGCTGCGCCAGGTGGTGGGGCTGGAGGGGTGGGGGTGAGGGGGGCGTTCAGCGCCCCTTCGAGGCGGATGGTGCGTCAGCCGTGGGCGCGCCGCTTCTCGATGCGTGCCTCCTGCAGTAGCTCGACCGTGCCGTCCTCCTGCACGGTCTCCAGACGCACGGTGAAGCCCCACAACCGCGCCATGTGCTTCATCACCTCGTCCGCACTCGGCCCGAGCGGACGCTGGCGGTACTGCTGGTGGCGTAGGGTGAGGGTGCGGTCGCCGCGCAGGTCCACGTTCCAGACCTGGATGTTGGGTTCGCGCGACCCGAGGTTGTACTGCTCGGAGAGGATCTCGCGCACGCGGCGGTAGCCCATCTCGTCGTGGATCGCGGAGACCTTGAGCTTGGGCTCGTGCTCGTCGTCGAGGATGGCGAAGAGCCGGAAGTCGCGCATCACCTTGGGCGAGAGGAACTGGGCGATGAAGCTCTCGTCCTTGAAGTTCTTCATCGCGAAATCGAAGGTCTCCCGCCAGTCGCTGCCGGCGATCTCCGGGAACCAGGCCCGGTCTTCCTTCGTGGGGTTCTCGCAGATGCGCCGGATGTCCTGCCACATCGCATAGCCCAGCGCGTACGGATTGATGCCGTTGTACCAGCGCTCGTGATAGGCCGGCTGGTACACCACATTGGTGTGCGACTGGAGGAACTCCAGCATGAAGCTGTCGGCGAGCAGGCCCTCGTCGTAGAGCCGGTTGAGCAGGGTGTAGTGCCAGAAGCAGGCCCAGCCCTCGTTCATGACCTGGGTCTGGCGCTGCGGGAAGAAGTACTGCGCGATCTTGCGCACGATGCGCACCACCTCGCGCTGCCACGGCTCGAGCAGCGGCGCGTGCTTCTCGACGAAGTAGAGGAGGTTCTCCTCCGGCTCGGCCGGAAAGCGGCGCTCGGGCGCGGCGTCCTGCTTCACTTCCTGGATGGGCAGGGTGCGCCACAGCTGGTTCACCTGGCTCTGCAGGTACTCGGCGCGCTCGGCCTGGCGCGCCTGCTCCTTGGCGAGCGAGAGCTTGGGTGGGCGCTTGTAGCGGTCTACGCCCAGGTTCATCAGGGCGTGGCAGGAGTCGAGCAGGAGCTCGACTTCCTCCTCGCCGTAGCGCTGCTCGCACTCGTTGATGTAGTTGCGTGCGAACAGCAGGTAGTCGACGATCGCGTCGGCGTTGGTCCAGGTCTGGAAAAGGTAGTTGCCCTTGAAGAAGCTGTTGTGCCCGTACGCCGCGTGCGCGATCACCAGCGCCTGCATGGTGAGCGTGTTCTCCTCCATGAGGTAGCCGATGCACGGGTTGGAGTTGATCACGATCTCGTAGGCAAGTCCCATCTGCCCGCGCTTGTAGCCCTTCTCGGTGGCCAGGAAGTGCTTGCCGAACGACCAGTGGTGGTAGTTCACCGGCATGCCGACCGACGCGTAGGCGTCCATCATCTGCTCGGCGGTGATGATCTCGATCTGGTTCGGGTAGGTGTCGAGCCCGAAATCGGCTGCCACCCGAGCGATCTCGTTGTGGTAATCGTCGATGGCCTCGAAGGTCCATTCCGACGCCGCGGAGAGCTTTTCCTTCCGCATGGGGGCGCGTTCGAGCTTCATACCAGGTTCTTCTTGAACAGTTCGCGGAACACCGGGTAGATGTCCGCCGGTTCCTCGATGCGCTGCATGGCGAAGTTCTTGTGCCTGCCGAGCAGCTTCTCGTACTCGCGCCACAGGTTTTGCGGCTCGCCCGGGGTGATCTCGATATAGGCGAAATACTGGCAGAAGGGCAGGATTCGCGAGCCGAGCACATCGTGGCAGATGGGCGAATCGTTGTCCCAGTTGTCGCCGTCGGAGGCCTGGGCGCCGTAGATGTTCCAGTTACCGTGCGCATAGCGGTCCTGGATGATGTCGCGCATCATGTTGAGTGCGCTGGACACCACCGTGCCGCCCGATTCGCGCGAGTGGAAGAATTCCTCCTCGTCGACCTCTTTCGCCACCGTGTGGTGGCGGATGAACACCAGGTCGATGTGCTCGTAGGTGCGGTTGAGGAAGAGGTAGAGCAGCATGAAGAAGCGCTTGGCGGTCGCCTTCTTCTCCTCGTCCATCGAGCCGGACACGTCCATCACGCAGAACATCACCGCCTGCGTGGTCGGGCGCGGCACCTTGACCCGGTTGTTGAAGCGCAGGTCGAAGCTGTCGACCCAGGGGATCGCCTCGATGCGCGCGCGCAGTCGTCCGATCTCCTCGCGCAGCGCGACCGCCTCGTCGCAGTCCTCGCCCTTTTCCTCGACGATTTCCTTCAGTTGCGCCTGCAGCTCGCGCAACTGCGCCGTCAGCGGCGAGCCGAGCGCGAGCCGGCGGCCGAGCGCGCCGCGCATGGAGCGGATGATGTTGATGTTGGCGGGCGACCCGTCCGAAGTGAAGCCGGCCCGCTGGGTCTTGTAGTCGGTTACCCGCGCGAGCTGGGTACGTACCAGGTTGGGCAGCGCGAGGTCGTCGAAGAAGACGTCGAGGAATTCCTCGCGCGAGAGGTGGAAGACGAAGTCGTCCTCGCCCTCGCCCTCGTTGCTCGCCTTGCCTCCCTGGCCGCGGCCGCCGCCGGAGGGCGGACGGTTGATGAGATCGCCGCTCGAGAACTGGTCGTTGCCCGGGAAGATCTGTTCCCAGACTCCGCCGCGTCCGTGCTGGAACTGCGGCTCCGACAGATCCTTGGCCGGAATGGAGATGCTCTCGCCGTTGTCCAGGTCGCGGATCGAGCGATCGTGGATCGCATCGCTGACGGCGCGGCGGATCTGCTGCTTGAAGCGGCGCATGAAGCGCTGGCGGTTCACTGCGCTCTTCTTCTTGCTGTCGAACCGGCGGTCGATGATGCGGGTCATGGGTAGCCTCCGGGTTGGGTTCGGTGCGCCGCCCGGATCGACCTCCCGGGCGGCGTCCGGCTCACGAGGACTTGCGCACGCGCAAGTACCATTCGCACAGCAAACGAACCTGCTTCTCGGTGTAGCCCTTCTCGATCATGCGGTTCACGAAGTCCTGGTGCTTCTTCTGCTCGTCGGCACTGGCCTTGGCGTTGAAGCTGATGACCGGCAGCAGGTCCTCGGTGTTGGAGAACATCTTCTTCTCGATCACGCCGCGCAACTTCTCGTAGCTGGTCCAGCTCGGGTTGCGCCCGTCGTTCTTGGCGCGGGCGCGCAGCACGAAGTTCACCACCTCGTTGCGGAAGTCCTTCGGGTTGCTGATGCCCGCCGGCTTCTCGATCTTCTCCAGTTCGTCGTTCAGCGCCGCCCGGTCGAGGATCTCGCCGGTGTTCGGATCGCGGAACTCCTGATCCTGGATCCAGAAGTCGGCGTAGGTCACGTAGCGGTCGAAGATGTTCTGTCCGTACTCGGAGTAGCTCTCCAGGTAGGCGGTCTGGATCTCCTTGCCGATGAACTCCGCGTAGCGGGGGGCGAGGAACTCCTTGATGAACGCCAGGTAGCGCGCCTCGACCTCGGGCTGGAACTGTTCCTGCTCGATCCCCTGCTCGAGCACGTACATGAGATGCACCGGGTTCGCGGCGACTTCGCGGTGGTCGAAGTTGAACACCTTGGACAGCACCTTGAAGGCGAAGCGGGTGGAGAGCCCGGTCATGCCCTCGTCGACGCCGGCGTAGTCCCGGTACTCCTGGAAGCTCTTCGCCTTCGGGTCGGTGTCCTTCAGGTTCTCGCCGTCATACACCCGCATCTTGGAGTAGATGCTGGAGTTCTCCGGCTCCTTCAGGCGCGAGAGCACGGCGAACTGCGCCATCATGCGCAGCGTGTCCGGTGCGCAGGGCGCATCAGAGAGCGAGCTGTGGGTGAGCAGCTTCTCGTAGATGTGGATCTCGTCCGAAACGCGCAGGCAGTACGGCACCTTCACCGTGTAGATCCGGTCGAGGAAGGCCTCGTTGTTGCGGTTGTTCTTGAACGCCACCCACTCGGACTCGTTCGAGTGCGCCATCACGATGCCGTCGAAGGGGATCGCGCCGAAGCCCTCGGTGCCCTTGTAGTTGCCTTCCTGGGTCGCGGTGAGCAGCGGGTGCAGGACCTTGATGGGCGCCTTGAACATTTCGACGAACTCGAGCAGGCCCCGGTTGGCGAGGCACAGGCCGCCCGAGTAGCTGTAGGCGTCCGGGTCGTCCTGGGAATACTGCTCCAGCTTGCGGATGTCGATCTTGCCCACCAGCGAGGAGATGTCCTGGTTGTTCTCGTCGCCCGGCTCGGTCTTCGCCACCGCCACCTGCTTGAGCACCGAGGGGCGCAGCTTCACCACCCGGAAACGGGTGATGTCCCCGCCGTATTCGTGGAGGCGCTTCACCGCCCAGGGGCTCATGATGGTGTTGAGGTAGCGCTGCGGGATGCCGAAATCGTCCTCCAGCAGGCGCCCGTCCTCCTCGACGTCGAAGAGCCCCAGCGGCGACTCGTGCACCGGCGAGCCCTTGATCGCGTAGAAGGGCACGTGCTCGATGAGGGACTTCAGCTTCTCGGCGAGCGAGGACTTGCCGCCGCCCACCGGACCGAGGAGGTAGAGGATCTGTTTCTTTTCCTCCAGCCCCTGCGCTGCGTGTCGGAAGTACGACACGATGTGCTCGATCACTTCCTCCATTCCGTAGAAGTCGCGGAAGGCGGGGTAGAGCTTCAGGACCTTGTTGGAGAAGATGCGGGACAGGCGCGGATCGAGCCGCGTGTCGACCAGTTCGGGTTCGCCGATGGCCATGAGCATGCGCTCGGCGGCCGTGGCGTAGGCGGAAGGGTCGGACTTGCAAAGCTCCAGGTACTCCTGGATCGACATCTCTTCTTCACGAGCCGCCTCGAAGCGGGCTTGGTACGCATTGAAGATGCTCATGGGGAAGTCTCCTCGTATCAGTCCAACCGGTTGTGATCCGGACCGGGTGCGAATCTCCGGTCGCCGACGCGCCCCTCCTCTGCATGAAGACCGGATCGTCGGGCCCGCGTTCGGGCCTCCGAACCGTCACCCCTCAGAGGGCTGCTTTCCAGGCAAGTTCCATGCTGCGCGCGGCATTTGCCCGGCGCTCTCGCCCATTGTGTGCCCAGGGCGGCTCTGGAAGGAAGGCCCCCGGGCTGTGTTAATATTGCGGTTTATTCGCACCGTGCCGCCTCTCGCCCGCGATGTCCACAGAGCCGTGACGAACGGCTCCTCGGATCCGGGCGCAGGGGGAAAACCTTTGACTTGTCAGGGATCATTTAATGCAGACCAAGCAGGAAACGCAAGGCGCGCTCGAGCGCCGCATCGACATGTCCGTGCCCATGGCCGAGATCGAGAAGGAAGTGGAGTCTCGCCTGAAGCGGATGGCCCGCACCGTGAAGATGCCCGGTTTCCGGCCCGGCAAGGTGCCGATGAAGATCGTTGCGCAGACCCATGGTCCCCAGGCGCGCTCCGAAGCGATCGGCGCGGCCGTCGAGAAGGTGTTCGGCGAGAAGGTTCGGGAACAGAACTTGCGTGTGGCGGGATATCCGCGCATCGAGCCGAAGGAATCGACCGGCGAGGATGTGCTGGAATTCAGCGCGGTGTTCGAGGTCTATCCGGAGGTTCCGCTGGGTGACGTGTCCGTGCACGAGATCGAGCGCCCGGCCCTGACCGTGGGCGAGGCCGAGGTGGACAAGACGGTGGATGTGCTGCGCAAGCAACGGACCACGTTCGCTGCGGCGGAGCGGGCGGCTCAGGAAGGCGACCGCGTGGTGATCGACTTCGCCGGCCGCAAGGACGGCGAGCTGTTCGAGGGCGGGCAGGCGGAGGACTTCCCGTTCGTGATCGGTGCGGGGTCGATGCTGAAGGATTTCGAGACGGCGGTGACGGGGCTCGCCGCTGGGGAAAGCAAGACCTTCGACATGACCTTCCCGGAGGACTACCACGCGAAGAACCTGGCCGGCCAGCAGGTGCAGTTCGAGATCACCGTGAAGCGCGTCGAAGCGCCGGTGCTGCCCGAGGTGGACGCCGACTTCGCACGTGCGCTGGGCGTGGCCGACGGCGATGTGTCGAAGCTGCGTGCCGAGGTGAAGGCGAACCTGGAGCGCGAGGTGAAGCGCCGCATCCAGGCGCGGGTGAAGGAGCAGGTGATGGAGGCGCTGCTCGCGGCCAACCCGATCGAGGTGCCGAAGGCACTGGTCGAGGCCGAGTCGAGGCAACTCGCGGACAACGCGCGTCGCGACCTCGAGGCGCGCGGCATGAAGACCAAGGATATTCCGGTCGAGCCGGCGTGGTTCGCCGAGCAGGCCGAGCGCCGCGTGAAGCTGGGCCTCATCATGGCCGAACTGGTGAAGGCGAAGGAACTCTACGCGAAACCCGAGCAGGTGCGCGCCCTGGTGGACGAGATGGCGCAAAGTTACGAAGATCCTGCAGAACTGGTACGCTGGTACTACGCACAGCCGGATCGCCTGGCCCAGGCCGAGGCGGTGGTGATCGAAGACAACGTGGTGGAGTGGGTCGTCTCGCAGGCGAAGACCAGCGACAAGCCGGTGACTTTTGACGAACTTATGGGGAATGCGGCCTGATGCCGCGAGGGACCGAGTCATGAGCGCAGCGCCTAACGGAACGAGCAACTGGGACCCGGTCGGCCTCGGGCTGGTCCCCATGGTGGTGGAACAGAGCGGGCGTGGTGAGCGCGCCTACGACATCTATTCGCGCCTGCTGAAGGAGCGGGTGGTGTTCCTGGTGGGGCCGGTCAACGACGTGACCGCCAACCTCATCGTGGCCCAGCTGCTGTTCCTCGAGTCGGAAAACCCCGACAAGGACGTCTATTTCTACATCAATTCTCCCGGCGGATCGGTTTCCGCCGGTCTTGCGATCTACGATACGATGCAGTTCATCAAGCCGGACGTGAGCACGCTGTGCATCGGCCAGGCGGCGAGCATGGGCTCCTTCCTGCTGACGGCCGGTGCGAAGGGCAAGCGCTACTGCCTGCCGAACTCGCGCGTGATGATCCATCAGCCCCTGGGCGGCTTTCAGGGGCAGGCTTCCGATATCGAGATCCACGCCCGCGAGATCCTCAACATCCGCGCGCGCCTCAACCAGATGCTGTCGCACCACACCGGCCAGCCGGTGGAGCGGATCGAGAAGGACACCGACCGGGACAACTTCATGTCGGCGACCGAGGCCGTCGAATACGGTATCGTCGACCAGGTCCTGACCTCCCGGGCCGCGATGTGACCACGAGTCGCCGGGAGCGCGGGCAAGCGCGTCCCCGGCGGCGCGCCTTGAACCAGGAACCGCCAGGTTCCACGTAACACTTGTGGCGAAGTCCGGTCGGTTCCGGGCGGGTGATTCACTGGAGGGAGTACGACCATGACGGACAAGAAGACGGGTGGCGAGAAGCTGCTGTATTGTTCCTTCTGCGGCAAGAGCCAGCATGAGGTGCGCAAGCTCATCGCGGGCCCGTCGGTGTTCATCTGCGACGAGTGCATCGAGCTGTGCAACGACATCATCCGCGACGAGATCTCGGAGGCGGTGGATGTCGAGGGTGGGCGCAAGAGCCTGCCGACGCCGCGCGAGATCTGCGAGATCCTGGACCAGTACGTGATCGGCCAGGCGCAGGCCAAGCGCAATCTGTCGGTGGCGGTCTACAACCACTACAAGCGCTTGCGCCATCTCTCCGGCGGTGCCGGCAAGGACGGGGTCGAGCTCTCGAAGAGCAACATCCTCCTGATCGGCCCCACCGGTTCGGGCAAGACGCTGCTCGCGCAGACCCTGGCGCGGCTCCTGAACGTGCCTTTCGTCATGGCGGACGCGACGACGCTGACCGAAGCGGGCTACGTCGGCGAGGACGTCGAGAACATCATCCAGAAGCTGCTCCAGAAGTGCGACTACGACGTCGAGAAGGCGCAGCACGGGATCGTCTACATCGACGAGATCGACAAGATCTCGCGCAAGTCGGACAACCCGTCCATCACCCGCGACGTGTCGGGCGAAGGTGTGCAGCAGGCGCTCCTGAAGCTCATCGAGGGCACCATCGCCTCGATCCCGCCCCAGGGCGGGCGCAAGCACCCGAACCAGGACTTCATCCAGGTCGACACGACGAACATCCTCTTCATCTGCGGGGGCGCCTTCGACGGCCTGGACAAGGTCATCCGCGAGCGCACCGAGAAGATCGGCATCGGCTTCGGGGCCGAGGTCAGGAGCCGGGAAGGGCGTAATCTCTCCGAGTCCTTCCGCCAGGTCGAGCCCGAGGATCTCATCAAGTTCGGCCTGATCCCCGAGTTCGTCGGCCGACTGCCGGTGGTGGCGACGCTGCAGGAACTCGACGAGCAGGCGTTGATCCAGATCCTGGTGGAGCCGAAGAACGCGCTGGTCAAGCAGTACCAGAAGCTCTTCTCCATGGAAGGCGTCGATCTCGAGATCCGGCAGGCCGCGCTGCACGCGGTGGCGCGCAAGGCCATCCGTCGCAAGACGGGCGCAAGGGGCCTGCGCTCGATCCTCGAGGCCGCGCTGCTCGACATCATGTACGACTTGCCGACGCTGGAAGGGGTGGAGAAGGTCGTCGTCGACGAAGGCACCATCGAAGACGGTGCCCAACCGCTCCTGATGTACGCCGATCAGCAGAAGGTGTCCGGCTCGAACTGACCCTGGGTGCCGGCGGCGGGACGCTTCCGCCGCATCCGGGTCGCAAGGCCGGTCGCACGCGCTGCTTGAATTTCCCGGTCGAGCCCCCATGTGGGCTCGACACGTCCTTTCGAGGTATGAAAATCATGTCAAGCCCGCTTGACCTTCCCCAGGAGCAAATGGAACTGCCGCTGCTGCCGCTGCGCGACGTGGTGGTGTTTCCGCACATGGTCATCCCCCTGTTCGTGGGACGACCGAAATCGATCAAGGCCCTCGAAAGCGCCATGGAGGGCGGCAAGGGGATCCTGCTCGTGGCCCAGAAGTCGGCCGCGAAGGACGAGCCTTCCGCCGAGGATCTCTACGAGATCGGCTGCATCGCCAACATCCTGCAGATGCTGAAGCTCCCCGACGGCACGATCAAGGTGCTGGTCGAGGGGGTGCAGCGCGCCCACGTCGACGAGGTGCAGGACGAGCGCACGCTGTTTACCGCGCTCGTCACGCCGGTGCCGGTGCCCGAGATCGACAACAACGAGGTCGAGGCCATGCGCCGGGCGATCATTGCCCAGTTCGACCAGTACGTGAAGCTCAACAAGAAGATCCCCCCCGAGATCCTCGCCTCCCTGTCGGGGATCGAGGATCCGGGCCGGCTCGCCGACACCATCGCCGCCCACCTGCCGCTCAAGCTCGAGCAGAAGCAGGAGGTGCTGGAGATGTCGCGCACCGGCGAGCGGCTCGAGAAGCTGCTCACCCAGCTCGAGACGGAGCTCGACATCCTGCAGGTGGAAAAGCGCATCCGCGGCCGCGTCAAGCGCCAGATGGAGAAGAGCCAGCGCGAGTACTACCTCAACGAGCAGGTCA
>DYFV01000128.1 GCA_020725025.1 Azoarcus sp.
GGCGGCTTTTTCGTTGAAGCGAGGTACTTCGGCTCAGCGGTAGCCGGCGCGGTCGTAGATGCGCTGGGCTTCGGCCACGGTCTTGGCCAGGTCGCCGATGGGCAGGGTGTCGGCCTTGAACTCGCCCAGGGTCTGCAGCGCCGGGTTCTTCACCTTCACGCTCGGAACCACGGGCCACTCGTTGTTGCCGTTGGCGAAGTAGGCCTGGGCTTCATCCGAGGCGAGGTACTCGAGGAACTTCACCGCGGCTTCCTTGTGCGGCGCGTGCTTCAGCATGCCGCCGCCCGACACGTTGATGTGCGTGCCCCAGCTCGACTGGTTGGGCCACACCACGCCGAACTTGGACACCACTTCCTTGTCGGCGGGCTTGTCCGAGTTCATCAGGCGCGCCACGTAGTAGCTGTTGGCGATCGCCACGCCGCACTCGCCGGCGGCCACGGCCTTGATCTGGTCCGTGTCGCCGCCCTTCGGAGCACGGGCGAAGTTCTCGACCACCCCGCGCGCCCACTTCTCGGTGGCCTCGGCGCCGTTGTGCTTGATGAGGGCCGCGCCCAGCGACAGGTTGTAGGGGTGGCTGCCGGTGCGGGTGCACACCTTGCCCTTGAGGGCAGGGGCGGCAAGGCTCTCGTAGGTCGCGACCTGCTCAGGCTTGATCGTCTCCTTGTTGTAGACGATCACGCGGGCGCGGGTGGAGAAGGAGAACCAGGTGTCGGTGCGCAGGTGGGCGGGGATGCGCTGCTCCAGCACCTTGGACTTCACCGGGGCGAACACGCCGGCCTCGTCCGCCTTGGCCAGCCGCGAGGCGTCGACGGTGATGAACACGTCCGCCGGGCTGTTGGCGCCCTCGTTCTTGATCCGCTCGAGCAGCTCGTCTTCCTTGGCCTCGATGCGGTTGATCTTGATCCCGGTCTGCTTGGTGAAGTTGTTGTAGAGCGCCTCGTCGGTCTGGTAGTGGCGCGCCGTATAGAGGTTCAGCTCGGTATCGGCGGCATGGGCCTGGAGGCCGGTCAGCCCGAGGCCGAGCAGGAGGGAGGTGACGAGTGCCTTTCTCTTCATGGTGCGATGCCCTTGCTGTTTGTGGGTGATAGACCCACGAATAGTAACGAGATCAATTTCCAGTTGCAAATGGTTCGTATTATGTGCACCATAAATGCGAACGATTCGCAAAAAGGAAAAACGCATGAACGCCCTGATCGTCGGCGCCGACCGCCTCGGCAATATCCCGGACGTCCTGCAGCAGTTCGGCATCCGCATCGCCGCCCACGTGAGCGGACGCGAGAGCACCCATCAGCGGCGCACCGCGCCGCTGCCATCGGGCATCCAGATGGTGATCCTGTTCACCGATTTCCTCGGGCACAACGTGATGCAGCGATTCCGGGAGGCGGCGAGCCGGGAGGGCGTGCCGCTGGTGTGCTGCCGGCGCTCGGTATGCGCGCTTCAGGAGGCCCTGGGGCGGCGCGTAGCGCGCGAGGAGTGCCAGGTGTGCGCGGCGTCGTGTGCGCCGAACGGCCGCCGGGGGCGGAGTCGCACCACCCATTGAGAACCTCGGGCGCAGGCCCGGGTTTGTGCGTAGCCCGGATGGAGGAACGGAATCCGGGCTACGGGCTGGCGGTAGCAGGCCTCAACGCGGCAGGCCGGCTGTGTCCTCCGATTCCGGCAGCAGGCGGCGCGCGCCGTTGAAGCGCTGCGTCCAATAGGCCTTGTCCATCTCCTCGATGCGAACCTTCCCGCCGCTCGCGGGCGCATGCAGGAAGCGGCCGTCGCCCAGATAGATCCCCACGTGGGAGAAGGCGCGCCGCATGGTGTTGAAGAACACCAGGTCGCCGGGCTTGAGATCGTTCAGCCCCACCTTGTCGCCCAGGCTCGCCATCTCCCGCGCGGTGCGCGGCAGGTCCAGCCCCAGCGCGTTGCGGAACACGTTCTGTACCAGGCCGCTGCAGTCCAGCCCGGTCTCGGGCGACGTCCCCCCCAGCCTATAGCGGATTCCGAGGTAGCCCATGCCCTGGTTGATGAGCTCCTGGGCGCGTGCGGCGTAGCCGTCGTCGACCGCGATCTCGGCCGCCATGGGCTCCATGTCCGCGAACGCGCCTGCCGGGCCGAAGGCGAGGGCGGCGACGAGCAGGACTCGCGCCGCGGCACGAGCCCGTAGCCCGGATGGAGTGAAACGGAATCCGGGAGCCGCGACCTTCGCCTCGCCGCCGTTCCCGGATTCCGCCGGGGCTCCATCCGGGCTACGCATGCCGTGCGTCGGGGATTTCCGGGCCATCATGCCTGGCGCCTCAGTTGGCGCCCCGAGCGCTCGAGGTCGACGAGGCTGCGCGGGCTCGTGACACCCTGCGCGAGCCCGCGCGAGAGCGCGGCGATCGTCAGCTGGGCGATCGCCCAGGCGTCGCCCAGCGCGTGATGGCGCTGGAAGGTCTCGATGTCGAAGGCGCGCATCCAGTCGGCAAGCCGGGCGGGCGTGTCGATATGCTCGTGGTAGAGGGCGGGCAGCAGCCAGTACAGGTCGATCCAGGTCCAGTCAGGGGTGATCCCGAGATGCGCCTCCATGGCCCGCTCGAGCATGGTGCGGTTGAAGGCGGCATTGAAGACCACCACCGGGCCGGCCCCGGCGAAGGTGAGGAGATTGGTGAGGACCGTCGCCGGATCGGGCTCCAGGCGCGCGTAGAAGCTCTCCTTGGGGGAGATCACGCCGCCGTCGATGGCGATGGCGCCCAGCGCGAGCAGGCGATCCTTGTCCAGGTCGAGGCCCGTGGCCTCGGTGTTGACCACGACGTAGCGCGTCTCGAAATGCGCCTTGCCCAGGTCCGGCCGCGGCAGGGCCTGCCAGTGGGCAAGGGTCTCGCGCAGCGGCGCATCGAGCGCGCTGGTGTCGCTGCGGTTCGAGAGCAGTCGGGTGAGCCAGTTCATAGCTGGTAGTCGAGCCTCAGCCGCATTTGCAGCTTGCGTGCCTGCCGGAAGGCCTCCTTGAGGATGCGCCGGTCGAGCTCGTTCAGGTCGTCCGGGTTCACCTTGTTGTCGCCGGGTGCGTCGTGCTCGGTCTCCAGGTGCTGGGAGCGCAGGCGCAGGAGCTGGATGAAGTGGAAGCCGTCAACCATCGCCGCGATCTCCTCGCCCTGCACGCCCATCTTGGCGCCGGCCTGGCGCAGGCGCTGCACGGTGCTGCTGGAGGCCACGCCGGCGCGCAGCGCCAGGATGCGCGCCACGTCGACGAACAGCCGCGCGCCCGACTTCTTGAGGTCGATGGTGCCGTCGTCCTCCACCACAAAATCGCGAATGCGGCCGAGAGGCGGTGCGACCTGGAGGGCGTTGCTGGCCATCATGCGCTGGAAGGCGGTGTTGTTGCGCGCGGCGTTGTTGAGCCAGGTGCGCAGCTGGTCGCCCAGCCGCTCGTTGCCGTAGAGCACCCGGAAGTCGAAAAAGATCGAGGCATTCAGCAGCGCCTGCGGGTCGGGTTCGTGGATCCAGTCCCCGAAGCGCGTCTTCCATTCGTCCAGCGTCAGGCACAGGGCAGGATTGCTCGCCATGATGTTGCCCTTGCACAGCGGGAAACCGCAAGCGGCGAGGTCCTTGTTCACGTCCTTGGCGAAGGCGAGCAGGCGCAGCTTGAGCGCGTCCTTTTCGCTCGCCTGCGGGCTCGCGTAGATGAGGCCGTTGTCCTGGTCGGTAGAGAGCGTCTGCTCGTGGCGCCCCTCGGAGCCGAAGGCGATCCAGGCGAAGTCGACCCCATACAGGTCGTGGCGCGCGAGCGCGAGAGTGATGATGCGGCGGGTGAGGGCGTCGTTGAGTGCCGAGATGAACTGCGTGAGCTGCTCGGCGCCGATGCCCTGGGCGATGAGGTTCAGGGCGAGCTGGCGGATGTCCCGGGCCGCGCGCTGCAGCGCGTCGATGTCGCCGGCGCCCTCGATCGAGGCGCGGATCTGGCGCAGGCTGATCCGCTGCAGGGTGAAGAGGTCGCGCTCGGACACCACGCCCTTGAGCCGCCCCTCGCTGTCGGTGACCATCAGGTGGCGCACGCCGTGGGTCGCCATCTCGAGGGCGGCGTCGTATGCGGAGGCCGAGCCGCTCATCACGTGCGGATCGCGCGTCATGGCCTCGGTGATCGGGTGCTCGAGGGGGACCGCCGGAAGCACCACGCGCCGCAGCAGGTCGCTCTGGGTGAGCACGCCCACCGGGCGCTGCTCCTCGTCGACGATCACCATGCAGCCGATGCGGTGCTCGGCCATCTTCTCGAGGGCGGCGCGGATGGTGGCCTCGGGCGTGACCGAGATGGGGGGCTGCTTGATGAGCTGGCCAAGCGGCGTCGTCATCGTCTGCTGCTCCGCGGCCCGCTGCGCGAAGGTCGTCTGCAGCTGCTGGCGCGACTGGTTGAGCAGGCTCGCGATGTACTGAGTACAGAAGAGGTGGAACTCCGGGCTCATGCGCATGAGCTGGAGAAAGTCCTCGGCAGGCAGCTGGAACACGAAGCTGTCTTCTACCGCCACGTAGCCGTTGGTGGAAGGCCGCTGCGCCGAGAGGGCGCCGATCGGGAAGCACTCGCCCGGCCCGAGCGTCATGGAGGCGTATTCCGTGACGGTGGCCGCACCCGACTGGCGCGCCAGGATCTTGCCCCGCTGGACGATGAAGAAATGCTTGGGCTGCCCCATCTCGGGGGTCAGGATGTCGCTGCCCTTGGGGTGGAAGGCCAGCACCGCGCGCTCGGCCAGGAAGCCCAAGGCCGCCTGGTCCATTCGGTTGAAGGGCGAGAAGCGCTTGAGAAAGTCCGAGCTGGCTCCGACCAGCATCTCGGGCGCGGTGGCGGCTGTCATGACGGCCTTGTGCGTGACAAAACCCGCGCATTATAGGCCAGGAGGAGGATGTGGTTATTGCGCTGCGCGCGCCGACTGGCGCCGGCGCCGTTTTCCCCGGATTCCGCCGGGACTCCATCCGGGCTGCGGGAACCGGCGCGCGTCATTCGTAGCCCGGATGGAGCCGAAGCGGAATCCGGGAAGTCAGAGGACGTCCGCCGCGTGATCCGCCAGGCGCGAGCGTTCGCCGCGCTGGAGCGTGATGTGGCCCGAATGGGCCCAGCCCTTGAAGCGGTCGACCACGAAGGTGAGGCCGGAGCTGCCTTCCGTAAGGTAGGGCGTGTCGATCTGCGCGATGTTTCCCAGGCACACCACCTTGGTGCCGGGGCCTGCCCGCGTCACCAGCGTCTTCATCTGCTTGGGCGTGAGGTTCTGCGCCTCGTCGATGATGAGGAACTTGTTGATGAAGGTGCGCCCGCGCATGAAGTTGAGGCTCTTGATCTTGATGCGCGAGCGGATCAGGTCGCGCGTGGCCGCGCGGCCCCAGTCGCCGCCTTCGCCGGCGGTGCCGTTGAGCACGTCCAGGTTGTCCTCGAGCGCGCCCATCCACGGCGCCATCTTCTCCTCCTCGGTGCCGGGCAGGAAGCCGATGTCCTCGCCCACCGGCACGGTGACGCGGGTCATGATGATTTCGGAGTAGCGCTTGGTCTCCAGCACCTGGGTCAGCCCGGCCGCCAGCGTCAGCAGCGTCTTGCCGGTGCCGGCCTGGCCGAGCAGGGTGACGAAGTCGATCTCCGGGTTCATGAGGAGGTTCAGCGCGAAGTTCTGCTCGCGGTTCCTCGCGGTGATGCCCCACACGCTGTTCTTGGTGTGGGCGTAGTCCACCAGCGTCTCGAGCAGCACGCTGGCGCCGTTCTTCTCCTTGACGCGCACCTGCAGCGGGTTCTCGCCGTCCTGGGCGAGGAACTCGTTGACCAGCATGTCCGGGGCCTGCGGGCCGCTGATCCGGTAGTAGGTGTGGCCGTCCTCCTTCCACGACTCCATGCCCTTGCCGTGGAGGTCCCAGAAGTCGGCCGCGAGCTCGCGCCAGCCGGTGTAGAGGAGGTCGGTGTCCTCCAGCACCTTGTCGTTGAAGTAGTCCTGCGTATGCAGCCCCACCGCGCGGGCCTTGATACGCATGTTGATGTCCTTGGACACCAGGATCACCGGACGCCCGGGGAAGCGCTCGGAGAGATGCATCACCACCGCCAGGATCTGGTTGTCCGCCTTGGCCGTGGGCAGGGCCGCCGGCAGCTGGGTGGTGATCGCCTCGGTCTGCAGGTAGAGCTTGCCCGTCGCCAGATCGTGGGACGGACCCTTGAGGGGGATGCCGGCCTCGATGCCGTCCGGGCAGGTGCTCACGATCTCGTCCATCGTGCGGCTCGCCTGGCGGGCGTTGCGCGCCACTTCGGACATGCCCTTCTTGTTCGCGTCGAGCTCCTCCAGGGTCATGATGGGCACGAACACGTCGTGCTCCTCGAAGCGGAAGAGGCTGGTGGGGTCGTGCATCAGGACGTTGGTGTCGAGCACGAAGAGCTTGCAGGCCTGGGTGTCGTCGTCGTGGCGGTGCGCGCGTTTGACCATTTGGGTGGCGATTTCCTGGAGGTACGGGAAGGGGGATTCAGAGCGCGGACACCACGTCCAGCACTTCCTGCGCGTGACCCGGCACCTTCACGCCGCGCCATTCGCGCCGGAGGACGCCGTCTGCGTCGATCACGAAGGTGCTGCGCTCGATGCCGCGCACCTGCTTGCCGTACATGTTCTTCATCTTGATGACGCCGAAGGCGGCGCACGCGGCCTCGTCCGGATCGGAGATCAGCTCGAAGGGCAGGCCCAGCTTGGCCTTGAAGTTCTCGTGGGACTTCACGCTGTCGCGGGAGATACCGAACACCTGGCAGCCGGCCTCGGCGAAGCTCGGGTGCAGGTCGCGGAAATCGGCCGTCTCGTTGGTGCAGCCGGGCGTGTTGTCCTTGGGGTAGAAGTAGAGCACCACCTTCTTCCCGCGCAAGCCGGCCAGGCTCACGGTCGTGCCGCTGGTGGCGGGCAGTTCGAAGTCGGGTGCGGGCTGGTTCACTACAGCGTTCATGGCCTCTCCAGGGGATTACATGCCCGCATGGTAGCGGACATGCTCTCGATTTGGCCACGGGTCCCGCCTGGCGGTGCGGCGGCAGGACGGAAGCGTTCGCCGGGTGCGCTCAGCCCGGGTCGAACATCAGGGCGGCCGCCACCGCACGGCCCTCGGCGGCGAGGATGTTGTAGGTCCGGCAGGCGGCGGCGAGATCCATCACCTCGAAACCGATGCGCGCCTCGATGAGCGGGCGCAGGAGCTGGGGCGCGGGAAACCGCTGACGGGAGCCCGTGCCGATGATCACCACCTCGGGCGAGAGGTCGAGCAGGGCGGCGAAGTCGTCGGCGGTGAGGGCGTCGAATCCGGCCGGGGCCCAGCCGGCGACCACGCGCTCGGCCGACAGCATCAGGTTGCCCTCGTGACGCACCTTGTTGATCATCACATGGTCGTGCCCGTAGCCGGTGACTACATTCAAATCGGGGTTTTGTTCGTGAATCAGCTTCATCGGTGGTTCGCCCAAATTGCCGGGGGGTACTGCGTTGGATAAGATTACATTCTTTTGGTTTTTCGGCCCACCCGGCCGCCCCGCGTTCCCGGACCCGGCGAGCGCGGTGCCCATCGGTGGCCGAAGCGCGCATCCGCAGGCGGGGCGCGGCATCGAGAACATTGAATAAGGACGGGCTGCGATGAGTACCGAGCCGAAACTGCGCGTCGCCGCCGAAGCGGGCGAACCGACTCCCTCCACGGAACCGCCGAAGATGCGCCCCGTGCGCAAGTCGGCCAAGCTCGCCGACGTCTGCTACGACATCCGCGGGCCGGTGCTCGTGCGCGCCAAGCAGATGGAGGACGAGGGGCACAAGATCATCAAGCTCAACATCGGCAACCTCGCCGCGTTCGGCTTCGATGCGCCCGAAGAGATCCAGATGGACATGATCCGCAACCTGCCCAACTCGGCGGGCTACTCGGATTCGAAGGGCATCTTCGCCGCGCGCAAGGCGGTGATGCACTACACCCAGCAGAAGCACATCAAGGGTGTGGACATCGAGGACATCTACATCGGCAACGGGGTGTCCGAGCTCATCGTGATGGCGATGAACGCGCTGCTCAACATCGGCGACGAGGTGCTGGTCCCTGCGCCCGACTACCCGTTGTGGACCGCCGCGGTGAGCCTCTCCGGCGGCAAGCCGGTGCACTACCTGTGCGACGAGGCCAACGACTGGCTGCCGGATCTGGCCGACATGCGCGCCAAGATCACGCCCAACACCCGCGCCATCGTGGTCATCAACCCGAACAACCCGACCGGCGCCCTCTATCCGGAGCGGGTGCTGCGCGGCATCGTCGAGCTCGCTCGCGAGTTCGGCCTGATCCTCTATGCCGACGAGGTCTACGACAAGGTCCTCTACGACGGCGCCACCCACACCTCGCTGGCGGCACTGTCGGAGGACGTGCTCACCATCATCTTCAACGGCCTGTCCAAGAACTACCGCTCCTGCGGGTACCGGGCCGGCTGGATGGTGGTGTGCGGCGACAAGCGCCACGCCCAGGACTACATCGAGGGGCTCAACATGCTCGCCTCGATGCGCCTGTGCGCCAACGTGCCGGGCCAGTACGCCATCCAGACCGCGCTGGGCGGCTACCAGAGCATCGACGACCTGGTCTCCGAGGGCGGGCGCATGCGCCGTCAGCGCGACCTCGCCCACGAGCTCATCACCGCGATCCCGGGCGTTACCTGCGTCAAGCCCAAGGCGACGCTCTACATGTTCCCGCGCCTGGATCCGGCGGTGTACCCGATCGAGGACGACCAGGCCTTCATCACCGAGCTGCTGGAGGAGGAGCGCGTGCTGCTGGTGCAGGGCACCGGCTTCAACTGGCCGCACCCGGACCACTTCCGGCTGGTGTTCCTGCCCCACGAGGACGACCTGCGCGACGCCATCGGCCGCCTCGCGCGCTTCCTCGCCCATTACCGCAAGCGGCATGGCACCGAGTAAGACGATCTTTTCGATTCACCCACACGACGCGACTCAAATCATGAAACCCATCAACGTTGGCCTCCTGGGCATCGGTACCGTCGGCGGCGGTACGTTCACCGTTCTCAAACGCAACGAGGAAGAGATTACCCGTCGCGCCGGTCGCCCGATCCGCATCACCGCAGTGGCCGACAAGAACCTGGAGCTCGCGCGCAAGGTCGCCGGCGACGCCGCCCGGCTCACCGACGACGCCTTCTCGGTGGTGTCCGACCCCGAGATCGACATCGTGGTGGAACTCATCGGCGGCTACGGCGTGGCCAAGGAGCTGGTGCTCAAGGCCATCGAGAACGGCAAGCACGTGGTCACCGCCAACAAGGCGC
>DYFV01000129.1 GCA_020725025.1 Azoarcus sp.
AATTGCATCAATGCGTTAGGCTGGATTTCCGGCTAAGCGAACACGGATTCAGGTACCTGAAACCCAGTATCTGCGCACCCAATTTCCGGCAAGCATCTGCTAGGCTTCGTATCCTCTCGATTTCCTCAGAGCGGTCATGACGAGCGACTCGATGCCGCAGGATGCTGCCGGACAGGCGACGCGAACGGAGGCGGTGCAGGAAGGGGACGACGGTGGCGAGCTGCTGTTGCCCCGCTTCCTGCTGCGGGGCCCCGAGGGCATATCGGTCGATCTCGCCCACTTCGGCGGCTCGGCCGACTTCCGCCAGCTGGTCGATCGCCTCTTCACCACCGGACGCTTCTTCCGCGGCCTCGACTACGCCGCGTTCGTGCGTTTCGCCTGGGATTTCGAGCCCGGCATGGTCATCGACGAGATCAAGGCCCGCGAGGCGGCCGGCCGTCCCACGGTGGTGCGCTTCGCCGACGCGCTGGTCCATTTCGCGCCCAACCGCATTCCCCTCTACCGGGCGGTGAAGGTGGTGCGCGGCGAGGCGTGGTACCTGTTCGAGCCGGTGAGCCTGGACTTCGAGATGGACGAGCCGGTGTACGAGGAGGACGAGAACGGCGAGAAGCGCGTTTTCCGTATCGAGAAGCGCATGGTGCCGCAGAAGACGAAACTCGATTTCGACGAGTTCGTCGCCCAGATGTGGCTCAAGGGCGTGCGCTTCGGCATCGACGTGGCCCAGGTCGGCAAGGCCATCGCCGACGGCTATGTCGGACGGCTCGCGATCGCGAAGAGCCTCGCCGCCACGGCCGGGCGCGACGCAGGCGTGGAGGAGCTCGCCCAGGGCCTGCACCGCGACGACGCGCCGCGGGTGCTGTCCGACGGACGGGTGGATCTCACCCAGTTCCGCAACCGCTTCCCCCAGATCAAGGCCGGCACCCGGCTGATGCGCAAGACGCCGCTCGAGCTCGGCGCACTGGGCCGCGAGGTGAGCGGCCGCCCGGTGGCCCCGGCGGTGCCAAAGGACTTCGATCTCGCCGCCCTGGCCGGCCCGGGCACGCGGGTCGAGCGCGACGGCTACGGCGAGTACCTCGTCGCCACCCTGGACGGCTTCCTCGACATCGACGCACAGACCAACCTGGTGGCGGTGCAGGAGAAGATCGTCAACCGCGAGGGGGTGAGCCTGCGTACCACTGGCGATCTCTCGCTGATGGGCGACGAGTACGAGGAGCTCGGCGAGATCCAGGAGCGGCGCACCGTGGAGGGCCGCACCATCACCGCCCATGCCGACGTGTTCGGGCGCGTGGTGTCCTCCGGCGGCACCATCACCATCAAGCACAACCTGTCGGGCGGTGCCGCGATCAACCGTGACGGGCCGGTGATCGTCGAGGGACTGGCGGCCAACGCCTTCATCCACGCCCCGTCGGGCGAAGTGACGGTGCGTCGCGCCGAGAACAGCGTGATCGTGGGCCGGAGGGTGGTGATCGGCGAGCAGGCCACGAGCTGCGACATCCTCGCCGAGGAGCTGCAGATCGAGGTGGCCGACGGCTGCGCGCTGGGGGCCAGGAGTGCCGTCATCGCGCTCGCCCGCCCGCGCGGGCAGACCGAGACGCTGGTGTCGTTGCTGCTTCCGGACCTGGAGGCGACGGCGATAGCGATCGCCGGCGCGAGCGAGCGCATCGCCGAGCTCGACGCCGCCGACGCGGCGGGCCAGCGGGACCTGGCAGCGCTGCGCGGGCATCCCGAGCTCGTCAAATACATGATGCTGCTGGGCAAGCTCCGCAAGCAGGAGCTCGCCCTGACCGCCGAGCAGAAGCCCGCCTTCCAGAAGCTCGGCGAGCGGGTGGCGCCGCAGCTCAAGGCCCTGGCCGCGCTGGGCGAGGCGGCCAGGGCACGTGCCGCCGAGCGCGAGGCGCTCGCAGGGCGCATCGCCGGCCTGGAAGCCGAGCGCGATGCCGCGCGCCAGGCGGTAGCCTGCCGCATCGAGCGCGTCGGCGGCGATCTCATCGTGCGCACCCTCAAGCTCGATCCCGAAGCGCCGCCCCTCGCGGGACTCCCTCCGGCCGACCTGCGCGCACGTCTGCGGGCCACGGCCCACGGCAACACCTTGCTGTTCTCCGGCGGAAGCGGCCGCTTCGAGTGGCGCTGGGCTACGTCGGCCGAGTGAGGCGCCCGCTGCAGACCCGGCTGGAGCTCGGCGGACTCCGGGCGTGACCGCGGTCGTTTCACCGCCCTTCCCGGATTTCGCCGGGGCTCCATCCGGGCTACGAGGACTCGCGGAGCGAAGTTCCGTGCGCGCCGCCATATAGGCCGGATGGAGTGAAACGGAATCCTGGGGCGACGCATCGCAGCCCTACGAACGCCGAGCCGTGCGTGGGCCTCGTTCAGGCCGAGACGCCGACCTTCGAGAGCAGCCCTTCCAGCCATTCCCGCGCATGACGCTGGGCGCGCTCCTCGGTGAGGCGCCGGCGCAGGGAGGGGGCCACCTCCGAGTAGCTCAGGGTGCGTGCGGACTGGATGCGGTCGCAGCGCAGCACGTGGAAGCCCAGCTCGGACTCCAAGACGTCGCTGATGCCGCCTTCCTTCAGCGCGAAGAGCGCCGCGTCGAGCTCCGGATACAGCTGGCCGCGCGTCACCTCGCCGAGCAGCCCGCCGTTGAGCGCCGTGGGGCACTCGGAGTGCTTGATCGCCTGCTCCTCGAAGCGCCCGGGCTTGGCCGCCAGGCGCCGTGCGATCTCTTCGATGCGCCGCAGCGCGACTTCGCGCCGGTTGTCGTCGAAATCTTCGTTCACCGTCACCAG
This sequence comes from Azoarcus sp., assembly GCA_020725025.1. Classification (GTDB taxonomy): domain Bacteria; phylum Pseudomonadota; class Gammaproteobacteria; order Burkholderiales; family Rhodocyclaceae; genus Aromatoleum. Next base: position 2,784 of record DYFV01000129.1, read on the forward strand.
GATGTGGCGCGCGACGCGCCGTTCCGGGCTGCGGAAGCGATCGAGGTGGGCGTAGTAGAAGATCTCGGCCTCCACCGTGCCGACCTTGCAGGCCTCCGCGCCCACCCGGGCGAGCACGGTCTCGACCAGCAGGTCGCGCTGCACCGCGCGTTCCAGGGTGGCCGCGTCGAGGCCGGCTGCGGCGAGGTCCGCCGCGTAGGCGTCCGGCTCGGCGTAGCGGGCGCGGATCTCGCCGAGTGCGCCGGCGACCGCGTCGTCGGCAAGGCAGACGCCGCGCGCTTGCGGGCTCGCCAGCACCGCGGCCTCGATGTGCGCGTAGCGCTGTGCCACCGCCGCGACCTTGCGCGCCTCGGCTGTCGCCAGCGCGGCGCAGGGCTTGCCGAACAGCGCCTGGGCGGCCTTGAGCTGGTAGTAGGCGAGCGGATTCATGGCGTCGCCTCCGGTACGGCGACATCGGGCAGCGCCTCGAGGGAGGCCTCGGGCACGCACAGCACGCGGCCGCCGAAGATGACGTGGTAGTGGACCCCGCCCGGCATGTCGCGCAGCACGCGCAGGATCTCGCCCACCGTGCCGCAGGCCGCCACCACTTGGCCGTCCACTGCGAAACTCCGCGCTGCCGTCACCTTCTCTCGCGACTCGAAGCGACTCGGGCTCCAGGGCGCGTCGGCCTCGACGAGCTCTTCCTCGCGGCACCCCACGATGCGGTCGAGGTCGAGGAAGTGCACCGTGTAGATCACCTGGTCCTGCAGGAAGGTACCGATCTCGATCACGGTGCCGGTGCTGCCGCGGCGCACCAGCAGCTCGCCCATTTCCCTATGCGGATAGGTGCCGTCGTTGCGCACGTTGCGCGTGACGCGCACCGCGTCGCCGTAGTCGAAGCGATGGTGCATGGCGGAACCTCCCGTGCTACCTCTGAATGGCGCCGAGGGGCACGAAGGCCGTGCCCCTCGCCTTGCGGAATACCGCGAAGACCTTCTCGGAGACCGCGTCCGAGCGGGTGAAGTCGGCGTAGGCGAGCTCGAGGAAGCGGCGGTAGTGCGCGCGCCGCGCGTCCTCGGCAGCCTCGGGACAGGGGTTGTTGGCGAGGTAGTCGTGGAAGCGCTGCAGGATGTGCAGGCGGTTCACGTGCACCACCGCGGGCGCGTAGGGCACGCCGAAGAAGTCGAGGAAATCCTCGGCGGAGGAAAGCTCTTCCATCGCTTCGTCGAGAGTCAGGTCGTCCATGGCGGGTCTCCGGAAAAGGGGGTGGTCAGGCGGACTGGGCGGCAAGCTCGGCCTCCCGGGCGCGGGCGATGTCGAGGAGCGCGCGGGCGCCGAGGCGGTCGGCAGGGTCGACCGCGACGAGGGTCTCGAGCAGGCGCACGGCGCCGCCGAGCTCGTCACGGCGCATGGCCAGGTAGGCGAGCGCCTTGGCGGTCGACAGGTAGAAGCGCGTGAGCGTCATGGACTGTGCGGCGGCGCGCGCCACGCCGGCCGCGTCGAGCGCGAGCGGGTCGTCGGGCAGGCCGAGCCGGCGCCCCGTGTCCGCGAGCAGTTCGCCGGCGACCGCGGCCGCGGCGCCGCGCTCATGGCGGTAGAAGTGATAGCGGTAGCGCGCGACCTGCACCACCGGGTGTCCGGGCGCGCGGGCGGCCGCCTCGTCGAGGAGCGCCTGCGCGCGCGGCTCGCCGTAGGCGCGTCCGGCCTCGGCGATGAGCGCCTCCACCCCCGCGGGCAGCGGCCCGTCGAACCACAGCGGCTGGGCGTCGAAGTCGAGCAGATCCATGGCGCTCGCCTCAGCGCGTGCCGGCCGTTTCCGGCTGGCACGCGCAGTCCGGACAGGCCGCGTCGGTGCTGGCGTGGCAGGCGATGGGCGCGGCTTCCTGCGCCGGCCGGCTTGCGAGCCGTACCTCCAGGTGGCGGATGCGCTCGAGCAGGCAGTTCAGGGTATGTCCGACCGGATCGGGCATCACGTGGTGGTCCAGGTTGAGCTCGTCGGTGGGGGCGAGGATGGGGGCATCGCGCCGCACCACCCGGGCCGGAATGCCGACCACGGTGCGGTCGGCGGGCACGTTCTTCACCACCACCGAGTTCGCTCCCACCCGCACCCGCGAGCCGATGGTGATGGCGCCGAGGATCTTGGCGCCGGCGCCCACCACCACGTGGTCGCCCAGGGTCGGATGGCGCTTGCCCGGGTTCCAGGTGGTGCCGCCGAGGGTCACGCCGTGGTAGAGGGTGACGTCGTCGCCGATCTCGGCCGTCTCGCCGATGACCACCCCCGCGCCGTGGTCGATGAAGAAGCGCCGCCCGATGCGCGCACCGGGGTGGATGTCCACGTTGGTGAGGAGCCGCCCGAGAAAGCTCACGAAGCGCGCGGCGTAGCGCCAGCGACGCCGCCACAGGGCGTGGGCCAGGCGGTGGGCGATGAGGGCGTGCACCCCCGGGTAGGTGGTGAGCACCTCCCAGGTGGTGCGCGCGGCCGGGTCGCGGCCGAACACGCAGCGCACGTCTTCGGCAAGCAGCGCGAAGAGGCCGCGCTCCCGATCCGCGGCGGCTGAAGCCTTCATCGTGTGGGATTCATGGCTCATGGCATGGCGCTCCCCGGTCAGACGACCGCTTCCAGTGGGTGAAGGGCGGACGGCTCGTGATGCAGCTCGTGCCAGAAGGCGATGAGGTCGGCGGGCTCGGGCGGCCGCTTGGCGTGGGCGGCGAAATGCCGCACCCGGGCGAGCAGGTACGTGGTCTGAAGCGCATCGAGCTCGATGCCCAGGGCCGCGTAGGCAGCCGCCACCCCGCGCCCGCCCGAGTGCTTGCCCAGCAGCAGGCGGTGGCTGCGTCCCAGGAGCGCCGGATCGATGCCCTGGTAGTTGGCGGGGTCCTTGAGGAGGCCGTCTACGTGGATGCCCGCCTCGTGGGTGAACACGCCTTCGCCGACGATGCTCTTCCCCCATCCCACCGGCCGCCCGGAGGCCTGCGCCACCGCGGCGGAGGCCTCCAGCAGGCGGGTGAAGTCGACCACTTCGGCGCCGCCGTGGAATTGCCGCAGTCCGAGCGCGACCTCCTCCAGGGCGGCGTTGCCGGCGCGCTCGCCAAGGCCGTTCACCGTGGTGTTCACATGGGTCGCCCCGGCCCGCACCGCGGCGAGGGTATTGGCGGTCGCGAGGCCCAGGTCGTCGTGGGCGTGCATCTCGATCTCCAGCCGGCAGGCGGCGCGCAGGCGCGAGATGGCCTCGAAGGTGGAGAAGGGATCGAGCACGCCCAGCGTGTCGGCGAAGCGCAAGCGCCGCGCCCCGGCGGCTTCGGCCGCTTGCGCGACCTCGACGAGGAAGGCCGGATCGGCGCGCGAGGCGTCTTCGCCTCCGAGGCCCACGTCGAAGCCCGCCTCGCGCGCCACCGGAACCCAGCGCGCGATGCGCGCCAGAACCTCGTTGCGGCAGCTGCCGAGCTTGTGGCGGATCTGCTGGTCGGACACCGGTACCGAAAGCTCCAGAAGGTGCACCGGCAGCGAACGGGCCGCCTCGATGTCCGCCGAACCCAGCCGGCCCCACACGATGAGCCGTGTCTCGTGCCCCGCGTCGGCGAGGGTCGAGGCGATGGCACGGATGTCGTCGCACTCGTCACCGCCCATGGCGGGGATGCCGATCTCCAGCTCCGGCACGCCGATCTCGGCGAGGATGCTCGCGATCCGGCACTTCTCGGCGCGGGTGAAGGCCACCCCGGCCGACTGCTCGCCGTCGCGCAGGGTGGTGTCGTCGATGGTGATCGGCGCGTGCATGGCGGTGCTCAGGCATAGGTGGGCGCGAAGGCCTTGTCGGGATCGGTGACCGGGCCGTTCTCGCCCCAGTAGGGCGAGAGCTTGCGCAACTGGGCGATGATGGGCGGCACCGCCGCGATCACCCGGTCGATCTCCTCCTCGGTGTTCTCCCGCGAGAGCGAGAAGCGGATCGTGCCGTGGGCGGCGGTGTAGGGGATGCCCATGGCGCGCATCACGTGGGAGGGCTCGAGGGAGCCGGAGGTGCAGGCCGAGCCCGACGAGGCGGCGATGCCCTGCTTGTTGAGCAGCATCAGGATGGCCTCGCCCTCCACGTACTCGAAGGCGATGTTGCAGGTGTTGGGCAGCCGGTTGTCCACGTCGCCCGTGGCGAAGGCGTTGGGCACCGCGGCCAGGATGCCCGCCTGCAGCTTGTCGCGCAGGCGCCGCACCCAGGTGTTCTCCAGCTCCAGGTGCTCGCGGGCGAGCCTGGCCGCCACGCCCAGGCCGATGATGGCGGGCACGTTCTCGGTGCCGGCGCGCCGTCCCCGCTCCTGGCCGCCGCCCCGCAGCAGCGGGCGGAAGCGCGAGCCGCGGCGCAGGTAGAGCGCGCCGATGCCCTTGGGGCCGTGCAGCTTGTGGCCGGAGAGCGAGAGCATGTCGATGGCGGATTCCGCCATGTGGATGGGGACCTTGCCTACCGCCTGCACCGCGTCGGTGTGGAAGAGCACCCCGGCGTCGCGGGCCATGCGGGCCATCTCCTCCACCGGGAAGAAGGTGCCGGTCTCGTTGTTGGCCCACATCACCGACACGATGGCGACCTTGTCGGTGAGGCGTTTGCGGTACTCGTCGAGATCCAGCCGACCCTTGCCGTCCACCTTCAGCTTGTGGATGACGTAGCCGTCCTTCTCCAGCTGGTCGCACAAGTGCAGCACCGCGTGGTGCTCCACCGAGGTGGTGATGATCTCCTTGCGGTCGGGGGAGGCCTTCAACGCGGAGAGGATGGCGGTGTTGTCGGCCTCGGTGCCGCCGGCCATGTACACGATCTCGGAGTCGTACTCCGCGCCGATGAGCTTCTGCAGGGCGGCGCGGGCGGCCTTCACCTCGTGGCCCACCTTGGAGCCGAAGCTGTGCATGGAGGACGGGTTGCCCAACTGCTCGGTGAAGAAGGGCAGCATCGCCGCCACCGCTTCCGGGGCGCAGCGGGTGGTGGCGTTGTTGTCGAGATAGATGGGGGGCAGGGCGCTCATGGCGTTTCTCCGCTCAGGCCGGGGTCACCAGGGTTTGCTTGGGCTTCACCGGGACGAGCTTGACGATCTCGCCCAAGGCCTCGATGAGCTGCTGCTGCACGCCGCCCAGGGTGAGCGCCTCCATCTGGCAGCCGGAGCAGGCGCCCTTCATCGCCACGTAGATGGTCTTGCCGTCCACGTCCACGAGCTCGATGTCGCCGTGGTCGCGCTGCAGGTTCGGGCGGGCCTTCTCGATCACCTGCTCGATCCTGCGGATGCGCTCCAGGGTGGTGAGCTTGCCCGGCCTCTTCTTCGCCGGCGGGGGCGCGGGGGAGAAGGTCTCGCCGCGCTCTGCCATCACCTTGGCGAGGATCTCCTCGATGCCTTCATGGCAGGACGAGCAGCCGCCGCCGGCCTTGGTGTAGTTGGTGACCTGCTCCACCGAGCACAGGTTGTTGGCGCGGATCGTCTCTTCGATCATCACCGAGTCCACGGCGAAGCACTTGCAGATCAGCGCGCCTTCCTCGTGGTCGTCCTTCCACTCTTCGCCGCGGAAGTTGGCCACGGCGCTCTGCAGCGCCTCGCGGCCCATGACCGAGCAGTGCATCTTCTCGGGGGGGAGTCCGCCGAGGAAGTCGGCGATGTCCTGGTTGCTCACCTTCAGGGCCTCGTCCAGCGTCCTGCCCTTGATGATCTCGGTGAGCGCGGAGGAGGAGGCGATCGCCGAGCCGCAGCCGAAGGTCTGGAAGGACGCCTCGGTGATGGTCTCGCTCTCCGGGTCGACCTTCAGCATCAGGCGCAGGGCGTCCCCACAGGAAATCGAACCGACTTCGCCGATGGCGTTGGCCCCCGGCAGCGGCCCGGCGTTCCTCGGGTTGTAGAAGTGTTCCTTGACGGTGTCGGAGTAGTCCCACATGGCGGCGTCTCCCGTGTCAGGCGGAGAAGGACTGGCCGCAGGCGCAGCCGCCCGAGGCGTTGGGGTTCTCGAACTTGAAGCCCGAACCGGAGAGCGACTCGACGAAGTCGACCGTGACGCCGTCCAGCATCGGGGCGGAGTAGGGGTCGATCAGGACGGTGACGCCGTCGAACTCGACGATGAGGTCGTCCTCGGCTTTTTCGGCCTCGAGCTTCATGCCGTATTGCAGGCCGGAACAGCCGCCGCCCTGCACATGGATGCGCAATCCGGCCACGGGGTCGGCCGAGGTGGTGATGAAGCGGCTGACGGCCTTGAGGGCGGTGGGCGTGAGGGTGATCATTTTGCGTGTCTCCTGGGAGAAGGGGCTCGGGAGACACGTCGCAAGCGGCATGCCATTCGGGCGATGCGCGCAAGCTGTTGATAGAAAAAGGGTTGTTCTATCCGTCCGTTGTCGCGAGGGGCACGACGCACGGGCTTTGTCGGAAAGCCGACACAG
>DYFV01000130.1 GCA_020725025.1 Azoarcus sp.
AGCGCCGGCGTCTGCTCGCGAGGGATGGCCGTGGTCGGCTGGCGCAGCACGGTGACGGGTGCTACCGCCGCCTGGCAACGCGCCTGCACTTCACGCACGATGCGTTCGCGTACCGAGATCATGAAAGCCTCGCGAGCTTTGCCCGGCACTCGGCTCCGTCACGCAACGCCATCACCTCCCGCACGCGGTAGGTGATACCGCGGATCTCGACCGTGTCCCCGGCCGAGAGCAGAAGACGCTCGGTCGGAAACTCGATCTCGTAATCGCGGGAGAGCGACAAGCCATCGAGCACCGTTTCGTCGGGCGCCCGGAAACCGCACTCGACGATCAGTGCGCCGAACTTGACGGGGGTGAGCAGCCCCGCACGGGCGGCCGCGTCATACATATCCGCCACGCCTACCATCAGGCGCTCGTCAGCTTCACCAGCACGCCGGGGCGGTGGCACATCGGCAGCGGGTTGGACTGGGTGTGCAGATCCGTGCCGCGGTCGAACTTGCGCGGCTCCTGCTTGGCATAGAGCAGCTGGCCGAGGGTGTTCACCGTCTCGTTGAAGTCCGCCGGTGCGAAGTAGGTGGCGAAGGAGTCGATCGTGCCGAGCGGGAAGGCATGCGCCTCGCCCGGTGCGATGAACTTGCGCACGGTACCGTTCACATCGGTTGCCTGGCCGCGATATTCCTCGAAGGTGATACCGGCGAAGGTGAAGCCGGAGCGCACGTCGTTGATCAGGATCGCCCCTTGCTGCCAGTTGGTGTAGGCGGCCTTGACCTCTTTGTGGGTGGTCAGCGCGCGGAAGAACTCCGGCGAGCACAACACGCGGACATCGGTCATGAACTCGCCCTGCAGCTTGTCCTCGATCTCAGAGAGGAGGTCGTAGCAATGCCCCTTGATGTCGCTGTTGGCATTGGCGAGATCGAAATTGATCGACGTCTGGGAAAGGCCGAACTCGGTGTAGAGGTCGTAGATGGTGCTACCGTCCGCGTCGAGGATCTGTCCCTTGAGGGCGCCCATGCGCAGATGCTCCAGGGTGATCGCGTGCTTATTTCGCATCGTCTCCAGATGCCGCGCCATCACACCGGAGATTGCTTCCATCTCCGTCTCGGAGCCGAAGGCGCGGATGCCCTGGACTTCCTCGGGCAGCACCACGTCATCGTGCGGGATGTGCGGAATGATGAACGAGCGCAGCTTGCGGGTACCGCGCTCGCCCACTGTACCGGGCGAGCCGGGCGGCTTGGTCGGCAGCAGGTTCAGCTTGCCGGCGTATTCCTCGACGATGATCTGCCGGGTACGCACCGGCTTGGCCGGGAACAGCCCCAGTTGCTCGATGCGGCCGTAGCGGTTGGGAACGAGGTTGATGGCCGTGGTGAGGCTCGCCATCGAGAAGCCGGGATTGTCGAAGGGGTTCTGCATTTTTGGATCTCCAAAAAACGAAACCCGCCGGGTGGCGGGTTTTTCGGGGGATGGAAGGGGCTCTTTACGCGGCGTCGCGCACCAGGATGCCGAGGGCGATGAGCTGCGCCTCGACCGCTGCCTTCTGCGGCGCGGTGATGCCGGCCGGCCAGATCAGGGCGCCGCGCGCGACGATGGCGTGACGGGCGATCACGATGGCGTCGTCCCGGTCGATCAGCGTCGCGTCGGTGTCGGTGGCAAGCACGCCCACGGCGGTTTCGGTGCCGTCGGTTGCGGCCGGCGCCAGGGCATACAGCTTGCCGTCGGCGGTCTTCATGCCGAGCACGGTGCCAAGTTGCAGGTTTTGGCCGGAGGCCACGGTGACGGCCTCGCGGGAATAGAGATTCGGTGCCTCGTACTTCAGGAGGTCGCCGAGGTTCTTGCTCTGGGTAATGGCGGGCATGTCTTACTCCTTGTGGATGAGTTTCTTGACGGCGGCGACCACGGGCGAGGCCTCGGGTCGCTCGGGGACTTCGGTGCCGGCTTCCGGCGTGATGGTGGAATGGATGGGCGAGGCTTCGGATCGCGCGGCCTTGGCCTCACACAGCACCCGGCGCACATCGGCCTCAGTCTTGCCTCCGGCGATGAACTCGGCGGCCTTCTCGGGGCAGCCGGCGATCAGACACAACTCGGCGATGGCTTGGGCGGATTGGGTGACTTCGCGGCGAGCCTCGGCGACCAGGACAGTCGCCTGGTCCACGCCGATCATTTCCATTTGGGTTTCTTCGAGAGACATGTCGTCCTCCAGTAGGTGCGTCGCCCCGGGTCGTACAGCTGCCCGAGTCGGGGGCGCCTTGCGGCCTCGGGAGCTGAGGTAAGTCGAGAATTCGGAGAGGGTCGCCTCCAGCGTGCCCACCGCATCGGCCAGGCCGGCTGCCGTGGCGTTCGGGCCGAAAAAGAGGGCGGCCTCGGTGGCGCGCACCGCCGTCTCCGGCAGCCTGCGCATGGCGGCCACATGGCCGACGAAGAGGTCGTAGAGGCGGTCTACCTCGGACTGGAGTTCGCCCTTCGCGGTATCGGTGAGCGGTTCGTGCGGCGAGAAATCGTTCTTGTGCCGTCCCGCCGTGACCGCGGTGTAGCGGTAGCCGTCGTTGGCATCCTTCACCGACTGATCGACGTGCAGCGCGATCACGCCGATCGAGCCCACGCCCCCGGTCTCGGTGACGACGAGACGTTCGGCACTTGATGCGATGGCATAGGCCGCCGAGAAGGCGGCGTCATTGGCCACCGCCCAGACCGGTTTCACGGCAGCGGCCTCGCGCACGCGGCGGGAAAGATCGAAGCTGCCGGAGGCCTCGCCGCCCGGCGAATCAACATCCAGCAGGATGCCGTTCACGCCCGGGTCGGCCACGGCCGCATCGAGCATCGCGCCGATGTCCTGATAGCTGGTGAGTCCCGACGCCGCCTCCAGCCCCAGGGTGCGTTTCACTAAGGTGCCGTGGATCGGGATCACGACGATGCCGACCACGCCCGGCGGGGTTGAGCGCGCTGCGGGCAATGCCGCCAGCAGGTCGGGCGCATCGGCCGGGATCGGACGGTCAATTCCCAGTCGCGGGCCGAGGGCGGACAGGATTACGTCGAGCTTGGCGCGATGGACGAGCAGCGGCGTCCCGAAGATCCGGGAGGCGAGATGAGGCAGCATGGGTTACTCCGTGGGTTGGTCGGTTGATTCGGCGGCAGGTGGCGCGATTGCCGGCGCGGCCTGCTTGTCGTGGCGCGGATCGGAGTCGAAGACGAGGCCGAGTTGGTCGGCCCGCGCGTTGTCGGCAGCGATCTCCCGATCGACGTCCTCGGCGTCGTAGCCGTAGGCCGATATCGCCTCCGTGCGGCTGGTGAGGCCGGCGCGGATGGCGAGCTTCATCGCGTTGAACTCCTTCTGCGGATCGACCCACTGCCAGCCCTGCGGAATCCATTTGGCAGACAGGTATTCGCGACGGCGACGGCCGTAGCCGGGTAGTGTGAGCGCGCCTTCGAGCACCGCCTGATCCATCCACGCCCGCCAGATCGGGCGGCAGAGGTGGTGGACGATCACGCCATGCTGGATGGCCTCGCAGCGGCGACGGAATTCCAAGAGGCCGGCGCGGATCGATGAGTAGTTCACCTGGGTGAGGTCACCGGTGAGCATCTCGTAGGTGATGCCCATGGCGGCGGCCACTGCGCGGAACTGCTGACGCATGAACTCCGCGTAGGAACTGCCGACGTCCGCCGGTGCCGAGAACTTGATGTCCTCGCCCGGCTCTAGGATCTGCAGGGTGCCCGGTTCGAGGCCCGCGAGCGCCACGCCATTGGCGTCCGACAGTCCCTCACCCATCAGGTTGTCCTCGGGGGCCAAGCGCGTGATGAAGCCGGCGAACATCGCGGCGGTCTTCTTGCGCACGAGTTCGGCGTCGTCGTACTGGTCTAGTTCGTTCAGTTTCACCAGTGCGCGTGCGAGCCAGGGCTCTCCCCGGATCTGGCCGGGCCGCAGCGGCCGGAAGAGGTGGATCACTTCCTCGGCCGGCACACGAACCGTTTCGACACCACCGGCCCCGGACATGGGTGCGAGACCGCCGTCGTTCGGATGCGAGCGGTAGAGGTGGTAGGCGACCCTGCGCCCCAGCCGGTCGAACTCGATGCCGGCACGGATGACGTTACCGTTTTGCAACTCTCGATTCATCGCCAGCGGCAGATGCTCGGCCTCCAGCGCTTGAATTTGCAGTGCCACCGGTAGCCCGTCCTCGGGACGTCGCCAGCGCAGTCGCATGATCGCCTCGCCTCCCTCCAGCATGGCCCGGCAGGCGAGCGCCTGCAGACCATAGAAGTCCGTGAGGCCAGCGGCATCCGCTTCCTCACACCAGTCCCACCACAGGCGCTGGATGGCTTCGCGCAGCGAGGCGTCGGCGACCATGCTCTGCGGCTTGATGCCGGTACCGATGGCGTTGGCCACGAAGGCCTCGATGCCGGCAGCGGCCCAGGCATTGCGCCGCACGAGGTCGCGGCTCTTGGCGCGCAGTTGTTCCTGCGTGTAGGCAAGCGCCGCCACCGCGCCAGGGTTGGCCACCGCCCAGGCAAGCGTGCGCCGGCCGCTGCCCGCGCCGTCGTAGGTAGGCATGCCCCCGAGAATCCGGCGGCGGATCGTACCGAACCAGCCCATCAAAAACCCTTCCCGGTGGTGACGCGGATCTGGCGCGGCGCACGCGGATACAGTCCGGTGGCCACGGCATCCTTGTGCATCGCGGTCTCGACCTCGGCGATGGCCTGCTTCAGTTCCTCGACGGTGCGGTACTCAACGGTCTTGTCGCCAAAGGTCACGCGCTTCTCGCCCTTGGCCAGCGCATCACGCAGGGCCTGCAACTGGGCTTCGGTGTAGGTGCTCATCGATAGACCACCAGGCTGATCTCGGGCGTGTCGGCGAGCGACGCCGCAGCACTGGTGCAGACCAGTTCCAAGGAATCGGCGGTCTTGCCATCGGTGGTGCCCCGGGCCGCCGCGAATCGGATAGTTGTCGTCGCGGTGTTGCTCCTGCCCGTGGCGACCCAGCAATACTTGGCATCGGGAAACGGCGTCTCAAAATCGATGCGGTAGCGGCCCGTTCCCAGGCGGGTCACCGAGGCGACGTTGTAGGCGGCGCGAAGCTGGATCGCCCCACCCATGTAGCCGAAATTGACCCAGGCCCGAGCCAGCCCCGGATGCTCGGGGCGAATCAGCCCCTTGATCTCGGTGCCGATGCGGGTGGCGAGCGCCGACAGTTGCGCGACGAGGCTCATCACTTACACCAGAGCGGCGTTGAAGATCGCCACAAAATCTGTGGTGGTGTCCCCAATGTCGGTGGCGGCGACCGCGCCGATGTTGTCTCGGGCCTGCTGTTGCTCGGGCACCGTCAGCGTTTGCGCCGCATCGAATCTCACGCGCTTGTCGATGGCCGCAGTGAGTGCGGCGATGCCAGTCTGGTCGTTCTGCAGCGCCTGCTGCAGTTCCAGCAGGGTGTCGTAGGCGGGGTCGGCACCGCCCAGGATGTCGGCCTTCAGCGCATCGAGCAGCGTGACGACCTTGTTCGACGAATACGTGGTCGTCGTCGACACCTGCAGATCGTCGATGGCAACCGCCGTGATGATTGCGGCCTTCAGCTCGTTGATCGCCGCGACCAGGCTCGACTTGTCGGTGGTGGTCAGCGCCGTCAGCGTGCCGGTGCGGCCCTTGACGGTATTGAATTCCTCGGCGACGCGCAGGACGAAGCTGTTGAGTTGGGTTTGCAGACTCATGGGAAACATCTCCTTCAGGTTTCAGGAAAGCCAGCGGCTCTTGATCACGCGCCGGCTCGTTCTCGGGGCTCCAGAAGCAGCAAGGCCACCTCGCTGGGTGGCCTCGTTGATCGAACCGCTCGTTGTGTCCGCGTCGGTAGGCGGCGGCAGCCCGAGCTGTCGTTCCAGTTCGCGCCAGTGCCGCTCCTCGAAGCGGTCGAGGCCGGCGGCACTCGCCGCCGCGCGGGCATACACGTAGCAGTCGAGCGCCTCGTTGCGCTCGCGCATCTTCTGCCACTCGCGGATGGAAAAGCCGTTGCGGTCGCGCCGGGTGATCAGCTGCTCGGCGCACAACTGTTGCACGAACTCGGCATCGACCTTGGGCAGATGCACGAAGCCGGTGGGGTAACGCAGGGTGACGCCGTCCTCCAGCACGTCCGCGCTCTTCCTCAAGTTGTTGTAGAACTCCAGCTTGGCGATACCGACCGCGACCGAGAACACCTTGATGCCCCGGCGCAGCTTCTTGCCGCCCTGCGAGAGGTCGACCGCCGTCGGCGTGCCGACCAGGGCCGCGCCCTTGGAAACGCCCTTGACCGCCATCACGCGGGGGTCGCGCGCCAGGCGCACGAAGGTGTAGGCCTCCTGCGTAGCGAAGCCCGTGTCCAGAGCGAACCGGGCGAGCGGCAACTGCGCACCCGACTCGTGTGACCACGTCTCGGCGATCAGCTCGCCCAGCCGTTTCCACACCGCATCGCGGGCGGTATCGCCCATCAGCACCCGGTGCTCGACGAGCCAGGATTCCTTGCCGCGCCCGAAGGCCCAGATCGAGGCCTCGATGCGATCCTTCTGCACGTCGGCCCCGCCGACCAGCAGCAGGCCGCCGGCCGGGACGCGGCCGATGGGATAGTCCTCGCGCCGCTCGATGAGGCGTTGCCAGTCGGGGGCTTCGCCTTCCTCGACCCAGGTCTCGCCCAGCTCCGTGTTCTTGAAGGTCTTGATGGCGGCCGCCGATCCGGATTCCTTGTTCACTGCACTCTCCCAGGCGGCGGCGATCTCCCGCCAGCTGCGCCAGCCCACCGGGCTATACAGCGACGACAGGTGGAAGCCCGCCGTCTTGGCTCCGTTCTCGGGAGCCATCGCCCGCCATTCGCCGTGCTCCAGCATCCAGGTCTTGTGGCTCTCCGGGATCGGCTCGTCGCAGGCCTCGCACACATAGGCCGCCGTCTCGGGCTGCCCCTTCTCCCAGCGCAGCTGCTCGAAGCGCAGCCACTGCCGGTGCGAGCAATGCGGGCACGGCAGAAAGTAGCGGCGCTGGTCACTGGCCTCGTACTCGCGTTCGATGCTGCTCGCCCCGGCGATGGTCGGCGTCGAGACGATGAAAATCTTGCGCCGCGCGAAGGTGCGGGTGCGTGCCTCGGCGAGCGAGATCGCATCGCCCTCGCCATCGACGTCGGACGGATAACCATCGACCTCGTCGAGGAACAGATACCGCACCGGCATCGAGCGCAGGCCGACCGCACTGTTCGCGCCCGTCATCACCAGCACGCCGCCGCGAAACTCCTTCGCCAGAATGGTGTTGCCAGCATCGCGGCTACGGGCCGGCGCGATCAGTTCGGCCAGCACCGGCGACTCCTCGATGAGCGGATCAATCCGCTGCTTGGAGTTGCGCTTCGCCATCTCCACCGTCGGCGACACCGCCATCATCGGGCCAGGGGCGTGGTGGATGACGTAGCCGATCCAGTTGTTGCCCATCTCCGTCGCGCCCAGCTGCGCCGCCTTCATGAACACGATCCGCTCGACCGCCGACATCGGCGACAGGCAGTCCATGATCGCCTTGAGATACGGCGTGCGGCTGGTGCGCCAGCGGCCCGGCTCGGCAGATGCCTTGCTGGAGAGCATCCGGTGGCGATCCGACCACTCCGACACCGTGAGCAAGGGATCGGGCGTCAGCCCCTCCCGCCAGGCACGCTCGATGTCGAGCGCCCCTTCATAATCTGCATCCAGCATTAATCCACCCGTGGGCGAACCTCACCCAGTTCCTGCAAGTGTTCCCGCACGGCGGTTTCCAGCGCGACGTGCAGGGTATGGACATCAACGCCGAGCTTCGCCGCCATCTGCGCCGAGATGCGGGCCGGCCAGTTGAGCCAGGCGTCCCGCTCGGCGCGGGCCAGCTTGAAAACATGGGCGATGGCCTGGGGCCGGTCGACCAGTTCACCCTTGAGGCGTGCCAGGCGCACCTTGTTGGTCTGCGCCTTGACGACCTCGTTGACGGTGCGGGCCTGCAGCAGCGACGTGCCACCGGCATTCAACGCCGGAGCAACCGGCTCACCGGCAGGCTCCTTGACCGCGACCGTTTCAGCGCGGCGCTTGGTGCCCTCCTTGGGCGTGTCGGAATTCTTCGCCCACTCCCGGTCGGCCTTGTCCGGGTCGATGCTGCCATCGGCCTCGGGGGTAATCCGCCCGGCACGAATGGCCTTGTGCACGGCGGTGTCCGACACCCCTCGGTGCCGGGCGTAGGCGCGAATCGACAGTCCCATGATCTCCATCAAGCATTGGTGCGGCCCTCGATCAGATTCAGCTTGGCTTCTCTCTGGAACAGCGCGTTCATGCCATCACCATCAACGACGCCACAAGGAGACGCACGTGAGCAAGCAATCCCCCCAGGTCAACCAAGCCCTCGAAACCCTGCTCCAGCAGATCGCGCTGGATCACCTGTTCATCGAAACCCTGGAAACCCGCAACAGCGACCGAATGGACTTCCACGAGGTCAGCGTCTGGGGCGTCAAGAGCGCCCTGATCGCCGCCTACGAGGCTGGCAGGCGGGCCGCGCAGCAGGGCTGAATAAGAAGCGGAAAGCGCTTGGCTTCACTCTCGAACAGCGCGTTCATGACCACACCATCAACCACCACGAAGGAGCATCAAATGACCACCATCCAACTGACCCCGGCCCAGCACGCCATCCTCGCCTACGCCATCGAACACACCGGCGGCAAGATCGAATGGTTCCCCGACAACATCAAGGGCGGTGCCCGCACCAAGGTGCTGGAGGGCCTGTTCAACAAGGCCCTGATCACCCGCGACAACACCAACTGGTTCGTCGCCGCCGAGGGCTACGACGCCCTGGGGCGCGCCCGGCCGATGCCGGCCACCCTTCACCCCGACCCCGAGGTCGAGGCCGCCGTGTCGGCCGCCGAGGCCAACTGGGCGCAAGAAAAACAGGACGCGGCCAAGCAGCTGCTCAAGGTCGGCGTCGAGGGCAAGCCCCGCACCCGCGAGAACAGCAAGCAGGCCGCCGTGATCCAGATGCTGCAGCGCCCGGAAGGGGCCACCATCAACCAGATCTGTGCGGCCACCGGCTGGCAAGCGCACACGGTGCGTGGCACCTTCGCCGGGGCCCTCAAGAAGAAGCTCGGGCTCACCATCACCTCGGAAAAGCCCGAGGGCGGCGAGCGCATCTACCGGA
>DYFV01000023.1 GCA_020725025.1 Azoarcus sp.
TCAACTGGGTGACGCCTCAGGGCGGCGAAGGGCCGATCTACCAGGGGATGTGAGGCATGGACGCGGCGGCCAGGCCGCCGCGCGCCCCGAATCGACCCCTCAGGTCGCGCGCCGCGTCGCGCCGGGCGGCAGCTCGCTTGCGGAAGGGGTCGCGATCGAGCCTGGTGCCTGGGTCGTCGACGGCGTAGCGGCTGCCGGCCCAGCCGTCTCGGGACGCCGCGGCTCGGCAGCGGTCGAAGCGCCGGTCGTTCCGGGTGCCTGCTGGCGTTGCGCCTCGTCGGCGCTCGCCTGCCGCCCCTTTTCCACGACGTGCTCGGCCTTGCGCAGCTGTTCGCTGCCGGTCTCCTTGGCCTTTTCCGCGAGCCGGTCCCTCGTTTCACCCATCAGCTCGTCCTCGCGGCGCGTGCGCGGGATGGCGGCTGCGACCATCGCCCCCACGGCGACGCCGATCGCGCCCAGGGCGAGCGGCCGTTCGCGCAGCAGCTGTTCGTAGCTGCCGCGCGCCCGCTCATACTGCCGCCGGCCCGACTCGCCGACCCGGCCGGCGCGCTCCCGCGCGGAAGCCGCCGCATTGGAGAGACTGTCCCGGGCGGCGTGGGCGCGCTCGCTCAGGCGCTGCCCGGCCTGGCGGGCCGTGTCCGACATGCGACGCGTAGCCCCCTCGCCTTCGTGCGTGCCGCCGTGCGTCTCCTCTATGCCCGTTTCCGACGAGGCGTAGCCGGCATGGCTCCGCATTCCGCCGCCGTAACGATCCTGCCGTTCCGCCATCATGAGCCAGGCGATGCCCAGGCCCACCAGGGTGACCGGCAGGGGATGGTGCTTGACCGACTGCCCCAGGTTGGACACGAACTCGTTGCCTCCGCTGTGCCGAAGGTAATCCATGCCCTGATCCAGCAGCTCGCCGGGCGTCAGGCGTCCCTCGATGGCGCTCAGCGTCGCGTCCATGTTCGCCCGGGTGCGCTCGATCTCGGCCTCGATCTCCTCGGGCCTTCTTTCGCCGTTGTGTTTCATCGCATGTGCTCCCGTGCAAGTGCGGCGTCGCGCCGCAGGGATCGCGTGGTTCGGTCAGGCTTGAGCGAGCTGGCGCGCAGGCTGCTTCGTCCCTTGGCCAGAACCACCGCTCCGATCGCCACGACGACGAGGCCGATGATGAGCGGCGACAGCCAGGCGGCCGAATCGGGCGGCAACACCTCGGCCAGCGCCGCGACGGCGGCGAAGAGCAGGACGAGCACGCCGGCGAACAGCACCGCGGCGCCGATGGCCAGCGAGGCGATGGCCGATTCCATTTGCTCGACCTTTTCCGAGATCTCGGCCCGGGCGAGTTCCGCTTCTTCGCGGACCAGGGTCGAGGTCTCGCGCCACAGGTCGGAAAAGAGCCCGATGAGCGAGCGGCCGCCCGCGTGGCTTCCTGCAGTAGTCGTTTCCATGCGCTCCTCCTTCAACTCCGGGCGGATCGGCCCACCCGATCGCGCCTCCGTGGAACGGTCCGGTCCGAATCAATGCAGAGGACCGGTTTCGCGATGCGTGACGTCGGTCGTCGAGCCCTCGCCCATCGCATGGGTTCGCTCGCCTTGCTGGCTGCTGCTCTTCAGAAAGCGCGCCGCCAGAAAACCGATGGCGACCGCCGTTCCGAAGAAGAGCCCCGGCTCGCGGCGGGCAAAGGACTCCGCGTCGTGCACCATCGCGTCCAGGTTCTTGTGCCGCAGCGTGTCGGCCAGCCGTTCGAGCCCCTCGGCGGCGTTGTCCACCAGCCGCGCGCTCGAGCTCTTGTGCTGCTCCTCGAGCTGGCGCGCGGCATTCCGAAGCGCGCCCGCCACATCGCCGGCCCCCGTGGCAGCCTCCTGCTGCCTACCCTCGAGTGCCGAGCGCATGTTGGCCCTGGCGTCGTCCCAGACGGCGCGCGTCCGCTCCTTGGCTTCCTGCGACGTGGCGGCGCCGCGTCCTTCGACGCCGGCCGGCGCCGCTTCCTTCGCCTGGACGCTCGACCGTTGCCCTTCGCCCGAATGGATTTCATCGACCATGGCGATGCCTCCTTCATCGAAAACTGCCCCGGAGTGCCGAGCAATCGCGATGCCTGCCCGGGAAGCCCCCGGTGAACCGAAAACGGATCGAAGAACGGGAAATCTTGCAGGGTGTGGGTAAGAAACGAGCCGCGACACCCGCCCCCGGGCCCCACTTGACGCCGATCAAGGCAATCCTGGCGGCAGGGGGACCACGATGCCCCCAAACGAGGAGGAGACCGACATGAACAAGCCCCTGCCCCTTCATACCCGCGCGCTCACCGTCTCCGGACGGCAGGTCCTGACCGACTCCGAAGGCTATCTGCAGGATCTGGACGACTGGTCCGAAGACTTCGTCGTAGCGCTCGCGGACCAGGAGGATCTGACCCTCACCGACGAGCATTGGGAGGTCATCCGCTTCCTGCGGGAGTACTATCACGAGCACGCAGTTCAGGCCCAGGTGCGCACCATGATCGGGCACTTCCGCGAGCGCTGGGGCCCCGAGCGCGGAAACAATCGCTACCTGCACGATCTGTTTCCCAGGGGCGGTCCGCAGAAACAAGGCAACCGGCTTGCCGGCCTCCTCCGCACCAAGGGCGAACACTGAGCCGCGGCTCGCCCGAAGGACGAGCGGCACCGGAGGGTGATAAGGGATGAGTGAAGACGACGGCCTTCGGGCGCTCACACGCCGATTCCCCCGGGACGGGCGCCTGGAAACCATCGTGCTGCGCGGTGCGCGACGCTCCGAGGCCCATACCGTCGACCAGGCGGTGGCACAGGCCGGGCGGGGGCTGGAGGGCGACCACCGCGCCGCACGCGGCAGGAGCGGCAAGCGCGAGGTGACCCTCATCCAGGCGGAGCATCTGCCGGTACTGGCCGCGCTCACGGGCGGCGCAGCGATCGACCCGGTCCGCCTGCGCCGCAATCTGGTGGTTTCGGGCCTCAACCTGCTGGCCGCGCGCAGCCTCTTCGAGGATCAGCCCCTCGTCCTGCGCATCGGTGAGGAAGTCGTACTCGAGGTCACCGGCCCCTGCGATCCGTGCTCGCGCATGGAGGAGATACTCGGCCCGGGCGGCTACAACGCCATGCGCGGCCACGGCGGCATGACCGCCCGGATCCTGGTGGGCGGCACGCTCCACCGCGGCGACGCGGTGGTGTGCGCACCGGTTTGAACGGACCGATCAGGACGACTTCGCCGGGGCCGGCTCCGCCTCCTCGTGGGGCATGTTGTCCGCCACGTGGATCGGCTCGTCGGCCGGCACGTTGCGCCCGCGCCGCTCGATCATGAAGTACAGCACCAGCCCCGCGCCCAGGCCGGCGGCAGCGCCGTGGGTGGCGAGCACCACCCCCATCACGCCCGCCACGCCCATGGCGGTGGCGTTGTCGATCTGCTCCACGGCGACCGCGATGCACAGGTAGCCCGTGATGAGCAGCGTGATCGACAGCGCGATCGGCAGCACCGGCTTGAAGAGGGTGATCAGCGGCAGCAGGAAGAGCGCGATGAAGCCGACGATCCAGAACACCCCGGCGCCCGAGTAGATCGTGTCCATGGCGCGGCGGCCGTAGCGGTAGCGCTCGGCGATGGTCGCCATGGCCCCGGTGAACAGCGGCCCCGCGAGACCCGGATAGGGCGCGAACAACGAATGCAGCAGGTTGCGCATGCCGGTCACCAGATGCACCCGGTCCACGTCCACCTCGATCTTCTCGTCCGGGCGCAGGTGGTCGACCCGGCTGATGAGGCTCTGGCCGACGATGATGTCGCCGAAGGCGATGATGTAGGCGATCACCGCGGTGGGCACGGCCGCCATCAGGAGCTCCGCGCCGGGGAAGCCCACCGTGAAGGGGAGGTAGTTCCAGATCTCGCCGAAGGCGGGCGTGGCCAGCCCCCACTCGACGCTCGGCAGCGGATACTCCGAGACGGCCCAGCCGATGCCCATCGCCACCAGCATTCCCGGCACCATGCCGTAGCCGGCGACGACCTTGGCCCAGCGATGCTTCTCGGTCCAGTCGCGGAAGGACAGCGAGAAGAGCACGTAGGCGGTCACCATGCCGCCGATGCCGAGGGAGATCGGCGTGTTGTAGGCCCGTCCGCCCTGGCTGATCTCGCCGCTGATGGCGGCGATGCCGGCGCCGAGCAGGATCCCCGCCTTGATGGAGCTCGGGATGTTGTCCACCAGCCGGGAACCGAGCCGCGTGACCGCCATGAACAGGAAGATGAAGGTCACCACGAGCTGCAGCGCCACCAGCGCGCGGATCGCGTCCGGGCCGGGCTCGAACTGCCCGACGAAGAGCAGCACCACCGGAATCGCCGGCGTGATCCAGCCCGGCACGAAGGGCACGCCCAGCAGGTTGGGCAGGAGGAAGCCGACGCCGCACACCACCACGTAGGCGAGCGCCACGTCGTAGGGCAGGCCGAGATACTTCTGCAGCAGCGGGATCATGCCCATGGCCACCACGAACATGACCAGCGCCTGAATGGTCTCGGCGACCTCCCAGCGGTAATGGATGAAGGGCAGCCGGACCTTGAAGGGGCCGGCGGGCCAGTAGGGGTGTTCCTCCCCGTGTTTGCGCGTGAGCAGCACTGTGGTTTTCTCCCTCGTTGTGTTTCTGGTTCGGTTTGGTATTGCGGGGACGAGCAGGCTCCTCGCGCGGGACGCGATGAAGCCTGTATCGATCTGGCGTTCGTTAATGGTCGAGATGGACGGGCGGGAGGGCTGCGATGGCGGTCGCGGACGAACGCGCACCCCTCCCCGGCCGGGGGCCGGCTTTGCACAGCCCGCCCGGGCGGCGCGAAGCGGCGCTTCGCGAAACGCCGCCCTCTTTCTACCCGATCGCCGACGCCGACTTCGCCTGCTCGCGCAGGACGAACTTCTGGATCTTGCCGGTCGAGGTCTTGGGCAGCACGCAGAACTCCACGTGCTTGGGCACCTTGTAGCGCGCGAGGTGGTCGCGGCAGTGGGCGATGATGCCCTCGGCGGTCACGTCGGCGCCCTCCTTCACCTCGATGTAGGCGGCGGGCACCTCGCCCCACTTCTCGTCGGGCTTGGCCACCACGGCGGCGGTGAGGACGGCGGGATGGCGGTAGAGCACTTCCTCCACCTCCAGCGAGGAGATGTTCTCGCCGCCGGAGATGATGACGTCCTTGGAGCGGTCCTTGATCTTCACGTAGCCGTCCGGATGCATCACCGCGAGGTCGCCGGTGTGGAACCATCCGCCGGCGAAGGCCTCGTCGCTCGCCTTCTCGTTCTTGAGGTAGCCCTTCATCACCAGGTTGCCGCGGAACATGATCTCGCCCATGGTCTCGCCGTCGGCGGGCACCGGCTGCATCGTCTCGGGGTCGAGCACCGCGATCGCTTCCTGCATGTGGTAGCGCACCCCCTGGCGGCCGTTGCGCTCGGCGCGGCGGTCGATCGCCAGCGCGTCCCACTCGGGGTGCTTGGCGCACACCGAGGCCGGTCCGTAGGTCTCGGTGAGGCCGTAGACGTGGGTGATGTCGAAGCCGATGCGCTCCATGCCCTCGATGATGGCGGCCGGGGGCGCGGCGCCGGCGATGAGGCCGGAGACCTTGTGTTCGATGCCGGCGCGCAGGCTCTCGTGGGCGTTGATGAGCATGCCGTGCACGATGGGCGCGCCGCAGAAGTGGGTGACCCGGTGCTGGCGGATGAGCTCGAAGATGAGCGCCACGTCCACCTTGCGCAGGCACACGTTCACCCCGGCGTTGGCCGCCATGGTCCAGGGGAAGCACCAGCCGTTGCAGTGGAACATAGGCAGCGTCCACAGGTAGACCGCGTGCTGCGGCATCCCCCAGCTGATGATGTTCGAGGCGGCGTTCAGATATGCACCGCGGTGGTGGTACACCACCCCCTTGGGATTGCCGGTGGTCCCGGAGGTGTAGTTCAGCGCGATCGCGTCCCACTCGTCGGGCGGCAGGCGCCAGGCGTACTCGGGGTCGCCGGCGGCGAGGAACTCCTCGTACTCGATCTCGCCGAGGCGCTCGGTGCCCGGGTACTCGGGGTCGAGCGCGTCCACCACCACCGGCCTCGGCCCCTCGAGCCGGGCCAGCGCGGCGCGGATGGTGGGCGCGAACTCGGGATCGGTGATCAGGACCTTGGCCTCGCCGTGGGCGAGCATGAAGGCGATCGCCTCTGCGTCGAGCCGGGTGTTCAAGGTGTTCAGCACCGCGCCGATCATCGGCACGCCGAAGTGGGCCTCGAACATCGCCGGCACGTTGGGCAGCATGACCGCGACGGTGTCGCCCCGCTCCACCCCATGCTGCACCAGTGCGCTTGCCAGCCGCCGGCAGCGTGCGTAGGTTTCGCTCCAGGTGAAGCGGCGCGCGCCATGGATCACCGAGGTGCGCTGCGGATAGACGTAGGCCGAGCGCTCCAGGTAGCTCAGCGGGGAAAGGGGCACGTAGTTGGCCGCGTTGCGGGCCAGCCCTTGGTCATACGGACTCGTCGACAATTTCTTCTCCTCCCTCTACGGCGCAGGCTCTCGTGTCGCGCCCGCCCCCCTGGCGATGCGCGAGCGCGCCGACCACGAAGCTTCGCAGAAGAAATTGTCATGAATTGCGTGAAAATGTACTGAATCTTGTCGTGACGCCTGGGAGTCCGATGCGGACGCTAGAATCGTTCTGAAACAAGGGCTTTGCCCGCGGCGTGGCAGTCTGGAGAACTGGATGACGATGGATGCAAGGGCGGACGCGGCCGGCGAGCGGCGCTACCGCGAGCTCGAGGAGTACGTGCACCGGCGCACCGCCGAGCTCACCGCAGCCAACGCCGAGCTCACGGCAGCGATCGAGGCCAACCGGCGCATGACCGCCGCGCTGCAGCGCTCCGAGGCGCGGCTGCGCGAGATCACAGACGCCATACCCGCCCACATCGCCTACTTCGACCACGAGTGGACCTACCGCTATGCCAACCGGCCCTACGCGCGCTGGTTCGGGCTCGAGCCGGACGAAATCGTCGGCCAGCGCATCGAGGCGGTGACGCCGGCCGAGGTGATCGATGCGGTGGGCGGATACGTGCGCCGCGCCCTCGCCGGCGAGCACGTCACTTACGAGTACACCCTGCGAGGTGCCGGCGGCGACCCGCGCCATGCCCGTATCACCCTGGTGCCGGACGTGGTGCCCGACGGCACCGTGCTCGGCTGCTACGTGCACGCGGTGGACGTCACCGAGCAGCGCCACACCCAGAACGCGCTCGCCCAGGCGCAGAAGATGGAGGCGATCGGCCAGCTCTCGGGCGGCCTCGCCCACGACTTCAACAACATGCTCACCGTGGTGATGGGCAATCTCGCCGCGCTGCGGGAGGAGCGGCCCGACGATCCAGCGATCGAGGAGTACGTGGGCCCCGCCATACAGGCTGCCGAGGGCGGCGCGCGGCTCGTGCGCCGGCTCCTCACCTTCGCCCGCCAGCAGCCCCTGGAGCCGCGTCCGGTGGAGGTGAACGAGCTCATCCTCGGCATCGCGCGCCTGTTGCGCCGCTCGCTGCCGGAGACCATCGCGCTGCAGACCTCGAGCCGCAACGCCGAGCTGGTGGCGCTGGTCGATCCGCACCAGCTGGAGAGCGCGCTGGTGAATCTCGCGCTCAATGCCCGCGACGCGATGCCGCGCGGCGGTGAACTCAGGATCGAATCCTCCCTCGAGCGGCTGGAAGGCGCGGCGGCGAGCGACCTGGAGCTGCCGCCCGGCGAGTACGTGCAGATCGCGGTGAGCGACAACGGCACCGGCATGGACGGAAGCACGCTCACCCACGTCTTCGAGCCCTTCTTCACCACCAAGGAGTTCGGGCGCGGCAGCGGCCTGGGGATGGCCATGGTCTACGGCTTCACCCGCCAGTCGGGCGGCGGCGTGCGCATCCGCAGCCGTCAGGCGCGCGGCACCACCGTCGCCCTGGTGCTGCCCCGCGCCGTCGCCATACCGGCCGCGAAATCCCCGGCGCACCCCTCCCCGCCTCCCTCCGCCGGTCTGGCGGGCCGCATCGTGCTGCTCGTCGAGGACGACCCCGAGGTGCGCAAGGTGGTCCGCCGCCAGCTCGCCGCGCTCGGCTGCAACGTGCTCGAGGCGGAGAACGGCGCGGAGGCCGCCGACATGATCGAGAACATCCCGGCCATCGCCCTCGTGCTCTCCGACATCGTGATGCCCGGCGGGATGGACGGCCGGGCCCTGGCACGCTTCACCCGCCGCTTCCGCCCGGGGCTTCCCCTGGTCCTCATGAGCGGCGAGGTGGACAAGGCCGCCGACCTCGCCGAGGAGTTCGCCATCCCCCTGCTCGCCAAGCCTTTCAGCCGGGACGAGCTGTCGGATATCCTGCGCGCCGTCGAAAGCCGACCTGCCCCGGAGCGCGCCCCGTGACGACCAAGTCGAAGGACCTCATCCACGTCGTCGAGGACGATCTGGCGATTGCGCGCCTCATCGGCCAGACGCTGGAAAAGTTCGGCTACGGAGTCGAGTTCTTCAGTACCGGGGCGGAATTCCTGCGACGGCTGAAGAGCGCGCCGCCGGGGTTGTGCATCCTCGACCTGGGCCTGCCGGACATGGACGGGATGGAGCTCCTGCCTCACGTACGGGCACGTCACGCCTTCGGCCTGCTCATCGTCACCGGGCGAAGCGACACCCACGACCGGGTGCTGGGCCTCGAGCTCGGCGCCGACGACTACATGGTGAAGCCCTTCGAGCCCCGCGAGCTAATCGCCCGGGTGCGCAGCATCCTGCGCCGTTACCAGCCCGCGCCCGCCAATCCTGCCGCCGACGCGGTGCGCGTCGCGGAGTTCGCCGGCTGGCGCTTCGAGCTCGGCAGCAACGCCCTCACCAGCCCGGACGGCCGCACCGAGACCCTGGGCATGGCCGAGGCGCAGCTGCTGTGCGCCCTGCTCGAGCGGCCCAATCAGATCCTGACCCGCGACCAGCTGTTGGGCGGACGCGACGTCGCCGCCCTCGACCGCAGCATCGACCTGCGCGTGTCGCGCCTGCGCAAGCGCCTCGAGGAGAACCCGGTGCACGCCCGCCTCATCAAGACGGTGTACGGCGCCGGCTACCTCTTCTCGGCGAGCGTGAGCTGGAGCTAGGCGCGATCTCCCGATAGCGCCTGGCCCGGACGAAGCGCAAGAAAACCGGGAGCCGGCGGGGAGTCGCTCGGCGGCTCCCGGATTCCGCTCAGGCTCCATCCGGGCTACACGGAGACGGCGTCGGAGCCCCTAGAACCCGATCTTGCGCTTGCGCGCCCCGCGCAGACTGTCCAGGTCGTCCGTGACAAGGTGATCACGCCCGGCCAGCTTGGCAGTGCCGAAGGCGGCCATCAGCGCCCGCCGCTGCTCGCGGGGCGGCATGGTGGCCAGGCGCTCCATGACGTCCGTGGGCGGCTCGTCCGGAAAGCCCCAGTCGTGCTCGGCCACGATGTCCCGGTACAGGCGGCAGGCGATGGCGAAGGACTCGTCGGCGTCCGGCCGCGGCACGGCGTACACGTTCATCCGGTTGAGGATGGGCTCGGGGATGCTGCGCTCGTCGTTGGCGGTGGTCACCCACAGCATGTGGCTCGCGTCGATCTCCACGTCCACGTACTCGTCCCGGAAACGACGCGCGGTGTCGTGCTCGAGCAGTTCGTAGAGCGGCCCGAAGGGGTCGTAGCGGTTGTCCCCGCCGGCCTTGTCCACCTCGTCGAGCACCATCACCGGATTGGCGAGCTCGCCGGCCACCAGGGCCTGCGCCACCTTGCCCGGCTTGCTGTGGTTCCACTGGGCGGAGGCGCCCGAAAGGATCCAGCCGGCGGTGAGCGAGCTCATGGACACGAAGTGGTAACCGGTGCCGAGCTCCTCGGCCAGCGCCCGCGCGAAATGCGTCTTGCCGATGCCCGGCTCCCCCAGGAGCAGGATGGGCGCGAAGGACACCGGCTCGTTTCCGGACACGGCCAGCGCCAGCGACTTCTTCACGTCGTCGATGACTTCCCCGAAGTTGGGGCACCGCTCGTAGAGGCCATCCACCGCGTCGGCACGACTGGGCTTCACCACGAAGCGGGTGCCGCCCATCGTCTTCATCCGCTCGTAGAACGCGGCCAAGGCCTCGTTGCGTGCCGGCGCGCTCTGTTCCATCGCGCGATCCACGTCCTCCACGCGATAGATCTGCCGGGCTTCCGCCAATGGGATACGCATTGCAGTGGTGGTCATGGTGGCCTCCGTCGCATTCCTGGCACGAGTTCCGATAGGGGCTCCCCCCTCGCAGGCCGCGCCTGCACGAATCGGCAAGCAAGACCTGCGCCTGTTTCGCGCATGTCGTTTCGACGCGTCGTTTGCAGCATAGCAGCGATCGCCAGGCAGTCTCCATACCCATGCAGGCGACATCCGGCCGGGAGCACATGCACCAGACTGGTGCTCTGGACGCCCCTCAGTAGACCTGCACGCTCACTGCGTTCTTCCCGCTTCGCTTGGCCCGGTACATGAGCTCGTCGGCCATCTTCACCATCTGCGCGATCGACTCGGGCATGCGTTCGCAGCACAGCACGCCGATGCTGAAGGTGACCGGCCAGCGATGCTCCCGCATCTGGAGGTCGAGCAGGCCCTGGACCTTGCGCGCGACCTGCTCCGCCGGCTCGGCCGGCGTGTCCGGCAGCAGTACTGCGAACTCGTCGCCCCCGAGCCGCCCCACCGCATCGGAGGCGCGCAGCGCAGTGGTGATGGTGTGGGTGCAGGAGATCAGGAGGCGATCGCCCTCGTCGTGACCGCCCGTGTCGTTGACCGCCTTGAAGTTGTCCGCATCGAGGAACACCAGGGTAAGCGGCGTCTGCTTGCGCTTCTTGCGCAACAGCTCCGTCTCGACGCGACGGTAGAAGGCCCGCTTGGAAAGGGCCCCGGTCAGGAAGTCGGTGTCCGCCAGGGACTTCTGCATTTCCAGGTCCTTCAGCACCTGCGCCATCAGCAGGACGATCACGCCCTGGATGAGGATGCGCGTGAACGAGTTCCAGTAGGGAATCAGCGGGTGGCTGTAGGCGACGGTCGCCGCCTGGTTGGCGAGGTGCCACTCGATCGCGCTCATCACGGTGAGGATCAGTCCCCAGTTGCGCCCCATGAACCACGTCGCGAAAAGGACGGGGATCAGGTAGAACACCGAGAAGGAGATTTCCACGCCGGTCAGGTAGTCGGCGACCCCGAGGATGGCCGTCGTTCCGATGGCCACCGCCAGCTTGACCCTGGGATGCCATTGCTCGATGGCGCTCACCGACGATCGTAGATACGGGCTCATCCCGGCTGGGTCCTGGTTCTTCTTCGCGGGCGACCGCGCACGTGGGTTTGAAACCCGTCCGGAGCGAGTGTTCAACTCCCTGCCCGCAAATCGCCGACCGAGAACACGCCCGGATACGCGGACGCGCTGTTGCCCGCTGCGGATTCCTGTCCGGATTCACGGACCGGCCGAATACTCGCGTTATTTCATGGCCTTACCCGAAGCAGCGGCCTCATCC
Source organism: Azoarcus sp. (assembly GCA_020725025.1). GTDB lineage: Bacteria > Pseudomonadota > Gammaproteobacteria > Burkholderiales > Rhodocyclaceae > Aromatoleum. The sequence goes on from DYFV01000023.1 coordinate 11,453, forward strand.
GCGTTCGATGGACCGGATTCCGGCGAATCGGACGTCGATCAGTTTTTTCCATGGAATCATAAGTTTGCACGACATGACGGATGTGGCACGGAGCGTGCGAATAGAGTCGTGCCCGACCCCGAGTCGAGCACCGGCCCCGGCCGCGAAGCCGGGGCGACTCTCCGCCGCACTCGCTTGCGGCGGCTGAAAAACACGCCGAAGGGCGAGGAGACCACGGAACGCGACGCACGATCGGCGCGGGACGCCTCGCTTTCGGCCTGCTCACAGTCCGAACGGAGGAAGACCCCCATGAAACGAACCGGCCTCAGGATCGCCGCCCTCGCCACCACCCTCGCCCTCGCCGCCGGCGCCGCCCAGGCCGCCGACAAGCTGCGCTGGAAGGTGCCCAATGCCTTCCCCTCCCACCTGCCGGCCCTGGGCGACAACGTCCAGCAGGTCGCCGACTTCCTCAAGGAAGCCTCGGGCGGCGAGATCCAGTTCAAGATCTTCGAGCCGGGCAACCTGGTGCCGCCGCTCGAGCTCTCCGACGCGGTGCGCGACAAGACGATCGACGCGGGCTACACCTGGCTCGGCTACGACGCCGGCAAGATCCCCTCGGCCCCGCTCTTCGCGGCCCGTCCCTTCGGGATGGAGCCCTGGGAGTACACCGCGTGGTGGTACGAGGGCGGCGGCCAGAAGCTCGCCGACGAGGTCTACGGCAAGCGCAACATCAAGCCCATCCTGTGCGGCATCACGGGGCCCGAGACGGCCGGCTGGTTCCGCAAGGAGATCAAGACGATGGAGGATCTCAAGGGGCTCAAGATCCGCTTCGCCGGACTCGGCGGCGAGGTCATGCAGAAGGCCGGCGCGTCGGTGACGCTGCTGCCCGGCGGCGAGATCTTCCAGGCGCTCGAGAAGGGCGCGATCGACGCCACCGAGTTCGCCATGCCCGCGGTCGACCAGAAGCTCGGCTTCGACAAGGTCGCCAAGTACAACTACTTCCCCGGCTGGCACCAGACCTACACCGCCTTCCACCTGATCGTGAACAAGGACGTGTGGAACGGCCTGCAGCCGAGCACCAAGGCGATGCTGGAGATGGCCTGCACCGCGGGCGTGATGCGCAACCTCTCCAAGGGCGAGGCCATCCAGGCCTCGGTGATCCGCGGCTTCGCCAAGAACGGCGTCAAGGCGCAGAAGGTGCCCGAGCCGATGCTGCGCGAGCTGCAGAAGATCACCCACACGGTGATGACCGAGCAGGCTGCCAAGGACGCGGACTTCAAGAAAGTCTACGACGCCCAGGAGGCCTTCGCCCGGGATTACCAGGTGTGGAAGGAGCTGGCCTACATGCCGCGGGATTTCGATAGCGACAAGAACGGCAAGTAAGGAGGCGGTCTTACTCCTCCCCCTTCAAGGGGGGCGAAGCCGGGATTTCGCGAAGCCTCCTCCGCGAAACCCCGGCTTCGCCCCCGCGGAGAGACAAGAACATGAGCAACCTCAACGACACCGCCGATCTCGCAGCCGTGCGCCCCGAGCCCGACGGCTTGCACCACATCATCCACCATGCCGAGCTGCCGGAGACGCGCTTCTCGCGCACGGTCGACCGCGCCCTCGTGCGCATGGGCGCCGCCATCTCCTGGCTGTGGCTCGCCCTGATGGCCGTGATCGTGGTGAACGTGGCGATGAAGAACCTCCTCGGCGACGGCCGCATCGAGTTCGAGGAGATCCAGTGGCACATCTACTCGGCGCTCTTCATGCTGGGCCTGTCGGTGACGCTCGCGACCGACGACCACGTGCGCGTCGACCTCTTCTACGAGCGCTTCGGCCTGCGTACCAAGGCCTGGGTGGATCTCCTCGGCATCGTCTTCCTGCTGATGCCCTTCCTCGTGATGCTGGTCTGGTACGGGATCCCCTTCGTTGAGGATTCCATCGCCACTGCCGAGCGCTCTAGTTCCCCCGCGGGCCTGCCGATGCGCTGGGTCATCAAGAGCATGCTGGTGGCCGGATGCGCTCTGCTGGCGATCGCGGCACTCGCACGGGCGCACCGCGCCGTGGCCCTGCTCTTCCTCGGACACGCGCCCCAGTCGATCGCCAAGGAGTGAGCCGTGACCCTCGAATTCAACGAAATCCTCTGCATCGCGATGTTCGCGGGCTTCATCGCGCTGCTGTTCACCGGTTTCCCGGTGGCGTGGGTGCTGGGCGGGGTGTCGCTGGTCACCGCCACCGCCGCCGCCTTCATCTTTCCCGAGCAGCTCGCCGACGGCTTCTACGGCATGGCCTTCAGCGACCTGGGCGCCGTCGTCCCGCGCATCTGGACCATCATGCAGAACTGGGTGCTGGTGGCGCTGCCGATGTTCGTCTTCATGGGCCTGATGCTCGATCGGTCGGGCATCGCCGGCGACCTCATGGAGAACTTCGTCAAGGTGCTGGGACGGGCGCCGGGCGGGCTCGCGGTCACCGTGGCGGTGATCGGACTGCTGCTCGCGGCCTCCACCGGCATCATCGGCGCCTCGGTGGTGCTGCTGGCGCTGCTCGGCCTGCCGGCGATGCTGAAGAGCGGCTACAGCCCGGTGTTCGCCTCCGGCACCATCAGCGCGGTGGGCACGCTGGGCATCCTCATCCCGCCCTCCATCATGCTGGTGCTGATGGCCGACCGCACGCCGGGCGTGGATGCGGGCGGGCTCTTCATGGGCGCGCTGATCCCGGGGGTGCTGCTCGGGATCATCTACATCGTGTACATGGTGGTGGTGGGGATCGTGTCGCCGTCTTCGGCCCCGGTACCGCGCGACGCGCGCCGCCTGCAGCTGGGCGACCTGGTCGGGGTGTTCCGCGCCGTGCTGCCGCCCGCGCTGCTCATCCTCGCCGTGCTCGGGTCGATCTTCGCCGGCATCGCCACGCCCACCGAGGCGGCCGGCGTGGGCGCGTTCGGCGCGACGCTGCTGGCGCTGGCCCACCGCAAGCTTTCCACCCCGGTGGTGCGCGAGGTGTGCCTGCAGACGACACGCACCACCGCCTTCATCTTCGCCATCTTCATCGGCGCGACCGCCTTCTCCTTCGTGTTCCAGGCGCTGGGCGGCGAGGAGTTCATCCACCACGGGCTGAAGAGCCTGCCCTTCACCGACCACGGCATCCTCATCGCGGTGCTGGCGCTGATCTTCATCCTCGGCTTCTTCCTGGACTGGATCGAGATCACGCTGATCGTGCTGCCGCTGGTGGCGCCGGTCGTCGCCGGGCTCGACGTGGGACCGGCCGACACCGGCGCGCGGATGATCTGGTTCGTGGTGCTGGTGGCGGTGTGCCTGCAGACCTCCTTCCTCACCCCGCCGGTCGGCTTCGCCCTCTTCTATCTCAAGGGCGTGGCCCCGAGCGGCGTGACCGTGACCCACATCTACAAGGGGGTGGTGCCCTTCATCCTGCTCCAGCTGTCCGGGCTCGCCCTGGTGTACCTGTTCCCGATGCTCGCCACCTGGCTGCCCGAAGTGGCCTACGGCCGCTGACCTCGACCGGAGAAATCGTCATGCACGAAAAGATCGTTTCCGCCGCCCAGGCTGCGGCGCTGGTCGCCTCCGGCGACACCGTATGCACCTCGGGCTTCGTGGGCATCGGGGTACCCGAGGAGCTGCTCGTCGCCCTGGAGGACCGCTTCCTGGCAACCGGCGCCCCGCGCGACCTGACCCTGGTGTTCGCCGCCGGCCAGGGCGACGGCAAGGAGCGCGGGCTCAACCGCTTCGGCCACGAGGGCATGGTGCGCCGGGCGATCGGCGGGCACTGGGGGCTCATCCCCAAGCTCGGCCGGCTCGCGGTCGAGGGGCGCATCGAGGCCTGGAACCTGCCCCAGGGCGTCATCTCCCACCTCTACCGCGACATCGCCGCCGGCCGGCCCGGTGTGGTGAGCAAGATCGGACTCGACACCTTCGTCGATCCGCGCCTGGAGGGCGGGCGGGTGAGCGCGGCCGCCGCCGAGGAGCTGGTCTCCCTGGTGGAGCTCGCGGGCGAGACCCACCTCTTCTACCGCGGCTTCCCGATCGACGTGGCACTGATCCGCGGCACCACCGCCGACGAGCGCGGCAACATCGCCATGGAGCGCGAGGCCCTCACCCTGGACTGCTTCGCCATGGCTTCGGCAGCGCGCAACTGCGGCGGCCGGGTGATCGCCCAGGTCGAGCGGGTGGTCGCCGCCGGCTCGCTCGATCCGCGCCAGGTGGTGGTGCCCGCGGCGCTGGTGGACGCCGTGGTGGTGGCCCGCCCCGAGCATCACCAGCAGACCTTCGCCACCGCCTACTCCCCCTACTTCTCCGGCGAGGCGCGCGCCCCGCTCGCGCTGGGCTCCCCGATGCCGCTCTCCGAGCGCAAGATCATCGCCCGCCGCTGCGCCCTCGAGCTGCCCGCGGGCGGCGTGGTGAACCTCGGCATCGGCATGCCGGAAGGCGTGGCCGCCGTGGCGGCCGAGGAGCGGGTGCTGGACCGCGTCACCCTCACCGCCGAGCCCGGCGTGATCGGCGGCTGGCCCGCCGGCGGCCTGGACTTCGGTGCGGCGGTGAACACCGACGCGGTGGTGGCGCAGAACCAGCAGTTCGACTTCTACGACGGCGGCGGTCTCGATCTCGCGGTGCTCGGCATGGCCGAGGTGGACCCGGCCGGCAACGTCAACGTGAGCCGCTTCGGCGGCCGGCTCGCCGGCGCCGGCGGCTTCATCAACATCAGCCAGAGCGCGCGCAAGGTGGTGTTCGCCGGCACCTTCACCGCGGGCGGGCTGGCGCTCGCCGTGGCCGACGGCCGCCTCGAGGTCGTGCGCGAGGGGCGCGCCCCCAAGTTCGTCGAACGGGTCGAGCAGCTCACCTTCAGCGCGCGCCGCGCGGCGGCGGCCGGCAAGACGGTGCTCTACGTCACCGAGCGCGCCGTATTCCGGCTCACCAGCGACGGCGTGGTGCTCGCCGAGATCGCACCGGGCGTGGACCTGGAGCGGGACATCCTCGCCCACATGGCCTTCCGTCCCATCGTGCATGAACCAAAGAGCATGGATCGGCGTCTGTTCGAAAGCGGGCCGATGGGCCTCGCCGAGGACCTGCGGGAGGCGCCCCGCGCCGCCCGCAAGCACCCCTCCCCCGGGGAGGCGGTGGCGTGAGGCGGGTATCCGTGGCTATGCTCAGGACCACGAGCGATCCAGGCAGGAGAGTACCCATGGAGCGGGCAGATTTCAGCGCGGCTTTTCCCGATAATGAAGCCATGGAGCACCTGCGCGATGCCATGGCGCTGTTCTGGACGATGAGCGAAGGCTCGGTCGCGGTCGACCGTGAGGCGCGCATCACCTGGATCAACGAGAAGTACTGCCGCCTGCTGGGGCTCGCGGACGCGACCGAGGCGATCGGCCACCCGGTCGAGGAGATCATCCCCGAGAGCCGCATGCGCCAGGTGGTGGAGACCGGGCGCCCCATCCTGCTCGACGTGATGCGCTTCGGCGAGCGCCACTTCGTGGTGTGCCGCCTGCCGATCAAGGACGCCGCCGGCGAGGTGGAGGGCGCGCTCGGCTTCGTCTTCTACGACCGGGTCGACTACCTGCGCCCCATCATCGACCGCTTCCTCGCCCTGGAGGCCCAGCTCGACAAGGCGCAGTCCGCCCTCGCGCGCGAGCGGCGTGCCCGCTACTCCCTCTCCAACTTCGTGGGCGTGAGCCCGGAGATTGTCGAGCTCAAGGCCAAGGCCCGCCGCTTCGCGGTGCGGGAGGGTCCGGTGCTGATCCTCGGCGAGACCGGCGTGGGCAAGGAGCTTTTGGCCCAGGCGATGCACGTCGCCTCCCAGCGCACCGCCGGGCCCTTCGTCGCGGTGAACATGGCGGCGGTACCCGAGACGCTGCTCGAATCCGAGTTCTTCGGCGTCGCCCCCGGCGCCTACACCGGGGCCGAGCGGCGGCCGCGCCCGGGCAAGTTCGAGATCGCCGACAAGGGCACGCTCTTCCTCGACGAGATCGGCGACATGCCCCTGGCCATCCAGGCCAAGTTCCTGCGCGTGCTGCAGGAAGGCGAGATCGAGCCGCTGGGTTCCAACCAGCTGAAACGGGTGGACGTGCGCATCATCGCCGCCACCAGCCAGGACCTGGAGGCCAAGGTGAAATCGGGCGAGTTCCGCGCCGACCTCTACTACCGCCTCGCGGTGCTGCCGCTGCGGGTGCCGCCGCTGCGTGCGCGCACCGAGGACATCCCGGCGCTCGCCGAGCGCATCCTCGACGACATCCCCAAGGACCCGGGCTTCGGCAACTGGTACGTCACCGAGGAGGCGCTGGAGCTCCTGCAGCGCCACAGCTGGCCGGGCAACGTTCGCGAGCTGCGCAACGTGCTCGAGCGGGCGACCGCGCTGTCGGACTCGGAGGCGCTCGACGCGGACACCATCCGTAGCGGCCTGAGCTTCAGTCCGGGCGCAGAGGCAGGTGCAGACGACGAGACGCCCACCCGCCTCGCCGACGTGGTCGCCCAAGCCGAGCAGGCCGCCATCCTGCGCGCCGTCGCCCAGTGCGGCGGCGACAAGACGCGAGCGGCCAAGCTGCTCGGCGTGTCGCGCTCCCAGCTCTACGCCAAGCTCAAGGGGTTCGGGTCGGAGGAGTGATGCTCCCGGTCGCCCGGATTCCGCCGGGGCTCCATCCGGGCTGCATGCTTACCGCGCTTCTCGCGAGGACGAATCGGTGACGAAGGCGATGCGCGTGATCCCCACCCCCTGGGCCGCCGCCATCAGCTCGGTGACCCGCTCGTAGCGGCTGCCGCGGTCGGCGTGAAGGTGCAGCTCCGGCACCGCGCCCGGTGCGGCGGCGAGGGCCGCGAGCCGTTCGGGGAGCGCCGCCTCGTCGACCGGCTGCCCGTCCAGGAACACCTGTCCCTGCCCGTCCAGCACCAGCCGCAGGACCCGCGGGTCGTCGCCCACCGGCGTGCTCGCCACCCTGGGAAGATCCACCGGCACCGCCTGCTGGAAGAGCGGCGCGGTGATGATGAAGATCACCAGCAGCACCAGCATGACGTCCACCAGCGGCGTGGTGTTGATCTCCATCATCGGCTGGGTGTGCCCGACCGGGCCGCCGTTGAAGTTGAAGGCCATGGTCCGCTCCTCAGCCCGCGGAGGCCGCGCGCAGCGGGGTCACGCGAGCGGGTGTCGCCTGGCCGCCGACCCGCACGCCGGCCACGAGATAGGCGTGGAGGCTATGGGCGAAACCGTCCAGCTGCGCGAGCACCAGGCGGTTGGCGCGGGCGAAGGCGTTGTAGGCGAGCACTGCGGGGATCGCCACGAATAGCCCCGCGGCGGTCATGATAAGCGCCTCGCCCACCGGGCCGGCGACCCTGTCGAGCACCACATGGCTCGCGCCGGACAGCCCGATCAGCGCGTGGTAGATCCCCCACACGGTGCCGAAGAGACCGACGAAGGGAGCCGTCGAGCCCACCGAGGCTAGGGAGGTGAGGCCGCGCTCGACGCGCGCCTGGGCGAGCACGATGGATTGCTGCAGGCTGCGGCCGACGAACTCGCTGGCGTCGACGCCTGCGCCGATGCCGCCTGCGGTGCGCGCCTCATAGGCCTCGGCGGCGGCGACCGCGTCCGCCGCCACCTCGGCGAACACGCCGCTGCCGTCCTCGCGCCGGATCACCTCGAGCGCGTCGATGCGGCTCCCGGCGGCCCAGAACGCCTGCATCGCGCGCACCACCGAGCGGCGCAGCCGGTACAGGCCCCAGATCTTGCCGAGAATGACGGTCCAGCTCGCGACCGACATCGCCAGCAGGACGATGGCGGCCGTGTGGGACACCGCGTCGCCCTGGGCCCAGAAGTGGGCGAGTCCGAGTTTGTCGTTCATGGTTCGTTTCTCCGTTTGCGCCGGGATGGGGACCCGGTCTACTTGCGGGCGAGGCCGAGCGCTTCGCGCACCGCGGCCGGGTCGACGACTCCCGACACCGCGACGCGCCCGCCGCGGCCGTCGAAGAAGAAGGTGCGCGGCAGCTCGCCGCGCCATTTCGGGTCCAGCGCATAGGCGAGAGCCTCGGGGGCGTCGCTGCCGTAGGCGTAGCGCGCCCCCGGCACGCGGAGCCGATCCAGCAGCTCGGCGAGCGCGGGCTGGGCGGGCTCGACCGCCACGGTCACGAGCTTCACGCGGGGATCCGTCTGCGCCAGTTCGGCGAAGGCCTTCAGGTTCTTCTTGCAGTGGACGCATTCGAGCGACCACAGGGCGACCACGGTCGGCGCGCCGTGGCTCGCCGGATCGGCGAGGCGCCGGGCGGTGGCGCGGTCGAGGTCGGTGAAGCCCTCCCCTGCCACGGCGAGGGCCGAGCAGGCAAGGAGCAAGCTGGCCGCGAGCATTTTCGATTTCATGGCAGCGGATACCCCTCGAGTCCTTCGTTTGCGGTGCGCCAGAAGGCGACGAGCGCGTCGCCCCGGCGGACGATGCGCGGCTGATCGGAAGCGCCCTCGGTGGCGGCGAGCGCCACGCGGGCGAAGCTCGCCCCGCCATCGGCGGAGAGCTCGGCGTAAAGGCGGGTGCGCTCGCCGTCGAACTCCTTCCACACGATCGCCACGCGGCCGCCTGCCACCGCGAGGTCGGCGTGCGCCGCGCGCTCGCCGCCCACAGGGCGCTGGCCTTCCACCCCGCCCGACGCGAGCCGGCCGTAGAAGACCCGCCCTTCCCCCTCCCGCTCGTTGAACCACACCGCGTGACGGGTGCCGTCCGCGGCCACCGCCAGCGACGGACCATGGTGGGGGCAGGCGTCGATCTTCCAGCGGTCGAAGGTGGCACGCTCCACCTTCTCCGGCCTTCCGTCGGGGCCGAGCCTGGCGATGGCGTGGTCGCGCTCGTTGGGCGCGAAGACATGGCGCCACATCACCAGCGGGGCACCGTCCGTGTCCTCGGCGAGCGCGATGCGGCAGCACTCGCAGGAGTGGTCGGCCACCCTGGCCTCGGGCCGGAAGCTCCGTCCGCCGTCGTCCGACACGGCGGCGTAGATCGCCGCGCCGCGGTAGTCCGTCCCCGCACTCTTGGCGGCCTCCAGGTCGCGCTTGTCGATCCAGGTCAGGAGCACCCGGCCGTCGCGCGTCACCATCAGCGAGTCGAAGCGGTGGGTGATCTCGCTGCGGTCGCGATGCACGGTGATCGGCGCGGCGAAGCGGCCGCCGGCCTCGGCCCGCGCGAGACGGATCTCGCCGGTATAGGGCTTGCCCAGCGGGCGGGTCCACGACACCAGCACCGCCCCGTCGCGGCCGAGGGCGACCTTGGGGCGGTTCTCGCCATCGGCGGCGATCGCCTCGGGCTCGGCGTTCACCGGGACCGGTACCTCCCAGCTCGCGCCGCCGTCGCGGCTCGCCTGCAGGACGACGTGCTGCCCGGCCTTCGACACCGCATACGCGGTGCCGTCCGGCGCGAAGGCGACGCTGGTGCCGAGCTCCGGACGCGCCGCGCGGGCCGCGACATGACCGTGATCGTGCTGCGCGGCGGCGCCGGCACAAGCGAGGGCGAGCAGCATGGCCGCGAGGTGGCGGCCGTATCGGGCGGCCTTCACCATTTCGCCTCGACCCCCGCCATGACCGTGCGCGGCAGACCGGGCGAGTACATCGCCGCGCCGCGGGAGAGCTGCGCGCTGTCCGCGTAGCGCCGGTCGGTCAGGTTGTTCACGCTGCCGAAGAGCGACACCCTGGGCGTGAGCGCGTAATTGCCGCGCAGATTGAAGACGCTGTGACCCCCGTATTTCGCGGTGTTCGCGTCGTCCAGCCAGTAGGCGCCCAGGCGCACCCACTCGAGCTGGGCGCGCAGCCCGTCGCTCGGCGTCCAGGTGAGCCGCGTGTTGCCGATGAAGCGCGGGGCGCTCGGCTGCTCGTTGCCGCTCAGGTCGCCCTGGTCGGTCACCCACTCCACATACTCGTGCAACGCATACGAGAGCGCCGCGTCCAGGCGCAGGTTGCGCGCCAGCGGCACCCCCAGCCCGATCTCCACGCCACGGTGACGGGTCTCGCCGGCGTTCCGGGTGATCCGGTCGTCGGTGGCAGGATCACGCTGGCTCACGATGTCGTCACGCTTGGTGAGGTGGTAGGCGACCAGATCGTAGGACACCGGCCCCGCCACGCCGCGCACGCCCAGCTCGTACTGCTCGGCCTTGATCGCCTTCAGGCTCAGGGCCGACTGGGCGAGGGCTCGCGCGTCCGCCGCGTTGCCCGCCCGCGAGGCACGGAAGAGCTGCGACTCGGACGGCGCGCGGAATCCCTGGTTGTAGGAGGCGAAGAGGTGGGCGTTGCCGCTCAGGGCATAGGTCGCCCCGAGCTTGGGCGTGGCGCGGCTGAAGCGCACCGTGGTATCGGCCGCCTGGCCGTAGAAGTTGCTGCCGACCTGCACCACGGACGCGGCGATGTCGTTGTCGAAGCGGTAGCGCATGTCGTCGTAGCGCAGGCCGGCGGTGACGCGCAACCGGTCGGTGGGCGAGATCTCGCCATGGACGTAGGGCGAGATCCCCCGGAACTCGACGTCGTAGTCAAAGATCCGCGGCCCCACCGTGTAGTCGACGAATTCCTGGGTCGCACCCGAACCGCGGGTAACCGGGTCGATCCGGTTCTCCTTGCGCCCGCCCGGGCTCACGTCGAGGTCCACCCCGGCGATCAGCCGCGCCCGCATCGGCGCGAAGTCCCGGCGCCATTTCGTCATCAGGCCGTAGGAGCGGTTCTGCGTCTTCGAGAGCGTCGGATCGAAGCGCAGCGCGAAGCTCGCCAGCAGGTCCATGCGGTTGTCGCGGACGTAGGGCGTGACCGACAGCAGCGAATCGCCCGTGTCACGCTCGTAGGCGGTGGAAAGCCGCAGGGCGCTCACCTCGCGGAAGGCGATCGGCAGGTAGTTCCGCGTCGGGTCGTGCTCGTAGTCCTCACGCACCAACGGCGAGTTGGCCCCCGTTTCCTGGTCGATCTCCGAGAAGCCGAGCACCGTCTTCAGGGACGTGTCGTCGCCGACGTAGTGGTCCCAGCGGAAGGTGCCGCCATGCCGGTCGTAGGCGGTGTCGTCGCGCCAGCCGTCGGTGCGGGTGAGGTTGAGATCGGCGCGCCAGCCGCCGTTCCCGTAGCCGTTGCCGCCGCTCACCAGCCCGCGGCGCCAGCCGTGCCCGCCCACCTCCAGCGAGCCGCCGAGCTCGGCCTCCATGGGCGGCGTACGGGTGAGCACGTTCACCACTCCGCCGATCGCGTCCGAGCCGTAGAGGGCCGAGGACGGACCGCGATTGACCTCGATGCCGCCCGATTGCGGGATGTTGATCTCGTAGAGTCCGTTGTGGTTGAAGAAGCCGGTCGAGCGCGTCGGGATGCCGTCTTCCAGGAAGAGATAGACCGGGCTCGTGGTGAAGGGCTGGCGGATCGCGGTGGTGTGCCCTTCCCCGTTGGTGACCGTGACCGCCGCCCCCGGGATCTGGCTCATCACCTGGGCGGGATGAGCCGGCCTGTCGGCGGCGATGGCCTCTTCCCGGACCGTGCCGACCGCAGCCGGGGTCTCGACGAGCCGCGCCGCTTCGCGGGTGGCGGTGACGGTGACCTGCTCGAGCACCGTGTCGGCGGCAGCAAGGCTGCCGCCGGTCGCGGCCAGGCAGGAAATGGCGAGGGCGAGCGGAAGCGGGCGCGGGTTCGCGCCTCGCGGAATGGTGGACGTGAATCGATGCGACATGGGACCCCCCTGAGTTGGTTGCCTGCCGCGCAGCGCGCGCGGCGGCGGATTCGACGGACGCGCGAGCGCGCCCCGCAACTTCGGATCGAACCGCTCAGGCGTCGGGGGGACCTCGTGGAACGAGGGGTGTGAGGATCGCGAGGGCTTGCCGCCGCGCGTCGGCGGCAGGCGGCGCGCGCGCCGTGATGGTCGCGCGGCCGAGAACGATCACCGCCTTGGGATCCGCATCGCCGGGCACCACCGCCGTACGTGCGCCGCACACGTCGCAGCAGCGCATCTCGGCCGCCGCGTCGGGCGCCTCCGACTGCTGCGGATCGAGCCAGGGCGCGTCGAGGCGCACGATCCCGGCGTGGGTGCAGATCTCGAGCGCCGCCTTACCCGGCGCCGCGCCGCCGATATGGGCGAATCCCGCCAGGGCGTTCATCGCCAGGGCGAGCATGGCGAGCCACAGCACGAGGCGCGCACGACGCAGGCGGCGTACGGTGCGGAGTGGGCGCGAAAGCGTGCTCATGCCGTCTCACGCATCCAGGGCGAACACGATGGGCACCACCACGCTGGCCGCGACCGGCTCGCCGCCGCGGCGCGCCGGCGCGAACCGCCAGCCGCGCACCGCCTTCGCCGCCGCCTCGTCGAGCCGCGGGTGGCCGCAGCTGTGCTGCACCTCGACGTGCTGGGCGGCGCCGTCCGCGCTCACCCTCACGAGCAGCATCACCGTGCCCTCCTCGCCACGGCGGCGCGAGATCAGCGGGTAGGCCGGGGCGGGATTGTCGAGGTAGGCGGCGTCGAAGCGCGGCGCCTGCAGGGGCGCCTCGCTCGCCGGCGCGACCGGTGCCTGCGGCGCCTGGGATGCGACCGGCGCAGGCGCGTGGACCGGCGCCGCCTCCACCGGCGGTGCTTCCGCCGGGGCCGCGGGCGATGCGACGGCCACGGGGGCCGGCCGGACCGGCGCGGGCGTCGGCCGGGCCTGCGCGGAAGCCGGCGTCGGCCTCGGGGCGGGCGTCGGCGGGACGGCCGCCCGCGGCGGGGGCTCGAGCGCCTTCAGGGCCGCCGCCGGCCGGGGCGCCGCGATCGTCCGCACCTCCATGCGCAGCGGCTCGGGACGCGCAGGCGCATCGGCCGGCGAGGTACCGCTCGCCAGCCAGGCGATCAGCCCGCCGTGCAGCAGCACCACCGCCAGCACGCGCAGCGCCGGCCCGGCGCCGGCTTCGAAGGCCAGCGCGCCGGGCCGGCCTGCCGGAAAGGTCGATGCAATCACCATGGGCTCCGGTTCAACGGCTTGCCGGCCTCGCTCCATGCCCGCGATGCCGCGCGAGCGGCTTCGGTGGCGGCGAGCGCGAGCAGGGCTGCGGCGATCATCTTCTTCATGGACGTGCACCTTCTTTCACGGCCGTGATCCGGCGCCCTCACCGATCGGGCAGTGAGGCCGGAGGCACGACCGGCACGATGCAGGGACGGCGCCCCCCCGCGGCGGGCGGCCACGAGGCAGGCGAGACGGGAATGACTCCCGAACCGGGCCGCGCCTGCCTCCCGGAAGGAAGGCGGCGGCGCGGCGGGACGATCAGAACAGGCGGGGCGGTGCGCGCGGATGGGACGCGGCCCAGGCGAAGAGCGGGCGCGGCGCGCGATGGTAGAGAATGGGCTGCAGGTCCGGGACGACCGGCAGGGAGAAGCTCACGGGCGGCGCGGGTGGCAGGCCGAAGGAGCCGGCGTGGGTGCCGCAGCAGGGACAGCGCTCGGCGAAGCCGCCGGCGGCATCGCCCTCCCCGTCCGCGCCCGCGGCGTCATCGACTGCGACGAGCTCGAGTCCCGCCGCGGTGCAGATCTGGATCCACCGGAAGTCGTCCCCGGTGGCCCAGGACACGGCCTGGCTCACGGCCGGCGCCAGCGCGCCGAGCAGGATCGCCAGCGAGGCGATCCAGGCGGTGAGGCGACGGTGCGGGCGTGCGCGGAGCATGGGCGAAGGGCGAAAAGCGGGCGGGTTGTCGAAGGCGAATGATAGGGAAACCGCAGTCGATGCCCTTGACAGGCATCAACTGCGTTCCGGCGCCCGCCCCCTGCGCCGGCTTACGCCAGCCAGCGCCGCGCGTTGCGGAACATCCGCATCCACGGCGAATCCTCGCCCAGCTCTGCCGGATGCCAGCTCATCTGCACCGTGCGGAAGGTCCGCTCCGGGTGCGGCATCATGATGGTGAAGCGCCCATCCGCGGTGGTGAAGCCGGTGACGCCGCCGGGCGAGCCGTTCGGATTGAACGGATAGGTTTCGGTCGGCGCACCCCGGTTGTCCACGTAGCGCAGCGCGGCGAGCGCGCGATCGCGGTCGGCCGGATCGGCGAACACCGCCTGCCCCTCGCCGTGGCTCACCACGATGGGCATGCGGCTGCCCGCCATGCCGGCGAGCAGGATGGAGGGGCTGTCCAGCACCTCGGCCATCACGAAGCGCGCCTCGAACTGCTCGCTGCGGTTGCGGTGGAAGGTCGGCCAGTGCTCTGCGCCCGGGATGATGGCGGCGAGGTTGGCCATCATCTGGCAGCCGTTGCACACGCCCAGGGCGAAGGTGTCGGAGCGACCGAAGAAGGCCTCGAACTCCGCGCGCAGCTTGGGGTTGAACAGGATGGACTTGGCCCAGCCCTGGCCCGCACCCAGCACGTCGCCGTAGGAGAAGCCGCCGCAGGCGGCGAGCCCGTGGAAGGTCTTCAGATCGACCCGGCCAGCCTGCAGGTCGGACATGTGCACGTCGAAGGGCGCGAAACCCGCGCGCTCGAAGGCGGCCGCCATCTCGGCCTGGGAGTTCACCCCCTGTTCGCGCAGGATGGCGATGGCCGGGCGCGCGCCGGTGGCGATCATGGGCGCGGCGACGTCCTCGGCCGGGTCGTAGGTGAGCGACACCGACAGACCGGGGTTGCCCGCGTCGGCCAGGGCCTCGAACTCCTCCCGCGCGCACTCGGCGTCGTCGCGCAGGCGCGCGATCCGGTGGCTGGTCTCCGACCAGGCCTGGACCAGCTCGCTGCGGGAAGCCGAGAACACCAGCTTGGCGTTGCGCCACAAGCGGATCTCGTCCTTGTCGTTGGGCTCGCCGATGAAGTGGTAGGCGATGCCGGCGGCGCGCAGCGGCGCGGTGACGCGGGCGCGGTCGGCGCGGCGGATCTGCACCACCGCGCCCAGCTCCTCGGCGAAGAGGCCGGCGAAGAGCCGGTCGTTGAGCCGGCCCTTGATCGTGTCGGGCTTCTTGTCGAGGCCGTCCACGTCGTTCATGTAGGGGTCGAAGCACACCGTGTCGAGCACGACGGAGAGCCCGCAGCGAGCCGCGAAGGCCATCTCGCACAGGGTGGCGAAGAGGCCGCCGTCGCTGCGGTCGTGGTAGGCCAGGAGCAGGCCTTCGTTCCGGAGCTCCTGCACGACGGCGAAGAAGGCGGAAAGCTGCTCGGCCGCGATGTCCGGCGCGTGCTCGCCCACCGATTTGTAGACCTGCGCGAGCGCCGAGCCGCCGAGGCGGTTGCGGCCTTCGCCGAGGTCGATCAGCACCAGCTCGGTCTCCTCGCCGTCGGGCAGCTGCAGCTGCGGCGTGAGCGTGCGGCGGATGTCCGCCACCGGCGCGAAGGCGGTGACGATGAGCGAGAGCGGCGCCACCACCTGGCGGTCCTCGCCGTCCTCCTGCCACGCGGTCCGCATGGACAGGGAGTCCTTGCCCACCGGGATCGACAGCCCGGCGCTCTGGCAGAACTTGGAAACCGCGCTCACGGTGTCGAAGAGCTTGGCGTCCTCGCCGCGGTGGCCGGCGGCGGCCATCCAGTTGGCGGAGAGCTTCACCTGGCCCAGCTCGGGGATGTCGGCCGCGGCGATGTTGGTGATCGCCTCGCCCACCGCCATGCGGCCCGAGGCGGGTGCGTCGAGGCAGGCTACCGGGGTGCGCTCGCCCATGGCGAAAGCCTCGCCGCGATAGCCCTTGAAACTCATGGCGGTGACCGCCACGTCGGCCACCGGCACCTGCCAGGGGCCGACCATCTGGTCGCGGGCCGTCATGCCGCCCACCGAGCGGTCGCCGATGGTGATGAGGAAGCTCTTGCTCGCCACCGTGGGCAGGCGCAGCACCCGCAGGCAGGCCTCCTTCAGCTCGATGTCGGTGAGGTCGAAGGGCGGCAGGTGCACCGCGCGGCGCGACACGTTGCGGGTCATGCGCGGCGGCTTGCCGAGCAGCACCTGCATCTCCATGTCCACCGGCTTGTTGCCGAAGTGGCGGTCGGTGACGGTGAGGTGACCGTCGGCGGTCGCCTCGCCCAGCACCGCGAAGGGGCAGCGCTCGCGCTCGCAGATGGCGCGGAACTCCGCCAGCCGCTCGGGCGCGATGGCGAGCACGTAGCGCTCCTGGGACTCGTTGCTCCAGATCTCGCGCGGGCTCATGCCCGGCTCCTCGATGTGCACCTCGCGCAGTTCGAAGCGCGCACCGAGGCCGGCCGAGTCGGCCAGTTCCGGCATGGCGTTGGAGAGGCCGCCCGCGCCCACGTCGTGGATGGACAGGATGGGGTTGTGGCTGCCGAGCTGCCAG
The DNA here is from genome assembly GCA_020725025.1 of Azoarcus sp. Lineage (GTDB taxonomy): Bacteria > Pseudomonadota > Gammaproteobacteria > Burkholderiales > Rhodocyclaceae > Aromatoleum. The sequence goes on from DYFV01000023.1 coordinate 27,625, forward strand.
CAGCGGTCGATCACCTCCTGGCAGCGGCGCTGGATCTCGGGGTTGCCGCGCTGTACCGAGGCGAAATCCAGGTCGGCGGTGTTGGTGCCGGTGGCCATGCTGGAGGCGGCGCCTCCGCCCAGGCCGATGAGCATGCCGGGGCCGCCCAGCTGGATCAGCAGGGTGCCGGGCGCGAACTGCTCCTTGAAGGACTGCTGCGCCTGAATGCTGCCCAGGCCGCCGGCGATCATGATGGGCTTGTGGTAGCCGCGCACCTCGCCCTGCACCGCCTGCTCGAAGCTGCGGAAGTAGCCGGCGAGGTTGGGGCGGCCGAACTCGTTGTTGAAGGCGGCGCCGCCGATCGGCCCTTCGATCATGATGTCGAGCGCCGAGGCGATGCGCTCGGGGCGGCCGTAGGGCACTTCCCAGGGCTGCTCGAAGCCGGGGATGTTGAGGTTCGACACCGAGAAGCCGGTGAGGCCCGCCTTGGGCTTGGAGCCCCGCCCGGTCGCGCCCTCGTCGCGGATCTCGCCGCCGGCGCCGGTGGCCGCGCCCGGGAAGGGCGAGATCGCGGTCGGATGGTTGTGGGTCTCCACCTTGGCGAGGATGTGGGTCTCCTCGTTGCGGAAGCGCCACTGGCCTTCCGCATCCGGGTAGAAGCGCTCGATGGAGGCGCCCTCGATCACCGAGGCGTTGTCCGAGTAGGCGACCACCGTGCCCTCGGGATGGGCGGCGTGGGTCTCGCGGATCATGCCGAAGAGCGTCTTCTCCTCGGGGCGCGCGTCGATCACCCACTCGGCGTTGAAGATCTTGTGGCGGCAGTGCTCGGAGTTCGCCTGGGCGAACATCATGAGCTCGACGTCGGTCGGGTTGCGCCCGATGCGGGTGAAGTTGTCCACCAGGTAGTCGATCTCGTCCTCCGAGAGCGCCAGGCCCAGCTCGGCGTTGGCGGCGACCAGCGCATCGCGGCCGCCGCCCACCACGTCCACGGTCGTGAGCGGCTGCGGCGAGTAGTGGTGGAAGAGCGCCTCCGCGGCTTCCGCCGAATGGAGCACCGATTCGGTCATCCGGTCGTGCACGCGCGGCAGCACCGCGGCGCGCTGGCGCTCGTCCAGCCCGTTCTTCAGCTCCAGGGTGTAGGCCACGCCGCGCTCGATGCGCACCACCTTGTCGAAGCCGCACTGGCGCGCGATGTCGGTCGCCTTGGAGGACCATGGCGAGATCGTGCCCAGCCGCGGCACCACCAGCAGCAGCGCGCCGGCGGGCGGCTGGGGCGTCGCGGGTATCGCGCCCAGCAGCTCGACCAGGCGATCCTGCTCTTCGGGCGCAAGCGGCGCGGCGAGCTCGACGAAGTACCAGTGCTCGGCGGCGAGCCCCTTCATCTTCGGCAGCACTTCGGCGATGGAACGCGACAGGCGCGCAAGGCGGGACGGAGAGAGCGCCGGGGCGCCGCGCAGCTTGAGGAATTCGGACATTTGGGTCGGTACGGACGGTGGGAACGGGGCGACCGGCACGCGCCGGTCGGAAACCGCGAATTATACCCGAGCCCGCCTCGCCGCCCGACCTCCCGTCGACAGGCACGGCTACCCGATTCTGCGTAAGCCATACGAGGCAGGGCGGACGCCGATCGGCTAGAATTCGCGTTTTTGTTCCGCGCCACCCGATGACCGTTTCGACGCCGCCCGCCACCCAGGACGACCGGGGCCTTTACTGGATCGCCACCCCCGCCCTCCTGCTCGCGCTGCTCGCGGTGCTCACGATCGGCAGCGACGCGAATCTCGCCTGGTTCCACAGCTGGAACCAGTGGGCGCTCGCCGTGCCCGCCTTCGTCTGGGCCGGCGCGACCAATCTCGGCTCCACCGCCGGCGCCTACGCTCTGCTGGGCGGGGCGCTCGCCTGGCGCCCGCGCTGGGTCGCGGCGGGCCTGCTGGCCCTGCCGGCGGGCGCGCTCTATACCCACGGCCTCAAGGAGTTCTTCGCCGAGCCGCGCCCGGCGGCGGTGCTCGACCCCGAAAGCATCAACATCATCGGCAAGGCGCTCCTCACGAGCTCGTTCCCCTCGGGCCATTCGGCCACCGCCTTCGGCATCGCCGCCACCGTCGCCCTGTGCAGCCTCGCCTCGGGCCAGCGCTGGATCGCCTGGGCGGTCCTGCCGGTGGCCGGGCTCGTCGCCTTCTCGCGAGTGGCGGTGGGTGCCCACTGGCCGCTCGACATCCTGGCGGGCGGTGCGGGCGGCTGGCTGTGCGGCGCGATCGGCGTATGGTGGTCCGCGCGCTGGCCCTTCTGGCAGAGCGAGCGCGGCGTTCGGGTGCTGGCGGTCGTCGTCGCGCTGATCGCGGTGGCGCTCTTCTTCGAGGACCTCGGCTACCCCGAGGGCCGCTGGGTCCAGTATGCGCTCTCCGCCTGGGGACTCGCGGGCGCGGCAATCGCCTTCGCCGCCGGACGGCGCTGGAGCCTCGCTTGAAGCGCGCGCTGGCGGTCCTTTTCACCCTCGCGCTGCTGGCCTGGCTGGCCGGGGACGCGCGCTGGCGCGAGCTGGGCGACGCCTTCGCCCGCCTCAGCCCGGCGATGCTCGCCGTGGGCGCGGGCGGCTTCCTGGCGAGCTACCTGCTGCGCGCGCTGCGCGTCTACGACGAGTTCCGGGCCGACGCGCGAGGGCGCTTCGGCGCCTGCCTGCGCATCGTGCTGCTCCACAACGCGATGGTGAACGTGGTGCCTTTCCGCGGCGGCGAGGCGGCCTTTCCGCTCCTGCTGCGCCGGACCTTCGGCACCCCGCTCGGGCGGGCCGTCGCCTCGCTCTTCTGGTTCCGCCTTCAGGACGCGCTGGTGGTGGCCGTGCTCGCCGTCGCGGTGTGGCCCGGACTGCCGCCCGCCCTGCGCGCAGCGGGCGTCGCCGCGCTCGTCGCCGGCGCCTGGTACCTGCCGCGCTGGGCCCGCGCGCCCCACGCCTGGGCCGAGCGCGGTGCGCTCGCCGCCAAGCTCGGCAAGCTGCGGGACGCCTTCGCCGAATCGACCCGCCACGCGCGCTACGGCTGGCTTTGGACCGTCGCCAACTGGAGCGTGAAGCTCGCCGTGCAGGCATGGCTGCTGGCCGCGCTGGTGGCCGGGCCGCTCGCCACCGGCGCAGCCGGGGCGCTCGGGGCGGAGCTTGCCGCCATCCTCCCGGTGCAGGGGGTGGCGGGCTTCGGCACCTACGAGGCGGGCGCCGCCGCAGCCCTCCTGCCCAACGGCATCGATTTCGAGAGCGGGCTCCAGGCCGCCCTCGTCCTCCATCTCTTCGTGATCGCCTGCGCGCTCGCCGCCGGCGCAGTGGCGTGGCTCGCACCCGGCCCTGCGCCGCGCGTGTCCGCCGCCACCGATAGCCAACCTCCTCTTTCCGGAAATTCCCGATGAGCAAGTCTCCCCTGCCCCCGGCCGAACCGCAGATCCCGGCGGGCTTGCCCGCCCACACCCTGTCGGTCGTCGTGCCCATGTACAACGAGGCCGACAACGTCGAGCCGCTCCTGGAGCGCATCCACCTCGCGCTGGGCCCCTATCCGTGGCCCTGGGAGGTGGTGCTGGTGGACGACGGCAGCTCGGACGCCACTCCGGCCGAGCTCGCGCGCTGTGCCGACAAGTTCGGCCCGCATGTGCGCGTGGTGGAGCTGGTGCGCAACTTCAAGCAGACCGCCGCGATGCAGGCCGGCCTCGACGCGGCCCGCGGCAGCGTCATCGTCACCATGGACGGCGACCTCCAGAACGACCCGATCGACATCCCCCGCCTGGTGCACCGGCTGCTCACCGAGGACCTCGATCTCGTCGCCGGCTGGCGCAAGAACCGACAGGACGGGCTGCTGTTGCGGAAGATCCCGTCGCGCATCGCCAATCGCCTCATCGCGCGCATGACCGGCGTGCACCTCAAGGACTACGGCTGCAGCCTCAAGGTCTTCCGCGGCAGTGCCATCAAGAGCGTGCGCCTGTACGGCGAGATGCACCGCTTCATCCCCGCCTGGCTCGCCACGGTCACCACGCCGCGGCGCATCGCCCAGGAGGTGGTGACCCATCACGCGCGCGTCTTCGGCCAGTCGAAGTACGGCATCTCGCGCACCTTCCGGGTGATCCTGGACCTGGTCTTCGTCTACTTCTTCATGCGCTACCGCACCCGCCCCGGGCACTTCTTCGGCGGCATCGGCATCGCGCTGGGTGCGATCGGCTCGCTGATCCTCGCCTACCTGTTCGGCGTGAAGGTCTTCTTCGACGAGGACATCGGCACCCGCCCGCTGCTCTTCGGCGGCTTCTTCCTGCTGATCGCCGGCGTGCAGATGGTCACCTCCGGCGTGCTTGCGGAGCTCCTCACCCGCATCTACTACGAGTCGGGCACCTCCCAGGCCTATCTCGCGCGCCCCTCCGTGCCGCTGGGCGAGCACGAGGGCTGGCACCGCACGGCCGAGGCCGCATGAACGGCGCCGCTCCGCTGCCGGTCCCGCCGCTGCGCTGGGTCCTGCTGATCTTCGCGCTGCCGCTCGTGGCGTTCTTCCTGCGCCTGGGCGGGGCGCCGCTGTTCGACGTGGACGAGGGCGCCTTCTCGGAGGCCACCCGCGAGATGTTCGAGCGCGGCGACTTCCTTTCGACCTACCTCAACGGCGAGCCGCGCTTCGACAAGCCCATCCTCATCTACTGGCTGCAGGCGCTCGGATACCTGCTCTTCGGCGCGAACGAGTGGGCTTTCCGGCTGCCCTCGGCGATCGCCGCCGCCGGCTGGAGCTACGCCACCTGGGCCTTCGCCCGCGAGCGCTTCGGTGCGAACACGGCCTTGGCCGCGCTGGCGGTCGCCGCCACCTCCCTGGGTGCCTTCGCCATCGGCCGCGCCGCCACCGCGGATGCGCTGCTTAACCTCCTCATCGCCCTGGCGATGTTCGACGCCTGGCGGCATCTCGAGTCGGGGCAGCGCGCGCCGCTGCTGCGAAGCTTCGTATGGATCGGCCTGGGCGTGCTGACCAAGGGCCCGATCGCGGTCCTCGTGCCCGGTGCGGTGACCCTCCTCTACTGCGCCACCCGCGGCGAGTGGAAGCTGTGGGTGCGCACCGTGTTCGACCCCGTGGGCCTGGCGATCCTCGCCGCGCTGGTGGTGCCGTGGTACGCCGCGGCGCTCGCCATCCACGGTCAGGCCTTCATCGACGGCTTCATCCTCAAGCACAACGTGAAGCGCTTCACCGGCACCATGGAAGGCCACGCCGGCAGCCTGTTCTACTACGTGCTGGCGGTGCCGCTCCTGCTGTTGCCCTGGACCGGCCCGCTCTTCGCGAGCCTGCGCCAGGTGCGCACCGACTGGGACACCGGTGTGCGCCGCTTCCTGTGGCTGTGGGCGGCCTTCGTGGTGGTGTTCTTCTCGCTGTCCGGCACCAAGCTGCCGCACTACGTGCTGTACGGTTCCACGCCGCTTTTCCTGCTCATCGCCGCCCACCGCAACACCCTGCGCCGCGCGTGGCTGCACCTCGCCGCCCCGACCGCCTTCCTGGCGCTGCTGGCCCTGCTCCCCTTCGTCTTCGAGCTGCTGTCCACGAGCCGGGCGGGCAATGCCTACTACCGGGCACAGCTGAGCCTCGCCGCGGAGGAAGCCGGACTCGCCTACTACGCCGTCACCCTGGGCGGGCTCGTGCTGTGGCTCGCCCTGGCGCTGCGCTGGCGGGCCGCGGCCTGGCTCAAGCTCACGGCCGCCGCGACCATCCAGGTGACGGTGCTCGCCCTGGTCGTGGTGCCCTGGGCCGGCGCGGTGCTGCAGGGTCCGGTCAAGGAGGCGGGGCTCATGGCGCGCGCCCTGGGCGAGCCGGTCGTCGCGTGGCGGTTCACCGCACCGAGCTTCAGCGTGTATCGTGAGGCGGTGACTCCCGACCGTCCTCCCGAGCCCGGCGAGCTCGCGCTCACCCGCATCGACCGCGTGCCGCCCGAAGGCTACGAGACCCTCTACGCCAGGGGCGGGGTCGCGCTCGTGCGCAGGCTGCCGCAATGACGCCCCTCCAAGTCGCACCACGGGGGCGTTTCACCGAACGGGACCGACCTGCTCAATGCGTAACGAAACGGATCCGATGATCGAGGACACCCGCCATCTGCGTGGAGCGGCCGCACGATGAGCCGCCTGACGCTGACGATGTTCGCGAGCCTGCTGTGCTTCGCGGCGCTGTTCGCCTTCTTTCCGGAACTGGACCTGATCGTCTCGGCCGCCTTCTACGATCCCGCGCGCGGCTTCGTGGGCGACCATGTCCCGGTGGTTTGGGCGATCTTCAAGGGCGTGCCGCTCATGTCGCGGGCGATCATGCTCGCCTTGGCCATCGCACTGCTGGCCTATGCCTTCCAGCGGGGCGAAGCCGGCCGCCGCCGGCGGATGCAGGTCGCCTACCTGGTCGCAGCCCTGGCGCTGGGGCCGGGCCTGCTGATCGACGTGGTACTCAAGGACAACTGGGGCCGGGCCCGTCCCGCCAAGGTGGTCGAGTTCGGCGGCACGAGAACATTCACGCCTGCCCTCGTGCCCACCGACCAGTGCGAAAAGAACTGCTCCTTCGTGAGCGGGCACGCCTCGGCGGGGTTCTACCTCGTGAGCCTGGGCTTTCTCGGCGGCGCCGCGGCGCGCCGGCGCTGGACCCTGGTTGGACTGGCCGCGGGAGCCCTGTTCGGGTTCGGGCGCATCACCCAGGGCGGACACTTCCTGTCCGACATCGTCTTCTGCTTCTACGCGACATGGTTCGCCGCCTGGGCGACCTGGCTGGTCTTCCATCGCTTAGGATGGCTGCGGGAGAACGACCCGGCGGCCTCTGCCACGGGGGACGCCCGGGCTGCGGCTTCCTAGCTTCCTAGGAGCGGCGGAATCCGGAAAACCGTCAGCGCGCGCCGCCAGCCGCGTGCTGGGACGCGAGCGGTACCACGTTGCCCTCCTCGGCCGCCTCGCCGGTCTTCTCCAGCTTGCCCTCCACGGTGGCCCCGCACTCCATCTGCAGCTGGCGATAGACGATGTTGCCGGAGATCCGGGCACCCGCCTGCAGCTCCAGGAAATGCTCCACGTCGAGATCGCCCTCGATCCGTCCGTTCACCACCGCGTCGTAGACCTTGACCCTTCCGGTCACCGAACCTTTGTCACTCAGCACGAGCAGCGTGCGCTCGCCCTCCTTGTTCGAGACGTTGCCTTCGATCTTGCCGTCCACCCGCAGTCCGCCGGAGAAGATCACGTCGCCGACGATCTGCACGTTATCGGCGATGAGGCTGGAGAGCTTGGTCACTTCGATCGACTTGTTGCGTTTGCGTCCGAACATCGGTTGTCCCCTTATGGCAATGCTTCGGATGGCTCAGCGTCCACCCGGTCTTGTCGTCGCGGCCCTGAAGAAGGCCAGCTCTTCCTCGGCCTGCCTGAGCCGTTCGTTCAGCTGCCCCAGTTGGCGCTCGAGCTCGTTGCGGGTGGCCAGCTCCACCTCGAGCTCGACGCGCGCCTTGTCCAGCGCAACGCGCAGCTCGCGGTTCTGCTGCTCCAGCTCGCTCACGCGCGAGCCCGACTCGAAGTACTCCAGATAGAAGCGGACGCCGCCGGCGGCCAGCGCCAGGGCAGCACCCAGGGCGAGCACGAGGAGCACGCGGCGCGTGTAACCCCGGCTGTCGGTGAGCACATACGCGCCGCCCGTCAGGCCTTGGGTCTCGGAGCGGCGGCGGAAGAGCATCCCTCGGGAGCGTTCAGAAGCGCGCGAGATAGCGCGCAGGATCGGCGAAGCGTCCGTCCTTGAGGACTTCGAAATGCAGGTGCGGTCCGGTCGAACGCCCGGTGGAGCCGACGCTGGCGATCTTCTGGCCCGGAATCACGACCTGACCGGCCTTCACGTGCAGCTTCGAGGCGTGGGCGTAGCGCGTGACGAGTCCTGCCACGTGCTCGATCTCGACGGTATACCCGTATTCGCTGCGGTAGCCGGCAAAGATGACCCGCCCCCCCGCGCTGGCGAGGATCGGCGTCCCTTTGGGCGCCGGGAAGTCGACGCCGCTGTGGAACGCGAGGCGTCGCTTGAAGGGATCGATGCGGTTGCCGAAGCTCGAGGTGAAGCGGACGTCGGGAATCGGGGAGCGTCCTGGAAAGGACATGTAGGCGAGGTGGTAGGAGGTGGCCAGCTCGTCGAGCTGCTCGAAACTGCCGGCCACCCGAGACAGCTCGCGCTCCATCCGTCCCAGCTCCAGACTGAGCGGATCGGCGGAATCGGCCTCATGCCCCAGTATCGAGGCCGGCTCGGCCTCGCCCGAATCGGGGCGCAGCATGGGACCGCCGGCCGGCGCCCCTGGCGGCGTGCGGGCCACCCGCGCGCGCTGCTTGCCCTTCACCGTATCGAAGCTCAGCCGCGACTCGAACTCCTTCATCGTGCCGATGCGGGCCGCAAGTTCGACCGCCTCGGCTTCGAGCTGCGCGAGCCGCCCGGCCATCTCCCCGAAGCGGTCGATCAACACCTTGCCATGCGAATCCTCGAGCACCACCGGGAGGGGCGCCTCGGTCTGCACCACGTTGCGGCTGTATCCATACCCCAGGGCGAAGCCGCCCGCCAGGACGATACCGATAACGACGGTCACGATGCCGGCGAATGCCCGGGTGCTGATCGTACGCATCCTGGACTGGGCCAGCGTGCCGGCGGAAAGAATGACTAAGGCCACTCATCTCCTCCACATCTCGTCTGCAGTCGGTGCGGCGTCGAATGCCGCGCTGCAGGATCCAATCGGGGTCCGGCCCTTTCGCATTTGCACAAAATCTACGGGCCGAAACAAAGTTGGCGAAGTCTATCACCAATGACGGGTACTCACGCCAGTAGACGCCGGATGGAAGGCACTTTCGGCGTGACGTCCGGATGAAGCTCGCATCTTTTCGGCGGCTTTCTGCCTTGATGTAGTTCGGGTGCCCCGGGCGCAGACTTTGCAAGGTGCGGGAGGCCGAGACGATGGACCGTGTGCGCTCCGGATCTCGCTCGGCTCCCTCACTGCCAAGGAGCTGCGAGATGATCGATGCGAGCCCATCCTCCCCACCCGCCCCGGCGCGCCCCTTCCGGTCTTGGGCACAACGGGCCGGCCGCTCCGCGCTCGCCTGGCTGGCCGCGTGCGCGGCGGCCGGCACGGTCCATGCGCGAGACGCGGTGCGGCTCGACGTGCCTTACGTGCCCACCCCGCAGCACGTGGTGGAGCGCATGTTCGAAGTTGCCGAACTCCAGCCCCGGGAATACGTGGTCGACCTCGGCTGCGGCGACGGGCGCATGGTGGTGACCGCCGCCAGCCGCTTCGGCGCACGCGCGCTGGGCGTCGACATCAACCCGGCACGGATCGACGAGGCGAAGGACAATGCCGCGCGCGCCGGGGTGAGCGACAGGGTCGAGCTGAAGGTCGGAGATCTCTTCGAGGCCGACATCGGCGATGCCGACGTGCTCGCCGTCTATCTCCTCGACTCCATCAACCTGCGGCTGCGCCCGAAGATCCTGGAGACCATGCGCCCGGGCGCCCGGGTCGTGTCCCACGCCTTCGACATGGGCGAATGGCGGCCCGATCGGATCGAGAAGATCGACGGGCGGACCATCTACTTGTGGTACGTGCCGGCGAAGGTGGCCGGCCGCTGGCAGATCTCGCAGGGCGATCGGCGTATCGAGATCGATCTGCGCCAGCGGTTCCAGGATCTGTCCGGCACCGCCACGATCGATGGACGCTCCGTGCCCCTGCGCGAAGGCCGGGTGCGGGGCGACGAGGTCGTCTTCCGGATGGAAACCGCACCGGGAGAGACGCGGACCTTCCGGGGGCGCGTGGACGGCAACCGAATGATCGCCCTCGGCACCGGGGTCGCCCCCTGGCGGGGCACGCGCCGGACGCTGTGAGCAGGTGGTGAACGGCCATGAGCGAGCCGGACGCGTCGAAGCCGAAGCCGTCCCTGTCGGTACTCGACGGCATCGCCATCACGGTCGGCATCGTCGTCGGCATCGGCATCTTCGAGACGCCGCCGCTGGTCGCCGCGAACGTCGGCAACGAAGCCGCCTTCCTCGGTGCCTGGCTGCTGGGCGGTGCCATCACCCTCGCCGGGGCGCTGGTCTACGCGGAGCTCGCCGCGACCTACCCGAGCACCGGCGGCGAGTACCATTTTCTCGCCCGCGCCTTCGGCCGGCCGGTCGGATTCCTGTTCGCATGGGCGCGCATCTCCGTGATCCAGACGGGCGCGATCGCCGCGGTGGCCTTCGTGTTCGGCGACTACGCCCAACAGGTTCACGGACTGGGCCCCTACGGCGCCTCCTTCTACGCCGGCGGCGCACTGCTCGCACTGACCCTGCTCAACATGGCGGGGACCGCCCACGGCAAGCGCGCCCAGAACCTGTTCACCGGGCTCACGCTGCTGGCCGTGCTCGTCGTCGCCGGAGTCGGCCTCACCGCGCCCAGCGCGGCGGCACCGAACGACGCCGCTCTCCTGGCGCAGCCGTCCCCGGCCGCCGACGCGAGCGGAGCCCTGGGGCTCGCCATGATCTTCATCCTCCTCACCTACGGCGGATGGAACGAGGCAGCCTACCTGTCGGCCGAGGTCCGCGACACACCGCGCAACATGGCGCGGGTGCTGGTGCTCGGCACCGCCACGATCGCGACGCTATATTTGCTGGTGAACCTCGCCTTCCTCCAGGTGCTCGGCCTGGAGGCGCTGCGCGGAAGCGAAGCGGCTGCGGCGGACATGATGCGCTACGCTGCCGGCGAGGAGGCCGCCCTGCTCCTCAGCGTGGTGATCTGCTGCACCGCCGTCAGCACGCTCAACGCCTCCATCCTCACCGGCGCGCGCGTGTACCACGCCCTTGGCGAGGACCTGCCGCCGCTGCGAAGGCTGGGGCTTTGGAACCGGGACGGAAACAACCCGCGCATCGCCATTTTCGTGCAGAGCGCCATCGCGTTCGCGCTGGTGGTGTTCGGCGCCTTCATGAAGGACGGCTTCCAGGCCATGGTGGAATACACCGCTCCCGTGTTCTGGCTCTTCCTCCTCCTGGTCGGCATCGCCTTCTTCGTGCTCAGGCGCCGCGACGCGCATCTCGAGCGGCCGTTCCGTGCGCCGCTCTACCCTCTGAAGCCCGCGCTTTTCTGCCTCACCTGCGCCTATCTGCTCTATTCGAGCATCGCCTACACCGGCCTGGGCGCCCTCGTCGGCATGGCCGTGCTGCTGCTCGGGGTGCCGCTCTTCCTGCTCCTGAGACCGGCGCGGAAGGCCGCGCCGCACTGAGACCCGAGGCGGCGGCGTGGACAAGCTCGATGCGCTCGTGATCGGCGGCGGCCACAACGGGCTCACCTGCGCCGCCTACCTCGCCCGCGCCGGCCTCTCCGTGAGGGTCCTCGAACGCCGCCCCGTGGTCGGCGGGGCGGCGGTGACCGAGGAGTTCCACCCGGGTTTTCGCAATTCGGTGGCGGCCTACGCCTTGAGTCTCCTCGATCCGAAGATCATCCGCGAGCTCGAGCTCGCCCGGCACGGCCTCGTGGTGGTGGAGCGGCGCGCCCAGAACTTCCTGCCCACGCCCGACGGGTCTCACCTCCTGACCGGCCCGGGACGCACCCGGCAGTCGATCGCGCGGCTGAACCGGCACGATGGGGACCGCTACGACGCCTACGCCGCCGAGCTCGGGCGCATCGCCGACGTGCTGCGCGCTCTCGCCCTTCAGCCGCCGCCGAACGTGGTGAGCGGCTGGGGCCGGCGAGGACTGTCCGAGCTGCTGCGCGCCGCCCGCCTCGGCAACCGCCTGCGCCGCCTCGACATGCCGGACCGGCGCGCACTGCTGGACCTCTTCGCCAAGTCGGCGGCGGACTATCTCGAGGGCTGGTTCCAGTCGGAGCCGGTTCAAGCGCTCTTCGCCTTCGACGCCGTCGTAGGCAATTACGCGAGCCCCTACACGCCCGGCACCGCGTACGTGCTGCTGCATCACGCCTTCGGCGAGGTCAACGGGCGCAAGGGGGCATGGGGGCACGCCATCGGCGGCATGGGAGCGGTGAGCGAGTCCCTCGCCCGCGCCGCGCGCAGTCATGGCGCCGGGATCGAGACCGGGGCCGAGGTACGCGAGATCCTGGTGGAGAACGGCCGGGCGATAGGCGCGACGCTCGCCGACGGCCGCACGCTGCGCGCGCCGCTCGTCGCCGCCAACGTCAATCCGCGCCTGCTCTACGGCGCCCTCGTACCCGCCTCCGCCCTGCCCGCGGGGTTCGCGCGGCGCATGGCGCGCTGGAAGTGCGGCTCGGGGACCTTCCGGATGAACGTCGCGCTCTCCGAGCTGCCGAGCTTCACCGCCCTGCCCGGCAGGACCGTTCAGGACCACCACACCTCGGGCATCATCCTCGCGCCGAGCCTCGCCTACATGGATCGCGCCTGGCTCGATGCGCGCACCCTCGGCTGGAGCCGCGAGCCGGTGGTCGAGCTCCTGATTCCCTCGACCCTCGATCAAAGCCTGGCCCCGCCCGGCGGCCACGTGGCGAGCCTCTTCTGCCAGCACGTCGCGCCCGTCCTGCCGGACGGCAGTTCCTGGGACGCACACCGCGAGGCGGTTGCCGACCTGATGATCGACACGGTGGATCGCTACGCCCCGGGCTTTCGGTCGAGCGTGGTGGGGCGCCAGGTCCTCAGCCCGCTCGATCTCGAGCGGGTCTTCGGCCTCACCGGCGGAGACATCTTCCACGGCGCGATGACCCTGGACCAGATCTTCTCGGCGCGCCCCATGCTTGGTTACGCGGACTACCGCGGCCCCGTGGCCGGGCTCTACCACTGCGGCGCGGGCGCACACCCGGGCGGCGGTGTCACCGGCGCGCCGGGGCACAATGCGGCCCGGGCGATGATTCACGACCATCACCGGCACCGTTGGCGCTAGATACCCCCTATGCAGGACCGGACGACCGGCTTCGATCGGGTAGAGTGTGGCGAACGGCGGCCCGAGCGGCGTCGGCGCGCCTCCTGGCGGAGGACAGATCGCGCTCGGCGGGCGGCGGACAGTCACACGGTCCGGCGGCGCCCGCCCGAGCCGCCCCCCATCCCGTCCAAGAAGGAGCCCAGCATGAACATCACTCTCGCCGTAGGCCCTCTGATCGCGCTGATCGCGGGCATCCTCATCCTCATCGTGCCGCGCCTGCTCAACTACATCGTCGCGGTCTACCTCATCATCGTCGGCGTGATGGGCCTGCTCGGGATGGGGCGGATGCACCTGTAGCGCACCCAAAAAAAACGGCGGCCAGGCAGGCCGCCGTTTCGTGTTGCCGTGTGCAGGCCTCAGCCGGCCTTGTGCTCGGCGAGCTTGAGCCAGGTGTCGACCACCGTGTCGGGGTTCAGCGAGATGGTCTGGATACCCTCGTCCATCAGCCACTCGGCGAAGTCGGCGTGGTCCGACGGCCCCTGGCCGCAGATGCCCACGTACTTGCCCAGCTTGTTGGCGCTCTTGATGGCCATCGAAAGGAGCTGCTTCACGGCGGGGTCGCGCTCGTCGAAGGCGTGCGCCACCAGGCCCGAGTCGCGGTCCAGGCCCAGGGTGAGCTGGGTGAGGTCGTTCGAGCCGATGGAGAAGCCGTCGAAGTGCTCGAGGAAGGCATCGGCGAGCAGCGCGTTCGAGGGGATCTCGCACATCATGATGAGCTTGAGATCGTTCTCGCCGCGCTTGAGGCCGTGTTCGGCGAGCAGCTCCACCACGCCCTGAGCCTCCTCCACGTTGCGCACGAACGGGATCATGATCTGCACGTTGGTGAGGCCCAGCTCGTTGCGGACCTTGCGCATCGCCGCGCACTCCATCTCGAAGCAGTCGCGGAAGCTGTGGGCGATGTAGCGGGAGGCGCCGCGGAAGCCCAGCATCGGGTTCTCTTCCTCCGGCTCGTAGATCTCGCCGCCGAGGAGCTTGCGGTACTCGTTCGACTTGAAGTCGGACATGCGCACGATCACCGGCTTCGGGTAGAAGGCGGCGGCGATGGTCGCCACGCCTTCCACCAGCTTCTCGATGAAGAACTGCTTGGGCGTGGCATAGCCGCGCGACCGGCGGGTGATCTCGTTGCGCAGGCTCGCCGGCACCTGGTTGAGGTCCAGGATCGCCTTCGGGTGGATGCCGATCATGTTGTTGATCACGAACTCGAGGCGGGCGAGGCCCACGCCGCCGTTCGGGATCTGGGCGAATTCGAAGGCGAGCTCGGGGTTGCCCACGTTCATCATGATCTTCACCGGGATGTCGGGAAGGTTCCCCATGTCGGTGGTGATCACCTCGAAGTCGAGCTTGCCGCGATAGACGTAGCCGGTGTCGCCCTCGGCGCAGGAGACGGTGACCGACTCGCCCTCCTCCAGCACCTCGGTGGCGTTGCCGCAGCCCACCAGGGCCGGGATGCCCAGCTCGCGGGCGATGATCGCCGCGTGGCAGGTGCGCCCGCCGCGGTTGGTGACGATGGCGCTGGCGCGCTTCATCACCGGCTCCCAGTTGGGGTCGGTCATGTCGGTGACGAGGATGTCGCCGGCCTGCACCCGGTTCATCTCGGAGGCGTTGGCGACCACGCGCACCGTGCCGGCGCCGATCTTCTGGCCGATGGCGCGGCCGTGGGTAAGCGCCTTGCCGTACTGCTTGAGGCGGTACTTCTCCATCACCAGGCCGTTGGACTGGCTCTTCACCGTCTCGGGGCGGGCCTGCAGGATGTAGAGCTTGCCGTCGATGCCGTCCTTGCCCCACTCGATGTCCATCGGGCGGCCGTAGTGCTGCTCGATGATCACCGCGTAACGGGCGAGCTCCAGCACGTCGGCGTCGGTCAGCGAGAACTTGATCCGGTCGGCTTCCGGCACGTCCACCGTGCGCACCGACTTGCCGGCCACCGCCTTGTCGGCGAACTCCATCTTGATGAGCTTGGAGCCGAGGTTGCGGCGGATCACGGCGGGCTTGCCCAGGGCCAGGGTGGGCTTGTGCACGTAGAACTCGTCCGGGTTCACCGCGCCCTGCACCACCGTCTCGCCCAGGCCGTAGGAGGCGGTGATGAAGACGACGTCCTTGAAGCCCGATTCGGTGTCGATGGTGAACATCACGCCCGAGGCACCGGTGTCGGAGCGCACCATGCGCTGCACCCCGGCCGACAGCGCCACCTCGGCGTGGGTGAAGCCCTTGTGCACGCGGTAGGCGATGGCGCGGTCGTTGTACAGCGAGGCGAACACCTCCTTCATGGCGTGGAGGATGTTCTCGTAGCCGTGGATGTTGAGGAAGGTCTCCTGCTGGCCGGCGAAGGAGGCGTCCGGCAGGTCTTCGGCGGTGGCCGAGGAACGGACCGCGAAACTGCCCTCGCCTTCCGCGGTCAGCGCGTTGTAGGCGGCGTGAATCTCCTCCTCGAGCTTGGCGGGGAAAGGCGTATCCACGATCCACTGGCGAATCTGGGCCCCGGTCTTCGCCAGGGTGTCCACGTCATCCACGTCGAGCGTCTCGAGTGCCGCCGCGATGCGGTCCGCGAGCCCCTGGTGGGCCAGGAACTCGCGGTAGGCGTCGGCGGTGGTCGCGAAGCCGCCGGGTACGCGCACGCTGGAGGGCAGTTGGCTGATCATCTCGCCGAGCGAGGCGTTCTTGCCACCAACCTGCTCCACGTCCGACATGCGCAGCTCGGTGAAAGGAATGACGTAACGGGTCATGAATGGCCTTCCGAAATTGTTGGGGAGAAAGCAAAATGCGATTTTAACGGCTTTTGCTGCCCTGCCGCACGGCAGGTTTTCCCCAATGTCCTTTTCCGGGTCCGTCACATGAGCGAAACCCCTACCCGAACCGTCTTTTTCGTGTCCGACGGCACCGGGATCACGGCCGAGACGCTCGGTCACAGCCTGCTCGCCCAGTTTCCGGAGATGCGCTTCCGCCAGGTGCGCATTCCCTTCATGGACGACCGCGACAAGGCCATCGACTGCGCCCGCCAGATCCGCGAGGCGGCCGCCGCCGACGGGGTTCGCCCCATCGTCTTCAGCACCCTGGTCAACCCGGATCCGCTGTCCGGGCTGCGCGAGGCCGATGCGCTCTTCATCGACCTCTTCGAGCAGTTCATCGGCCCGCTCGAGACCGAGCTCGGGCAGCGCTCCACGCACACTGTCGGGCGCTTCCACGGCATCGCGGACAGCAGCGACTACAAGGCGCGCATCGAAGCCATCAACTTCGCCATGGCGCACGACGACGGTGTCTCGTCCGACGGCGAGCTCTCCGATGCGGACGTGATCCTGGTCGGCGTGTCGCGCTCGGGCAAGACGCCCACCAGTCTCTACCTCGCGATGCAGTTCGGGGTGAAGGCCGCGAACTACCCCCTGATCCCGGAGGATTTCGAGCGCAACAAGCTCCCGGGCGAGCTCCACCGCTACCGCAGCAAGCTCTTCGGGCTTACCATTGCGCCCGAGCGCCTGGCGCAGATCCGCCAGGAACGCCGGCCCAACAGCCGCTACGCCTCGCTGGAGAACTGCCGCTACGAGATCGAAGCCGCACAGAAGCTGATGCGGCGCGAGAACATCCAGTGGCTCGATTCCACGGTCAAATCGATCGAGGAAATCTCCGCCACCATCCTCCAGGCGGTAAGACTCAACAAACCCGCCTACTGAACCGGGCGCCGCGCGCGCCCCGCACAGGAAACCCGATGAAACGCACCCGTCAGAAGCGCCGCGGCGGCTTGAGCCGCCAAGCCGAACAACTCGTCTGGCTCGCGACCGGGCTGGCCGAATCCGGCAGCCGGGCCGAAGACCGCTACTGGGACCAGCACCTCACCAGCACCATCGACGCCGTTCTCGCCGACGACGACGAGGACACGCTGAACGCCGCCCTCGACCACCTGTACACCGCCCATCCGCGAGCCTACGACGAGCTCGCCGACTTCATCGAGTCGCGGGCGGAAAGCGCCCCGGGCGTCTCGCGCGATCACGACATCCTGCTCGTGGCCGCGCCCGTGCTGGCCTGGTCGCGCTACCGCATCCCCGCCAACACGATCCCGCCCGCCGTGCTCGCCAACCTGCGGGTGCACCTCCAGGCGCATGTGCTGGCGAGCGGGGTGAAGCTCGCCCTCGCCGACTTCCTCTTCAGCCCCGACCAGCTGCCGCAAGGCTACTGCGCCACCGCCGCCTTCGCCTCCACCCTGGGCCGCGCCGCACTCGAGGGCCACGACCTGCACGTGGAAACCGAGGGCATGCCCGAGACGGCGGTGTTCCTGTCCGACACCCGCTATCTCCTGGCCGCCGTGGCGGTCCCCAAGGGCCAGCCCCTCTTCGGCTGGCAGCAGCCCGACGGCGCGCGCGAGCAGGCGCTCACCCAGTGGCGCAAGCAGGGCGGCGCCTGCCTCACCCCGCTCCTGCCCGGCTGCGCGATGGAGGTGGTGCTGCCCGAAGCCTACTTCGCCGCGAGCCGCCAGGCCGACCGCGACAGCCGTCCCTACGCCATCCGCGCCTCGGTCGCCTTCCTCGGCGCCGAGCTGGAGACGCCGGCGGCGAACCTGCGCGCGGTCATCGCGCCCTTCCACGAGCGCGAGCTCGAGGAGTACCGCGTCGGCTTCACCGTGCGCGGAAACGAGCAGGTGGTGCATGGCGTGGTGTGGCCCCTGCTGGGCGCCGAGGACGACAACTCCGACAGCCCGACCGAGATCGAGGCGGTGCTGCGCGACTGCGGCGTCACCGACATCGTGAACCTCGACCACCGTTTCCCGCTCGAATACTGCGACGACTGCGGCGCCCCGATGTACCCCTCGCCCGACGGCGAGGTCGTCCACGCCGAGATGCCGGAGCAGGAGCACGGCGAGCAGGCACCGCGGCATCTGCATTGAGCACCGGCCGGCGTCTGGCCGGCCGTCAGCGAGGAGGCCACGATGAGCCGCAAGATCGACAAATCCGACGAGGCGTGGCGCGAGGAGCTTACGCCCGAGCAGTACGAGGTCACGCGCCGGAAAGGGACCGAACGCGCCTTCACCGGCGAGTACTGGAACCACTGGGACAAGGGCGAGTACCGCTGCGTGTGCTGCGGGGCGGCGCTCTTCGACTCGGCCCACAAGTTCGACGCCGGCTGCGGCTGGCCGAGCTTCTGGACGGCTGCCGCGCCGCAGAACGTGGAGCGGCGCGACGACTACTCCCACTTCATGCATCGCACCGAGGTGCTCTGTCACGAGTGCGGGGCGCACCTCGGTCACGTGTTCGAGGACGGGCCGCAGCCGACGGGGCTGCGGTACTGCATCAATTCGGCGTCGATCAAGTTCGAGCCGGAGGAGTGAGGGGGCGCCCGATCCGAACCTGCGCCGCCCCTACCCCGCTCCCTTTCCGCCCCCCAGCGCCGCAAGCGCCGGCGAGGCGAAATCCCGCCGATACAGCACCACCACCACGACCGTCGTCACTGCCAGGAACAGCCACGGCTGGATGAACCACGCCACCACCGCCAACCCGAAGTAGTAGGCGCGGATGCCGCGGTTGAACTCGTCGCCGGCAAGCGAGTTCACCCGCGCGAGCCGCTCCGCTGCCTGCTCGATCGCCTCGCCGTCCGTCCCCACCGGGCTCGAGCCGATCAGGATGGAGAGCAGGTTGAACTGGCGCAGGGACCAGGTGAACTTGAAGTAGGCGACGATGAAGACGGTGAGGAGCACCAGGAGCTTCACCTCCGAGAGCGCCCGCGAGCTCTGACGGGCGAACGGCAGGTCGGCGGCGAAGCGGATCACCTGATCGAGGGCGCCGAGCACGGCCAGCACGCCGGCGATGATGTAGATCGTGGTGCTGGCGTAAAAGGACACGCTCTGCATGAGGTTGCCCACCAGCGCCGCGTCCGGCATGCGCATCTCGCGCTTCAGCATCTGCCGCGCCCACTCCTGGCGATGCCGGTGGCTGGTGCCCAGCAGCCCGTCCCGCGCCCAGCGGCTGCGGTCGGCGAACCAGCCGTAACCCGCCCACGCGACGAAGAACCACGCCAGCGCCGCCCAGTCGACCGCCGAGACGCCGGCGAGCACCTCGCTCACCGGCCGTCCTCGAGCAGGAAGTCGCGCACCACCGCGATCTGGGCGTCGTCGAGGAGCATCGGGGCGTGTCCGACGCCCGCGATCTCGACGGTACGCGCCTGCGGCCCTTCCTGGCCCATCTGCTCGTGGGTGACGCGTTCCAGCAGATCGGATTCGGCGCCGCGGATGGCGAGCGTCGGACAGCGGATGGCACGATAGACCGCCCACAGGTCCACGTCCTGATCCAGCGGCGCGTTGCGGAAGACCTCGCCGATCGCCGGGTCGTAGGTCATGGCGAAGCCGCCCTCCACCGGGCGCACCGAATACCGGGTGAGGTGCTCCCACTGGGCATCGGTCAGCGCCCCGAACGGCGCACCGACGGCACGGATCCACTGCTCCGCCTCCTGCATCGTGGCGAAGCGCGGCGCACGTCCCACGTACTCGCCGATGCGCTGCAGCGACACCGAGGTGATGAGCGGGCCCACGTCGTTGAGCACGAGGCGCGAGATCGGCGTATGCGGCTGGCTCGCGAGCAGCATGCCGATGATCCCGCCCAGCGAGGTGCCGACCCAGTGCACCTCCTCGGCGTCCAGGCGCGCGAGCAGCGTCACCATGTCGTTGGCGTAGAGAGGAAAGCCGTAGTCGGTCTTCACGCCCAGCCAGTCGCTGCGTCCGCGGCCGACGACGTCGGGGCATACGACGCGATAGTCGTCGGCGAGCGCCTGGGCGAGGAAATCGAAATCCCGTCCGTTGCGCGTGAGCCCGTGGACGCAGACCACCACCCTGCGGTTGGCCGGATCGCCCCACTCCGTATAGGCCATGCGATGCAGCCCGTGCGGGCCGAGGCATTGCACCGATTTCTCGCGCAACCCGTGGACGGGACGCCGGGGCTCGGGGGGCGGCTGCAGGAAACGGCGCAGGGAGTCGATCGGATTCATGGCTGAGATGCGGTTCGGATCACGACCGCAGTGTAACCGGATGCGGGGTATGGCGCTTACCGCCAATACCGCGGCTCGCGCAGCCGCTGGGCGTCGACGCGGACCTCCTTCCCGACCGTCACGAGCACCGCCCCCTGGCTGTCGGTGCGCCAGTTGCGCGCTCCGGCCGCCCCCCAGCGCGCCCACACCGCCGGGTGGGGGTGGCGGAAGGGATTGAGCCTGCCCACCGAGAAGACCGCCGCCACCGGCGCGGTCGCCTCGATCAGCGCCGGCGTCGACGAGGAGCGGCTGCCGTGATGAGGCACCACCACCACGCTGCTCGCCAGGGCCGTGCCGTGGCGCGCGACCAGGCGCCTTTCCCCCTCCTTCTCGATGTCCCCGGCCAGCAGCAGGGAGCCGCCCGGCGCCGACACGCGCAGCACGCAGGAAGCGTCGTTGTCGCGACGAAGGGGCGGCTCGTGGGGCGACGGATGCAGGACCTCGAAGCTCACGCCATCGCGCTCCCAGCGCAGACCCGCTTCGCACGCCAATACCCGCGGATCGCTCCGCCCGCGCCACCGCTGCCTTACCCCCGGCCCCGCCACCACCGCGTCCATCGGCATGCCCACGAGCAGCGAGGCGGCGCCGCCGCTGTGGTCGCCGTCGTCGTGGGAGAGCACCAGCCGGTCGAGCCGCCGCAGCCCGCTCGCCGTGAGATAGGGCAGCAGCACGCGCTCGCCCGCGTCGCTGTCCCCGCCGTAGGCCGGTCCGGTGTCGTAGACCAGGTCGTGGCCTGCCGTCTGCACGTGCACCGCGAGGCCGTGCCCCACCTCGAGGATGGTGGCGGCGAACTCGCCCGGAGCCGGACGCGGCGGAGTCCAGGTCAGCATCGGCAGCATCGCGAAAAGGCCCGCGTGGCGCGCCGGCGTGCCGCGGGGCAGGAGCAGCCAGGCGGCGCCAGCGACCCCGGCCGCCGTCAGCGCGGCCGGCGGAACCGCCTGCTGCCACAGGGCGACGGGTAGCGCGGCGAGCCGCTCCAGCCCCTGCATCATCGCCCACGTGAGCCAGTGCGCCAGCTCCAGCAGCCAGCCGAAGGGCAGCACCACCGCGAGCAGGGTGAGCGGCGTGACGAGGAAGCTCACCACGGGAATCGCCAGGGCGTTGGCCAGCGGAGAAACGAGGGAGAAGGCGTTGAACAGCGCGAGCAGCGCCGGGACGGTCGCGAGGGTGATGCCCAGCTGGACCCTGACCGCCTCCCGCCACCCGGAACGCGGAGCCGGACGCCCGGCAAGGAGGAAGAGGATCACCCCGACCGCACCGAAGGAAAGCCAGAACCCCGCCGACAGCACTGCCCACGGATCCACGACCAGCACCGCGAAGAGCGCGAGCGCCATGACCCGGCTGCCGGCGGCCTCGCGCCCGGCCAGCAGGGCCAGCGCCACCACCGCGAGCATCACCAGCGCCCGCTGCGTCGGAATGCCCAGCCCGGCCAGGAGCGCGTATCCGGCCGCACACGCCAGCCCGCCGAGGGCCGCCGCCTTGCGTGCCGGCCAGTGCAGCATGAGGCGGGGCACCCGTCGCCACAGCCGGCCCGCGACCGCCCCGCCCAGCAGCGCCACCAGCGACACGTGCAGGCCCGAGATGCTCACGAGGTGCGACACGCCGGTGTTGCGGAACACGGTCCACTGCTCCCTGGGAATCGCGCGCTGGTCGCCGACTGCCAGGGCGGTCAGCACCCCGGTATAGGCGCCACCGGCCAGGGCCGCTTCGAAGCGGGCGCGGATGCCGTCGCGGGCGCGGTGGACCAGGAGCATCGGCTCGGGCACCAGCGCAGCGAGCCGGAGCGGCGCCGGACTGGCCCGCACGTAACCGGTGGCGCGCAGGTTGCGCTCGAGCAGCCAGGCCTCGTAGTCGAAGCCGTGGGGATTGGCGAAACCGTGGGGGCGCTTGAGGCGGACGGCGAAGCGCCAGCGCTCGCCCGCACGCACGGCCGGAGCCGGCCCGTCCCCGCCTTGCCCGCCGTACCAGGAGACGAGGATCCGGCGCGGCGTCGTCCCCTCGGCCTCGTCGACGTTGAAGACGAAGCGCACGCCGCGCTCGAGCCTCTGGGGCAGATCGGCGACGACGCCGGTCACCACCACGTCGCGCCCCTCCCGATCCGAGGGCAACTCGTCGGCGAGCCGCCATTCCGCGCGCCAGGAGGCCCAGAGGAAGCCCGCTGCGAGCGCCAAGAGCCCGAGGGCGACGCATCCCCCTCCCCCTCTACGCCGACGGCTGCGCAGAAACGCCGCCGTGCCGGCGACGGTCAAACCGCAGGAACACGCTCCCAGCCACGCGATCGACGGCAAGGAGGGAAGCTGCTGGCATGCCCAGATGCCCAGCGCGAACATGACGATGGCAACACGCATGGATCGCAATGATGCCCTTGGCATCTATCCGGGACAAGCTCGTCGCGCGCAGACACTCCGGCGCACAAGTACAATGACGCGCCCGACCGCGAACCGACATGCGCAAGACGCTCAAGCAATTCCTTCCCGACCATGAGGCGATTCGCTCGAATCGCTGGCTGCGGCCGTTCGCCAATACCCTGCTGCACCCGCGCCTGTGGCACCTCAACCGCCATTCGGCGGCGGGCGGGGTGGCGGTGGGGCTGTTCTGCGGCCTGATCCCGGGCCCGGTGCAGATGCCCAGCGCCGCCATCGCCTGCATCCTGTTCAAGGTGAACCTGCCGGTCGCCCTCATCACCACGCTCTACTCCAACCCACTCACCATCCTGCCGCTCTACGTGATCGCCTACGCGATAGGAAACTGGGCCATGGGCCTGCCGCCGCAGCGCTTCGTGCCGCCGCCCGAGATGGGGGACCTGGGATTCCTGGCGTGGAGCGGCGAGCTGTCGCAATGGATGGTCGGGCTGGGCAAGCCGCTTGCGCTCGGTCTGGTCCTGCTCGCCGCCACCCTCTCGCTCGTGGGCTACCTGGGGGTCAAGGCGGCCTGGCGCACCTGGCTCATCCGCAGCTGGAACCGACGCCGGGAACGGCGCGCGAGCACGCCCTGATCAGCAGCGCAGGATCGAGGGCGTGCCGCCGTTCGGACCCGACAGTTCCACGGTGGTCGTCTTCCGCCCGAGATCGACCGTCAGGCGGCACGCGTCCTCGCCGCGGCGCCACCCCATCACGACGCTCGCATGATCGGAGTAGCACAGCTCGAACTCGCCACCGAAGGCGGGATGCTGCGTGCGCAGACGCATCAGGCGCAACAGGCGCTGCACCACCGGCGTGGCGACCGCCTGCTCGGCCTCGTCGAAGCCGTAGCAGTGCCGGTTGATCTCGCGCGGATCCGTCCCCGCCTGCTCGCGGGCCTCGTCGTTGCCGCCCGCCAGCAGTCCCACGTAGTACACCTGCGGGATGCCCGGCGCGAAGAGCTGGATGGCCCGGGCGGCGATGTAGGCATCGTCGTCGCCGTGCAGCGCGTCGTAGAAGGTGCAGGTGAGCTGGTAGATCGCCCCGACGCTGTGGGCGCCGCCACCCCGCCGGCGCAGGATGGGATCGGCGCTGCGCTCCGACACGTTGCTCACCACCGCCTCGACGCGGTCGCGGGGCAGCACGCCCTCGGCGTCGGGAATGGAGATCCCGTCGTGGGTGTCGAGCACGGTGACCTGGTTTTGCGGACACATGCGCAGCCAGCCCTTGAGATGGCGGCTGTCGGCGTCGAACAGCGCCTGTAGCACGAGCGGCGGCAGGGCGAAGCCGTAGGCCCAGGCGCCGCGCCGCGCGATCGCGTGCTGGAAGGAGGGATGGTCGTGCACCTCGGGCAGGATCTCGACCCCTTGCGCCGCGGCGGTCGCCCGAAACCACTCCATGACGCGCCACACGTCGGGTTCCACCATGAAGCAGCTCGTGCCGATGCGCTTGGTGACGTAGCCGAAGGCGTCCAGCCGCAACAGCCTGACCCCACGCTCGGCGAGGAAAGCGATGTTGTCGGCCATCAGCGCGAAGGTGGCCGGCGAGCGGTAGTCGAGGTCGATCTGCCGGTCGGTGAAGGTGCACCACACCCGCCCGCTGCTGCCGTCCGCGAAGGCGACGGTACGGAAGGGCTCCCGCTCCTTGCGGATGTGGATCCTGGCGAGATCCTCGGCGGAAATGCTGCCGAGGGCGTCCACGTCCACGAAGAGCGCCGCGTGCGGCGAGGCGCGCCCGCGCCGGACGAAGTCGGCGAACTCGGGCGAGGCGTCCGAGAGATGGTTCAGCACCAGGTCGAGGCAGAGGTCGTAGCGCGCAGCCAGCGCCTCCACGTCCGCCCAACTGCCATAGGCCGGATCGATCTCGCGATGGGTGAGCGGCGAGAACCCGCCGTCGGCGTTCGAGGGATACGGCGGCAGCAGATGCAGGCCACCGATGGCATCGCTCAGGTGCCCATCGATGAAGCGGCGCAGATCGCCTAGGTTCTTTCCGATCCGGTCGGGGTAGCAGATGAGCTGGACGGCATTCCTCAGGGGCATCGAGCGCTTCCGTGCATGGACGATGTCGCAACCCTAGCCACCTGCGTGCCTGCCCGCAATGGGTGCGTGCGGCATCGCCGGGCCGGGATGCGCTCCGAGCGCAGCGCGCTCAGGCGAGCCGTCCGTCTTCCAGGCGCAGCGTACGCTGCGCGCGGCGCGCCAGGTTCTCGTCGTGGGTGACGATCACGAAGCTCGTGGCGTGGCGCTCGTTCAGGCTCAGCATCAGGTCGAACACCACCTCGGCGGTGCGCCGGTCGAGGTTGCCGGTAGGCTCGTCCGCGAGCACGCAGGCAGGCTCGGTCACCAGCGCGCGGGCGATCGCAGCACGCTGGCGCTCGCCGCCCGAGAGCTCGCCCGGCGCGTGGTCGAGCCGGTGCGAAAGCCCGACCTCGGCCAGCATCGCCGCGGCGCGGGCATTCGCCTCCTCGCGGGGCATGCGCCGGACGTAGAGCGGCATCGCGACGTTCTCCAGCGCGGAGAACTCCGGAAGCAGGTGGTGGAACTGGTACACGAAGCCCAGCGCCTCGTTGCGCGCGTGGCCGCGCTCGGCGTCCGACATGCGCGAGAAGTCGCGCCCCTGGAGCCGCACGCTGCCGCCGGTGGGCACGTCGAGCCCGCCCAGCAGGTGCAGCAGCGTGCTCTTGCCCGAGCCCGACGCGCCGACGATGGCCACCCGCTCGCCGCGCCCGACCTCCAGCGTCACGCCGCGCAGCACCTCCACCGCGTCGGGGCCCTCGCGGAAGGTCTTGGCGAGATCGGTGCAGGCGAGCACCGGACCGCTCTTCATCTCACTCATAGCGCAGTGCCTCCGCGGGATTCACGCGCGACGCCCGCCAACTCGGGTAGAGCGTCGCCACCAGGGTCAGCACGAAGGAGAGCGACACGATGGTGATCACGTCGGCCGGCAGCACCTTCGACGGCAGCTCGCTGATGTAGTAGATCTCCTTGTTCCACAAGGTGGCGCCGGTCACGCCCTCGAGGAAGGGAATCACAACGTCGAGGTTGTTGGCGAGCAGCAGCCCTCCGACCACGCCCGCCGCCAGCCCCACCATGCCGATGATCGCGCCCTGCAGCACGAAGATCGCCATCACCGAGCCGGGGCTCGCCCCCAGGGTGCGCAGGATGGCGATGTCGGCGTACTTCTCCTGCACCGCCATCACCAGCGTCGACACGATGTTGAACGCCGCCACCGCGACGATGAGGAAGAGGATGATGGTCATCATGGTCTTCTCGAGCGCCACCGCGCGGAAGAAGTTGGCGTGGCTGCGGGTCCAGTCGGCCACCACGACGTTCTCGTCGATGGCCGCGGCGAGCTCGCGGGCCACCCGCGGGGCGGAGAACAGATCGTCGAGCTTGAGGCGCACCCCGCTCACGCGCTCCTCCATGCGGTAGAGGGTCTGCGCGTCCTGCAGGTGGATGAGCGCGAGCCCCGAGTCGTACTCGAACATCCCCGCCTCGAAGATGCCCACCACCTCGAACTGCTTCACCCGCGGCAGCACGGCGGCGGGCGTCACCAGGCCCTGGGGCGCGATCAGCGTCACCTTGTCGCCCACGCCCACGCGCAGCGCGAAGGCGAGATCGCGGCCGAGCACGATGCCGAAACGTCCCGCCTCGAGCGCCTCGAAGCTGCCCGCCCGCATGTAGCGCACGAAGTCGGCCACCCGGTCCTCGGCCGCCGGCAGCACGCCTCGCACGAGCGTGCCGCGCACCGCCTGGTCGAAGGACAGCATGCCCTGCTCCTGCACGTAGGGTGCGGCGGCGCGCACCTCCGGATGACGCACCGCCTGATCGGCCACCTGCTGCCAGGCCTCGAGCTCGCCGTCGAAGCCGGTCACCTGCACGTGCGAGGCCACGCCCAGGATGCGGGTGCGCAGCTCCTCCTGGAAGCCGTTCATGACCGACAGGACCACGATCAGGGCCGCCACCCCGAGCGCCGTGCCGAGCATGGACACCAGCGAAATGAAGGAGATGAAGCGATTGCGACCCTGCGCGCGCTTGCGCGAGCGGGTGTATCGCAAACCGACCAGGATTTCGTAGCGCATCGGGTTGGGGAGCCGCGAAAAGGCGCCATTCTGCCGCAAGCGGGCAGTGAACGCGATGACGCCGGCGCCCCGGGAACGGGGTCGGGCGCCCCCCCGGCTGTGCTAGACTCCGCCACCTGAATCCTGCCCCGCCGATGTCCATCCACCTCGTTCTCCCCGGCCTGGTGTGGCCCGCCGCCAGGACCCCGGCGCTGACCGCCGGCCTGGCCCTTCCCGCCCTCGAAGCCCTGCTCGGTCATGCCCGCGTGCGCAACGCCCCCGCCGAAGCCGCCGACGCGTGGCTGATGCGAGCCTTCGGCGTGAGCGGCGACCGGCTTCCCGTCGCCCCGCTGCGCCGCATGGGCGAACCGGACGCCGCCGAAGCCCCCGGCGAGTGGCTGTGCGCCGACCCGGTGCATCTGCACTTCTCCCGAGAGCACCTGCTCCTCACCGACGCCTCCGCGCTGGCCATCACCGGGGAGGAGGCCGCTGCGCTGGTGTCGAGTCTCAACGACTACCTCGACGAGGTGGAACCCGGGCTCGGCCGCTTCGAGGCCGGCGCCCCCGACCGCTGGTATCTGCGGCTGGCCGCCCCTGCGCGGGCGAGCTTCCACGCGCTCGGCGAAGTGGTGGGCCGGCCGGTGAAGCACTTCCTCCCCGAAGGCGAGGCCGCACGCACCTGGCACCGCCTCATCAACGAGGTGCAGGTCATCCTCCACAACCACCCGGTGAACCGCGCCCGCGAAGCGGCGGGCCGGCGACCGGTGAACAGCATCTGGCCGTGGGGCGGCGGCGCGCTGCCCGGGAAGCTCGGCGTTCCGGCAAGGGCGGTCCAGGCCGAGAGCGCGATGGCCCGCGGGCTCGCCCGTGCGGCCGGGCTCCCCCTCGCCGCGCCGGCGCCGGTACCGGCCGAGGGCACGCTGGTCGTGCTCGATCCGCTGCTCGCCCCGACCCTGCACCTCGACCTCGACGCCTGGCGCGAGGCCCTCGCGGCCCTCGAAGCCGAGTGGTTCGCACCGCTCCTCGCCGCCCTCAAGGCGCGCCGCCTGCCCGGCCTGCGCATCAGCGCGCCGGGCGATCGCGCCACCCTCGAACTCGACTGCACCACGCGCGATCTGTGGAAGTTCTGGCACCGCCCGCGCACCCTGGACAGTCTCATCGCCCCCCTCCCATGACCCGCATCCGCCCCCGCGCCGTTTCCCCGCGCATTGTCGAACGCCTGATCGATGCCGGCACGCCGCCGCTGCTCGCCCGCATCTACGCCGCCCGCGGCATAGCCCGCCGCGACGAGCTCGACTACGGCCTGAAGTCCCTGCTCCCGCCCGACGCGCTCCGCGGCGCCCGCGAAGCGGCCGAGCTTCTGGCCGACGCCATCGAGGCCGGCGCGCGCATGGTGATCGTGGCCGACTACGACTGCGACGGGGCCACCGCCTGCGCGGTCGGCGTGCGTGCGCTGCGCGCCTTCGGCGCCGATGTGGGCTATCTCGTGCCCAACCGCTTCGAGTACGGCTACGGGCTCACCCCGGCCATCGTGGAGCTTGCGGCGCGCATGGAGCCGGATCTCCTGATCACCGTCGACAACGGCATCGCCAGCGTCGAAGGCGTCGCCGCCGCGCGCGCCTACGGCATGGCGACGCTGATCACCGACCACCACCTGCCCGGCGATACCCTGCCGGATGCGGACGTGATCGTGAATCCCAACCAGCCCGGCTGCGACTTCCCCAGCAAGTCCCTCGCCGGGGTGGGCGTCATGTTCTACGTGATGCTGGCGCTGCGCGCCGAGATGCGCGAGCGGGGCGCCTTCGCCGGCCGCCAGGAGCCGAACCTGGGCGAGCTCCTCGACCTGGTGGCGCTCGGCACGGTGGCCGACGTGGTGAAGCTCGACCACAACAACCGCATCCTCGTCGCCCAGGGCCTCGCCCGCATGCGCGCCGGGCGCATGCAGCCCGGGCTGCGCGCGCTTTTCGCCTCGGCCGGCCGCGAGCCGGCCCGCGCCAGCACCTTCGACCTCGGTTTCGCGGTGGGCCCGCGCCTGAACGCCGCCGGGCGGCTCTCCGACATGAGCCTGGGCATCGAATGCCTGCTCGCCGACGACATGGGCCGCGCGCTCAACATCGCCCAGGACCTCGACCGCCTGAACCGCGAGCGGCGCAGCATCGAGCAGGAGATGCAGGACGGGGCGCTGGCCCGGCTCGCCGGCTTCGACGCGGGCAGCGCCGCCAGCGTGAGCCTTTTCGAGCCGGACTGGCACCAGGGTGTGGTGGGGCTCGTGGCCGGGCGCATCAAGGAGAAGCTGCATCGGCCGGTGATCGCCTTCGCCCGCGGCGACGAGGGCGAGCTGAAAGGCTCCGGCCGCTCCATCGCGGGCCTGCACCTGCGCGATGCCCTCGATCTCGTGAGCAAGCGCCACCCCGATCTCATCCTGCGCTTCGGTGGCCATGCGATGGCGGCCGGCCTCGCCATCCGCGAGCCGGACTTCGCCCGCTTCCAGGGGGTGTTCGAGGAGGTGGTGCAGGAGCTGGTGGATCCGACGGACCTCGCGCGCACCCTGGAGACCGACGGAGCCCTGGAGACCGGCTACATCAGCCTCGCCTCGGCGCGGCTCCTCGACGAAGGCGTGTGGGGCCAGGGGTTCCCGGCGCCGGTCTTCGACGACGTCTTCCGCGTGGAGCGCCAGCGCCTGCTCAAGGACCGCCACCTCAAGCTGCAGCTCGCACGCAACAACGTGCGCTTCGACGCGATCCGCTTCAACTGCACGGACTCCGTGCCGGGCCAGATCCACGCCGCCTACCGGCTGGAAGTGAACGAGTACAACGGAGTGGCCGACGTGCAGCTCAACCTGGAGCATTTCGAGCCGGCGTAAGCCGCCGCACGGGGGCGGTCACCCGAACGGCACCCCGGGTTCCGCCGGGGCTCCATCCGGGCGACGGGGAACCGCCGCGGGTCATTCGTAGCCCGGATGGAGGAACTGAATCCGGGGCCGGCCGGTGTTCCCGCTACGCTGCCTGCGGACGGCGCACCGGCAGCCGGACGGTGAAGGTGGTGCCCTCGCCCACCCGGCTCTCCACCTCCAGGCGTCCGCCGTGGCGCTGCACGATGCCGTAGGAGACCGACAGCCCCAGCCCGGTGCCCGCCCCCACCGGCTTGGTGGTGAAGAAGGGCTCGAAGATGCGCGGCAGCACCTCCGGCGGGATCCCGCAGCCGGTGTCGGAGATGGCGATCCACACCTCGTCGCCGTCGCAACCCGAACGCACCGTGATCGTGCCCCGCTCGGGAATCGCCTGCGCGGCGTTCACCAGCAGGTTCAGGAACACCTGGTTCAGCTGCGCCGCGACGCATTCGACCAGGGGCAGCTCGCCGAGCTCGCACTTCACTTCCGCCTTGTATTTGAGCTCGTTGGCGGCCACGTTCAGCGTGCTCTCGATGCCCTGGTGCAGGTCGGCGAGTTGCCACTCCGCGGAGCCGGTGCGCGAGAAGTCGCGCAGGTCCTGCACGATGCGCCGCACCCTTGCCGTTCCCTCCACCGACTCGGCGATCAGGGAGCGCACGTCCTCGCGCAGGTAATCCAGGTCGGCGGCCGCCTTCACCTCCGCGATGCGCCGCCGCGCCGAGGAGTCGGGCGCGAGCAGCGGCTCGGCCGCCTCCTCGTAGGCGGCGATGACGCCGAGCAGATCCTCGACGTACCCTTCCAGGGTCGCCAGGTTCGAGTTCACGAAGCCGATCGGATTGTTGATCTCGTGGGCCACGCCCGCCGCAAGCTGACCGATGGAGGCGAGCTTCTCCGATTGAAGGAGCTGGTTCTGCGCCTCCTCGAGCCTGTGGATCAGCGCCCGCTGCTCCTCCTTCTCCCGTTCCAGCCGGGCGGTGGCGGCCTGCAGGGCGCGGGCCACCTCGTCCTTTTCGCGCAGCGCAGCCTCCAGCGCGCGAGTTCGATCGCGCACCTGGTCCTCGAGCATCACCGCCGTCTGGAACAGCCCGAAATCGGATGCCTGGGCATTGCGCTCGGCCCGGTTCATCAACGCCTGCACCATCTTGTTCAGGCGCACGATCTCCCGTTGCAGACGCTCCGTCTCGGGCAGTTGCCCATCCGGCTCCGACTCAGCCATCCGCAACTCCCTCGGCTTCGCCGATCGCGATGCCGGTGAGCGTCTGATTCACGTGTACGCCGTAGTACTGCTCACCGTAAGTGCTGAAGCCCACCACGTTGTTCCGGCGCATCAGCGCCTCCACGTCGTCCTTGATCCCGGCCTGGGTGATCTCAAGGTTGCGCAGGATGCAGTCGCAGGCGATGACCAGCTGGGGCGGCCCGATCTCCGCCCGCAGCCTGCCGAAGGTCTGCTCGAGATTGGCGACGAGGTCCATGCCGCGCGCCACCCGCAGCACGATCCCCTCGTCGATGGCGCAGTAGAACACCAGGCTGCCGTCCGGCAGCACCTGCCGGATGGAGCGCACGTAGTCCGCCCCCTCGATCAGCACCACCACCGGTGAGGCGGCGAAGCGCTCGGGGGAAAGTTCGCTCACGTCGACGCCGATCAGCCGTGCGTACTCCTCCGCCGCCGGCAGGCCGTTGATCTCTCGTACCAGGCGCCGCGCGGGATCGGCCTCGGTGACGACCAGGCGCTCGTCCAGCGTGACGAAATGCTGGGTCTTGAAAAGCCGGAACGGGAAGACCGTGGACATCAGCACCATGACGGCACTGTCCTCATGGAAGGCGCCGCGGTGGAAGACGCGGGTGCGCTCGAACTTCAGGTCGTCGCCCGCCGAGCCGCCGAACAGCGCGATGTCGCGCAGCGCGCTCTGCAAGGCCCCACCCACCGGCTCTTCGCGGATGGAGAGCCCGTCGATGAGCAGCAGGCCGAAACTGTTGTGGCCATCGGCCTGCGGTGCCCGCGCCTCGAGTTCGCCGCGCAGCGCCTGCACGAAAGACTGTCCGTCCGCCATGGCGAAACGCTGGAGGTCCCCCAGCCGTCCGCTTACGGCCGTACAGGCACCCGCGGGAAAGCTCGCGCCGGAAAGGGTGCGTCCCCGATACCCGGCCGGTCCGATCTCGCCCGCCGTGGTGCAGCCGACGACCGGCACGTCGCCGAACACCGCGTTCATTTCGGCCGCCAGCGCGTCCAGGTCGTAAGCGCTGGAACAGAAGAAGACGACCAGCTCGGCATCGGGCTGGCAGACGCCGGCGTGGAACTCGCGGACGGCGGTTCGAGCGTCGGGCGCGCACGATTGCATGCTGCGGATCTGACCCACGGTCTACCCCTTGGCGATTGTGCTTGTCGGCGGACTCCGCCTCCGCCGTCACGTGCCGCAAGGTTATCACCAACCCGGCCGGCGTATCGGTCCCTGCGTACCGCAAATCGTGTACTGCGTCACGTCGGATATACCGGATAGCAGGTACTTGCGTGCTGCACTGCGACATCCGCGTGCGAGTGCACGTTGTTTGATCTGGGTCAACTGTGCGCAGCGTCGCTTATTGATCTCGATCAAATGCGCATATCCCCATGGGCATAGCATGAGCCCCGGTTTTTCATAACGAAACGCTCAGGGAATAGCACATGAAAACTCGTACCCTCCTTGCATCGGCAGTCGCTCTTGCCCTCACCAGCCCGCTTGCTTTCGCCCACAAGGCCGGCGACCTGATCCTGCGCGCAGGTGCCGCCATGGTCAGCCCGCAGGAAGACAGCGATAACCTGAAGTTGAACGGAACCGAGCTCCCCGGCACCGAGGCGACCGTCAACGACAACACCCAGCTCGGCCTGACCCTGAGCTACATGGTCACCGACCACATCGGCGTCGAGCTCCTGGCCGCCACGCCGTTCACCCACCGCGTCAGCGTCAAGGGTCTGGGCGCCCTCGACGGCAAGCTCGCAGACGTGAAGCACCTGCCGCCCACGCTGAGCCTCCAGTACTACCCGATGGACGCTGCCTCGTCCTGGCAGCCCTACGTCGGCGCCGGCCTCAACTTCACCACCTTCTTTGAAGAAGACCTCACGAGCACCCGGAAGGCACAGGGCTTCTCGGACCTCGAGCTGGAAGACTCCTGGGGCCTCGCCCTGCAGGTCGGTTCCGACTTCAAGCTGAGCGAGAACCTGCTGCTCAACGCCGCGGTCTGGTACATCGACATCAACACCACGGCGACCACCAAGTTGGGCGGCGTGAATGAAGTCAAGGTCGACGTCGAGATCGATCCCTGGGTCTTCATGCTGGGCGTCGGCTACAAGTTCTGACCGGGTTCCCCCTTCCCCCGCCCCCCCCCCCCCCCCCCCCCCGATGGCGGGTGCATGGCGGCGACTGCGCAAGCGGTCGCCGCCATGTTTTTTCCGGGGAGCAGCGCCCTTGTTATACTCCTGCGTTTTCCCAAAATTGCCGGAGCGCCCCCATGGAAGCCGAACGCCTCAACGCCATCGCCGATAAACTCGACGACCTCCGCACCCGGGGTCGTGAACTTCGGAGGTATCTTTGACTACGACGAGAAAGCGTCGAAGCTCGAAGAAGTAACCCGCGCCCTGGAAGACCCGGCGGTCTGGAACGACGCCGCGCGCGCCCAGGAGCTCGGCAAGGAGAAGCGGCAGCTCGAAGGCGTGGTGCACAACCTGCGCGACATCGAGCAGATGTCGACCGACCTGAAGGATCTCTACGACCTGGCCGAGGCCGAGGACGACGAGGACACGCTCGCTGCAGTCGAGGCCGATCTCGGCACGCTGGAAGAAAAGGTGCACGAGCTCGAATTCCGCCGCATGTTCTCCAACCCGATGGACCCGAACCCCTGCTTCATCGAGATCCAGGCGGGTGCCGGCGGCACCGAGGCCCAGGACTGGGCCGGCATGCTCGAACGGATGTACCTGCGCTACTGCGAGCGCAAGGGCTTCGACGTGGAGGTGCTGGAAGAATCCGAGGGCGAAGTCGCGGGCATCAAGGGCGCCACCATCAAGGTGAGCGGCGAGTACGCCTACGGCTTCCTGCGCACCGAGACCGGCATCCACCGCCTGGTGCGCAAGAGCCCGTTCGACTCCAACGCGCGGCGCCACACCAGCTTCTCTTCGGTGTTCGTGTACCCGGAAGTGGACGACTCGATCGAGATCGAGATCAACCCGGCGGACCTGCGCATCGACACCTATCGCGCCTCCGGTGCGGGCGGCCAGCACATCAACAAGACCGACTCGGCGGTGCGGCTCACCCACGAGCCGACCGGCATCGTGGTGCAGTGCCAGAACGACCGCTCGCAGCACAAGAACAAGGCCGAGGCCATGTCCATGCTGAAGGCGCGCCTGTACGAGCTGGAGCTGCGCAAGCGCCAGGCCGAGCAGCAGAAGCTCGAGGACTCGAAGAGCGACATCGGCTGGGGCCACCAGATCCGCTCCTACGTGCTCGACCAGTCGCGCATCAAGGACCTGCGCACCAACTACGAGGTGGGCAACACCCAGGCGGTGCTGGATGGCGATCTCGACGACTTCATCGCGGCCAGCCTCAAGCAGGGCGTCTGAGTCATGAGACTGCTTCGTAGCCCGGATGGAGCCCCGGCGGAATCCGGGCGCGGCGGAGGGGCACGGCATGTTGTCCCCCGGATTCCGTTGCACTCCATCCGGGCCACGGGTCTGCGCGTGGAGCCCGCGTGACGCCTGACCTCGCCGACTTCCTCGCCCCCGGGGTCGAGGCGGACGACGTGCCCGAGCTCGCGCCGCTCACCGCCGCGCGTCCGCTCATCGACGCCTTCATCACGCTGTTCCGCGGCTCCGAGGCGGAGGTGCTGCTGCGCCTCTTGGTCCTGCGCGAGATCGGCCAGGAGGCGGAGAACCCGCGCTGGGCGCCGGAAACCCTGCGCGCACGCTTCACCTACCTCGACCCGGTCAAGCTCGAGACGGTATTGAAGCGCCTGCGCGACAACCAGCTCCTGGCCTTCGGCGAGGACGGGCTCTACCACCTCTCGGATCTGGGCCGCAACGCGGTGGCGGCCATCGCCATGCTGCTGCGCTTCTCGGACGAGGAGGACGCGGAGCTGGGCTTCCTCACCGCCCAGCTCGCCGGCCTGCAGGCAGTGGGCAGCGTCACGCCCGAGGCGCTGGGTCACCTGCTGTCCAAGCTCAACGACCTCACCTGGCACTTCGAGGAGGCGATCGCCTCCGGCTCGGAGTTCCAGATCCTGGCCTCGCGCCGGCGGCTGTCGGCCAACGAGCGCTGGCTCGCCCGCGGCACCGAGATCCTCAAGGGGCTGCTCGCGGACCCGGAGGTGGACTTCGAAATCGCCCGCGTCGCCCAGCGCATCGGCCTCGCCCAGTCGCGGCTCGCGCGGGTGGATGCCGGCTTCCAGCGGGCGCTGAACAAGATCGAGGCGCAGCGGGTGACGCTGGGGGCCTCCGGCATCTCTTCGTCCGATGTCGCGACCTGGCTGCGCGGGCTCGACGCCGGGCAGTTCGCCGCCTTCGCCGACGGCGCGCTCTTCGTGGTGCCCGAGCTGCCGCTGCTCGCGGGCGGGCACGAGCTCCTGGACCGGGCCGAGAGCGTGCTCTCGGATGAAGTCCGGGCCCGCGAGGCCGACACGGCGCTGCCGCCGCCCGATGCGGCCGAAGTCAACGCCGCCCCCGAGCAGGACGACCTGGCGCTGCTCGAACATTTCTCGCGGCGGCTGGACGCCCTGCCCGAGGCCGCACCGCTCGAGGCGGTGGTGGCCGGCGGCGGCTTCGCGCCCGCCTCCTACCGGCTGTCCCTGCTCGCGCTGCTCGCCGACGGCGAATCCGCCGGCCCCGCCGACGGCCCGGTGGGCGAGTTCATGCGCCTGCCTCTGGATGTCCTCTTCGGCGACGCCCTGGTGCCGGTGGGCCAGGACGAGATCGCCGCCATCTCGGACGGCCGCGTCGCCCCGCGTGCCGCCGCGCCCGCCGCATCCGGCGAGCGCCCCCTCATGGACGCCTGATGGAACACGAACTCAAGACCCTCACCGCGCGGCTCCTGGCCCAGCGCTGGCTGCCGCGCACCGATCGGCTGGTGCGCCGGGCGCTGGTGGACGAGACCTTCCGCGTCGAGCTGGAGCACCGGCTGGGCGCGGTCGGACTGCAGCTCCAGGACAACCCCTACGCCGGCCACGTCGCCGCGGTGCTCGCCCCCGACATGCTGGAGCCGGTCTTCGGCGCCAGGCGCGAGTACGCCGCGAGCAACGTCGGCCTCACCCGCGACGAGATCGCGCTGCTGGTGGTGATCTGGTCCCTCGTCATCCTGCCCAAGCGCGAGCGCCAGGTGACCCGGCGCGAGGTCGCCGACGACGGCCAGGGCGACATGTTCGGCGCGGAAAAACCCGTTGCCCACGGCGAGACGGTCTCGGGCGGCCTGTCGGAGGCCTCGCTCATCGCCGACTTCGGGCCGCTGCTGGGCGGCAAGACCAAGGTCAAGAACTTCATGCTCGGCAAGCTCGCCCGCCTGGGCTTCATCGAGCGGCGCAACGGCGTGCTCTTCGAGGGGCCGCTCCTCGACGTGGCCCTCGACTACCGGGTGCTCGCCGACCGCATCATCCACGGCACCCTCGCCGATGTGCTGAAACGCGCCGGCCACGCCGTGCCAGAGGCCAACGCCTTCGAGGAGGCGGACGTGCTGCCGGACGAAGACGACGAAGAGGAAGACGCCTGATGTTCCACATCAAGCAACTCGAGCTGGTGCACTGGGACTACTGGCGCCGTTTCTCGCTGCCCCTGGATGCCCAGATCATCACCATCGTCGGCCCCAACGGCTCGGGCAAGACCACCCTGCTCGACGCCCTGCGCACGCTGTTCGCCCTGCGCTGCTCGGGCAAGCGCGACTTCCGCCGCTACGTGCGCCGCGCCGACCGCAGCTTCGCCTGGATCCGCGCGGTGGTCGCCAACCAGCCCGGCGGCTCCGGGCGGCGCCCCTTCTTCCCCTGCCTGCACGACGAGGTGACGCTCGCCTGCCGCATCCGCCGCGCCGGCGGCGAGTGGACGCGCGACTACACCATCGTCGACGGCGATGTTTCCGTCGAGGCACTGGAGCAGACCGAGGACTGGATCGGCCTGCGCGACTACCAGCACCGGCTCGCCTGGGGCGGCCTCACCCCCGCCATCGCCAAGGTGCTCGCCCTCGAGCAGGGCGACACCGACAAGCTCTGCGAGTACTCGCCCAAGGCGTTGCTGGAGCTCGTGTTCGACGTCTTCGGCGACAAGGAGGTGCTCGACAACTACGAGGCCGCCCGCGAGGAGCAGAAGAGCGCCGAGCGGGAGCTCGGCGACCTGGGCCTCGACCTCGACCGGCTACGCGCCCAGGCCGAGACGCGCCGGCTCGAAGCGGACAACTACCTGCAGTGGAAGCAGCTCGCCGACGAGACCCACGCCCTGGAAGCGGAGATCGTGCCGCGCCTGGAGGCGGCGGAGCTCGCCCGCGACGTGGCCGCCGAGCGGGCCGAGCTCGCCCGCCAGCGCGTGGAATACACCGCGAAGCAGGCCGAGCGGCGCGCCGCGCGGGCACGGCTCGACGAGGTGCAGGCCGAGAAGGCCGCCGCCGAGGCCGAGCGCACCCGGCTGCGCGCCGACATGGAGGCCGCCGAGGCCGCCCACCTCGCCGCCCACGACACGGTACGCGACTTCGAGAAGCTCGTCGCCGAGCGCGACACCCTGCGCGCCCAGCTCGCCGCCGAGCACGGGGCCGACGCGGTCACCCTGGAGCAGGCGCACGAGGCCGCCGAAGCGAGCCTGCGCGAGCTGAAGGCCAAGGAGCGTGCGCTGGTCGCCGAGTTCGAGGACAAGACCACGTCCTTGCGCAACGCCAAGAGCCGCTCCGGCCCGCCCTCGGATCCCGAGGTGGCGCGCTTTCGCACCCAGCTCCTGGCCGAAGGCATCGCCCACCGGGGCCTCGCGGAGATCGTCGAAGTCACCGACGCCGCCTGGCAGGCCGCCCTCGAAGCGGTGCTGCGCCCCTACCGCCACGTGATCCTGCTCGAACGCGAATCCGACCGCCACGCCGCCTGGGCCCTGGGCGAGCGCGAGCGCTTCCGCCACTTCGTGGTGCCGGAGCGCGAGGAGGCGCCCCCGCCTGCCGCGCGCAGCCTCGCCGAGGTGGTGCGCTTCTCCGCCCCCGCGCCGCGCTGGCTCGCGGACCTGCTCAATCGCATCCGCCGGGTGGACAGCGTGGAGGCCGCCCGCGACCTCCCCCGCGAGATCGAATGGATCACCCGCGACGGCTACCACCGGGAGCGCCGCGGCGCCCGCCACCTGGGCCGCCCGAGCGAATTCCACTTTGGCGAGCTCGCCCGCCAGGCGCGCATCGAACAGCTCGAGACCGACATCGCCGCGCTTGACCGTCAGCTCCAGGCCCTGCGGCCCAAGATCGCCGAAGGCACCGAGCAGCTCACCGCTTTGCGCCAGCGCCTGCTGGGCCTGCAGTCCGCCCAGCTCCTCGCGGCGAAGGCGGAGACCTACGCCGAAGCCGAGGCGGCGCTGCCCGCCGCCCGCGCCGCACTGACCGCCGCCATCGGCCAACGCAGCGAGGCCCAGGGCGCGCTGGACGCGCTCGCCGGCCGCATCAACGGCATGGTGATCGAGCTCGACCGCCGCAACCGCGAGCTGCGCGCCATCGACGCCCGCATCACCGAGCTCGACACCGGCACCGCCCCCCGCCGCCACACCCAGGCCCAGCGCATCCAGCGCCTGCGCGCGCTGCGCCGCGGCATGCCGGCCCGCTGGCGGGATCCGGCCGAGCTCGCCCTGCTCGTCGAGCGCTACGAGAACGCCGCCACCGCCCGGCGCGAGCGCGACCGCCTGCGCACCCGCCTCGACGAGGGCGACTGGGTCAAGGATCCGGCGGTCATCACCCTGTCCGAGCGCCTCAAGGCCGACGTCGCCCAGCGCGAGCGGGACTACCAGGAGCGCCAGGGCTACTGCGCCACCGCCCGGCGGCTGACCGAGGAGGCGCGCGCCGCCTACATCGCCAAGCTCCGCGCCACGGTGCGCCAGTACGCCAAGAACCTCAAGGCCCTGGGAGAGCTCGCCGGCGTGGGCGTGGACTGCCCCACCCCGGCGCTGGGCAACGACGACCTCTCCCTCGCCCAGGCCGGCCTCGAGGTGCGCTTCGACTTCGACCGCAAGGGCGCGGTGGGCCTCAACGACGGGGAGGCCTCGGGCGGACAGCAGGTGATGAAGTCCCTGATCCTGCTCATCGCCCTCCTCATGGACGACGCCCGCCCAGGCGGCTTCGTCTTCATCGACGAGCCCTTCGCCCACCTGGACGTGGCCAACATCGACCGCGTCGGCACCTTCCTGCGCGCCACCCGCGCCCAGTACCTCATCACCACCCCGGTCACCCACAACGCCAACGTCTTCGCCCCGGCCCAGCTCACCCTGGTCACCCGCAAGAAGAAGCCGGGCGACGAGTGGGCGCCCACCATCGGGGTGCTGGCGCGGGCGGCGCCGTGACCGCGGCGCGCTACGGGTTTCCCGATCCATTGGCGTAAACTGCCGTCAATGCCCCCTCGGAGGAGCCTTTCCGACGACGACGCTGGAGCAAATAGAAGCCCATCGACACGAGCTCATGCGCGCAGCTGCCACCCACCGGGCGCACAACCTTCGCGTGTTCGGCTCGGTCGCCCGGGGCGAGGACCGACCGGACTCCGACGTGGACTTCCTCGTCGACTTCGCGCCGGATGCATCCTTGCTCGACCTCGTCGGTCTGCAACAGGACTTCGAGGCGATCCTCGGCCGCCGCGCGGACGTCGTCACCCCGGATGGCGTCAGCCCATTCCTGCGCGACCGCATTCTCCGGGAGGCCAGGCCCCT
This sequence comes from Azoarcus sp., assembly GCA_020725025.1. Lineage (GTDB taxonomy): Bacteria > Pseudomonadota > Gammaproteobacteria > Burkholderiales > Rhodocyclaceae > Aromatoleum. Next base: position 66,722 of record DYFV01000023.1, read on the forward strand.
GTGAGCCGAGAGCCGCTCGTCTTCCTCAAACACATCCTGCTCTGCCTCCAGCGCATTAGGGCGTATACGGAAGCCGGGCGGGAGGCGTTTCTTGCGGACGCGAAGACGCAGGACGCAGTAATACGGAACCCCCGAACTAGACGCCTGGCCCGTGGCGTGGCGGGCGCTCCTCGCCCTGTGGGTGCGCCGCGCCGATCCGGACAAGCGCCATAAACGCGACAGCCTGCTCTCCCGCGCCGGCGCGGCCCGCGCCAACGCCGCCCTCGCCCTTTTCGAGCGCCTGCTCGCCGAGGGCCTCGTCGAGGTCGAGGAACGGCGCAACCCGCAACAGGGCTGGCAGTTCGCCCGACGGGAGCTCCTCGAAGCCCTGGAGCGCTGGGCCGCTGCCGCCGGCACTCGATGGCCTCGCGCACGCAATGCTGGCTTCGAGCGAGAAAGGCGAGCAGGAAGGGCTCTTCTGGTAGCCCGCTGATCCGCGGCGCCCGCGCCGACACTCCCGCCGCCCCTGCCAGGCGGA
>DYFV01000024.1 GCA_020725025.1 Azoarcus sp.
ACCTCTCGCGGCTGCTCGAGGAGCGGGTGTTCTGATGCGCGTGATCCATACCGATGTTCCCGAGGTCGTCATCCTCGAGCCGAAGGTCTTCGGCTCTCGCCCGAGGGCCGCACCGGCCTGCCGCGCTTCAAATGCGAGGTAGTCGATTGGCGCGACTGGCGAGTGGCGACGGGGTCGAGCGAGGGGCGTCGTGATCTATCCGATCGGAGGATCGCACGCGACGTGTTGGCGCATCGGGACGACGGCGCTCGTGGCCCTCAGCGTCATCGCCTCGGCAGTAGGGACGTTCGGCGAGCCGTCATACCGCGGGCTCGCTTCCGGGGAGTTCCAGGAATTCCCGTGGTTCGTGACGACCATGGCGATCGGGTGGGCCGGGGCGCTCGTTTGGGGAGTTCGCGCACTCGTGGGGTCGGCTGCTCGATGGTCGCGCGGCGTTTTCGTGGTCGCCTTCGTCGCTGTCTTGATTGGGGTATTGTTGCCCGGTGAAGCGAAGGTGTCGTTGGAGGCTTGGGTGCTTGATCTGGTTGGCCCGAGGGATTACTTCGGCGGCTCGGTGTCGCCGAGTACGATCGCGCACGGACTGATGTTCGGGATATTGGCGGCAGTGCTCGCCTTGGCGCGTATGGATCTTCGGGGCGGGGGGCTGGTGTTGGACCTCGCGCTGCTGGCGATCGCGACGGAGGTGCTGCAGCTCTTCGTGGCAGGGCGCGAGGCGAGTCTGGTGGATGCCGGAGTGGATATGGTGGGGGTGGTCGTTGGTGTTGGTTTGGTGCGGGGGGCAGTGACGGTCGTTCGCATGGCGACGAACCCGTCCCCCTCCTGTCCGGGAGTCTCCGCTTCGCTCCGCCGTTCGGCAGGCTGCGAGCAGGCTCGCCGAAACTCCTCCCTCACCCCCCTTGAAGGGGGAGGGGCCTGCTCATGACGTCGCCGTTAATCTCCGGCGTCGTCGAAATGTCGATTGCAATGCTATCAGGATGAATGACCAATTGGCTTCCACTACCTTGCGCACCACCGCCGTGGCGTTCGTGCTTGCGTTGAGCTCGGCGACCGGCTTTGCTTCCGACGATCGCTTCGATACGGCAAGCGATGTGCTCGCAGCCGGACTGCCGCTGGTCGCGGCGGGGATTTCCTATGCCCAGGATGATCGCGCAGGTTTGTACCAGCTCGCCAAGTCCGAGGCGGCGACGGTGGCCTTTACCGAGCTGCTGAAGCATTCGACGCAGAAGACCCGCCCCAACGGGCGGGACGACAAGAGCTTCCCCTCCGGCCATACCGCGGTCGCGTTCGCTGCGGCTCAGTACATGCAGACGAGAGTAGGTTGGGAGGCTGGCGTTCCGGCCTACGTGGCGGCGTCCCTCGTGGGCTACAGTCGCGTACGCGCCGATCAGCATTATTGGCGGGACGTGGTGGTCGGCGCTGCGCTCGGGATCGGATCTAGTATGTATTTCACCGAGCCGAGGGAAAAAAGCCGGTTCAGCGTCCTGGCTGCGCCTGGCGCGGCCTATGTGCACTACTTTGCGGCGTGGTGAAGGTTCGGAGCCGCTGCGCCTTGTCCGTTTGAAATGTCCCTGTCCTCTTACCTGCGCGCTCGCAAGAACGGCTTCCGTTATGCCGCCAACGGCGTTCGTGTCGTGCTTGCGACCCAGGCCCATGCCCGGATTCATCTCCTCGCGGCGGTCGGCGTCGTGCTGCTCGCGTGGGGTCTGGACGTGTCGGCGGTGGAGTGGTGCATCCTGCTGCTGGCCATCGGCATGGTGTGGACCGGGGAGGCGGTCAACACCGCGATCGAGCTCACCATCGATCTCGCGTCGCCCGACTACCATCCATTGGCGGGGAAGGCCAAGGATGTCGCGGCGGGGGCGGTGCTTCTGGCCTCGTGCCTCGCGGCGGTGATCGGGGCGATCGTGTTCGTTCCGAAGCTGGTCGCTTTGTAGCGCGGTCGCAGCCGCGTAGCCAGGATGGCGCCGAAGGCGGAATCCGGGTTATGGGGGCTGGGGTGGTCAGTCCTTGATTCGGCCGAAGTTCTGGTGGAAGAAGTCGACGTTGCGGCCTTCGGTCAGGTCGAAGAGGCGCCAGTCGCGGGCCAGGCGGGCGCCGCCGTCGCGGGTGAGGGGGGCGATGGCGATGTTCGCGCGGCGCAGCGTGGAGCGGGTGGCCATCTCGTCGAAGGGGATGGAGATGTAGAAGCCCTTGTCGAAGCTGCCTTCGCCGTACTCTTCCTTCGAGACGTTCGTCAGGGTGGCCCAGGCGCCGAAGCGCACGCCGTTGGTGAACTCCCGGGCGAGGTCCAGTGTTACGCCGTAGTCGCCGGCGAGGTAGCGGCCGGCGCTGGCGGTGACGAGCACGTTCGGGATGCCGCGGTAGTAGCCGCTGACGTGGCCGGTGAGCACGTCGTAGTCCCGTAGCCCGAAGCCGACGTCGAAGTCGCGTTGCTTGACCCAGTTGAGGTCCAGGCCGATCGCCCATGGCTCGTTGAGCGGGCGGTAGAGCAGCTCGCCGCCCACGCCGGCGAACATGACCTCCATGTAGCCGCCATAGACGATTCCGTAGAGACCTTCCCCGAGCCGGCGAGCGTGGTTCAGCTGCAGCAGCGGCAGGGTGACGTCCGAGGAGGTCCAGTACTCGCGCAGGAAGGTGCGCACGCGCGGGAGGCGGCTCGGCGCGGTGTAGCGGAACTTGTCGAAGTTGTTGTGGAGGTTGCCGCTGATGGTGCCGGCGAGCCAGGTGCCGGGCTCGAATTGGTACTCGGCGTTCAGGTTGGCGCTGAACTGGTAGAGGATGAAGCTGTCCGGGCCGCCGAGGTTCTGACGGTAGCCGACGCTGGCGCCGTAGGTGAGCCGGTCCTGGTCTTCGGGTTCGTAAAGCGTGGTCTCCTGGCGGGGGCGCGGCTCGACCTGCTCGGTGCTCCGCCGCAGCGTGTCGAGCGGGACGTCGTCCTGGAGCGCCTTGCGGAAGGTGTCGCGCTTCACGCTGGTTTCGGTAAGCGGCAAGCCGTCGCGCGACTCCGAAACGGTGAGCCAGTCGACCTCGGGGCCGGCGGCGTTGTCCAGCACGCGGGCACCGCGGCCGACGCCTACGGGGGCGTGGAAGAAGCGGGTCTGTTCGCCGTAGACGACCACCTCCCGCTCGCGCTGGGCGATACGCTGCACGCGGTAGCCGGCGCTGTCCTCGATCCGTTTCGCCACGTCGGCCCAATCGGGCGAGCCGGCCGGGCGTGCGGCGTCCGGACGGACCGCTTCGGGCGCCGGATCGGAGACCTTCGGGGGCGAGGGCGTGCGGCCGCCGACGTCGGTTTGCATCGTCAGCGCCAGCATCGCGGTGTTGCCGCGCTCCCAGCCCGCGTGGAGCGTCAGCCAGCTGTTGAGACGATAGGTCGCGCCGAGATTGAGGGGAGAGTCCTGCTTGACGCCCGGGCCACCGAACTCGTTGCGGTAATCGTTGCCGTCGTACTCGAGCTTCAGCTGCAGCGGCGCCCAGGGCGTCTGCCACTGTACGCCGCCGAAGAGGGCCACCGGGCCCCGAAAATAACTGTCTAGGTCGATATCGCCGACGGCAGCGTTGTCGACGGCGGGGCGCCTTCTGAACCTGTCGTCTAGCCAGCCCAGCGGGTTGTCGAAATGCGCCTGTTTGCCGAGATACCCCCAGCCGAGGCCGAGACTGAAATCGAAGTCTTCCCAGCGCTTGTTCGCGACGATGTACTCGCTGGCGAAGAGGCCGGTGCCGCCGATGTCGCGCGCGCCGACCGCGATCTCGGGCAGCCAGCGGCTTTCCTCCCAGAGACGCAGCTTGAGGTCGAAGGACTTGTCCTTGTAGCTCTGGTCACCGCTGAGCGCCTCGGCTCCGTATAGCCGGCTGCTGACGGAGGTGTAGCGGTAGATGGCCTCGAGCCAGTCGAAGGGCTGGACGATGACGGCATAGCGCCCGTACGGCGCGACGCGGCTCAGGTTGAGGCCGAAGCTGCCCGCCGGCGCCATGCGCGCGGTCGGGGTCTGCAGGAGACCGATTCCGCCGAAGTCGCCCTGGGTGGGCTCGGTCGCCGCCAGGCTCAGCTCGGCGCACGCGGCGCAGACCGCGAGTACGATCACGCGACGCTTCATCGCGTGCTGCCCTCCGCCGGTAGCGGCTGCGTCGCGATGAAGGCCGCCAGATCGGCGTTGAGCGCCTCGGTCGCGTTTCCGGGGACGTCCCGGAGCGGGACAAGGATCCGCGCGCCGGGAGCCAGCGGCTGCGGCGCGGTTCGGTTCCATGCCGCATTGCCATGCCGGGAGACGGCGCCGTCCGGCTGGATGACGTAGATCCAGTCGGGATCCGCGTCGCCGTGCGGCGCGCATTCCTGCGCATAGTCGGCGGCCGGCTTGAGGCCCACGAAGGGCAGGGTGCAGTCTTCGGCGACCGCGCCCAGCACCGCGATGGTGTCGGGGCGGGAGGGGTAATACAGCTGATCGCCGGCGTGGATCGGGCGATTGTGCTTCAGCTCGAGCTCCAGGCGCACCGGATCGAGGTTGCCGGTCAGGCGGCCGGTCACCGGCAGGGCCTCGACCCGCTGTCGCAGTCGGTCACCGAGCGCCGCGCGGTCCCGGTGACCGACGAGGTGGGCGTGCCGGACCAGTACGGTGAGCTCGTGGATGAGCCCGACCTTCAGGCCGCGCTGGGTCGCCTCGGCCGGACGGTGAAACCAGGCGGCGCCGGTGAGGAAGGCGTCCGGGCGCACGCCTGCGGCCTGCGCCGCATCGAAGAGGCGCGAGCCGGGGGCGAGCTCGTGACGGCCGGGGTTGTGCACCATCCCGGTGACCCGAACCGGTATGGCGGCGGTCGGCGTGGCGACGGCTTCGGCGGCGAGCGCGGAGCCGTCGAGCATCAGCATGACGGTGATCGCAAGGGCAAGGTCGCCAATGCGCGGCCCGAATCGGAGGGCGAGTCTCAACGCTGCCCCTCCGGCCGCCATGGGCGAAGGGCCGTGAGCACGAGGCGCAAGCTCGGGGTGACCTGCTGCTCGCTCTTGAGCACGGTGCCGTCCGACGGGTCGACCCAATAGTGATTGAGCGCCTCGAAGTCGGCGGAGGGCGAGGCGAGATGCTCGTCTACGCGCAGGAGATCGAAGCCTTCGCCCAGGATCTCGACCCGTTCCCGCCCCTTCGGTTCGAAACGGCCGTGGAGGGGGGCGCCGAACCGGTATCCGGGCATCCAGTCGGCCGTCCGCTCGACGGGCGTACCTGTCGCGACACGATGCAGGCCGGCCGCGAACGGGTCCGCACCCTCCACGCGCGTGCCCTCCAGCGTTTCGGGGAAGCCGATGATCCGGCGTACGAGTCCATTCTCGATCACCACCACGTGGCCGGTGGAGGCGACCCAGAACTGCTGCCCGTCGGTGACCCGTGCGAGCACGAGCACGGCCGAGCCGAGGGCGCTGTCGAGCCGAAGCTGATAGTACGGGCGCGAGAACACGGCCTCGCGGGTCACTTCGATCGGCGGTGGGCCGCGGAAGGCGACGATCGCGGTGTCGCGCGCCGCCTGCATGGCGGGCGTGCACCCCGCCGAGCCGAGCGCTGCCGCGAGAAGCACGATTGCCGTGACGATGCCGGACGGCATGAGGCGCATCCCGGTCAGCGGGTACGAAGATCGGCTTCGAGGTCGGTGCCGGTCCGCAGCAGAGAACCCGTCGGGATCAGCTGGGTGATGACGCGGTTCCAGCGGGTGATGTCGGCCGGGCCGACGAACACCACGTCGCGCGGCATCACTTCGAACTGGGAGGCGAGGGCGAAGGCGACCGGCGACTTCGCTTCGAGCTGGAACACCCGCACCGGGCGCTGCTCGACATCGTCGATGCCGCGGATCACATAGACCGCGTTGCCGTCCGACGTTTCCTGGCGCATGCCGCCGGCGTTGCCGAGCGCTTCGGTAAGGCTGATGCTGCGCGCCTTGAAGGTGATCGTGGTCGGGCGCAGGACTTCGCCCATCACGTAGGCCTTCCTGCGGTCGTTGTAGGGCAGGTGGATGTGGTCGCCGTGCTTCAGGTAGACCGCGTCGAGATTCGACCTGCCACGGTTGAGGGCGTCGAGATCGAGCCGGAACTCGCGTCCGTCGCGCTTCAGCGTCAGGCCGGTGAGATCGGCCTCGGCGGTCTTGATGCCGGCGGCGCCGAGGGCGGCGAGCAGGGTCAGGGGTGTCTGCGTGATCGGCTGTTCCGCCGCCTTCTCGAAGGCGCCCGAGAACTGCACCTTGGCGCTGTTGTAGCGGATGACGGCGACGTCTACCTGCGGCTGCTCGAGCCACTTGGTGAGACGGCTGGTGAGCGTCGCGCGGAGTTCGGCGAGGGTGGCGCCGCCGGCTTTCACGGAGCCTGCGTAGGGGAAGAACAGCGTTCCGTCCGCGTGCACGATGCGTCCGTTTGCCTCGGGCTGCTGCTGCTGGCCGGAGGGAACCGTCAGTTCGGGGTGCTCCCACACGGTGACGTGAAGGATGTCGCCGGCGCCGATGCGATATGGGCCGGGCTGGAATGCGAGCAATTCGTCGGGGATCTGTTCGGCGCTGCGTTCGGCCGACTGGACCGCGAGAAGCTTGGGCGTGATGGAGACGAGCTCGACCATGCTGCTTTCGGCGTCGTTCTTGTCAAGCAGGGCGCTGCGGTCGAGGTGCTGTCCCGGGGCGAGCATGCAGCCCGAAACGGTGGTGAGAAGTGCGAGCGCGACGGGAACGAGGGTTTTCATGCAGCGATGACGATCGAGTTGGCGACGAAGGCGCGAAAAAATACCCGCAGCCGGTGGCCGCGGGTATTTCCGGGAAACGACAGAAATCAGGGCGTCGTGCCGGTGGTCCCGGTCGTTCCGGTGGTGCCGGTGGAGCCGCTGCCGCTGCCGCCGCCGTCCGAGGTCGCGGCCGCGATGCCGCCGACCACGGCCACGCCGAGGGCAACGGTGCCGCCGACGCCGAGGGTGGAGACGATCCCGCCCGTCTTGGCGGCGGTTACGCTACCGGTGGTGGCGGCGGTGGTTCCGCCGCCGTTCGCCGGGGGCGGGGTGTTGGTGCCGCTCTGGGCCAGCACCGGGGATGAAGCGAACAGCGCGGCGAGCGCAAGGCTGACGACTGCTTTCATGGATCGAGGGCTCCTGTATGTACGTTGTCGCACGGATGATTGTAAAGGAATACGGTAGGCGTGTTGTTGACAGATTTCCGTATTCGATAAGCAGATGTGTATAAGTACCGCTACTTCTCGGACTTGTACTCGTACTGGTAGTAGCTGTACCCGCCGTACTTCCCGTAGACCGAGGCGCGCTTCTCCATGCCGTTGAAGATGGCGCCCTTGATCTCGATGCCGTTCTGCGCGAACCGGCGCACCGTGAGCTCCACCTCCTTGGCGGGATTCACGCCGAACCGGGTCACGATCAGGCTCGTGCCGGCCAGCCGGCCGACGATCGCGGCATCGGTGACGGCGAGCAGTGGCGGCGTGTCCACGATCACCAGGTCGAAGGCCGCGCTCGCCTGCTCCAGGAAAGCGCCGAAATTGGGGTGCATCAGCAGCTCGGAGGGGTTGGGCGGGATCTTGCCGCGGGCGATCACGCTCAGGCCCGGGATGCGCGTTTCGCGCACCGCCTGCTCGAAAGTCACATCGCGCGCCAGGAGATTCGAAAGACCGCCCTCGGGTTCGATTTCGAAGAAGCGGTGCAGATGCCCCTTGCGCAGGTCCGCGTCCACCAGCAGCACGCGCTGCCCCGCCTGGGCGATGATCGCGGCAAGGTTGGAGGACACGAAGGATTTGCCCACACCGGGGCTGGGGCCGGAGATCATGATCCGGTTGTTGCTCGCCTCCAGCATGGCGAAGTGCAGGCTGGTACGAAGGCTGCGCAGGGCTTCGACGGCGAGGTCGTGGGGATGGGCGACCGAGAGCAGGGCGCTCGCGCCCGATTTGCGTCCGCCCGCCTTCTGCAGGATGGTTTCGAAGGTGCGCTGCTGCTCGCTGAGGGGCACGGTGGCGTACACCGGCAGGCCGAGCTTCTCGATCTCTTCCGGCGATTCGACGCCCCGGTTCAGCGCACGCCGGACCAGCACGAAGGCCGAGGCAAGCAGGCCGCCGAGCAGGGTCGCGATGGCGACGATCAAGGCCTTCTTCGGGGCTACGGGGTGGCGGGTGTCGACGGCGGCGGTGTCGATGATGCGCGCGTTGCCGACGGTGCCGGCCCGCACGACGTCGAGCTCCTGCGCCTTGTTCAGGAGCTGGGTGTAGATCTGGGTGCCGACCTCCACGTCGCGGGACAGCCGCAGGACCTCCTGCTGGGTCTCGGGCAGGTTGCGGATGCTGCCGGACAGCTCCCGCTGCTGGCGGGTGAGCTCGTCGATCTGGCGCAGCAGGGCCTGGTAGGTGGGGTGCTGGCGGGTGAACTTGCGGTCGAATTCCGCCTGCTGGAACTTGAGCTCGGTGAGCTTCGTCTCGATCGCCACCGACTTGTCGAGAACGGCCTGGGTCTCCAGGCTTACGTCGATCGACTGGGCTCGGCGCTGGAAGTCGTTGAGCGCGGCCTCGGCCCTTTCGAGCTGGGTGCGGACCTCGGGCAGCTGCGACCGCAGGAACTCCAGGCTGTTTGCCGCTTCCGCCGACATGCGCTCGACGTTCTGGCGGACGAACTGCTGGGCGATCTCGTCGAGGATGTGCGAGATCTTGTCGGGAACCGGCCCCTCGAGGCCGAGGCTGAGGATGCCCGAATCCTTGCCCCGCTCGCCGACCGCGAGCAATTCCTGATATTCGACGATGGTGTCGAGCCGCTTCTTGCGCATCAGGTCGAAACGGGTGCCGGGCCGCGCGTGAAGCTCGCGTACCTGGATGCGCACGCCGTTGCTCGCGACGTCACTCCCCACTTGCCCCTGGAGGATCAGGTTGTCCTCGTCGTCGAACAGGGTGAAAGACCCGGCTTCACCGGCGACCAGCGTGAGCTCGACGTCGAGGAGGTGTTCGGGAACCTGGAGCTCGCGGAGATCGATGCGCTCTCCGCCCCAGGCGTAATCGTCCAGGCCGAACAGGGGTTCGGCGAGCTGATCCGGGCTGTCCGGGCTGAAGCGCCGTGCGACGGCTTTTCCGAGCGCCGGCAGATGACGGGGCTCGGCTTGCAGGTCCAGCCGGAGCCGGTCGACCGCCTTGCCCACGACGTTGCGCGACTTGATGAGCTCGATCTCGGTCACCGCCTTGGATTCGGTGCCCAGGGCCTCGGAGATCTCCGACAGCCCCAGCATGCCGGAGCTCTTCTTCTCGATCTGGATCAGCGCGTTGGCACGATAGACGGGCTCGGCGAGCAGGCTGTAGGCGACGCTGCCGGCCATGAAGAGGGCGGTAACGCCCCCGATCAGCCATTTGTGATCGAGCAGGGTCCCGACGAGCGCGAGCAGATCGATTTCGTCATCGTCGTTATTGTCTTGTGAGGCGACTTGGTTCGTTTGCATTCGTTGTCAGGAGCTTTCGGTTTGCAGGGCTCGAACGGGGTTTCCCGTCTTCGTCGCCAGGACTGGCGCTGCAGGTTCGGTTGGCCGCGGTCCGCAGCTTAAACAGGTCGCGTTGCCGGCGCCTTGTCACATGGTGAATTCGTGTCGCTCAGCGAATGCGCGTGGCCCATGCCGCCACGCCCTCGCCGATGTAATCGTAGGCGGCCGCAAAGGCCGCGTCGTCCTTGCGGTACGGATCGGGTACTTCCCGTTCGCCCTGCCACTTGCCGAGCAGGAACACCTTTCCGCGCGCCTCGGGTGCCATGCGCTGGATGTGCTCGATGTGCGGCCGCTCCATCACGAGTACCAGGTCGGCCTCGCGCAACATCTCGCGGGTGAGTTGCCGGGCACGATGCTCGTGCGGCTGGTGCCCGCGGGCACGGAGGATCTCCTCCGCCTGTGGGTCGATCGGCTTGTCGACCAGCGCACCGATACCGGCAGACGAAACGACGACGCCTCGATCGGAGAGTGCTTCGCGGAGGAGATTCTCGGCGGTCGGGCTACGGCAGATGTTGCCGATGCAGACGACGAGGATGTTCTTGAACACTTGCGCTTCTTGCTCTTGCTGATGCGCCCGCCCGTGCCGTACGAAGCACAAACGATGATGGCCGCCCCCTCGCATCCATCATCAAACGAACGAAAGTCAAAAATCCGGTGGAGGGTATCCGAATCACTACAGCTAAACAAGTACGAAAATTACAAACGGCATGTACGGAGCCGCTAAACGGGGTAGAAGGCCCTGAGGGGGCGGTGCAGCCTGACCGCGCCGTCCTTGCGGTGAGCGTGACCGGCGCGATCGTCCGCACGCATGGCCTTTCGTGGCTGCCAGTGATCGGGCGCGGCGATGTCCCGGGCTTGCGCCGGAGCCGCTGCAGAGCAGGTGGGTAGAATAGGGGGGCGTCATGACATGGGCTGCGTGAGAGGGGGATGCGTGCGATGAGCGGCGTAGCGTGCAGTGACTTGCTGCAGCGGTTGGTGCCCATCGTGCGGGCCGCCGGTGACGTGGTGATGGCCGTATATCGTTCCGGCTTCTCCGTGCGCGGAAAGGACGATGCGTCGCCGGTGACGGAGGCCGACGAGAAGGCGGAGGAGCTCATCCTGCACGGGCTTTGCGCTCTTGCGCCCGATATTCCCGTCGTGGCGGAGGAGGCTGTCGCGGCCGGCAGAATACCCGACGTCGCCGACCGTTTCTGGCTGGTCGATCCGCTGGATGGAACGAAGGAGTTCATCAGCCGCAATGGCGAGTTCACGGTGAACGTGGCGCTGGTCGAACATGGCGTGCCCGTTCTGGGCGTCGTGCTGGCGCCTGCGCTGGGGCGGTTGTTCGGTGGCCTCACGGGGAAAGGAGCGTTCGTCGAGGACTCGAACGGACGGCGTCCCGTTCGTTGCCGCATGCCACCGCCGGAGGGATTGACCGTCGTGGCGAGCCGCTCCCATGGCGATGCAGTCGCGCTCGAGGCGTTTCTTGCAGGGCGCAAGGTGGCGAAGCTCGCGCGCGCCGGCTCGTCGCTGAAACTGTGCCTGATCGCCGCGGGCGAGGCCGACCTCTACCCGCGGCTCGGACGGACGATGGAGTGGGATATCGCGGCCGGCCATGCGGTGCTGGCTGCGGCCGGCGGGCGGGTCACGACCTTGGACGGTGAGGCGCTTACCTACGGCAAGCCGGACTTCGCGAATCCGCACTTCGTCGCGTGGGGCCTCGGGCACTGACGGCCGGAGTGGATGGGGCACATCGGCTTCTCAGATCTGAAGATCAAGCTGATCGGCTCCATCGTGGCGATCTCGGGGATCGAGCTGCTGAAGGCCTTCATGAACGTGGGCAACCTTGACGACCGCCACGTGGCCTGGATGGTCGGCATCCACCTCACCTTCGTCCTGTCGGGCGTGCTCTACGCCGTGATGGACCGGGTGCATCACAGCAACGGTCATTGATTCGCCCCGACACCGGGCGGACTCGGTGGAGGGAAGGCCGGGGGCGGAGGAGCGGCGCGATTCCCGCCGCCCGGCCGCGGGCTCCGGGAATGCGGGTGGCGAGGTTCCGTCCGGCGATTCTGTCGTGCCGCAACGACGCTCGGTGGCGAAGCGCCGCCCAATGGCTTGTTCCGCCCGGGCTCGACGTGTCGGCACACGGAGACATCCGCCTGTTTTCGGGCGGCCTCGCCGGGCAGGGCGTCCTGGTGGTGGAGTGGTCGCCGCGCTTGGGCACAAAGACCAAATAAAACAGCAGGTTGCGTGTCGGTTCGGCGAGTCGGTCGCGGCGCGGTTCTGCCATGGCGTGAAAGAGCTAGCCGTTATCCGTCGCGGCTCGCACCGGTGCGAGCCTGCCTCCGGCCGGCGCCGACTCGCACGGATAAAATCTCTTGAATTCAGTCTATTAGCTGTGTTCCGCGGCTGCCTCGGGAGTCGTTTCGTCATCCTTCCGGCAATCGGGCCCGCATCTTGCGAGATGGCCCGTGCGTCATGAACGGTCCTCGTCCCTCCGGGCGAGGCGATGCAACCTGAGCCGCAAGGCAGGAGGATGACAAATGACCACTATCTTTCGTAAATCGTTGATCGCTGGCGCCATTGCCGCTTTGATCAGCTCCCCGGGCTGGGCCGCCGGGACGAGCGCCGAGGCGGGTGCGCAAGGCGGCGCCAGCCCGGCCGCCGAAACCCAGGCGGGCACCCCGGCCGCGACCAACAGCCTCTACTCCATGACTCCCCAGCAACTGCGCCGGATGGACGTGGTAGGGGCGGCCGGCGAGGAGATCGGCGACGTGAAGCAGGTCGTACGCGGTCGCGACGAGGAGAAGATCCACGTCGTGATCAACGCGGGCGGTTTCCTGGGCGTGGGTGGCAAGGAGATCGCGGTGCCGCTGGAGGACCTTACCCTGGTCGAAGACAAGCTTCGCCTGAACGCGACCAAGGAGGAGCTGCAGGCGCGTCCGGAGTATGTGGAAGAGCAGTATGTGGAGCTGCAGCCTTCGGACCAGCCGATCAGCGACTTCGCGGCCTTCGAGCCGACACCTGGGCAGGAAGGCCAGCAGCAGCCGCAGACGAGCCCGATGCCGGGTGAGCAAGGCGGCGCGACCACACCGGGCGTCCAAAGCGCGCCGATGGAGTCTCCCACTCAGGAGCAGCGTTGAGCGATGCCGCTACCTGCCGGCGTGACCGCCGTGCGCTGAGCGCCGGGCGCTGATGCGTCGGGACTGCGACACGGCCCAGGGCCGGCAGACGGTGCGGCGGCCGGCGCGTCTTCGGGCGCGCCGGCCCTTATTTGTCGAGCGCGGCGACGTCGGCCTCTGTGACCGGGGCGGCCTGCCCGCAGTTGCTCAGCTGCAGGCGCGGCGGCTCGACCGAGAAGATGAAGGGCGCGGTGCGCTGCAGGGCGTTGAGGCCGAGAATGGGCCGCGTCTTGCCCGGGAACACGGCGACTTCGACGTCGTTGAGCCAGCAGTTGGCGCCGATGCTGATCGCCTCCACCATGTAAACGGGCACGTCGATCTCGCTGCCGTTGGCAAGGCGGCCGCGCAGCTGCCGCAGATAGCGCACGTCGCTGTTTCCCTGGAGGCGGGCGAGGATTTCCTCGTTGATCGTCGTATAGCCCGATCCCGTGTCGACCATGAGCTCGACCGGGCCGAGGCCCGCGATCCGGCTCTCGACGACGAAGGTCGCGGCGCCCTTGCCGCGCATATCTACCATGGTGGCGAAGTCGGCGGCCGCGACGGCCGAGCCGGCGGCGGCGCCGGCCAGAAGCCCTGCAAGCAGGCTCATCAGTTTCCGCATGAGTCGATTCCTTCCGCTAAAAATGCGCGCAGGAGTCCGCGGTCGCCGCTGGCTGCGGGGATCTATACCCTGGGCCCGAACCGTCTCCTCCGTACTCGCCGCGCGGGCGGACGAGCGGAAAAAACCGTTTGAACTCAACGGAAAAGGACACGAACTCCGATTGGTCTGGAACGAGTATCGCGGACTTTGTGCGGTGCAATCAAGGCTCGATTCGGCTGGGGCCGACGAACGGCGGGCCGCTGCGCGCGGTGTCCGCACATTCGCGAACTGCACGTCATTCAGGGGTGTTGCCCCTATCGCACCGCGGGGCGGGGCGATGCGCCGAGCTTGGAGTTTCAGGCTTTCGACGAAGCGAGTGAGACGTCATTCGGCGTGATGCCGGACGAATCGGCGGAATTTTCCCGAACGGTCAGCCAGTCGCGAACCCGGCACGCGACCCAGCGCGGATCGTCGAGCGGCAGGTCGTGACCTGCCAGGGGATGCTCGACGAGCCGGCACCCCCAGGGCGCGGCGATGTCGTGGCTCGCCCGGGGCGAGACGAGCGCATCGCGCGCGCCGCACAGCAGGAGCAGGGGCACGCCCGGGGCGGTTTCCGGCGCCCGGAAGCGGCTTGCCGCGGCCAGCTGGCGGAAGGCGTTGGCGGCCGAGACCGGATGCTCGGCGCGATAACGTACCCAGTCCGGCACGACGCCCTCGTCCGCCATCCGGCTGGTGAGCCGGAAGACGGTGCGCTCGGCGCGCAGGCCGTCACTTCCCGCCAGGATGACGCGAAGCAGCGCCGGGTAGCTCGCCGGGCGCAAGCGGCGGTAGAACGGGCTGAAGGGGCGCAGGCTGGTGTTGATCAGGACGCAGGCGCCGATCTCCCGGGGATGTGCCGCGGCCCAGGCCACGGCCGTCATGGCGCCGAGCGACAGTCCCAGGAGGTAGTAGGGCGGCGTCGCGCCCCGGCGCAGGACCTCGCCGCGCACATGGGCGGCGAGCGCCTCGACCGTCGGGGGACTGGTCGCGCCGTTCAGGCGCCCGTTTCCGGGGAGGTCCAGGGCGAGGATGCGCGCGTCGGGCATCGCGTCCCGGAAGACCTCGGGGAAAGCGCCCCAGTGGCGGGCTTCGCGGGTGAGTCCGCGCAGGAAGACCCAGGTCCTCATGGGAGCAGCCGCGGATACCAGCGGGCGAGGGCCTGCTCCCGGTGCCGCGCGCGGATCGAGCCGTCGGGCAGCCAGCGGAGGTAGCTGCAGGCCGAGCGTGCCAGGAAGTCGAGCAGGAAGAGGTGGCGCCGCAGCACCCGCGCCTGGCGATGTGCGATCAGCGGATTGAACATGCCCTCCCGGGAGAACAACTGGCGCGGATTCTTCTTCACCCAGAGCCAGGAGCCCATCTCCAGGGTGAGCGGGAGGAAGGCGCGCTGCGGATCGCCGCCGCCGCGCAGGTACAAGTAGTCCCACAGATCGCCGTGGGCGAGGTACTGGCGGCTCTGGGGCTCGATCACGTAGCGGTGGTTGCAGTAGCTTTCGTCGAGGATGACCTTGAGCGCGTGGACGTCGGCAAGGTGCGCGATCGGAAGCGCCGAGTGCGCATAGGGAAACCAGATCCGGTCGCACAGCCCGAAGCCGGAGTGGCAGTCCAGGGCGATGCTGAACGGGCGCGTCAGCAGCTCCTCTTCGACCACCCGGCACAAGGCGGCGCTTTCGGCCTCCATCGGTGCGCCGGGAAGTCCGCGGTACCAGGGCAGGGCGGCGCTGATCCGCTGGCCGCCCACAAGGAAGGCCACCGGCTCGCGGGCCTCCAGCGGGGCGTTGCGCATGAGATCCACACCGTTCGGATTCGCCCGGGTGCCGCGCCACATGCCGCCCGGGTTGACCAGCGGCACGAAGACCATGCGCAGGGTCTCGAGCATGCGGTGGAGGGAGGCGTCCCAGCGCAGGCGCATCAGCACGCTGCGCAGATAGGCGATCACGACCGCGCTGCCGATGCGCTCGAGCCCGTGCACGCCGCCGAAGAAGCCCACCGAGGGGGCGTCGCGGTCGGTGCTGCCCAGACTCACCGCGAGGATGGGAAAGGCGCGTTCGTCCGACGTGACGCGGCCCACCACGCGCGCCTGCACATCGTCGCCGGCCATGTCGACCAGGCGTTCGAGTTCGTCGAGCTCGCTCAATGTGCCGCCGCCCATTGTTCCCCCCGCCGATCACACGTCGCCCGTCGCGTGCGGATGGCATGCGACGGGATCCCGGGCGGCCTCGAAGGCTCCACCGCCCTTCCCGGATTCCGCTGGGGCTCCATCCGGGGTACGAACACCGCCGGCGCCCCCTTAGGGTCGTCTGTGAACAGGAAAGCCGAGCGGTGGGTGCTGCGCAAGTGCGCCGCGAAAAATCAGCGCTCCGGCCGTTCCACCACCGCCACGATCACGGTGACCCGCTCCTCGCGCAGGTTGTGCAGCAGGTTCTCGAACTTCGCCGGTGCGCTGGGACCCATCAGGAGGTGCAGCCCGAGCGGTGGCCTGCCCTTGGTGCGAAAGCGCTCGAGCAGCACCTCGAACCAGTCAGCGGTGCGCGCCGTCGTGTCCTCCCACATCCGCACGCGCAGTCCCATGCGCTCGAGCAGGGCCCGCACCTCGTCGGCGGCCGCGAGGTGGCTGATGTCCGGCGCCTCGGCCCAGGGCACCGGGAAGCGCGGCTCGCCGCCCGGTCCGCTGAAGACGTCGTGGAAGGCCACCCGGCCCCCAGGGGTGACCACCCGGGCCAACTCGCGGAAGAACCCCTCCTTGTCGGGGATGTTCATCTGCGCGTGCTCGGTCCACGCCACGTCGAAGGTTTCGTCGGGGAAGGGGAGCTCGAGCGCGTTGGCCTGGCGGAACTCGGCCTGCCCGGCGAGGCCCACCATGGCGGCCAGCGCCTGCGCCGTCTCGATGTACTCCTGCGTGAGGTCCACCCCGGTGACCCGGCAGCCGTACTTCTCGGCCAGATAACGCGCGGACCCGCCCAGGCCGCAGCCGACGTCGAGCACCGTCAGGCCGGGCGTGAGCCCCGCGCAGGCGGCCAGCTCGGCGGTCGCCTCGCGGCCACGGACGTGGAATTCGTCCACCGGGGCGAGGTCGGCCAGGGTGAGTCGTGAGGGGTCCTTCCCCGTCGCACGCAGGGCCTCCACGATGGCGGACAGCAGGCCGCCGCAGGCGTAGTGGCGTTCGACTGGGTCGTGGGAGGTGCTCATCGGGGATCTCCATCGCAAGGCCTGGAATCGTGTATTAGGCCTCGCGGTGGAGGGGAAGGCAACCCATTCGGGGTTGTTCCGAAGCGGGCGAAAACCGCGAATTGCGGATCCGGCTCGCCGCGCGGCGCCCGGCTCAGAGCCCGCCCTGGCACAGGTACTTGATCTCCAGGTACTCCTCGATCCCGTATCTCGAGCCCTCCCGGCCGATGCCCGACTGCTTGACGCCGCCGAAGGGTGCCACCTCGTTGGAGATGAGGCCGGTGTTGATTCCCACGATGCCGTATTCGAGCGCCTCGCCCACACGCACGCAGCGGGCCGCGTCGCGCGAGTAGAAGTAGGCGGCGAGCCCGAACTCGGTGTCGTTGGCGAGGTGGATGGCCTCGCGCTCGGTGTCGAAACGGAAGAGGGGGGCGAAGGGACCGAAGGTCTCCTCCTGCGCGCACAGCATCTCGGGTGTGGCGTCGGCGAGCACGGTGGGCTCGAAGAAGTTGCCGCCCAGGGCGTGGCGCTTGCCGCCGGCGAGGAGCCGCCCGCCCTTGGCTAGCGCGTCGGACACGTGCCGCTCCACCTTGGCCACGGCCTTGTCGTCGATGAGCGGGCCCTGCACCACGCCGGACTCCAGCCCGTTGCCCACCCGCAGCGCCGCCGCGCGGGCGGCGAGCTTCTCGCCGAAGGCCTCGTACACACCCGCCTGCACCAGGATGCGGTTGGCGCACACGCAGGTCTGGCCGGTGTTGCGATAGCGCGAGGTGAGCGCACCCTCGACCGCGGCATCGAGGTCCGCGTCGTCGAAGACGATGAAGGGGGCGTTGCCGCCGAGCTCGAGGGAGAGCTTCTTGATCGTCGGTGCACAGGCGGCCATCAGCTGGCGGCCGGTCTCGGTGGAGCCGGTGAAGGAGAGTTTGGCGACCTTGGGGTTGGCCGTGAGCTCGGCCCCGATCTGGGCTGCGCCGCCCGTGACCAGGTTCAGCACGCCCGCGGGCATCCCGGCGCGCAGCGCCAGGTCGGCCAGCGCCAGCGCGGTGAGCGGCGTCTGGGAGGCGGGTTTGGCCACCACCGTGCAGCCGGCCGCGAGCGCAGGTGCGGCCTTGCGGGTGAGCATCGCCGCCGGGAAGTTCCAGGGCGTGATCATCGCGCACACGCCCACCGGCTGCTTGACGACGTAGAGACGCTTGTCCGCGGTCGGCGAGGGGATGGTGTCGCCGTAGACGCGCTTCGCCTCCTCGGCGAACCACTCCACGAAGCTCGCCGCGTAGCCGATCTCGCCGCGCGCCTCGACCAGCGGCTTGCCCTGCTCGCGGGTCATGATGAGGGCGAGCTCTTCGGTGTGGACGGTGATGAGCTCGAACCAGCGCTTCAGGATCGCCGCGCGCTCCTTGGCGGTGCGCGCGCGCCAGGCGGGCAGGGCGCGGTGCGCGGCGTCGATCGCCCGCGCGGTCTCCGCCCCGCCCATGCGCGGCACCCGGGCGAGCATCTCCCCGGTGGCCGGATCGTTCACCTCCAGGGTGGCGTTGTCGTCGGCCGCGACCCATTCCCCGTCGATCAGGCAGTGGTCGCGCAGCAGCGTCGTGTCTTGCAAGTCCATGGAGAAACCTCCTGCGCATTCATGGCAGGAGTGACTTGCCGGCGGGGCGATCGTTCTCGTGCCCGGCGCAGCCGCCTGGTCGCGTAGCCTGGATGCAGCCCCAGCGGAATCCGGGATCGGCCTCTCACCGGGTGCCCCAGGTCACGCAGCCCCCGGCCCGCGCAGCTCCCGGTAGCGCTGCTCGAGCTCGCCGCGCAGCTGGCGGCGTACCTTGGCGGCCTCGAAGCGCCGCTTCTCGTCGGGCGAGAACGGGCGCAGCGGGGGGACGGGCGCCGGCTTGTGGTGCTCGTCGACCGCCACCATGGTGAAGAAGCAGCTGTTGGCGTGGCGCACCTCCTGGGTGGTGATGTTCTCGGCGAGCACCTTGATGCCGATCTCCATGGAGGAGGTGCCGGTGTAGTTCACCGAGGCGAGGAAGGTCACCAGCTCGCCCACGTGGATCGGCTGACGGAACATCACCTGGTCCACCGAGAGGGTGACCACGTAGCGCCCGGCGTAGCGGCTCGCGCAGGCGAAGGCGACCTGGTCGAGAAGCTTGAGGAGCGCCCCGCCGTGCACATTGCCCGAGAAGTTGGCCATGTCGGGCGTCATGAGGACGGTCATCGTGAGCTGGTGCGCGGGCAGATCCATGGGGGCTCCTGTGGGGGTCGATGAGGCGCCCCTCGGTGGGGCGACGCGGCTTTTCCGCGAGTGTAATCGACCGCCCCTATCGAGGAGCTTTCAACGACCCGCCCGGTCCCTCAGGGGAAGGAGGGAATCGTCGGCTCGGTGCCTTCGATCTCCGCCTCCGGATGGTGGCGGCGGATCATGTCCTCGAACTCGCCCACCCGGTCCTTGGGCACATCCACCATCATCAGGATCATCCCGTCCTCGATCGCCTGCTCGAAGCGTTCCAGCCGGGAATTGGGCAGGCTCACGCCGATCATCGACGACACCCAGGCGCCGAAGCCGGCGCCGCCCAGGGCCCCGAACAGGATCGCTCCGCCCGCAACCACGGGACCGACGGGCGGAAAGGCGAGGGCGAGCAGCCCGGCGAGCGCGCCGGCGGTACCGCCCACCGCGAGCCCGCGCTCGAGGGCCGGCACGAGATCGGTGCGCTGCGCCACCCCCGCCTCGGGCAGCTCCTCCAGCGGCGTGCCGGCGCGCGCGAGGACGTGCATGTGCTCGTAGGGGACGCGCGCCAGCAGCAGCTCGTCCACGATCTTCCGCGTCGTATCGACACCGGGCAGAAGGAAGTAAAGGCGCTTCAGACCTAACATGGACATCTCCTCGTCCCCTTCATCTTGCGGGATAGCCGGGGGAGGGGGATTTGGCAAGGAGGGGGCCTCCGCGCGGACCCGAATTCCCTAACCCTTCTCCCGTAACGCCTCTGCCGACGGCGGCGGAGGCGGCAGCGCCCCCGTGACTCCGGCGGTCAGCACGAAGCGCATGGCCTCGTCCATGCTCATGTCGAGCGGACGCAGGCGGCTGCGGGGCACGAGGACGGCGTAGCCGCCGATCATGTAGCTCATCGGGAGGTACACCAGCACGCTGTCCACCTGTCCCAGCCCGGCGGGCAGGCGCGCGGGGTCGGGCTGCGTCACCAGTCCGATCACCTCCATGCCCGTTTCGCCCAAGGTCACCGCGACCACCTGCTGGAACTCCTTCTTCTTCATCGGCGAGAAGTAGTCGACGAAGTCGCGCAGCGCGGGATACACGAGCCGCACCAGCGGCAGGCGGTAGAGCAGCCGCTCGGTGCGGGCGAAGATGCGCCGCACCGCGTACGCGTTCATCAGCACGCCGACCAGGAAGGCCAGCGCGAGCCCTGCCGCCACGCCCATGCCCGGTACGTAGAGGGTCCACGGCATCCACTGGGTGAGCTGCCGGCCGAGCAGAGCCTCGGTGCTCACCACCAGCCAGTAGAAGAGGTAGAAGGTGAGCACGATGGGCAGGATGGTGATGATCCCGATCAGGATGTTGCGTGTCACAACGGCCATGGTTGTCGCCTGTTCCTTGAGGGTTGGGGTAGGGGTGCGGCGCGGTTCCCGCCGCGCGCGTCCAGCATATCGGGTCGCGGGCCGCGGGAGGAGCCGAACCCGGGCCCGGCGCTTGCTGTCGACTCGGAACCGTGCAAGCGAGGAGCCCGGCCATGACCCCACCCGATCCCCCCGTCGCCGCCGTTTCCGGCGCGCGTCCGACGCGCGAGCAGGCCGAAGAGGCGGTGCGCACCCTGATCCGCTGGGCGGGCGACGACCCGAACCGCGAAGGGCTGCGCGACACCCCGGGGCGCGTGGTGCGCGCCTACGAGGAGTTCTTCGCGGGCTACGACTGCGACCCGCGGGACATCCTGGCGCGGACCTTCACCGAGGTGGACGGCTACGACGAAATCATCGTTCTGAAGGACATCCGCTTCGAGAGTCACTGCGAGCACCACATGGTTCCCATCGTGGGCAAGGTGCATATCGGCTACCTGCCCGCCCATCGCGTGGTGGGTATCTCGAAGCTCGCGCGCCTGGTGGAGGTGTACGCGCGGCGGCTGCAGATCCAGGAGAAGATGACGGTGCAGATCGCCGACACCCTGGACGAGGTGCTGCGCCCGCGCGGGGTGGCGGTGGTGGTCCAGGCGGCCCACGAGTGCATGACCACCCGCGGCGTGCACAAGCCGGGCGCCGCCCTGGTGACGAGCCGCATGGTGGGCGCCTTCCGCGACGATCCCTCCACCCGCCGCGAGTTTCTCGGGATCATCGGGCTCGCGGGGGCGGGGGTGTTGAGCAACACCTGAGGTCCTTCGGAGGGGCGGCGCCGTTCCCGGATTCCGTCGCACTCCATCCGGGCTACGGAGCGCAGCGGTCTGCGTAGCGCGGATGGAGCCCAGGCGGAATCCGGGGATTTGGGCGTCAATCGGCGCTTGGGTCTACCCAACCCCCGCCCAGCGCCTTCACCAGATCCGCGATCGCCGCGCGGCCGGCGCGCACGGCGTCGAGCCGGGCGAGCTCCGCCGCGAGGTAGCCGCGCTCCGCGTCGAGCGTCTCCAGCCGGCCGGAGAGGCCCGCCTCGTAGCGCTGCTCGGCGAGCCGCAGCGCCGCCCGCAAGGCTTCCGCGCGCTCGGACTCGGCAAGCGCCGTCTCGCGGGCGGCGCGCTGGGCGGCCAGGGCGGTGCGTACGTCGGCAAAGGCGTTGGCGACCGCGCGCCGGTACTCTGCCAGCGCCTGATCCCGCTGGGCCTCGGCGGCGGCGGTCGCGTAGCCCAGGCGGCCGGCGTTGAAGATCGGCTGGGCGAGGCCCATGGCGAACTGGAACACGCCCGCCGGGCCGGTGAAGAGCCGCGCGAGTTGCTCGCTTTCCGAGCCGACGTAGCCGGTGAGGCTCACTGCCGGGAAGTATTCGGCCCGGGCCGCGCCGATGCGGGCGTTGGCGGCGACCAGCCGTTGTTCCGCTTCGAGGAGGTCGGGGCGGCGCAGCAGCAGGTCGGAGGGCAGGCCGGCGGGGACCATCGGGGCGTCGTCGATGCGCGCCGTAGCCTCCGGCGCGGTACGGGCGACGGCGCCCTGCATGGCGGCGCGCGGCGACCGTCCCAGCAGCACGGCGAGCGCGGCCTCCTGTGCCTCGCGGGCCCGTTCCAGATCGGCGAGCTGGCTGCGCGCGCTCGCCACCTCGGCCTCGGACTGGCGCAGATCGAGCTCGGACGCGATCCCGGCGTCGAGCCGCTGGCGCATGAGCTCCACCGTCTCGGCCCGGGTGGCGAGGACCTGGCGGACGGTCTGGACCTGGGCGTCCAGGGCGAGCAGCGCGAAGTAGCGCTGGGCCACCTCCGCGGCGAGGGCAAGCCGCACGGCCTCGCGCGCCGCCTCGGCAGCGAAGGCCTCGGCGTGCGCCGCTTCGGAAGCGCGCCGGTACTTGCCCCACAGGTCCAGCTCCCAGGCGACGTCGAGCGTCGCCCGGTGGGCGTTGGTCACCCGCGGCACGCCGGGCGGGGTGAAGGCCGTCTCGCGGCTGGATTGGGTGCGGTTGGCGCCGACGTTCAGGCCCGCCGCGGGGTAGCGGTCGGCGTCCGCGATGCCGGCCCGTGCGCGCGCTTCGAGCACGCGGGCGGCGGCGATCTGCGTGTCGGCGCCCTGCGCCAGGGCTTCGTCGACGAGGCGGTCGAGCGCCGGGTCTCCGTAGAGCGTCCACCAGCGCTCGGGGACGCGGGCGGGACGGGCCTCGGGAGCGGCCGCGGCGGACCAGCTCTCGGGCAGCTCGAACTCCGGCCGGGCATAGTCCGGTCCGGTGGCGCAGCCGGCCAGGATCAGGGCGGCCGCCAGGGCGGGGAGGGTGCGGAATCGGATGTTCATGGCGATCACTCCTCCGCGGCCTGACGGAACTGCGCCTCGCGCGCCGGGTGGCGATGCACCTCGCGTACCTCGGCGAAGAGCTCCTCGCTGCTGCGCGGCTCCGAGAGCCGCCGCTCGTAGATCAGGCGATAGAAGAGCGGCACGAAGAAGATGGCGAGGAAGGTCGCCGCCAGCATCCCGCCCATGACGCCCGTGCCCACCGCATGGCGGGCGCCGGCGCCGGCGCCGGTGGAGATGGCGAGCGGCACCACGCCCAGGATGAAGGCGAGCGAGGTCATCAGGATGGGGCGGAAGCGCAGGCGCGCGGCCTCGATCGCCGCCGCCGAGGCGCTCATGCCCTCGCGGTGCTTGTAGAGCGCGAACTCCACGATCAGGATCGCGTTCTTCGCGGCGAGCCCGAGCAGCGTCACCAGGCCGATCTGGAAGTAGATGTCGTTGGTGAGCCCGCGCAGCCACACCGCGGCCAGCGCACCGAAGGTGCCGAAGGGCAGGGCCAGCATCACCGCCAGCGGCAGGGACCAGCGCTCGTACTGGGCGGCGAGGATGAGGAAGACCATCACCGCGCCCATGGCGATCGCCAGGCCGGCGGTGCCGGAGGCACGCTTCTCCTGGTAGGAGGCGCCGCTCCAGTCGAGGCTGAAGTCTGCCGGCAGCACCTCGGCGGCGATCGCCTCGACGCGCGCGAGCGCCTGGCCGGAAGACACGCCCGGTGCGCCGCTGCCGAGGATCTTCACCGCGGGCAGGTTGTTGAAGCGCTCGAGGGTCTCGGGGCCGGTGTCGAAGCGCACGGTGGCCAGCGCCGAGAGCGGCACCATCTCCCCGTGGCTGGAGCGCACGTAGAGGCTGCCCACGTCGGTCGGGCGGCTGCGGTAGGCCGGGTCGGCCGACATCAGCACCTGCCAGGAGCGGCCGTACTTGTTGAAGTCGTTCACGTAGAAGCTGCCCAGGGTGGCGGCCAGGGTGTCGTAGAGACCGTCGAGGGGCACGCCCAGCGACTTCGCCTTCTCCCGGTCGAGGTCCACGTAGAGCTGGGGCGTGTTCGAGCGCCACAGGGTGGACACGCCGGCGAGCATCGGGTCCTGGGCTGCCTTCGCGAGGAAGGCCTGACTCACCTCGGCGAGCCGCTTGGGGTCCGAGTCGCCGCGGTTCTGCAGGTAGAACTCGAAGCCGCCCGCCGTGCCCAGCCCGAAGATGGCGGGCGGGTTGAAGGCGAGCACCAGCGCCTCGCGGATGTGGGCGGTCTTCATGAACACCTCGCCCACCAGCTCGGGCGCGGCGACGTCGCGCTCGTCCCAGTGCTTGAGGGTGACGAAGAAGGTGGCCGCGTTGTTCTTGAAGCTGCCGCCGAGGAAGTCGAAACCGGTGAAGGCGATGGTGTTCTTCACCACCGGGTTCTGGCGGATGAGGGCGTCCACCTCCTTCACCACCGCATCGGTGCGCTGCAGGCTCGAGCCGTCGGGCAGGAACACCGCGGTGATGAAGAAGCCCTGGTCCTCGTCGGGCACGAGGCTGCCCGGGGTGATGCGCCATAGCCCGGCGGCGAGCGCCACCATGCCGGCGAAGAGCAGGAGCCCGATGGCGCCGCGCCGGATCATCCACGCGACACCCCGCGTGTAGCGGTGCGTGGCCCGCGCGAAGAAGCGGTTGAAGGCGGCGAAGAAGCGGTTCTCGGCCTTGTGCTCGTGCTTGAGGATCAGCACGCACAGGGAGGGCGTCAGGGTGAGCGCCACCAGGCCGGAGATGGCCACCGCGATGGCGATGGTGACCGCGAACTGGCGGTAGAGCTCGCCGGAGAGCCCGCCCAGGAAGGCGATGGGCACGAACACCGAGGTGAGCACCAGCACGATGGCGATCACCGGGCCGGTCACCTCGCGCATCGCCTGGATGGCGGCCTCGCGCACCGGCTTGTGCTCCTCGTGCATGATGCGCTCGACGTTCTCCAGGACGACGATGGCGTCGTCCACCACGATGCCGATGGCGAGCACCATGCCGAAGAGGGTGAGCGTGTTGATCGAGTAGCCGAGGAGCAGCAGCCCGGCGAAGGTGCCGATGAGGGACACCGGCACGGCGACGAGGGGGATCAGGGTGGCGCGCCAGTTCTGCAGGAACAGGAAGACCACCAGGAAGACCAGCAGCATCGCCTCGGCGAGGGTCTTCAGCACTTCGCGTATGGAGACCTTCACGAAGTCGGTCGTGTCGTACACCACCGAGTAGGTGAGGCCGTCGGGGAAGCGGGTGGAGAGCTCCCCGACGGTGGCGCGCACCTCGTCGGCGACGTCCACCGCGTTGGCCCCGGGGGCGAGGAAGATGCCGACCAGGGTGGCCGGGCGGCCGTTCTCGCGGCCGATGAAGTCGTAGTCCTTGGAGCCGAGCTCGACCCGGGCCACGTCGCCCAGGCGCAGGATCGAACCGTCGCCGTTGGCGCGCAGCACGATGTTCTCGAACTCGCCCACTTCCGAGAGCCGCCCGCGGGTGTTGATGGTCAGCGCGAGCTCCTGGCCGCTCAGGGTGGGCGGCTGGCCGATGCGCCCGACCGCGTACTGGGCGTTCTGCTCGTTGATCGCGGCGGCGAGGTCCGCCGTGGTGAGTTTCAACTGCGCGAGCCGGTCCGGGCGCACCCACACCCGCATCGCGTAGTCCTTGGCGCCGAAGATCTGCACGTTGGTCGTGCCCGGGATGCGCTTGAGGACGTCCAGGACGTTGAGGGTGACGTAGTTGGAGGTGAAGAGGTCGTCGTAGCGGCCGTCCGGCGAGGTGAAGGAGAGCACCTGCAGGAAGGAGCCGGAGGCCTTCTCCACCTCGATGCCCTGGCGGCGGACTTCCTGCGGCAGCCGCGCCTCGGCCTGCTTGACGCGGTTGTTGACGTTGATCACCGCCTGGTCGATGTCGGTGCCGATGTCGAAGGTGACGTAGATCTCCACCCGGCCGTTGGAGGCCGAGGTGGAGTTCATGTAGATCATGCCCTCGACCCCGTTGATCTGCGTCTCGAGGGGCGCGGCCACGGTGCGCTCGAGGACTTCGGAGGAAGCGCCCGGATAGTTGGCGGCCACCAGCACCTGCGGCGGTGCGATCTCCGGGTACTGGGCGAGCGGCAGCACGCGGATGGCGGCGAGCCCCGCGAGCACGATGAAGAGCGAGATCACCGCCGCGAAGATCGGGCGGTCGATGAAGAAGCGGGAGAACATGGCGGTCCTCCCGTCAGCGTTGCGCAGCCGGGGCGACGGGCTCGCCTTCGGTGGCGGCGGCGGGGGCGTTGGGGGCCTCGGCGGCCACCGGGGCTCCCGGTCCGAGCTTGAGCACGCCGTCGGTGATGACCCGGTCGCCCGCGGCGAGCCCGCCGTGGATCACCCAGTCGTCGCCCGACCAGTCGCCCACCTCGACCGGCCGCATCGCGGCCTTGCCGTCCTTGTCGATCACGTACACGTACTTGCCCTGGGGGCCTTCGAGCACCGCGCGCTGGGGCACCTTGAAGGCGCCGTGGCGCTCCGCGCCGGTGAGGCGCACGCGCACGAACTGCCCAGGATGGAGCAGGCCGGCCGGGTTGGGCACCTCGGCGCGGGCCTCTGCGGTGCCGGTCTCGCCGCTGATGCGCACGTCGGCGAAGTCCACCACGCCGGCCTGCGGTGCCTCGCTGCCGTCCGAGAGGATCAGCGTGGCCTTGAAGCGGCCGTCCTCGGGCAGGCGCACCCGCCCATCGGCGATCTCGCGGCGCAGCTTGAGGCGCTCGCTGTCGGGGATGCCGAAGAGCACGTGCATCGGATCCATCTGCGTCACGGTGGTGAGCAGCATGTCGGGTCCGGACACGAGAGAGCCTTCCGAGGCCAGGGCTCGGCTGGCGACGCCGGCGATCGGGGAGGTGACCCGGGTCCAGTCGAGGTTGAGGCGCGCCTCGTCGACACGCGCCCGGGCCGCCTGCACGTCGGCTTCGGCGATCGCCTGGGCGGAGACCGCGTCGTCGTACTCGCGCTGGCTCACCGCGCGGGACGCGATCAGCGGGGCGAGCCGCTCGGCCTCGCGCTTCGCCTGGGCGAGGCGCGCCCGGGCTCCGGCGAGGTCGGCCTCGGCGCGGGCGAGGGCGGCGCGATAGGGTGCGGGATCGATGGTAAACAGCGACTGGCCGGCCTTCACCGGCTGGCCTTCGCGATAATTGCGCGATTCGAGGATGCCGGTCACCCGCGCGCGGATCTGCGCCTCGCGCGAGCCCTTGATCTGTCCGGTGTATTCGTAGGTGACCGGGACCGTCTGAGGGTGTACGGTGACCGCCTTCACGGGCACGGGGCCGCCGAACATGCCGGCGGGACCGTTGCCGGCGCCACTGTCGGCACCGCAGCCGGCGAGCAGGGCGAGCGAGACGACGAGGGGGAGGGCGAGCCGACGTGTCGCGCGGCGCCCGGGTGTCGGGCGCTGGGTGAGTCTTGTCATTGTTTTTCCTCGAATACGTTGCGAGGGCGCGCTTCGTGAGCGCTCCCCGCGGGGTCAGGGGCGATGCCAGGGGGAAGCCGAATCCTACGCGCAGGCTGTCATACATTCAAGCATGTATGTAAAATAGTCTTTGCCGGCGTCGCAATGCCGCAACACCGGGGAGGATGGGCCGCAACGATTGCGGAGGAGTGAAAGAATGGTCCGAAAAACCAAGGAAGAGGCGCTGGAAACGCGGGAACGCATCCTGGATGCGGCCGAGCGGGTGTTCCAGCAAAAGGGCGTGTCGCGCACCTCGCTGCACGAGGTGGCCGCCGCGGCGGGCGTCACCCGCGGGGCGATCTACTGGCATTTCCAGAACAAGGCCGAGCTCTTCGACGCGATGATCGAGCGCGTCTGCGCGCCCTTCGAGAACCTGTGCTCCGGCCCGCAGATCCTGGTCGGGCGGGAAGACAAGCTCGGCTTCGTGCGCGAGATGGCGATCGACTTCCTGCGGCGCGTGGAGAGCGACCAGCGCTACGGCCAGGTCTTCGAGATCGCGTGGCACAAGTGCGAGTACGTGGATGAGATGTGCGCCATCCGCGACAAGTATCTGGAGGTGGGCAACCGCTATCTCGCGGTGCTGGAGACGGCGATCCGGGACGCCCAGGAGAAAGGGCGCTTGCGGGCGGACGTCGATCCCCGCCAGGCGGCGATCGGCTTGCACGCCCTGGTGGACGGGCTGGCGATCAACTGGACGCTGGCACCGGGCGGGTTTCCCCTGGGGGAGATGGCTCCGGGGATCATCGATGCGTATCTGGCGGGGTTGGGGACGGCGTGCATGGTTGGGGGCGGCGCCGTCCATCCATCCCCACCCTGACCCGGGAGCCTCCGCTTCGCTCCGTCGTTCGGCAGGCGGCGAGCGGTGCTTCGCGCCGGTTGTTACACCTGCAAGCGCTCCAGCAGCTCCCGCTCGATCTTCACCACCCGCGCCTCCTGCGACAGCCCGCGGCCGGTGAGCAGGAAGGTGTCCTCCACCCGCTCGCCCAGGGTCGCGATCTTGGCCGTGTGCAGGTCGATGTCGTTGCGCGCCAGCACTTCGGCCACCGAATACAGCAGGCCGGGGCGGTCGGCGGCGGTCAGCGAGAGGATGTAGTACTTGCCCGACTCGTCGGGCAGGATGCTCACCTGCGGGGTGATCGGGAAGTGCCGCACCTGGCGGGACAGCCGGCCGCCGGCGGGGCGGTCGGGCGGGCCGGGGTGGCGCAGGCGCTCGGTGAGCTCGTGCTCGATCAGCGCGATCACGTCGCGGTAGTGCTCGGCGTTGCCCGGGTCCTGGAGCATGAAGCTGTCGAGCGCGTAGCCGTGGCGGGTGGTGTGCACCTTGGCGTCGAGGATGGTGAAGCCCATGCGGCCGAAGAAGCCGGTGAGCCGCACGAAGAGATCCTTCTGGTCGGGGGTGAACACCATCACCTGCACGCCCTGGTCCTCCTCCGACACGCGGGCCTTCACCACCGGCTCGTCCGATGTCGGGCGGTAGTAGAGCAGGCGCGTGTGCCAGGCGATCTCCTCCGGGGAGTGGCGCATGAAATAGACCGCGTCGAGCTCCGACCATAGCTCGTCTTCCACCCCGGGACGCAGACCGTGGAAGCGCAGCATCCGCCGCGCGTCCTCCTGGCGGTCGTCGAGGCCCAGGGCCTGCTGAGGCGTCGCGCCGCGCAGCAGCCGCTGGGTGGCGAAGAAGAGATCCTCGAGGAGCTTGCCCTTCCAGCCGTTCCACACTTTCGGGCTGGTGCCGCGGATGTCGGCGTGGGTGAGGAGGTAGAGCGCGGTCAGGCGCCGCTCGGTCTGCACCACGTCGGCGAAGCGGCGGATCACCGCCGGGTCGTAGGTGTCCTCCTTCTGCGCCACGTGGGACATGGTGAGGTGGTGCTCCACCAGCCACACCACCAGCGCGGTGTCTTCCGGGGCCAGGGCGTGCTGCTCGCAGAACTCCCGCGCGTCGGCCATCCCGAGCTTGGAGTGGTCGCCTCCGCGGCCCTTGGCGATGTCGTGGAAGAGGGCCGCCACGTAGAGCAGCCAGTGCCTGTCGAATCCCAGGATGAGCCGCGTCATCAGCGGATACTCGTGGGCGTGCTCGCCCATGGTGAAGCGGCGCACGTTCCGCAGCACCATCAGGATGTGCTGGTCCACCGTGTAGACGTGGAACAGGTCGTGCTGCATCTGGCCCACGATGCGGCGCCAGGGCGGGATGTAGCGGGACAGGATCCCGTACTGGTTCATGCGCCGGAACTCGTGCACGATGCCGCGCTTCTGCTGCAGGATCTGCAGGAAGAGGGCGCGGTTGGCCGGATCCGCACGGAAGGCGGCGTTGACCCGGGTGCGGTTGAGCCACAGGGCACGCAGCGTGCGCGCCGTCATGCCCTTGAGCTCGGAGCGCTGCTGCAGCAGCAGGAAGCATTCGAGCAGCGCCGACGGATGGCGCTGGAAGGTGTCCTCGGCGCGGATATCGAGCAGCTCGCGCACAGCCTGGAAGTGGTCGTTGATGACGATGGCGGTGCCGCCGCGGTCGGGGAAGAACTCGGTGGCGTAGTTCTGCAGCAGGATGATGTTGGTCTGGGTGACCTTCTTCGCCGTCAGGTAGTAGCGCTGCATCAGCACTTCCGAGGCGCGCTTGGCGGCCGTGCCCTCGATCCCCAGGGCGCGGGCGAGCTTCTCCTGATAGTCGAAGAGGAGCCGGTCCTCGGCGCGCCCGGTGAGGTAGTGCAGCCGGATGCGCAGGTGCTGCAGGAAGCGCTCGATGCTGCGCAGGTCA
Organism: Azoarcus sp.; assembly: GCA_020725025.1. Classification (GTDB taxonomy): domain Bacteria; phylum Pseudomonadota; class Gammaproteobacteria; order Burkholderiales; family Rhodocyclaceae; genus Aromatoleum. Next base: position 29,549 of record DYFV01000024.1, read on the forward strand.
CTCGCTTCGGCACCGGTGATCAGGCGCCGCCGGGCGAGATCGCGCCAGTTGTGCCCGAGGCCTGCGGCGCGGGCGATCCAGCCCAGCATCTGCAGGTCGCGCAGCCCCCCCGGGCTTTCCTTGCAGTTCGGCTCGAGCGAGAAGGGGGTGTCGTTGTAACGGGCGTAGCGCTGCTCCTGCTCGAGCTGCTTGGCCTTGTAGAAGGCGCGCGGATCGAGCATGGCGTGATAGCGCTCGTCGAAGGCGGCGAAGAGTTTCGCGTTGCCGTGCAGCAGGCGCGCCTCGAGCAGATTGGTCTGGACCGTGATGTCCTGGGCCGCCGCCTCGAGGCATTCGTCCAGGGTGCGCACGCTGTACCCGATCTCGAGACCGACGTCCCACAGGGCGCCGACCAGGGTCGACAGGCGCGCCTGGAGGTCGCCGTCGGCGGGGGACGGCAGCAGGACCAGCAGGTCGACGTCCGAGTGGGGAAAGAGCTCGCCCCGGCCGTAGCCGCCCACCGCAAGCAGGGCTCCGTTGCGCGGCATCCCGCACACTTCCCAGAGCGCGACGATCGCCTGGTCCACCAGCCTGGCCCGGCCCTTGAGCACCGTGGCGGTGGCCGGCCGCGCCTCGTAGGCGGCGCGGATCGACGCGGAGCCCTCGACCAGGCCGGCGCGAGCGCGCTGGATGGCCTCCTGGATCTCGTCGGTGGAGATGGGCAGCGAGCTCATGGGGCGGGGCGGGTCAGGCAAACCGCTCGGCGACGAGCGGAGGCGGGGGCGGGCATTGCTCCGACACGGTGAGGACCTCGACGCCGCTGTCGGTCACCAGCACGGTGTGCTCCCACTGGGCGGACAGGCTGCGGTCCTTGGTCACGATGGTCCAGCCGTCGGGCAGCTCCGAGATGGCGGCCTTGCCGGCGTTGATCATCGGCTCGATGGTGAAGATCATGCCGGATCTGACCTCGACGCCGGTGCCGGGCTTGCCGTAATGCAGCACCTGGGGCTCCTCGTGGAACTTGGCGCCGATGCCGTGGCCGCAGAACTCGCGCACCACGGAGAAGCCGTTGCCCTCGGCGTGCTTCTGGATGGCGTAGCCGATGTCGCCCAGGCGGGCGCCCGGCCGCACCGCGGCGATCCCGAGCCACAGGCACTCGAAGGTCACGTGGCACAGGCGCTTGGCGAGGATGCTCCCCTCGCCGCCGACGATGAACATGCGGCTCGTGTCGCCGTGGTAGCCGTCCTTGATGACCGTGATGTCGAGGTTGACGATGTCCCCGCGCTTCAAGGCCTTGTCGCCGGGAATGCCGTGGCACACCTGGTGGTTCACAGAGGTGCAGATGGACTTCGGATAGGGGACGTAGCCGGGCGGGGCGTAGTTGAGCGGCGCCGGGATCGTGCCCTGCACGTTCACCATGTAGTCGTGGCACAGGCGGTCGAGCTCGCCCGTGGTGACGCCTGGCTTCACGTGCGGCGTGATGTAGTCGAGCACTTCGGCGGCCAGGCGGCCGGCTACGCGCATCTTCTGGATTTCTTCCGGAGTTTTTATGGTGATGCTCATCGTGTGGGGGTCGGACGCAAAGGTGGAAGGCTAGCGCATGCCCGATTCGCGGGCAAATTCGCAGGGTTGGCGACTTAAGGCCGATTGCATGAGGCCGGCTTGAGGCGGTGCTCCGTTAGCTGCTATTATCTCGCGCTTGCCTGCCGAAGGTGGTAGGCAAAATCCCCACGCCCGGCTTCAGAGCCGATTGGGTCCGTCGCGAACGGGGCAGAGCCCCGCGGCGGTCGATAGGCCGCGCAAGCGGTCGGGTCGGGCGGAGGTTCAACCCTTAGACTCGGAGTTACCATGACTGTCACGATGCGTCAGATGCTCGAAGCGGGCGTCCATTTCGGCCACCAGACCCGTTTCTGGAATCCGCGCATGGCCCCCTATATCTTCGGCCAGCGCAACAAGATCCATATCGTCAACCTCGAGAAGACCATGGCCATGTACACCGAGGCCATGAACTTCGTGCGCAAGCTCGCTGCGAACCGCGGAACCATCCTGTTCGTGGGCACCAAGCGCCAGGCGCGCGAGATCGTCGCCGAGGAAGCCCGCCGCGCCGGCATGCCCTACGTTGACGAGCGCTGGCTGGGCGGCATGCTCACCAACTTCAAGACCGTCAAGCAGTCGATCAAGCGCCTGAAGGAAATGGAGGCGATGGTCGAGGACGGTTCCATCGAGCGCCTGTCCAAGAAGGAAGCGCTGATGGCCACGCGCGAAATGGAGAAGCTGCAGAAGTCGATCGGCGGCATCAAGGACATGGGCGGCCTGCCCGATGCGCTGTTCGTGATCGACGTGGGCTACCACAAGATCGCCATCACCGAAGCCCAGAAGCTCGGTATCCCGGTCATCGCCGTGGTCGATACCAACCACTCGCCCGAAGGCGTCGATTACGTGATCCCCGGCAACGACGACTCCTCGCGCGCCATCCGCCTGTACGCCCGCGGCGTCGCCGATGCGGTGCTGGAAGGCCGCAACCAGGTGCTGCAGGACATCGTCGCCGCCGGTTCCGACGAATTTGTCGAGGTCGAGGAAGAGGGCTCGGGCGACGAGGCCTGATCTCCGCGATCCGCGACCGTACCGAAACGATTAAGACTCAGGAGTTAGCATGGCGGAAATTACCGCGAGCATGGTCAAGGAGCTGCGCGAGAAGACCGACGCGCCCATGATGGAATGCAAGAAGGCGCTGACGGAAGCGGCCGGCGACATGGCCAAGGCCGAAGAGATCCTGCGCGTCAAGCTCGGCAGCAAGGCGAGCAAGGCCGCCTCCCGCGTCACCGCGGAAGGCGTGGTCGGCACCTATCTGTCGGCCGACGGCAAGCTCGCCGCAATGGTGGAAGTGAACTGCGAGACCGACTTCGTCGCCAAGAACGACGATTTCCTGGCGCTCACCGCCTCGCTCGCCGAGCTGGTGGCCACCAAGAACCCGGCCGACGTGGCGGCGCTGTCGGCGCTGGAGCTCGACGGCCAGACCGTCGAGGCCGTGCGTACCGCGCTGGTGGGCAAGATCGGCGAGAACATGACGATCCGCCGCTTCGTGCGTGTCGAGGCGAAGGGCCAGGTGGCGAGCTATGTGCACGCCGGCGCCAAGATCGGCGTGCTGATCGACCTGGTCGGCGGCGACGAGCAGCTCGGCAAGGATCTGGCGATGCACATCGCCGCCTCCAAGCCGAAGGCGCTCACCGCGGCCGAGATCCCGGCCGAGCTGACCGACGCCGAGCGCCGCATCGCCATCGAGAAGGCGCGCGAAGCCGGCAAGCCGGAAGCGATGCTGGACAAGATCGCCGAAGGCTCGGTGCAGAAGTTTCTGAAGGAAGTCACGCTGCTCGGCCAGCCCTTCGTCAAGGACGACAAGCTCACCGTCGAGGCGCTGCTGAAGTCCAAGGGCGCTTCGGTCGCGAGCTTCGCCCTCTACGTGGTGGGCGAGGGCATCGAGAAGAAGGTGACCGACTTCGCGGCGGAAGTCGCCGCCCAGGCCGCGGCCGCGCAGAAGTAAGGAAGCATCCGATGACTGTCGCCGCCTACAAGCGCATCATGTTGAAGCTCTCTGGCGAAGCCCTGATGGGCGACGACCAGTACGGCATCAACGAAGAGGTGGTCAGCCGCATCGTGACCGAGATCGCCGAGGTCATCCGCCTCGGCGTGCAGGTCGGGGTGGTGATCGGCGGCGGCAACATCTTTCGCGGGATGAAGGGCGCGGCCTCCGGCATGGACCGCGCCACCGCCGACTACATGGGCATGCTCGCGACCGTCATGAACGCGATGGCGCTCGCGGACGCGATGCGCCGCGCCGACGTGGAGGCGCGCGTGCAGTCGGCGCTGCGCATCGACCAGGTGGTCGAGCCCTACATTCGCGGACGTGCCATCCGGCACATGGAAGAAGGCCGTGTCGTGATCTTCGCCGCCGGTACCGGCAACCCCTTCTTCACCACCGACACCGCGGCGGCGCTGCGCGGTTCGGAGATGGGGGCGCAGATCGTGCTCAAGGCCACCAAGGTCGACGGCGTCTATACGGCCGACCCCAAGAAGGATCCGCAGGCGCAGCGTTATCACCGCATCAGTTTCGACGAGGCCATCGGGCGCAACCTGGCGGTGCTCGACGCGACCGCCTTCGCCCTGTGCCGCGATCAGAAACTGCCGATCAACGTGTTCTCGATCTTCAAGCCGGGCGCATTGAAGCGCGTGGTGCTGGGCGAAGACGAGGGCACGCTGGTCCATTCCTGAGGACTCGACGATGATTCCGGAACTCAAGAAGACGACCGAACAGAAGATGCAGAAGTCGGTCGAGGTGCTCAAGACCGACCTCGCCAAGGTGCGCACGGGTCGCGCGCACACCGGCCTGCTCGATCACGTGCAGGTCGAGTACTACGGCAGCATGGTGCCGGTCAACCAGGTGGCCAACGTCACCCTGATCGACGCGCGCACCATCGGCGTGCAGCCGTGGGAAAAGAACATGGTGTCCAAGGTCGAGAAGGCGATCCGCGACAGCGACCTCGGGCTGAACCCGGCCACCATGGGCGAGCTCATCCGCGTGCCGATGCCCGCGCTCACCGAGGAGCGCCGCCGCGACCTCACCAAGGTCGTGCGCCACGAAGGCGAGACCGCCAAGGTGGCGGTGCGCAATCTTCGCCGCGATGCGAATCAGCACCTGAAGGACGGCGTCAAGGACAAGACGATCTCGGAGGACGAGGAGCGTCGTGCCCAGGACGATATCCAGAAGCTCACCGACAAGTACATCGCCGAAATCGACAAGCTGCTCGCTCAGAAAGAGCAGGAACTGATGCAGATCTGATCCGGTCCGGATCCGATCTTCGACTCTGCGACTCGCGGGAGGCCTGCATGGCGGACCGAAACTTCACCAGTTCGACGCGTGAGATCCCCGACGTGTCGGCCGCTCCGCGCCACATCGCGATCATCATGGACGGCAACGGGCGTTGGGCGCGCAAGCGCTTCATGCCCCGCGTGGCCGGTCACGGCCGCGGCGTGGAAGCAGTGCGCAACGTCATCCGCGGCTGCATGGAGCGGGGCGTCAGCCATCTCACGCTCTTCGCCTTCAGCTCCGAGAACTGGCGTCGCCCGGCCGACGAGGTCTCCTTTCTGATGCAGCTCTTCATGCGCTCGCTGCAGAAGGAGGTGGACCGGCTGCACCAGAACGGCATCCGCTTCCGGGTGATCGGCGACCTCTCGCGTTTCGAGGCGCCGCTCGTGGAGATGATCCGCAATGCCGAGCGCGTCACCGCCGACAACGACAAGCTGACCCTCACCGTCGCCGCCAACTACGGCGGGCGCTGGGACATCATGCAGGCGGTCAACCGCATGCTGGCGAAGCATCCGGAGCGGCGCGACGACTTCACCGAAGAGGAGCTCGCCGCGGAGCTCTCGCTCAACTACGGCCCGGAGCCCGATCTCTTCATCCGTACCGGCGGCGAGAAGCGCATCAGCAACTTCCTGCTGTGGCAGCTCGCCTACACCGAGCTCTATTTCACCGACGTCCTGTGGCCCGACTTCGACGACGCCGCGCTCGACGAGGCGATCCGTTCCTACCAGTCGCGCGAGCGGCGCTTCGGTCGCACCAGCGAGCAGGTGCAGGCAGCGGCGAAGGACCCGAAGGCGCAGGCCGAATCTCGCAGCCGCCGCTCGGGTGGCCATGCTTAGAACGCGGGTCATCACCGCACTGGTTCTCGTCACCGCGCTGCTCGCGGCGCTGTTCCTCCTTCCGGCCGCCGGCTGGCTCGTGCTCGCCGCCCTGGTCTGCGCCGGAGCGGCGTGGGAGTGGGGCGGCCTGAGCGGCTTCTCGGTGCGCGCGCGCGTCGTTTTCGCGGCGCTGATGGGCGCCACCTGCCTGCTCGTCGGCGTGATGAGCGGGCTCGCCGTCGACGGCGGTGCGGCGACCGGCGGCCTGGCCGCCCTGTATGCCGCCGGCGGACTCTTCTGGCTCCTCGTGGCGCCGTTCTGGCTGTCGCGGAAATGGCGCCTGCAGGGCGCGGGCGCCGCGGTGGCGGTCGGGTTGATCGTGCTGCTGCCGCCGGCGCTCGCGTTCGCGCACCTGCGCCTGGTGAGCCCCTGGGTGCTCCTGGCGGCGATGGCTTTCGTGTGGGTGGCGGACATCGCCGCCTACTTCGCCGGACGCGCCTTCGGCCGCCACAAGCTGGCGCCCGCCATCAGCCCGGGCAAGACCTGGGAAGGGGCGGGTGGGGCCGTGATCGGGGTCGTGCTCTTCGGGCTGCTCCTGATCGTCACCGCGCTGCCGGCTGCGCTCGACGCGGTATCCCTCGTCGCGGCGGTGCTGCTGCTTGTCGCGCTCACCGCGCTGAGCATCCAGGGCGACCTCTTCGAGTCCCTGCTCAAGCGCCAGGCCGGGGTGAAGGACAGCGGAACGCTGCTGCCCGGCCACGGCGGCATCCTCGATCGTATCGACAGCCTGACTTCGACCTTGCCGCTGGTCGGCCTCCTGACCCTCTGGTTCGCCCGCTGATTCATGCCTGAGTCCCTGCCCCAACGCATCACCGTGCTCGGCGCCACCGGCTCCATCGGCACGAGCACCCTCGATGTCATCGCCCGCCATCCCGAGCGCTTCGAGGCCTTCGCGCTCACCGCGCACGTGCAGGTCGATCGCCTGTTCGAGCTCGCAGTGCGCTTTGCGCCGCGCTACGCCGTCCTCGGCGACCCGGCCGCCGCGGCAGAACTCAGGTACCGGCTGACGGCGCACGGGTCGCGCACCGAGGTGCTGGTGGGCCCCGAGGCGCTGCTCGAGGTCGCGGCGCACCCGGAGGTGGACGCGGTCATGGCGGCCATCGTGGGCGCAGCCGGGCTCGCCCCGACGCTGGCCGCCGCGCGTGCCGGCAAGCGGGTGCTGCTCGCCAACAAGGAGGCGCTGGTGCTGTCCGGGCGCCTCTTCATGGATGCGGTCGCCGCGAGCGGGGCGGTGCTGCTGCCCATCGACAGCGAGCACAACGCGGTCTTCCAGGCGCTGCCCCACGGTTATGCGCGCGATCCCCAGGCGTGCGGCGTGCGCCGCGTGCTGCTGACCGCGTCGGGTGGTCCGTTCCGCGAACGGCCCGTCGACACGCTCGAGGCGGTCACGCCCGAGGAGGCCTGCGCCCACCCCAACTGGGTGATGGGGCGCAAGATCTCGGTCGATTCGGCGACAATGATGAACAAGGGTCTCGAGGTGATCGAGGCGCACTGGCTCTTCGGCGTGTCCGCTCGGCGCATCGAGGTGGTGATCCATCCGCAGAGCGTGATCCATTCGCTGGTGGACTACGTGGACGGCTCCGTCCTCGCGCAGCTGGGCAATCCCGACATGCGCACGCCCATCGCGCATGCGCTCGCGTGGCCGCAGCGCATCGACGCGGGGGTCCGGCCGCTCGATCTGTTCGAGATCGCGCGACTCACCTTCGAGCGTCCCGATCTGACGCGCTTCCCCTGCCTGGCGCTCGCCTACCGTGCGCTGGAAGCAGGTGGTGCCGCGCCGGCGGTGCTCAATGCCGCCAACGAGGAGGCGGTTGCGGCCTTCCTCGATCGCCGTCTCGGCTTCCGTCGAATCCCCGAGGTGATCGCGGCGACCCTGGAACGCGCCTCGGGGCTGTCGGTCGACTCCATCGAGGCGGTCATGGAGGCGGACGCCCGGGCGCGGGATCTCGCGCGAGACGAAATCCGCCTCCGCCAAGGCTGACGAATGAACATCTTCGAATACCTGATCCCCTTCATTCTCGCGCTGGGGCTGCTGATCCTGGTGCACGAGCTCGGCCACTACCTCGTCGCGCGCTGGTGCGGGGTGAAGGTGCTGCGCTTCTCGATCGGCTTCGGACGTCCGCTGGTAAGCTGGCGCGCCGGCCGCGACCGCACCGAATGGGCGCTCGCCGCCTTCCCGCTCGGCGGCTACGTGAAGATGCTCGACGAGCGCGAGGGCGAGGTTCCCGCCGGCGAGCTGCAGCGAGCCTTCAACCGGCAGTCGGTGTGGCGGCGCTTCGCCATCGTGGCGGCCGGGCCGCTTGCCAATTTCCTGCTCGCCATCGTCCTCTACTGGGGGCTGTTCGCGACGGGCAGCCAGGAGCTGAAGCCGCGCGTGGCCCTCATGCCCGGCGACAGCGTGGCGATGGAGGCGGGCGTGCAGGAGGGCGACCTGGTGAAGGCGGTCGACGACGAGCCGGTGCGCAGCTGGCAGGAGCTGCGCTGGGTGCTGTTGCGCCATGCGCTCGACGCTCGTCAGGTGGTGCTGCGGGTGGAGACGGCGTCCGGTGGCGAGGGGCTGCGCCGGCTCGATCTTTCCGGCATCAGCATCGACGAAGGCGAGACGGATCTCATCGCCACCATCGGCCTGCGCCCCTGGCGTCCGGCCATTCCGCCCGTGGTCGGCCGCATCGTCGACGACGGTGCCGCCGCGAAGGCGGGGCTGCAGCCGGGCGACCGTTTCGTCTCGCTCGACGGCGCGCCGATCGATTCGTGGATGGATCTCGTCGAGCAGGTCCGCAATCGTCCCGGCCAGTCGCTTCCCGTGACGGTGCTGCGCGGTGATCGGACAATCGAAACGACCCTGGTGCCGGATGCCGCCGAAGAGAACGGCACGCGGATCGGACGCATCGGCGTGGCGGTGGCCGAGCCGGACGACGTGCAGGAGAGCCTGTTCACCGTGGTCCGCTACGGGCCGGTCGAAGGCTTCGTCAAGTCGCTGCGCCAGACCTGGGAGACCAGCGCGCTGAGCCTCAAGATGATCGGGAGGATGATTACCGGAGACGTGTCGTGGAAGAATCTGTCCGGCCCGGTCACGATAGCCGATTATGCCGGGCAGACGGCCAAGCTCGGGCTCAGCCACTATCTGAAGTTCGTGGCGCTCATCAGCATCAGCCTGGGAGTGCTGAACCTGCTGCCCATTCCGGTGCTGGATGGCGGGCATTTGCTGTATTATACGATCGAGATTATAAAAGGCGGTCCCATCCCCGAGCGCGTCATGGAGATCGGCCAGCAGATCGGTCTGATCGCGCTCGCGATGCTCATGGCATTCGCCTTCTACAACGACATCAATCGTCTCATTTCCGGCTGACTCCCTGATGAAAGTGAAGCTCCTGTCCGGGCTGATGGCAGCCCTGTTCGCGGCTGCGCCCGCGCTCGCCTTCGATCCGTTCGTCGTCAAGGACATTCGGGTAGAGGGCATCCAGAGAACGGAAGCTGGAACGGTCTTCAACTATCTTCCGGTGAGGGTGGGCGAGACCTTCACCGAGGAGAAGGCGGCCGAGTCGATCCGCGCCCTTTTCGCCACCGGTTTTTTTCGTGACGTTCGCATCGAAGTCGAGGACGGCGTGCTCGTCGTGCTGGTCGACGAGCGGCCCGCCATCGCCCAGATCGACTTCACCGGGGTGAAGGAATTCGACACGGAGGCGCTGCGCAAGGGCCTGCGCGAAGTGGGACTGGCCGAGTCGCGAATCTTCGACCGTGCGCTGCTCGAGCGTGCCGAGCAGGAGCTCAAGCGCCAGTATCTTTCCCGCGGGAAGTATGCGGCGGTGATCACGACGACGGTCACGCCGCTGGAGCGCAACCGGGTGGCGGTGAATTTCAACGTGCTGGAAGGCGATGTCGCCAAGATCCGCCAGATCCGGATCATCGGCAACAAGGCCGTCGACGAGGACGATCTGCTCGACCTCTTCCAGCTCACCACGCCTGGCTGGCTCACCTGGTATACCAAGAACGACCAGTATTCCCGCCAAAAGCTCGCCGCGGATCTGGAGACCCTGCGCTCGTATTACCTCAACCGCGGCTACCTCGATTTCAATATCGATTCCACCCAGGTTTCGATCACGCCCGACAAGAAGGACATCTACATCACGGTGAGCATCACCGAGGGCGAGAAGTACACCGTGTCCGGCGTGAGCTTCGCGGGCGACCTGGTGCTGCCGGAAGAGGAGTACCGCGCGCTCGCGACCATTCGGCCCGGCGACGTGTTCTCGCGCGAGCGTCTGAACGAGACCACCAAAGCGGTGGCCGACCGGCTTGGCAACGAGGGCTACGCCTTTGCCAACGTCAATGCCGCGCCCGAGGTCGATCGCGAGAAGCGCCAGGTGGCCTTCACCATCTTCGTCGATCCCGGCCGGCGGGTGTACGTGCGTCGCATCAACATCGGCGGCAACACCAAGACGCGCGACGAGGTGATCCGTCGCGAGATGCGTCAGCTGGAAGGCGCGTGGTACGACGCGGAGAAGATCAACCGCTCGCGCACCCGCATCGACCGGCTGGGGCACTTCGAGGAGGTAACGGTGGAGACGCCTGCGGTACCGGGCACCACCGACCTTGTCGACGTCAATTTCGGGGTGAAGGAGCGCGCGACCGGCAACCTTTCCCTCGGGGCGGGCTTCTCCAGCTCGGAAAAGGTCGTGCTGTCGGCGTCCGTCTCGCAGCAGAACCTGTTCGGCACGGGCAACGCGCTTTCGCTGTCGGTCAACACCAGCAAGGCGAGCCGTACCTACGCGCTGTCCTTCACCAACCCGTACTACACGGTCGACGGCGTGAGTCTCGGCTGGGACCTCTACCACCGGACCTTCGATCCGTCCACCTCCTACACGGTGGCGCGCTACAAGACGGTGTCCACCGGTGCCGGTCTGCGTCTCGGCTGGCCCATCGGCGAAGAGGATTCGATCAACTTCGGATTGGGCGTCGATCGCACGGTCATCACGACCTACGCCGACAGCCCCAGCCAGTACATTCAGTTCTGCCAGGACTTCGGTTGCAGCGAGCCGAACGGTATCGGCGACGTCACCGTGAACAGCCTGCTCGCGACGGCCGGCTGGGCGCGCGACTCGCGCGACAGCTTCCTCTATCCGCGCAAGGGCACTTACCAGCGCGTGTTCGGCGAGGTGGCGGTGCCGCCGGGTGAGCTGCGCTACGGCAAGTTCAGCTACCAATATCAGCACTGGTTCCCGATCGGGCGCGACTTCGCGTTGATGCTCAATGGCGAAGTCGGCTACGCCAAGGGCTACGGCGGCAAGCCGCTTCCCTTCTACAAGAACTTCTACGCGGGCGGTATCGGCTCGGTACGCGGCTTCGAGCAGAGCTCGATCGGTCCGAAGGACAGCGACGGGGATGCGCTCGGCGGCAACCGGCGAGTGGTCGGCAATGCCGAGTTCTACTTCCCGCTGCCGGGTTCGGGCATGGACCGCTCCTTCCGCATGTCGGCCTTCTTCGACGCCGGCACGGTCTGGGCGGAGGACGGCCGGGCGAACTTCGGCGACCTGCGCTACAGTACCGGTTTGGCGTTCTCGTGGAGCTCGCCCATCGGCCCCCTGAAATTCAGCCTGGGTTTCCCGCTGAAGAAGCAGGACGACGACGAGCTGCAGAAATTCCAGTTCCAGTTGGGCACGGTGTTCTGACAGGCCCGCTCCGCCCGATCCCGTTGGAGGCATAAGTGAAAGTTAGCACCCTATCCGTTCTTGCCGGCATCGTGCTCGGTGTGGCCGCGATGCCCGCCGCGGCCGAGTCCAAGATCGGCTTCGTCAATTCCGACCGGGTCATGCGCGAGGCCGCGCCCGCGGTGCGTGCCCAGCAGCGGCTGGAGAAGGAGTTCGAGAAGCGCGACCAGGAACTGCAACGCATGGCGAAGGACCTGCAGGCGCTGCAGGAGGATCTCGAGCGCAACGGCATGACCATGGCCGAGAACGACCGGCGCAACAAGGAGCGCAGCTTCAACGAGCTCAACCGCGACTTCCAGCGCAAGCAGCGCGAGTTCCGGGAGGATCTGAACCAGCGCCGCAACGAGGAGCTGGCCTCGGTCCTCGAGCGAGCCAACCGTGCGATCAAGCAGATAGCCGAGTCGGAGAAGTACGACGTGATCCTCCAGGAAGCGGTGTATGCCAGCCCGCGCATCGACATCACCGACAAGGTGATCAAGGCGCTCGCCGACGGGCGCTAGGCCGGCGCAGCGCATGTTCCGGCTCGACGAACTGGTCGCCCGCCTCGGCGGCGAGGTGGTGGGCGACCCCGCGATCCGCATCGGCCGGGTCGCCACCCTGGATCAGGCGAGCGAGGGTGATCTCGCCTTCCTCGCGAACCCCAAGTACGTCTCGAAGCTGTCCGCCTGCCGGGCCTCGGCGGTGATCGTCGGGCCGGCGGCGCGCGAGCTCACCGACCGGCCGCGCATCGTGGCGCCGGATCCGTATCTCTACTTTGCCCGTGTGGCGCAGCTGCTCAATCCCGCCGAGGTATTCGCGCCGGGTGTGCACCCGCTCGCGAGCGTGGCCGCTCCACTGCCTGCCAGCGTCACGGTCGGGCCCGGTGCCTCCATCGAGGAGGGGGCGGTGATCGGCGAGCGGGTGGTGATCGGGGCCGGCTGCCGCATCGGGCGCGGCGCAAGGATCGGCGACGACAGCCGCCTCAATCCCAACGTGACGATCTACCACGACTGCGTTCTCGGCCGGGGCTGCCTGGTGCATTCCGGCGCGGTCATCGGCAGCGACGGCTTCGGCTTCGCGCGCGAGCGCGACGGGCGCTGGGTGAAGATTCCCCAGGTCGGGCGCGTGATCGTGGGCGACGAGGTCGAGATCGGCGCCAACACGACGATCGACCGCGGCGCCCTCGACGACACGGTGATCGGCGACGGGGTGAAGCTCGACAACCAGATCCAGATCGGCCACAACGTGAGGATCGGCGACCACACCGCCATCGCCGGCTGCGTCGGGATCGCGGGCAGCACCACGATCGGCGCGCGCTGCATGATCGGCGGCCAGGCGGGCATCATCGGCCATCTGGCGATCGCCGACGACGTGGTGATCTCGGCCGGCACCCTGGTGACCAAGTCGATCCGCCAGGCCGGCGTCTATACCGCCAACCTTCCGGTGCAGGGGCACGCCGAGTGGGTGAAAAACTTCGCACACCTGCGCCATCTGGACGCGCTGGTCGATAGAATACGCGCCCTCGAACAACGCCTCGAAGAACGGAAAGGCTCCTGATCGCCATGAACATCAACGAGATCCTCGAATACCTCCCGCATCGCTACCCCTTTCTCCTGGTCGATCGGGTGGTCGAGATGGAAGAGGGCAAGCGCATCCTCGCGCTCAAGAACGTGACCATGAACGAGCCGTTCTTCCCTGGCCATTTCCCCCATCACCCGGTGATGCCGGGCGTGCTGATCGTGGAAGCCATGGCGCAGGCCGCCGCTGTGCTCTCGTTCAAGAGCATGGGCATCAAGCCGGACGCGAACTCGGTGGTGTACTTCGCCGGGATCGACAACGTGCGCTTCAAGCGGCCGGTCGTCCCGGGCGACCAGCTGCTGCTCGACGTGGAGATCACCCAGAGCAAGCGCAACATCTACAAGTACAAGGGGGTCGCCCGCGTCGGAGAGGAAGTGGCGACCGAGGCCGAACTGATGTGCGCGCTCAAGACCCTGTGATGATTCATCCGACCGCCATCATCCATCCGGGCGCCAAGCTCGGCGCCAACGTATCCGTCGGGCCGTACTCCATCGTCGGCGAGCACGTCGAGATCGGCGACGGCACCCGCATCGGTCCCCACGTGGTGATCGAGGGGCGTACCCGCATCGGGCGTGACAACGAGATCTTCCAGTTCTGCTCCATCGGCGCGGTGCCTCAGGACAAGAAGTACGACGAGGAGCCCACCGAGCTCGAGATCGGCGACCGCAACACCATCCGCGAGTTCTGCTCCTTCAACGTCGGCACCAGCCAGGATGCCCATGTGACCCGCATCGGGAGCGACAACTGGATCATGGCCTACGTGCACATCGCGCACGACTGCCAGGTGGGCGATCACACCATCTTCGCCAACAACGCGACCCTCGCGGGCCATGTGCACGTGGGCGACTGGGCGATCCTCGGCGGCTTCACCGGCGTGCACCAGTTCGTGCGCGTGGGTGCGCACAGCTTCTGTGGCGTGGGCACGGTGCTGCTGCAGGACCTGCCGCCCTTCGTCACGGTGGCGGGCAACCCGGCCAAGCCCCACGGGATCAACAGCGAGGGTCTGCGCCGGCGCGGCTACTCGGCGGAGGCGATCGCCGGCATCAAGCGCGCCTACCGGGCACTCTACCGTTCGGGCCTGTCCCTGGACGAGGCGCGCCAGGCGATCGACGCGATCGTCGCCGAGCGGCCCGAAGTCCAGCCCTTCCGCGAATTCATCTCCTCTTCCGCGCGCGGCGTCGTGCGGTAGCCCGGATCTTTCGTCAGACCTGAATCCATGGGCAAGCGCATCGCGATGGTGGCGGGGGAGGCCTCCGGGGATCTCCTCGCCGCGCACCTGATCCGGGCGCTGAAGCAGCACCTGCCCGATGCCGAGTTCTTCGGCATCGGCGGGCCCAAGATGCAGGCCGAGGGCTTCGAGGTGCTGTGGCCCTGTGAGCGGCTCGCGGTGCATGGCTACGTGGATGCGCTGAAGCGCTACCGCGAGCTGTCCGGGATCCGCAAGGCGCTGCTCGCCCGCATCCGCCGCGAGCGTCCCGACGCCTTCATCGGGGTCGACGCGCCCGACTTCAACCTGTGGCTCGAGCGCAAGGTGCGCGAGGCCGGGATGCCGGCGGTGCACTTCGTGAGCCCCTCGATCTGGGCCTGGCGGGGCGGGCGCATCAAGACGATCGCGCGCTCGGTCAGCCACATGCTTTGTCTCTTCCCCTTCGAGCCGGCGCTCTATGAGAAGGCCGGAGTTCCGGTGAGCTACGTCGGCCATCCCCTCGCCGATGTGTTCCCGCTCGAGCCCAAGCGCGCGCTGGCACGCGAGGTGCTGGAGCTGCCGCCCGAGGGGATGGTCGTCGCGCTCCTGCCGGGCAGCCGCCAGTCGGAGGTGCGCAACCTCGCGCCCACCTACATCGAGACGGCACGCATCCTCCTCGAGCGCCATCCCGGCATCCGCTTCGTGGTGCCCCTGGCCACTCGCGAGACCCGCGAGCTCTTTCTCGCCGCATTGGCCGAGGCGCAGGCCGAAGACCTGCCCATCCGCCTGCTGTTCGGGCACGCGGTGGAGGCGATGACGGCCTCCGACGTGGTGCTGGTGGCGAGCGGCACCGCAAGCCTGGAGGCGGCGCTGCTCAAGCGGCCGATGGTGATCAGCTACCGCATGGGCAAGTGGCAGTACCGGCTGATGAAGCGCATGGCCTACCTGCCATGGGTGGGGCTGCCCAACATCCTGTGCAGCGAGACGGTCGTGCCGGAGCTTCTGCAGGACGCGGCCACGCCTCTCGCACTCGCCGACGCGCTCGATCGCTGGCTCGCCGACCCGGAGGCCCGTGCGTCGCTCGAGCAACGATTCACCGAGTTGCACCTGAAACTGCGGCAGAACACCGCGGAGCGTGCCGCCGCGGCGATCCTGCCCTATCTGAAGGGAGATGCAGCATGGAAACCGTCCCCGCGCGCGGCCTGATCTGCGGCGTCGACGAGGCCGGGCGCGGTCCGCTTGCCGGCCCGGTGGTGGCGGCCGCGGTCATCCTCGATCCCGCCCGTCTCATCCCGGGGCTCAACGACTCCAAGAAGCTCACCGAGACCGCGCGCGATCGCCTCGCGGTGCAGATCCGCGAGCATGCCGCGGCGTGGGCGGTGGCCGAGGCGAGCGTGGAGGAGATCGACCGCCTCAACATCCTGCACGCCACCATGCTGGCCATGCAGCGGGCCGTGGCGGCGCTCGGCCGCGTGCCCGATCTGGTGCGGGTGGACGGCAATCGTTGCCCGGAGCTCCCCGTGCCGAGCGAGGCGGTGGTGGGGGGCGACGCATCGGTGCCGGCCATCGCCGCCGCCTCCATCCTCGCCAAGACCGTGCGCGACGCGCGGATGTGCGAGCTCGACGTGCTGCATCCCCAGTACGGCTTCGCCGCCCACAAGGGCTACCCGACCCCGGCCCACCTCGCCGCGCTGCGGGTCCATGGCGTGATCGCGTGCCACCGCCGCAGTTTCGCACCGGTGCGCGACGTGCTCGTCAATCCGGAGCTGTGGCCCGCAGGGAGCCTGACATGACCTATCACCACCTGATGCTCTTCCTGCACGTTGTCGGCGTGGTGGTCTGGGTCGGTGGCATGGCCTTCGCCTACCTGTGCCTGCGCCCGGCGGCCTCGGCGCTGCCGCCTGCGCAGCGGCTGCCGCTGTGGGCCGCGGTGTTCGCCCGCTTCTTTCCGCTGGTATGGATCTCGGTCGCGCTCATCGGCGTCTCGGGGCTCGGCATGCTCCTCGAGGTGGGCTTCGCCGGCGCGCCGCGGGCCTGGCACGTGATGATGGTCACCGGCGCGGTGATGATCGTGGTGTTCGTGTCGCTGTGGGTCGACCCGTGGCGGACGCTGCGCGGGGCAGTGGCGCGCGAGGACTGGGCGGCCGGCGCGGTGGCGCTGAACCGGATCCGCCAGCGGGTGGGTTTCAATCTCGTGCTCGGCATGGTCACGATCGCGATCGCCACCCTCGGGCTGGGGCTCTAGCCCGGCATGAAGGAGATCAGCTCCCGCGCCAATCCCGTGGTCAAGCGCCTGCATGCGCTCGCCACGTCCGCACGGGCGCGCCGCGACGCCGGCCAGACCCTGCTCGACGGCCCCCACCTGGTGCAGGCGGCGCTCGAGGCCGGTTGGCCGATGCGGGAGGTGGTGGTGAGCGAGCAGGGGCTCGCCCGGGCAGAGATCTCGGATCTCGTGGCACGGCTTCCGTGGCTGCCCGCCTTGCGCCTGCCCGATCCGCTCTTCGCCCACGTGAGCCCGGTGGAAACGCCTTCGGGCATCCTCGCCGTCGTCGATCTGCCGGCAGCGCCTCCGGCCGGCCCGCTCACCGACTCCGTGCTCGTGCTCGACGGGGTGCAGGACGCCGGCAACCTGGGCACGATCCTGCGCAGCGCTGCGGCGGCCGGCGTGCGCGACGTGCTTCTCACCCCGGGCTGCGCCCAGGCATGGTCGCCGCGGGCGCTCCGCGCCGGCATGGGCGGGCAGTTCCGGCTGCGCATCCAGGAGCACGCCGACGTCGCGCAGCGCCTCGCCCATTACCCCGGGCTCATTCTCGCGACCGCCCTCGACGACGCCGCGCGCTCGCTCTACGCGCTCGACCTGCGCGGCCCGGTGGCCTGGCTTTTCGGCGCCGAAGGCCGCGGCCTGTCGCCCGAGATCGCGGCGCTTGCGAATGCCCGGGTCGCCATCCCCATGCCCGGCGCCCTCGAATCCCTCAACGTCGCCGCGGCCGCGGCGGTCTGTCTCTTCGAGCAGGTCCGGCAACGCCTTTGACCACGGTCAAAGGCGCCGTTTGTCCGGCGTGCATCGTCCGAGGTTGACAGCTTGCCCCACTGGACGCACTCTTGCGCCCTGACTCGATTCGCATCGGATATTCAGGAGGAGTGAGACCGCAAGAACTTTCGCGTATGCGAATTCGCACGGAGGAGACAAGGAGTGACTTACTTCAAGACCCGCAAAGGGCAGGAAGAGATCGAGAGCCGAAGTGGAGGCCTGACCCCGCGCGCCCGGCGCCTCCTGATCATGATCGACGGCAAACGTCCGGTCGACGAGCTTCGGGCGCTCATCGCCGATCCTGCCCTGGACGAGACCCTGGCGATGCTTGAGGGCGAAGGCTATATCGCCCAGCCGGAGGTCGCGGCGCCGGAACCGCCGCCCGAAACGCCGGAGCCCGCGGAGGATGCCGCGCCTGCCGCCTTCGACCCGAAGCAGCTCGAGATGGCCCGCAACTTCATGATGAACACGATCACCAAGTTCAACGGGCCGTACACCAAGCTCGGCCTGATGAAGAAGGTGCACGAGTGCCGCCATCCCGACGAGCTCGACGGCCTGTTCGAGGAATGGCTGCGCGCCATCTGCGAGACACGCATGGGCAAGATGCGGGCCGACGAGCTGAAGGCACGACTGCGCGAGGTGCTCGACGCTGCCCGGAGCGTAGCGGCTCAGGCATAGCCGGGCTGCGAGGAGACGGATTACGCCGGGAGCGTGAGGGCATCCGCCGCGGCGGCCGGGTCGCCGTCGGCGACGTGGGGAAGCGTGCCCAGCAGCGGGGCCTCGAGGCGCGCTTCGAGTGCCTCCCGGTTTTCCTCGAAGCGCAGCATTGCCGGGTCGACGCGGTTGGCGATCCAGCCCGCCAGGGTGAGCCCGCGGGCGGCGATGGCCTCGGCGGTGAGCAGCGCGTGGTTGATGCAGCCCAGGCGCATCCCGACCACCAGGATGACCGGCAGACCGAGCGCCCGGGCGAGATCGGCGCTGTCCCAGTCCGGCCCCAGCGGCACGCGGAATCCGCCCACGCCTTCGACGATCACCACCTCGGCGCGCGCGCGCAGCGCTTCGAACCCGGCGACGATGCGCGCCGGATCGAGATCGACGCCCTCGACTGCGGCAGCGATGTGCGGCGCGACCGGCTGTTGCAGACAATAGGGATTGATGGCCGCCAGGCCGGGGTCGAAGCTGCCTGCGGCGCGCAGCCGCGCGGCATCCTCGTTCACCCACTCTCCGTTCAGCCACTCTGCGCCGGCGGCCACCGGCTTCATGCCGAGCGCGGTGAGTCCCTGCCTTCGAGCGGCGTGGAGCAGGGCGCAGGTGGTGAAGGTCTTGCCGATCTCGGTGTCGGTTCCGGTAAGGAACCAGGCTCGGGATGTGGTCATGGGGCGTTCAGCTCCGGACGAGGGCGAGGTGGATGACGTCGTAGGTGGCCACGAGGAGACCGTCGGCACGCCTGTGGGTTTCGTAGCGGGCTTCCAGGGTGCGCCAGGCGGCGCGGCCCAGGGGCTGGCGCCGGCGGCCAGCGCCAACGCTGTGGGCCCCGATCGCCTTGATGTCGTGGAGGAGGTGGCGCAGATCCGTGCCGGTGGCCCAGGCCGGGGCGTTGTCGCTCGCCTGCACCGAGAACCCCGCGCCGGTCGCGGCCTCGATCCAGCGGGCGAGCGGATGGAAGGCGATGACGTGGTCGGCGTCGTCGACCGCGCCGAAGGCCTCCCGCAGCTCCCAAAGGGTGCGCGGGCCGAGGGTGGCGATCCAGGCGCTGCCGCCTGGGCGCAGCACCCGCGCGAGCTCGGCGAGCGCGACCGAGGGATCGCACCACTGCATCGCAAGACTGGACCAGGCGGCGTCTATCGAGGCGTCGGCGAGCGGCAGCGCCTCCAGGTCGCCGCACAGCGCGGCGGGAGCGGTCCCGGAGGCCGGGACGAGGCGGGCCAGCATGGCGGGTGCGAAGTCGAGGGCGATGCACGCGGCTCCCGGAAAGCGGCGCGCGAGGAAGGGCAGGCCGTAACCTGTGCCGCAGCCGGCATCGAGCACCCGGCTCACCGGGCCGCTCGGCCCGTGGGGCGCGGCGAAGGCCGCCAGATGGCCGCAGATCTCCCGCTGCACCGCCGCCGCGCTGTCGTAGCTCGGTGCGGCGCGGTCGAAGGCGCGCCGCACGGCGCGCTTGTGTTCGCGGCGATCAGGCACGGGCGGCAGCCTCGACGAGGGCCGCGATCTCGACCGGCCGGGACAGGAGCGGGGCGTGGCCGCAGTCGTCGTATACCGTAAGCGTGGCGTTCGGCAGGGTCTCGGCGAGGCGGCGGGCGCCGGCCACCGGCATCAGCGCATCGCCCGTCCCGTGCGCCAGTGCGACCGGTTGGGCGACGCCGGGAAGTCCCGCGCGCAGATCGGTGTCCGCCAGGATGCGCAGCCCCTCCGCGAGCGCCGCCTGGCGTGCCGGGGCGACGGTGGCGAGCGCTTCGGCGAGACCTCCGCTCACCGCCCGCCGGCGGGCATCGCCCATCGCTTGCAGGGCGATGAAGCGGCGCAGGGTGGCGGCGGGGTCGTGGGCGAAGCCGTCCATGAAGCCTTCGACCGTGGCGGCATCGAGTCCGTGCGGCCAAGGCGGCTCGCCCGTGCTCGAGACGAAGCAGGGCGAGGTGTCGACGAGCACCAGGCGTGCGACGCGGGTCGGGTGGCGGCGGGCGAGGTCGAGGGCGACAAGGCCGCCCAGGGACCAGCCGCAGAGCAGGCAGTTCTCCGGAATGGCGGGCGCGAGGGCGTCGCTCCAGGCGGCGAGGCCCGATCCGGCGTCCGGGGCGTCGGCGTCGTGGCCGGGCAGGGCGAGGGCGGACACCGGCAGATCGGCGGGAAGCGCCGCGCGTACCGCCGACCAGACGCGAGGGGTGAGGCCCCAGCCGTGGAGCAGGACGATTCGGGGAACGCTCACCTCGACTCCTCCGGCGAGGGCGCCATGGGTAGCCCGGACGGAATGTAACGGAATCCGGGGCCGGCCTCCTTGATCCAGTCGCCCTCGATCCCGGATTCCGCTGGGGCCCCATCCGGGCTACGCGGGCGCGGCGCGCGGGATGTGGCGTGTCTCATGCCCTTCGCTCCAGCTCGTTCAAGGTCTGTGCGAGGCGGCGCACGTCCTCCTCGGTGTGCGCGGCGGTCAGCGAGATGCGCAGGCGGGCGCTGCCGTGGGGCACAGTGGGCGGGCGGATCGCCGGCACCCACAACCCTTCGTCCCACAAGGCGCGGGCGAGCGCGACCACCTCGGCGTTGTCGCCCACCACCACCGGCTGGATCGGCGTGCGCGAGGCCATCAGTTGCCAGCGCTCGAGGGCGAGCTCCTCGCGCAGGAGCCCGATGAGCGCGGCAAGGTGTGCGCGGCGGGCCGTGCCCGACTCGATGAGGTCGATGCTCGCGAGCAGCGCGTGCGCCAGCGCGGGCGGCGCTCCCGTGGTGAAGACGTAGGTGCGCGACTTCTGCAGGAGCCACTCGATGACTTCGGCCTGCCCGGCGACGAAAGCGCCGGACACGCCGGCGGCCTTGCCGAGGGTGCCCATGTAGACGATGCGCCAGGAGGCGAGGCCGGCCTCGGCGAGGGCGCCGCGTCCCTCGGGGCCGAGCACGCCGAAGCCGTGGGCGTCGTCGATCACCAGCCAGGCGTCGAAGCGTTCGGCGAGCTCGAGCAGCGCCCGCAGCGGCGCCACGTCCCCGTCCATGCTGAACACCGTGTCGGTGACGATGAGCTTGCGCCGCGCTTCGCTCGCGGCCAGCGCCCGCTCCAGGGCAGCCATGTCGCAGTGCGCGTAGCGGTGCAGGTCGGCCCGTGCGAGGAGCGCGCCGTCCACCAGCGAGGCGTGGTTCAGCCGGTCGGCGAAGATGGCGTCGCCCCGCCCGACCAGCGCGGGCAGGATGCCGCTGTTGGCCATGAAGCCGGTGGAGAAGTAGAGCGCCCGCTCGCAGCCGACGAAGGCCGCCAGGCGCGCCTCCAGGGCGTCGTGCACCGTGTAGTGGCCGCTCACCAGGTGGGAGGCGCCGGAGCCCGCACCCCAGCGCCGGGCACCCTCCTGCAGCGCCTCGGCGAGCGCGGGCTCGCCGGCGAGGCCCAGGTAGTCGTTGCTGCAGAAGGCAAGCATGTCGCGGCCATCCACCCGCGCGTGCGGTCCGCAGACCGTGTCGAGGCTGCGGCGGATGCGGCGCAGGGAACGGGCATCGAGCTCGGCCAGGTCGGCCCGCAGTTGATCGAGCAGCATGGGCGTCAGGCCAGGGCGGCGGCGAGCGCGGCGGCCGCACCATCCATCAGGTGGGCGATCTCGCCGTCGTCCACCACGTAGGGCGGCATGAAGTAAACCGTGTTGCCGATCGGGCGCAGCAGCACCCCGTGCTCCAGGCCGGCGGAGAAGAAGCGCCGCGCGAAGTCCGAGGCGCCGGTCTCCACGTCGAAGGCGAGGATCATGCCGCACTGGCGCAGGTGGTGTACGGCCGGGTGGCCGGCGAAATGCTTCCGCGCGGCCTCGCCCAGTCGCTCGGCGCGGGCCCGGTTGGCCACGAGCACGTCGTCCTGCTCGAAGATGTCCAGCGTGGCGAGCGCGGCGCGGCAGGCGAGGGGATTGCCGGTGTAGGAGTGCGAATGCAGGAAACCGCGCACGGTGGCGTCGTCGTAGAAGGCTGCGTACACCGTGTCGGTGGCGAGCACCAGCGAGAGCGGGAGATAGCCCCCCGAGATGCCCTTGGACAGGCACAGGAAGTCGGGCCAGATGCCCGCCTGCTCGCAGGCGAAGAAGGTCCCCGTGCGCCCGCAGCCCACCGCGATCTCGTCCGCCACCAGATGCACTTCGTAGCGGTCGCACAGCGCCCGCGCGAGGCGCAGGTATTCCGGGTCGTACATCACCATGCCGGAGGCGCCCTGCACCAGTGGCTCCACGATCAGCGCGGCGGTGTCGGCGTGATGTTCGGCGAGATGGGCCTCCAGCGCCGCGGCGGCGCGGCGGGCGACGTCGGCGGCGCTCTCGCCCGGCCCGGCGAGGCGGGCGTCGGGGCAGGGCACGGTGGCGCCGGCGCGCACCAGCGGTGCATAGGCGTCGCGGAAGATGGCGACGTCGGTCACGGCGAGGGCCCCCACCGTCTCGCCGTGGTAGCTCCCGGCGAGGCTCACGAAGCGCGACTTTTCCGGGCGACCGGTGTTGCGCCAGTAGTGCGCGCTCATCTTGAGCGCGATCTCGGTCGCCGAAGCGCCGTCCGAGGCGTAGAAGGCATGGCCGAGCCGGTGCCCGGTGAGCGCGGCGAGCCGCTCGGAGAGCCGCACCACCGGCTCGTGGGTGAAGCCCGCGAGCATGACGTGCTCGAGGGTCTCCAGCTGCTCGCGCAGCGCCGCGTTGATGCGCGGGTTGCAGTGGCCGAAGAGGTTCACCCACCAGGAGCTCACGCCGTCGAGCAGCCGCCGGCCGTCGGCGTCGACCAGCCACGCGCCCTCGCCACGCACGATGGGCACGAGCGGCAGCGTCTCGTGCTGCTTCATCTGGGTGCAGGGATGCCAGACGCTGCGGAGCGAGCGCTGGAGCAGGGGGGATGAGGACATCTGGGGTTCGAACCGTCCGTAGGCGCCGAATGGTGCGCAATCGGGGCGGGTGTGTCAAATGCCCAAGAATGAGTAAAGAGGGATATACCAATATTCAGGTACAGGATACACTTTCAGCCTGACCCGCATGGCATTCCAGGACGTCAACAGGCTGCGAGACCGAAAGGCGAAACGCGGCGACCAAATACCCCTGAGAGAGGCTCGGTTTACAGCCGAGCACGACGACGAAATGTCGCGTCGGACGAAGGCAAATCAACAAGAAAAGGGGAAGCACATGAGCACTCGATTGCAGGTCGAAAGGAAGGGATGGTGTGGCGTATCGCTCAGGCGCATTTCGCTGGCGCTTGCCTGTTCGGGCCTGGTCTCCTACGGATCTCCCGCGCTTGCGGGCACGATCGGCTACGTCGTGCTGGGCAGTCCGGGGAGCACGTCCCCCGAGACCGCCATCACCGCCGCAGGCCATACGCCGCTCTCGCTCGGTACGCTCGCCGGAGCGAACCTGGCGAACGTGGACGTGCTGTGGATACTGAACCCGAGCAACAGTGGCTACGCGGCCGATCTGACGAGCAGTCAGGCGGCGGTCAATGCTTTTGTCGCCAACGGCGGTACTTTGTTGTTCCACGACCGGCGCGTCACCGAGGCTTCAACGGTGATTCCGGGCGCATCGGCCATCACGTTCGTGAGAGATTTCACCGACGACGCCGAAATCCAGACGACCTCCGCCGCTCCCGACTTGCTCGATGGCCCGGGCGGGGTGATCACCGACGACACGCTCGACGGGGGAAATTCCTCCAGCCACGGGTACGCGCTGGTGGCGACACTGCCGGACGGGACGGTGGTCACGCTGACCCGGACCGATCCGAATCACGCCGTGGACGTACATTACGCGGTGGATGGCGGGCACGTTTACTACTCGACCATCCCGCTCGACTTCTACCTTGGCGGAGCGAGCGATTTTGCGCAGATCTACGCGGTCAATCTCGCGGCCTACATCTTCAATCTGACCGGCGGTGCGGGCGCCGTCCCGACGCCCGTGCAGCATGTGCAGCAACCGGTGTTCTGGAACGCTGCAGGACGCATGGGCGACATCCGGCATCGTCTGGCCAATATGCCGGGTTCGGGGCGCGACCGCGTGCTCGCCGCCTACGGTCCGATCAAGCTCGCCGCGGCCGGCCCGGTCTCGCTCGGGGCGAATTCCCCGAGCGCGGGCGATCTGTTTGTCGAGGTGTCGGGCTCGGATAATTTCCGGGACGCCCACGGTACGCTGAACGGCTTCAAGAGCAGTACCGAGAGCATCACCGTCGGCTACCAGAAGGCGCTCCGGCGCGATCTCTCGGTGGGCTTCGCGTTCGGCTACGATGACACGCGCTCCGATACCTCCGGCGCCGTCGGCAAGAGCAGCTCGGAGCTTTACGGTCTGTCCGCGTTCGGCCGGAAGTACCTGTCCGACCTCAACGCTGCCAAGGCGACCGACTGGTACGTGGACGGCGTCTTCGGCGTACGGAGCGGTGAAATCGACATTTCGCGGGGGAGCGGCATCAGCGGGGACACGGACGCGCTGCAGGGGCTGCTCTCGGTGAGCCTCGGTGCGGAATACGTCGTGAACGACACCCTGACCCTCTCGCCGTATGCCGGCACGCAGTACGTGCATACGACGATATCCGGCTTTACCGAAAGCGGGGCGGGAGCACTCGAGTATGGCAGCCAGGAGACGTCGCAGTGGGAGGCGTTCCTGGGCGGGCGTCTTGCGAAGAGCTTCCAGGCGGGTCCGCTGGACCTGACGGCGTCCGCTGCGCTAGAAGTGCATCAAGCGCTCGATCAGCGCAATCCCGACTTGAATGCGGGACTTGCCGGTATCGGCGGGACGACCTCCCGCATCGCGATGCACGACCTGCCGGAGACCTACGCCTCGGCGAAGCTCGGACTGCAGTTCTCGACGGGCAGGAAGGTTGCCGGCTACTTGGACCTCAGCGGCTACTCGAGTGAAAACGGTTCTGCCGACGGCTACTCCGTCGCGGCCGGTGTGCGTGTGAGTTTCTAAGCGTTCAGCGCGGGCGCGAGCCCGCGCCCGCAAGAAGGGAAGGGGCCTCCGGGTGTCATCGGAGGCCCCTTCGTCGTCTGAATTCCGTGTGCCGCGAGCGCGGATACCGGAAGCAGGGTGCGCAAAGCATGGCGAGAGACGGGCGGTGCTAACATGTCCCGCTCTTCGATCCTCAACCCCTATCCATGATCTTCGTCATTTCTCCGGCCAAGGCGCTGGATTTCGAATCACAAATAACCATACCGACCCACACCCAGCCCGACTACCTCGACGATGCGGCGGCGCTGGTCGACATCCTGCGCGAATACTCGCCGGCCCAGGTGGCCGAGCTCATGAGCCTCTCGGACCAGCTGGCGACCCTGAATGTCGCCCGCTATGCGAGCTGGTCGCGCCCCTTCGGCCCGGACAACGCACGACCGGCGCTGTTCGCCTTCAACGGCGACGTCTACGATGGCCTGGACGCGAAGAGCCTGGACGCGGACGAGGTGGCCTGGGCGCAGGAGCGGCTGCGCATCCTCTCCGGCCTGTACGGCCTCCTGCGGCCCCTCGACCTGATTCAGGCCTACCGGCTGGAGATGGGCACACGGCTACCCAACCCGCGCGGGCGCAACCTCTACGCATTCTGGGGCGAGACCCAGACCACGGCCCTGAACCGGCTCCTGTCCGCGCGCCGCGAGGCGGGCGGCGAGGCGGTGCTGGTGAACCTCGCCTCCGAGGAGTACTTCAAATCGGTGAAGCCGGCGCGGCTCGTGGGACGGGTCGTCACGCCGGTCTTCGAGGACTGGAAGGACGGGCGCTACCGCATCATCAGCTTCTACGCCAAGCGCGCGCGGGGACTGATGGTCCGGCACGCGATCCGCAATCGGGTGGAGGAGGTGGACGGCCTGCTCGACTTCGCCGCGGACGGCTACGCCTTTGCGCCCGAAGCCTCCGACGGCGACACCCTGGTGTTCCGCCGACGCCTGATGTGAAGGGGCAACCCCAGGAGAAGGCATGAGCCTCAAGATCAGCCACAACTTCGACGCCGGCGCCATCGAGGTGCTGAGCCTCGCCGATCCGCAGGACATCCGGCTGCGGCTGCGGGCCGACAACGCCGCCGACTTCCGGCAGTGGTTCCACTTCCGCCTGCTGGACGCCGCCGGCCAGCGTATCCGCATGGTGTTCGAGAACGCCGCCGCGGCGGCCTATCCCGACGGCTGGCCGGGCTACCGCTGCGTCGCGTCCTACGACCGGCGCAACTGGTTCCGCGTCCCCGGCACGCGCTATGAGGACGGACAGCTCGTCGTCGAGCACACGCCCGATCGCAACAGCATCTACTACGCCTACTTCGAGCCGTATTCCTACGAGCGCCACCTGGATCTGCTCGGACGGGTGGAGATGTCCCCCTTCGCCCAGGTCGACAGCCTGGGGGCGACGGTGGAAGGGCGCGACCTGGACCGGGTAGTGGTCGGACGCGCCGCACCGGCGCGCCGGCCGGTGTGGATCATCGCGCGCCAGCACCCGGGCGAGACGATGGCGGAGTGGTTCGTCGAGGGGCTGCTGGAGCGCCTGCTCGACGCCGCCGATCCGGTCGCGCGGCGGGTGCGGGAGCGGGCGGTCCTGCACATCGTGCCCAACATGAACCCGGACGGGGCGGTGCGCGGCAACCTGCGCACCAACGCCGCGGGGCGCAACCTCAACCGGGAATGGCGCGAGCCGGATCCGGTGCACTCGCCCGAGGTCTTCCTGGTGCGCGAGGAAATGGAGAAGACGGGCTGCGCGCTCTTCCTCGATATCCATGGGGACGAGACGCTGCCCTACGTGTTCTTCTCGACCGCCGAGGAGGTGCCGGGCTTCACCGAGGTGACGGCGCGGCAGCAGGCGCGCCTGGTGGCCGCGCTCGCGGCGGCGAGCCCCGACTTTCAGACCGAGCACGGCTACGAGCGCGGCCGCTTCGGCGAGGAGTTGCTCACCCTCGCCAGCAAGTGGGTGGCCCACCGTTTCGGCTGCGTGTCGCTCACCCTGGAGATGCCCTTCAAGGACAACGCCAACCTGCCCGATGGCCAGACCGGCTGGAACGGCCAGCGCAGCAAGCGGCTGGGCGGGGCCATGCTCAACGCCATCCTCGCCCATCTCGAAGGCGCGGACGCTTAGGCGCGGCGGAAGACGCGAACATCCGCTCGCGCCTGCTCTCGCCGGCGCAGCTCAATGCCGGTGCGTCTTCCGACCCCGGTCGAAGACGCTCAGCAGCTCGTCCGTCACCGCGCCGGCGGCGAGCACTTCGCCGCCCCGTTCGGCGGCGAAGGCCTCGGCCGCTTCTCGGGTGGCGAAGGCGGGGAGATTGCCGTCGCGCATCGGACCCGCGGCGTCCGAGCCGTGCACGAAATGCGCGGCGTCTGCGGGCGTCCACTCGCCTGTCGTCGCGTCGGTGACGAAGCTCGCCGCCACGTCCGCGGCCGTATAGGCGCCGGTGTAGCGGCTCATGTTGCGCAGGTAGATGAAGAGATTCACCGGCGAGTCGAAGAACTGCGCCGCGCCGTCGCGGAAGATGAGCTGGGCCGCCCAGCGGGGCGAGCGCGCCGGGAACATGCCGCACACCGGGCAGCGGGCCTGGGGCGGGATGGGGCGCGGCGCGAGCATCGCCAGCCCGGAGGCAGGGTCGTAGGGAATCGGCGGGGCGACGATGCAGACTTCCTGGTCGAGCGGATCGAAGCTTGCGGTGCGCGGGCTGCCTGCCGGTACGGCGAGGGCGGCGGCCCCCGCCGCCAGGGCGAGGAGGGCCCCGGCGCCGAGCAGGCGGGCGGCGCGCACGCGCATCGGGCTCACACCCCGGAGCCGAGCGTCGGCTCCGCGGTCAGGCGGTGCACGAGCCGGATCACGTTCTCCGCGGGCGCGGCCTTCGGGTCCGTCACGGGGTCGGCCAGCGTGCGGCCGGCCGCGTCATGGAAGTGGTTGGGGGAGGTGGCGAGGTCGCGGTGCACGGGCGCGGTGTCGATGCCGCACTCGGCCTCCCCGCGCGTCCAGCGCAGGGAGTAGGCGTCGGGCGCGGCGTAGCGCACGGTGAGCTCGATGCCGTTCGCCAGCCGCAGCACGAGGGCGTCCAGGGCCGGCTGGGGCGCGGCCGCGAGCTCGGCGCCGAGCGCCTCGCCCAGGGTCTCGGCGAGCTCCAGATGCAGGCTCGCCGGAACGGCGGTGCCCTTCAGGTGCTCGGCGAGGGCCGTGCGCGCCGCCTCGCGGGTGTCGGCCAGGATGCGCGCGCCCAGGTAGTGCTCCCAGGCCGGATGTTCATCGAGCTCGCCGCACTCGATGCGGGCGCGCAGCTCGGTCTCGTCCGCGGCGCCGTAGTGAGCGAGCACCTGGTTGCGGTAATGGCGCAGCTCGAACAGCAGGCGCGAAAGGCGGTCGAGCTCGACGGCCTGCTCGGGGGGAAGAACGGAGCGGAAGGCGTCCATGGGCTCACATCCTGCTGTCGTGGAGGGCGCCGCCGTCGAGCACCACCATGTCCGGGGTGATCTCGGCGAAGCGCAGGACCTTGCCGCCATGCTCGGCGGCGAAGCGGTTCGCATCCTCGACCTGGGCGAAGCTCGCGATGGTGGGCCCCATGGAGCCGCGGCGCTTGCTGCCTTGCACGTACACTGCGGTCTTCGCGTCGATCCAGTGGCCGCGCGGCTCGTCCCAGTCGGCCTTGCCCATGTCCTGGACGTAGACCGCCTGCACCGGGCGGATCTGCTCGGGGCTGAGGATCATGTGGAACATCTCCACCGTGTCGCAGAAGAACTCCGGCTCGGCCTGGTTGGCGAAGTGGATCTGCGCCTTGGGGCCGCCGTAGTCGGCGAGCAGCATCCCGTCGAGGGCGCACGAGGTGTGGTGGTCGATCTCCACGGGGACGAGGGCGGTGGCCTTGTCGGCGGGTTCGCCGCAGGCGGTGAGGAGGACCGCCGCAAGCGCGGCGGCGAGCGTGGTGGCGAAGGGGGTGCGTCGGGTTCGAATCACTTGCGGAATCTCCAGGCGGCCACGCCCAGGGGCGCGGCGATCCATGCGGCCATCACCAGACCGAGCAGCCAGGGCTCGGCCAGTGCGGGCGGGAACACGGTGGCGAGCCCGTACAGGGTACGGACGTCGTCCAGCGAAAAGATGTTGAGGATGCGGAACACGTCCGCGGGGTTGGCGAGCAGCAGGTAGGGGAAGATCTCGCCGCCCCAGGCACCGCCGGTGACGACCAGCCCGCCCAGGAGGATGAGGTCGAACACCAGCACGAAGAAGAACCACAGGGCGATGGCGAGCCCCGAGGCGCGGGTGCGGTCGGAGGCGAACACCGAGACCATCACCGCGAGGCTGAGGAAGGCCATGCCCAGCAGGACCGAGCTCGCCATGAAGCCGAAGAAATGGAAGAGCGAGCCGACGTCCAGCTGCGCGGCGAGCACCACCGCCACCAGGCCGAAGCCGGCCACGGTGGAGAAGGCCAGCGCGGCAGCGAGGCCCAGGTATTTGCCCAGCAGGAGCTCGAAGCGGGTGATCGGCATCGACAGCAGCAGGTCGAGGGAGCCACGCTCGCGCTCGCCCACCACCGCGTCGAAGCCCAGCACAAGCGCGATGAGCGGGATGAGGTAGATCACCAGGCTCACCAGGCTCGCGATGGTGAACTCGATGGAGCGGAAACCCACTGCGCCCTGCTGGGCGCCGCCGAAGTAGGCGATCACCAGCGCGAACACGGTGAACACCAGCGCCACCGCGAGCACCCAGCGGTTGCGGATGCGGTCCCAGAATTCCTTGCCGGCAATCGTGCCGATCTGCCTGAGTTCCATGGGTTTCAGTCCGAAAAGCCGAAGAAGACGTCCTCGAGGGAAGGCTCGTCCACGTGCAGGTCGAGCACCCGGCCGTCGAGGGCGGCGAGCGCCTCGAGCACGACCATCTTCGATTCGCGCCGGCATTGCACGGCGACGTGGTCCTCGCGCGCCTCGACCGCAGTGACCGGCAGCCCGCCCAGCACGGCGCGCACCGGCTCGAAGTCCTCGCGGGCGAGCTTCACCCGGAACCACAGGGGCAGGTCCATCGCTTCGCGCAGGGCCTGCACCGTGCCGGCGGCCTGCACCTTGCCGGCGGCCATGATGGCGAGCCGGTCCACCCGCTCCTGGATCTCGGCGAGGATGTGGGAGGTGAGGATCATGGTGACGCCCTCGGCCTTGAGCCCGCGCAGGACGGCGTAGAACTCGCGGATCGCCTCCGGATCCAGGCCGGTCGTCGGCTCGTCGAGGAAGAGGATCTGCGGCCGGCCGAGCAGGGCCTGGGCGAAGCCCAGCCGCTGGCGCATGCCCTTGGAGTATTCGCGCACGCGCCTGCCGGCGGCGTGGGCGAGCCCCACGCGCTCGAGGGCCGGCGCGCATTCGGCGGCTGCCACCCCCTTGAGCTTCGCGAAGAAGGCCAGCGTCTCCAGTCCGGTGAGGTTGTCGTAGAGCACCACGTTCTCGGGCAGGTAGCCGATGCGCCGGCGCACCGCGCGGAAGTCCCGCCCGGTCACCGCCGCGCCGTCGATGCGGATCTCCCCCGAGGTGGCGGGGATGAGCCCCAGCATCATCTTGAACAGCGTGCTCTTGCCCGCCCCGTTGTGGCCGATGAGGCCGAAGAGCTCCCCGCGGCCGACGCTGAGGTCGACGCCGTCGACCGCGCGCACCGCGCCGTAGTGCCGGGCGGCGTTGCGGACCTCGATCACCGCGTCGTTCGCCTCAGCGCGTGCCGGGATAGTGCTTGCCACGCCATTCGCTCCAGTTGGTGTTGTGCGGCGCGAGCCGCGGGTTGGGATCGACCACGCTCGGCGCCCGCAGCAGGGGAAACTGCCGGCCCACCAGGCGCAGGGTCTGCACCGCGGGGCTCGCCAGCAGCAGCTTCATCATCGGGTGCCGCCACGAGAGCCGGTCGACCAGGTCGTTGGCCTCGTAGGGCACGTCGCCCAGGCCGTCTCCGTTGCGGTCCCAGCCAAGATAATTGCTCCAGTGGTTGCCGTCCTTGATTCCCCACAATTCGTCCCGGGCGCCGATGTAACGGACCTGCTCGCGGTTGGCCACGAAGTCGTTCATCTCGACCTGGTTGTTCTTGGAGCCCGCCGAGATGTGCACGCCCACCACGTTGTCGGTGACGAGGTTGCCCCGCAGCGCGTTGTACTCGGCGTCGTAGATGAAGAAGCCGCGGGCGTTGCCCGCCACGATGTTGTTCTCCACCACCGCGTCCTGGATGGTGCGCAGCATGATCCCGTGGTCGGAGTTCCCCCACACCCGATTGTTGCGCACCAGCTGGTCGCGCACTTCCATCAGCGCGAGCCCGCCCCGGTTCATCCACACCTCGTTGTCCTCCCACAGGTTGCGGTAGGAGTTCATGTAGTGGGTGCCGTAGCGGCTGTGGTGCAGCTTGTTGCCGCGGAAGACCGCGTCGTGGGAGACGTCCACATAGACCGCGTCGCGCACGAAGCTCACCCGGTTGTGGAGGATCTGGGCGCGCCGCGTGTTGTAGAGCTGGATCCCGTTGCCCCGCTGGCTGGAGAGGTAGTCGCGCTTGCCGGTGATGTTGTTGCCCTCGATCACCACGTCGTTGGCCTGCTCGATCCACAGGCCGAAGAGGTTGTAGGCGAGGTCGCAGTCGCGCACCACCGCGCCGTGGGCGCCGGGCTGGATGTAGATCCCCGCGTTCTGGTCCCGCAAGCTGTCGCCCGAGTCGGAGACGATGAGCCCTTCGATGGTCACGTTCTCGGCGACGACGCGGATCGTGTCGCCGGCCAGGCCGCCGCTGAGGGTGGGGCGGTTGATGCCGCGGAGGGTGAGCGCTTTCTCGATGCGCAGGTTCTCGGTGTAGCGGGCGCGGGCGATCTCGACGACGTCGCCGGGGGCGGCGCGGTCGATGGCGGCCTGGATTGATTCGCCGGGGGCGACGCTCCAGGTGGCGGCGATCGCGCCGGCCGGCAGCAATGCCAGCAGGCAGAGCCAGGCGAGGGCGACGCGAAGGGGCAGCGAATGCATCATCGGGCGATTCGGCTCAGGCGAGCAGCAGGCCGGCGGACTTCAGGGCAAGGAACAGGCTCGCCCCGACCAGCAGGTTCTTGAAGCCCACGTAGCACACCATGTCCATGGTGTTCGCCACCCGGTAGCGGCGGCCCCACCAGGGTCCTTCCTTCACGTAGGGCTTGGAGCCCATCCGCACCGCCACCTCGAACACGCTCCAGCCGAACCACCAGCCGATCACTGCGCCCGCTTCCAGCTGGCCCATTGCGGCGAGCACCCATACCACGGTGGCGGCGAGGGCCAGGGCGAGGCCGCCGGCCTGGACCGCCCGCTGCCGCTGAAAGCCGCGGCGGCTCCAGGGCCACAAGTGGTCGCCGATCTCGGCGGCGAGGAGGGCTACTCCGCTGCGGGCGGCGTAGGGCGGCTCGGCAGGGTCGGTCATCATGCGTGGATCGACCATGATTTCGATCTCCAGGGGCTCAGTTCCGGCCGGACGCGGCCGGGACGGGTTTGATGGGGATGAAGTAGCCGTCGGCGCCGATCGGGGTGAGCGCGAGGCCGGCCTTGGCGCGGCGCTTGCGCTCCTGGGCGAGGGGCGGGCAGGCGTGGTCGTCGGTGTAGAGCACCATGCAGTCGAGGCAGTGCAGGCACTCGCGCTGGTCGATGCGCCCGTCCGCGTCGATCGCCTGGGAGCCGCAGCCCGCCGCGCAGGCGTGGCAGTGGTCGCACTCCTGCTTGCGCTTGAGCCCGAACCAGCGGAAGGTCGAAGGCATCGCCAGCGAGGCGCCGAGCGGGCAGAGGTACTTGCAGAAGGGCCGCTCCATGAAGATGGACAGGCCCAGCAGCCCCGCGGCGAAGAGCGTGTACGGCCAGCTGCGGTTGAAGAGCCCGACGAGGAAGGTGGTCTTGAAAGGCTCCACCTCGGCGAGCTTCTCCGCCAGGCCCATGGAGAAGAAGGACACCGCCAGCAGCCCGAAGAACACGCCGTATTTCACCCATTTCAGCCGGTCGTGCCAGGGCTTGGGCAGCTTGAACTGGAAGCGCTTCAGGCCGATCGCGCCGCCCACCTTGAAGAGGAGCTCGGAGAGCGAGCCGAAGGGGCACAGCCAGCCGCAGAACAGGCCCCGTCCCCACAGGAAGACGGTGACGATGATGAAGATCCAGAACAGGAAGATGAAGGGGTCGGTGAGGAAGAGCTCCCACGTCCATTGGAAGAGCAGGGCGTGGAACCAGGTGAGCACCTGGGTGATCGAGGGCTGGGCGAGCAGCCCGAAGCCCACGAAGCCGATACTCGCGACCCAGGCGGTGTACTTGAAGGCGTTGACCGGCCACTTGTTCTTGCGCGTCGAGCGGCGGGTCAGCGCGTCGCGCTTGGCGTACACCACCGCCACCGCCACGAGCAGCGCGGCGAAGAGCGCGATCTCCAGCGCGCGCGTCTTCCACACCTTCACCCACGGCGCGTCGGGCTTCACGACCTCCGGGCGGCCGCCCTCGAGATAGCTCTCGGGCAGCCAGTACTCGGTGTCGAAGTTGGCGAAGCTCCGCGCCCCGGTGGCCCGGTCGATGCGGTTGCCGAGGAAGACGAATTTCCACGGATAGGCCGCGGAGAAGGCCTCCGAGCGCACGATGAAGATGGCCGACTCGTCGAAGGCCGGCGCGCCGGCGGCGGCGACGCCGTACAGGTTGCGGTAGTCCAGGTCGCGGAAGGTGAAGGCGTCCATCCCCTGACGGAGCTGGACGCGGTCGTAGATGCCGCCGCGCACGAAGCCCGAGCCCTTGAAGGACTCCACGCCGCCGGTGCGGATAACGAAGATGGCGTGCTCGCCCTCGGCGAGCTGGTTCATGAGGTTGCGCCAGCTCGAATCGCCGAGGATGGCGCGGCCGACGTCGGGCTGGTTGAGATACCCGAACCACAGGTCGATGAAGGGCTCGCCGGTGCGCGGCAGGCCCACCTGCTCGGGCTTCACGGTCAGGCGCCGGACGCTGCCTTCCTCGGCGAGGGTGGCCCAATCGGGCCGGTGGCCCCGCTCGACGAAGCGCGCCTGCTCGCGCACGGTGGGCTCCAGGATGCCGACCTGGCGGGCGACCGCGGCGCCGGAGGTCATCATCACCTGGTTCTGCGCGATCACGGTTACGGTGGCGCCCGAGATCGCGTCCAGGCCGATGATCTCCTCCTCGGGGCGGGAGCGGCCGATCTCGATGTTGCTGCCCACGAACTTGCCGAGATACTGATCGTTGAAGCGCACCAGGGCGGATTCCGGGATGCCCAGCAGCAGGATGGGCTCGGAGTGCTTGAGGATCTTCACGCCGGCGAACTTGCCGGCCGTGTCCATGCCGATCAGCGTGATCACCGGCTTGCCGGAATAGGCGGGGATGTCGGTGATGTCGGTGGACAGCATCACGTAGCCCACCAGGCGCCGCCGGCCGTTTTCCTCCGCGTAGCCTTCCACGTAGTGCGGGCGCCCCTTGCGCTCCGAGAACACGGTGGCACCCGGCAGCACCTCGGCGCAGGGCGCGTAGTCGCAGAGCGCGGGCGCGGTATCGATCTCGGGCGGAAGCTTCGCCTCGTAGGCGTCCGCGTGGGCTGCGCCGGACACCAGGATTGCGGCGAACGCGAGCAATGCGGACCTGATTGAAGCCAGGATTCTCATGGTGCGTTCCGTTTGACGGTCGGGAGCAAGTCTAAGAAGCGGCCCCCGGGATGTACTTGTCCCGTATCAATTAACAAATTAACGATTTCTGAAATGCGGGGCAGAAAAAGCGAGGGGCCCGAGGCCCCCCGAATGACTCACCCTATCGAGTCCGCGTCCGCCCGGAGGCGGACGCGGCGTACACCCGCCGCAGGCCGGGGACGCTACGGCGACGTGTGAGGGCGTCGGGCCGCTCAGGCCTCGACGATCATGCGCGCACGCATCTCCAGGTGCAGCGCGTGGCAGAAGTGGGTGCAGTAGCACCAGTACACGCCCGCCGTATCGGCCTTGAAGGTGACCGACTTGGTCTCCTGCGGATTGACGATGAAGTTCACGTTGTACTTCGGGATGGCGAAGCCGTGGGCGAGATCCTCCACCTTGTCCAGGTTGGTGAGGATGATGGTGACCTCGTCGCCCCGCTTGACCTTGAACTCGCGCGGTTCGAAGGCCGGGGCCTGCGAGGTGATCTTCACCGTGACCTTGTTGCCGTTGCGGAAGACGCCGGTTTCCTTCGGGTCCTTCACCGCGTTCGGGAACTCGTCGAGCGAGTACACCTGCTTCGGGTTCAGGAGCTCGCGCTTGAAGATGATGAAGTCGTGGGGCTCGGGGCGCACCGGGTGGTCCGCAACCAGCACCATCTTCTCGCCGGAGATGTCGATGAGCTGCTCGTTCTCGGCGTGCAGCGGGCCCACCGGCAGGTAGCGGTCCTTGGAGAACTTGCATCCGACCGCAAGCCACTTGCCGTCGGCGAAGGCGGTCTCCGACTGGGAGGCGTTGATGTGGCCCGGCTGGTACTGCACGTCCAGGCGGTCGACCACGTACTGCGCGTTCTTGTCGCCGGCGTAGAACTGGATCGCCTTGTCAACGTTCCACTTCACCACCTGGCTGTCCAGGAACAGGGTGGTGTAGGCGTTGCCGCGGCCGTCGAAGGCGGTGTGGAGGGGGCCCAGGCCCAGCTCGATTTCCGCGACGATGGCCTTGTCGATCTCGGGCAGCTGGCCGTCGAACCACTGCAGGACCTTGGCGAGCTCGATCACGGTGCCGGTGGGCGAGAGCTTGCCGGCGCAGATGAAGTATTTGCCGTCCGGGCTGGCGTTGACCCCGTGCGGGTTCTTCGGCACGGAGACGTAGGCGACGAGCGCGGTCTTCGGATCGGTATTGGCTTCGCGGGTGCCGTCCACCACCGGCACCTTGGAGCTGCCGTAGGTCTTGAACTTGCCGGCCTTCACCGCCTCTTCGATGCGGGCGATGTTGAAGAACACGCATGCGTCGCGCTCGGCCGACATCATGCCTTCGTAGTGGTGGCCGCCTTCCACGTTGTACTGGTTGGAGGCCGCCAGCTTGCCGTCGTAGGAGGTGGCGACCAGGTCGCAGTTGCCGTCGATCAGCACCTGCCAGCGCACCTCCATGGACTCGGCGTCCACGCAGCTGAAGAGCGCGCGGTACTTGTCCGGGCTGTCGCCGTCACGACCGTCGTTGGGCAGCGGGGTGTGGAACTCGGCGCCGCAGAAGACGCGGGTGGTGTAGTTGATGGCCGGATCGACCGGGTCGCGCTTGTCCGGGAAGATCCCGTGGAAGCCCTGCACGTTGGGCAGCTCGGTGATCTTGTCGCAGACGAAGTAGTCGAGGCGGATGCGCGCGATGCGGCTGTTGATCTTGTCGTTGATCCAGGCGTAGCGGCCGTCGTAGTTGCCGTCCTTGTAGGAGGCGTGGGTGTGGTGGGTGTCGCCCACGGTGTACTTGAGGCTGCCGTCGGGCTTGGTGCCCATGATGGCCTTGGATTCGTTGGTGATGCCCCAGCCCACCAGTGCGTCGGGCACGAAGCACGGAATGCGGTGCAGCTCGCGCCCGGAGGGCAGGCCCAGCACCCGCATGTCCCCGGTGTGGCCGCCGGACCACAGGCCGTAGTAGGTGTCGAGCTCACCCGGCTTCAGGTGCACGCCGGCGCTGCTCGCGTGGGCCGACGAGATCGGGCCCGCGGCGGGGGCAGCGGTCGCGGGCGCTGCGGCCTGTTCCTGCTTGCATGCCGACAGCCCGACCGACAGGCCCGCTCCGGCGAGACCGGCGAAGGCCGCGGTGTTGAGGAACTTGCGCCGCCCCGCGTCGGGCTGCGGATCGAGCGCCTTGGTGTGGTCCTGACTCATGTCGTGTTGACTCCGTCTGTCTATGAGAGTGATCGGTCTTCGTCGGCCTGGCGGGCCACTTGCGACACGACCGGGAGGGGCGGGACACCGAGAGCTCGAGTTCCTTGAGCGCCAGCCGGTCGCGACGG
>DYFV01000131.1 GCA_020725025.1 Azoarcus sp.
CGCGAAGGCGACGCCTTCGACGTGGCCGACGCGCTCATCGTCGCGGCGCACGGCGCGCTCATGGCCGAGCCGAGCCTCGGCGGGCTGGCCCTGGGCGTGCGCGAGATCGACTGCGAGTGGGACGCGGAGGACGCAGACAGCCAAGCCCTGGCCGTGCCCGCGCGCTACGAGATCCGCTACCGCACCCTGGCCTCCGACCTCACCCAAAAAGGATAGTCACCATGCACATCGAACTCATCGAACCGCACACCCACGCCGGCCGACTCCACGCCCCCGGCGAGATCCTCGATCTCGACGAGGCAGCGGCGCAATGGTTGATCGAGCGCGGGACCGCGCGGGGGCTGATCGAGCGCGGAGCCGCGCGGCCGGCCGACCCTCAACCCCAGACCCCGATCAAGACCCGTAAAGGAGACTGACCATGCCTTACTTTTCCGGACAGGGGCGCGTCTACATCGGCGCCCGCGACGCACTCGGCAACCCGCAGGGCCTGGCCTACGTGGGCAACGTGCCCGAACTCAAGGTCTCCCTCTCGGTGGAGACCCTGGAGCACCAGGAGTCGGTGAGCGGCCAGCGCCTCACCGACCTGCAGCTCATCAAGACCAAGAAGGGCGAGTTCGCCTGCACGCTGGAGGAGCTCATCGCGACCAACCTGGCGCTCGCCCTCTACGGCGCCACCACCGCCCAGACCCCGGGCACGGTCACCGCCGAGGCGCTGCCGAACCCGGTCACCCCCGGCAGCCTCTACCTGCTCGCCAAGCAGGACGTCTCGTCGGTGGTGGTGAAGGACTCCAGCGCCACCCCCAAGACCCTGCCGACCGCGCAGTACTCGGTGAACGCCAAACACGGCTCGCTGGTGATCCTCGACGCCACCACCGGCGGACCCTACGTCGAGCCCTTCAAGGTCGACTACGCCTACGGCACGGCATCGGTCACCGCCATGTTCACCCAGCCGCTGCCCGAGCGCTGGGTGCGCTTCGAGGGACTCAATACCGCCGACGGCAACCGCGAGGTGGTGATCGATCTCTACCGCGTGGCCATCAACCCGGCCAAGGAGCTCTCGGTCATCACCGACGAGCTGCTGAAGTTCGAGCTTTCGGGCCAGGTGCT
This sequence comes from Azoarcus sp., assembly GCA_020725025.1. Lineage (GTDB taxonomy): Bacteria > Pseudomonadota > Gammaproteobacteria > Burkholderiales > Rhodocyclaceae > Aromatoleum. The sequence continues at coordinate 1,108 of DYFV01000131.1, forward strand.
GGCCGACACGCTCAAGCCCGCCGCCGGCGACCTCGGCCAGTTCGGCCGCGTCGTGCTGCTGTGAGGGGGATGACGATGAGTGCTTCCGATCTGGATGTTCTCGTGCCGCAGCCTCAAGTTGTGGATCTGGCCGGCCAACGCCTCGCGATCAGCCCGCTGGTGCTCGGCGAGCTGCCGGCGATGCTCAAGGCCGTGCAGCCCTTCGCGCAACGACTGGCGGGCGAGCCGGACTGGCTCGCCTTGCTCTCGGACCACGGCGATGCCTTGCTCACCGGGTTGGCGATCGCCAGCCGCCAACCGCGCGAGTGGGTGGACGCGCTGGCTCTCGACGATGCCATCACCCTGGCGGCGACCGTGTTCGAGGTGAACGCGGATTTTTTCGTGCGCCGGATCGCGCCGAAAGTCGGCGATCTGGCGCAGCGTCTGAACGGCCGTCTGGCTGGGCTGACGCCATCGCCCGCCTGATACGGGGCGGTCACCGCTACCCGGACATCCTCGGCTACACGTTGGGCCAGCTGAACGCCTTCCTCGCCGCCGATCGCCGCCTCGAACACGAACGGCTCGCCACCCGGCTTGCCGTCATGACCGCTGCCGCCCAGGGCAGTCGCGACGGCATCCGTGAACTCCAGACCGAACTCCATCGGGGCATGCGTGATGAAGATCGATCTGGTCGCTGAGGGCTTGCTGGATCGGCGGCGCTTCAGCGCCTGGCAGGGCGACACCCGCAAGGCGATCCACACCGCCGTGGCCCGCGCGATGCGCGACACCGGCAAGGTGATGGCCGAGCGGGCGCGGGGCGAAATGCGCGCCGGTTTCAAGGTCGTGAAGCCGAAGTTCCTCCGCTCGATGCACGCCAAGGTGTTCGACCGCAAGGCCAAGGAATTCCCGGCCCTCTACATCGGCTCGAAAGTGCCCTGGCTGGGTATCCACGAACAGGGCGGAACGATCCGGGGGCGGATGCTCGTCCCGCTGCTGCCGCAGCACCGGCGCATCGGGCGCAAGGCGTTCGCTCGGGTGATCGATGCCCTGATGCGCTCCGGCAATGCCTTCTTCATCGAGAAGAACGGCCGGCAGATCCTGATGGCCGAGAACATCGCCGAGAACGCCCGGCCGCTCGCGCGCTTTCGCCGTGCCGAGCGGGAGCGCACCGGCGCCAGGCGCGTGCGGCGCGGCCAGGAGATTCCCATCGCCGTGCTCGTGCGACGCGTGAGCTTGAGAAAACGGTTCGACCTCGCCCGCTCGGTGCGAGGCGATCTTCCCCGCCTGACGGCGGCCATCCGTAAAGCAATGTCGAAGGTTTGAGATGAATCAGCCCCCACGCTCACTCCGTTCGCTGCCCCCCGAGGGGGCGCAGGCCTCCTTTGGGGCGGCCCGGCAGGAGGCCTGATGGCCGGTAACCGTGCCCAGATCCTCATCACCGCCGTCGATGAGACGCGACGGGCCTTCCAGTCCGTACAGGGAAATCTCGCCCGCCTGCGCGGCGAAGCCGCCCAGGTCGGCCAGGTGCTCTCCCGCATCGGCGGCGCGATCGGCCTTGGGCTGGGGGTGCGCGAACTGGTCGAGGTCGCCGACCAGTACAAGAACCTGCAGGCGCGCCTCAAGCTCGCGGTCACCTCGCAAGAGGAGTTCAACCGCGCCGACGCGGCCCTCTTCGAGATCGCCCAGAAAAACCGCGCGCCCCTGGCAGAGACCATCACTCTCTATGCGCGGCTCGCACCCTCGGTGCAGGCGTTGGGGCGTTCGCAGGCGGACGTGCTGGCGGCTACCGACGCCATCGGGCAGGCCGTGTCGCTCTCCGGCGCATCCAGCGACGCGGCGGCCGGTGCCCTGCTGCAGCTGGGGCAGGCCTTCGCCTCGGGCCAGCTGCGCGGTGAGGAGTTCAATTCCGTCATCGAGCAGACGCCGCGCCTGGCGCAGGCCATCGCCGACGGCATGGGCGTGCCGCTCGGCTCACTGCGGGCCCTGGCGCAGGAAGGCAAGATCACCTCGAAGGCCGTGCTCGACGCCTTGCTTAAGGAGCGGACGCGCCTCGCCGAGGAGTACGCGAGCCTCCCCGATACGGTGTCGGGTGCGCTCACCCGCCTCAAGAACGCCTTCCAGCGAGCCTTCGGCGAACGCGACGCGAGCTCGGGTCTGACGGCGGGACTGGCGCAGGCCATCCAGCTCGTCGCCGGGCATCTCGAGCTGCTGATCGACTTGGCCGGTGTCGTGCTGGTTGCCGCGTTCGGGCGGATGGCCGGCGCCTTCGCGACCAGTGTTGCTGCCGCCCGGGCGGAAGCGGCCGCGCGCCTGGCCAACCTGCGCACGCTGGAAGCCGAGGCGCTCGCCCGGGTGCGGCTCGCCGATGCCGCCTTGGCTCAGGCACGTGCGCAAGGGCTTGCCACCGGCGCGCTGGTCGCGGATGCGGCCAAGGCCCGGCTGCAAGCCACCGCTGCTTCCGGTGCCGTGGCTCAGGCAGTAGCGTCCACGTCCCTGCTCGGTCGCGCCGCGGGTCTGTTGCGCGGGGTGCTCGCGCTCCTGGGCGGGCCCATCGGCGTCATCGTGACCGCCGTGGGGCTGCTCGCGGGCGCACTCTATTCGGCGCGCGACGCCGTGGTCGAGTTCGGCGGCAGGACCGCCTCGATCAAGCAGATCGTCGCCGCCGCCTGGAACCTGGTCGTCGAGAAGGTCGGCGAAGTCGTCAGCGCCTTAGGAAGGCTGGTCGGCACCAACGATCTCTCCTGGGCCCGCGTGCGCGCGGCGATGGTCGGCGCGCTGAACGCCATCGGCACGGCCGTCCGCGCGATGGTCAACGTCGTCATCGGCGCGTTCAACGCCATCGGCAGCGTCGTCGGCATCACGGCCGCCTTCCTGGTCGAGCGCTTTCGTAACGCCTTCTCCGACATCGGAGAGCTGGCGAAGGCCTTGGGCCAGGACGTGGCAGCGGCCTTCAGCGGCGACTTTTCGATGCAGGCGCTGCGCGCAGCACTCGGCCGCCAGCTCGGCGAGGTGCGGGATTTCGGGAAGGAGTTGGCTGGAGCCGTGCGCGACGCCGTCACGCGCGACTACGTCGGGGAGGCCGCGCAAGCCATCGCCCGGCGCATCCGCCCCGAGCCAACCCAGCCGGGCGTCTTCGGCCGTCCGCAGCCGCAGGCCTTGTCCGCCCCCGACAAGGGAGGCGAAGCAGCGAAGCTCGCCCTCGTGCAGGCCCAGGCCGAGGCCGAATTCAAGCTCCTCAAGGACGCGTTGGACCGTCAGGCGCGGGCGCTGGACGCATCCCTCGAAGACCGGCTGATCTCGCTCAAGGACTACTACGCGGCCAAGACCCGGATCGAGCAGCAGGAGATCGATGCGGAGATCCGGCGCGTGCAGGTCTCGCTCGCGGAGCAGCAGCGCCTGCAAAAGACCGGCAAGGACGAACCGGCACGCCTCAAGGCGAAAGCCGAGGTCGCCAAGCTCGAAGCGGAGCTCACCGTCCTCAACAACAAGCGCGCGGACGTCGAGGTCGCCAATGCCCGCAAGGCCGCCCAGGCCGAGCGCGAGCTGCGCGAGGAGCTTGCCAAGGTGCGCGACGAACTGCTCGACCTCACCGGGGCGGCGACCAGCCAGGATCGACGCGCGGCGATCGAGCGGCAGTACCAGACGCTGATCGAGCGGCTGCGTGCCGAGGGCGACACCGAAGGCGTGGCCACGGTCGGGCGCCTCATCGACGTCAAGTCGGCGGCCGCCGATCTCGCCGACTACGAGCGCCAGTTCAACGACGCGCTCGCCCGGATGCGTGCATCCGAGGAGTCGATCAACCTGCAGCGCCAGTCGGGGCTACTCACCGAATCCCAGGCACGAAGCCAAATCCTTGCGCTGCATCGCCAGACGGGCGAATCGCTCGATGCGCTCCTGCCGCAGTTGGAGGCCGCCGCCGCGGCCATTGGCCCGGAGGCCGTCGCCCGGGTACAGACCTGGAAGAACGAGATCGCGCAGGTGAAGCTCGTGGTGGACGACGTGGCGGTCGCCATCGACGGGGCGGTGCAGGACGGCTTCGCGCAGATGTTCGAGGCCATCGGCAGCGGCGCCAAGTCGGCCAAGGACGCCTTCGCCGACTTCGCCCGCTCGGTGCTCGCCGCCATCAACCGCATCGCCTCGCAGAAGCTCGCCGAGGCGCTGTTCGGCAGCCTGTTCGGGGGCGGCGGCGCGGGCGGGTTCAGCCTGGGATCGCTGGTCTCGTCGTTGTTCCAGGGCTTCGCCGGCGGCGGCTACGTCACCGGCCCGGGCACCTCCACCAGCGACTCGATCCCGGCACGGCTCTCCGCCGGCGAGTACGTAGTCAACGCCGCCGCCGTGAAGCGCGTGGGCGTGGCGTTCCTGGAGGCGATCAACGGCATCGAAGGCGGACCGCGCATCCAGGGGCCCCGGCTCACCTTCGCCGCCGGCGGGCTGGTGCCCGAGACGCCGCCCCCGCCGGCCCAGGGCCAGTCCGTGCGCATCGTCAACGTGATCGATCCGGCGATGGCCGCCGACTACCTCAACTCGTCCGCAGGCGAGAAGACCATCCTCAACATCCTGCAACGCAATGCGGGAGCCGTCAGACAGGTGCTTGCGTAAATGGCGTTCGAAATCGGCACGGCCAGCGATTACCGCGATCTGCTGGACCGCTTCCATGCCTTCCTCACCACTCACCCGAATCTGGTCGCCGCGGGCCAGCAGTGGCAGGCGCTGCGCTGGACGACGGACGCCGCTACGAAAGAGCTCATCCTCAAAGCGCCCGGCCTGGCCGGTGCCGAGGAGATCTACTGCGGCATCCGGGCCTACGAGAACGCCACGGCCGGCTACTACATGTGGGACCTGAACGGCTTCATCGGCTTCAACCCGGCCAACGACTTCTATACGCAACCGGGCGCGATCAGCGGCTGGCTGCCGATGATGTCGCTCTGGAACACAGCGATCCCGTACTGGTTCGTGGCCAACGGCCGGCGTGCCGTGGTGGTGGCGAAGATCTCGACCGTCTACCAGGCGGCGCACCTGGGCTTCGTCCTGCCCTACGCGACGCCGGGTCAGTACCCGTACCCGCTGCTCGTCGGCGGCTCGATGACCGGCCAGCGGGGCCGCAACTACAGCGTGACCTCGCCCAACCACCGCCATTTCGTCGACCCGGGCGAGGATGGACAGAACAACGCCAACACCGCCTGCATGCTGCGCGGCCCCTCGGGCGCCTGGCTGCCGTTCCAGAACCTCGCCTACTCGTCGTCCGAGTATCGCTACGACGGGCCGCGCCCGGTCTGGCCGACGAACTACACCTACCTCGGCAACCTGCGCGAGGCGCCGGATGGCACCTACGTGCTCTCGCCCATCGTGCTCACGCAGAACAACTCCGGCACCGATCACGACCTCTTCGGCGAGTTGGAAGGCGTCTATCACGTCTCCGGGTTCAACAACGCCGCCGAGAACCTGATCACGGTGGGCGGCGTGGACCACCTCGTGGTGCAGAACGTGTATCGCACCAGCGTGCGCGACTACTGGGCGCTGCGCCTTTCGTGACCGACCATGGCCTACCAGACTGGTACCTCCGCCAACCCCGATCAGCTGCTCGACGCCCTGCGCGTGTTCGCGGTGGCCAACGGCTGGACCCAGCTGCGCTGGGCCCCAGACGGCACCGGGCAGACCCTGTCGCTCGCCAAGGGCGGGCTCTACGTCCATCTGCGCTCCGCGGTGAATGAGCGCCTCTCCACACGCTACAACACCATCACCGGCATCTGGCTGATCGGCTCGACGGGATTCGATGCCGGCAAGCCCTGGTGGGATCAACCCGGATCGATCGTCAACGCCAGCTACGTGAGCAACACCACGAGCTACCGCGCCGAAGCCTGCGGCCTGTTCGAGGTGGGCACCGCCAACACCTACCACCTACTCTCGGCCGCCACGCCCGAACTGATCATGCTCGTCGCCGAGGTCTCGCCCGGCGTCTATCACCATCTCGCCTTCGGGGATCTCACGAAGTTCGGCAGCTACGGCGGCGGGGCGTTCGTGTCGGGCGCGTTCGGCCCGGACGCCTACACCTATACGTACAGCGGCTTCAACGACTATGTCTTCGGCTACGACCACGACCGGCACTTCGGCCTGCCGTTCAACGATTACAAGTACTACGGCGGCGCGAACTTCGTTCTCGCCGAGGTGGACGGCGCCACCGACTGGCACTCGGTCTGCAAGGACTGGGCGCTCACCGGCAAGCGCGCCAAGGCGCTGTGGGAACGGGGCACGGGCACGCCGCGCGACAGTCTGGCGCGCTACTGGTGGGGGCACGTGCCCAACACCTTGAACGGCGTGACGCCGATGCTGCCGTTCTACCTGTTCGTGGCGCGGCCTTCCGGCTTCTTCTCGCCCTTCGGCCACACCGCTCACCTGCGCTACCTCAACATCACCCACTACGCGCCGGCGGAGGCCTTCGCGTTGGGCGCCGAGCAGTGGATGGCCTTCCCGGCCCACTCCAAGAACGGCAAGAGCGGCGTGCACGGCTATGCCGTGAGACTCATCCCCTGAGCGGATCATGCCGACCTTTCCCGGTTCCATCCTGCCTGGTGCCGCCCGCCAGGAGCCGCCGACCTGGTCGCGCTCGCCGGAGGTCTCCGAGCGCGTGCCGGTCGCCTTTCCGTTCGACCAGAGTGCGAGCTCGGTCATGCGTCCGGGCGCGCGACTCGACACCCAGCCCGTCGACGAGCTGCGACTCGGCGTCAACGGCGCTCTGCTGCCCACCTTTGGGGCCGACTGGTATCACCGCATCCACGTCATCCCTTCGACCATCGATCTCGGCAACCTGGTGAGTCCGGTCGAGCGGGTGCTGGAGGTGTGGAACGCTCGGTTCGACGCGCAGACGCTCGATGCCATCGACGAGACCGGAACGGACGGGCTGCTGCTCTCGGGCCAGCCGGCGCCGCCGCTCGCCTTCGGGCCGCTGCAATCGCGCCTCTACACCTTCGCAGCGGGCACGCGCGGGGCGCCGGTGATCGACGCCGCCTACCGCTTCGTCTTTGCCG
>DYFV01000132.1 GCA_020725025.1 Azoarcus sp.
TCGTCGGGCTCATAACCCGAAGGTCGCAGGTTCAAATCCTGCCCCCGCAACCAAGTTTCAGCTCGAAAGCCAATCACTTAGCGGTGGTTGGCTTTTTTGCTTTTCGGCGTCGTATGGCGATTGGCCCACGGCGGCCCGGGCTGAGGAGACCGCCGGCCCGGCGAGAAGGCGTGAGGCGATCCCGCGAGCTTGGCCTGGGCGGCCCTGCGGAATCGCCGCGGCGTGCTTGCCGGGCCTGTGGCGCTGGGCCGTGGGACGGCGAGTACCGCATGCAGGACCGAGATCGCTTTGTGCGGCCCCTCGCCATGAGGTGGTATCGGGTGCGGCGCCCGGCTGCGGGCGCCGCCGTGCTCATGCGCGGTAGTGAAACCGGTGCAGGGCCTTGTAGAGGCCGATCATCATCACGAGCAGTACGACCGTGAAAGGCAGGCCCGTGGTCACGGCGCCGGCCTGCAGGGCATCGAGCGCGTCCTTTCCACCCGCCGACAGCAGGATCGCGGAGATCAGGCCGACGAGGCTGGCCCACAACACCCGCTGCCCGCGCGGCGTGTCGGTCTTGCCGCCTGCGGTGATGCTGTCGATCACCAGCGAGCCGGAGTCGGCGGAGGTCACGAAGAAGACCATCACCAGCATGACTGCCAAGGCCGAGGTCACCGTGCTCAACGGCATGTTGGCGAGCATCTGGAACATCGCCAGCGACACATCGCCAATGCCGTTCGCGAGCTCGCCGATTCCGCCGGCCGATTGGGCCAGCGCGTTGCCGCCGAAGGCGGTCATCCAGACGATGGTCACCAGCGTCGGCACCAGGAGCACCGCGGTCAGCAGTTCGCGCACCGTGCGTCCCTTCGACACGCGCGCGATGAATATGCCGACGAAGGGCGACCACGAGATCCACCACGCCCAGTAGAACACCGTCCAGCCGTGGAACCAGGACTGGTCGTCACGCCCGATCCAGTTCGACAGGGGGAGCAGGAAGGCGGCGTAGTCCGTCGTCGTCGTGAAGAGTCCGTTCAGGAAGGCCATGAAGCCGCCGGCAATCGCGACGAACACCATGAGGGCGGTCGCCAGGGTCATGTTGATGTTGCTCAGCAGCTTGACCCCGCCGTCGATGCCGCGCCAGACGGAGAAGAGCGTGATGCAACTCACGACCACGATGATCGCCACCTGCAGATCGAGCGTATTGGGCGTACCCGTCAGGAAGTGAATTCCGCTCGCAGCCTGTATCGCACCCAGGCCGAGCGATGTGGCGAGGCCGAACACCGTCGCCAGGGCCGCAATGATGTCGACGAAGTGGCCCAACCAACCGCGCACGCGATCGCCCACCAGGGGATAGAAAGCCGTGCGCAGCGACAGCGGCAGCCCCAGGTTGAAGGTGAAGAAGCCGATGGTGACCGCCACGACGCCGTAGATCGCCCAGGGGTGGAGGCCCCAGTGGAATATCGTGGCCCCCATTGCGGCACTGGCGCCTTCGGGAGTCCTCGCGGTGGCGTTCAGAGGGGTGCCGTACCAGTCCGTGTAATAGGCCACAGGTTCCGCGACACTCCAGAACATCAGCCCGATCCCCATTCCGGCCGCAAAGAGCATCGCGAACCAGGACATCGTCGAGAACTCCGGACGTTCGGTGGCGCCGCCGAGCCGGACCTTGCCGACCGGCAGCACGATCAGGGCGACACAGAAAACGACGAAAGCATTTCCTGCGAACATGAAGAGCCAGTCGAAATGGTCGATCGACCAGGTTCGCGCGGCGACCATCTGCGCACTGGCCTGCGCGGGATCCATCAGCGCATAGATGATGAACAGTACGATCAGGCTGGCGGTAACCGGAAAGACCGGGTTATGAAAATCCAGCCCCCAGAATTGCTTGTTGTCTATGCCGGGCTCTAGCGCCCATTCCTGACTGCTACTCATCGGCTTGTCTCCTTTGAAATCGCTGTTTGCAGTCTTGCAACCGACTGGCTTCCGAAAGACTCGGGCGTCAACGGCGTCCGGAGATTGTTGTGGCAGTCAGGGCTGGGCGCGTTTACAAATCCGACCGTGCATATGCGTGAAGCGCCATTGGAGCCGATCGGCGCTCGAGTTCGGTCCGGTCGATCGTCGGCAGGCCCAGCCACCCGCGGGAATCTTGATTCGACGCGACATGAATTCGACCGTCGGCGACAACAAGGGTTGAGGCAAGCCGGGTTGGCACGCCAGCGGATCAAAGAATCGGGAGCCGGAAATGAAGACTGCATGAACGGTGGAGTCGGCGCGGATTCATCGACGACCTGGACGCGCCGAGTCGAGCGCGACGGGACCGGCCCATCGCGCGCAGGGAGGGCAGTATTCAGAGCGCCTTCGGTTCCGGCGCCGGGGCACTGGTGGCCTCGCCTCGCTCGTGAGCCGGCTCCGGCGTCGGCATGATGTCCAGGACCGCCGCCGACGTTCTCACCATCGGCACGCAGTGCGCGTGCTCGGTGACGTCCTCCGGCTTGCGCCGCGCGGCGATCCAGGCGATCGACGCGAGCACGGCGTGCGTGGCTGCGAAGTACAGGGCCAGCGCCGAGATGCCCACCCATGGCATCGACAGCCCGACCGCGAGGGGTCCGATCGCCGCGCCGATTCCATAGAGGAGAAGCACGGCGCTCGAGCCGGCGACAATGTCTTCGGCCGTGAGATGGTCGACCAGATGCGCCACCACCATCGGGTAGATCGCAAACGCGAAGCCGCCGAAAAGGGCGATCGCGACGATCGCCGCGATCTCCCCGAGACCGCCTGCGAGCAGAGGCAGCGCGGACAGGGCGGCGAGCGCGGCGGCGATCGCCAGGGCGCGCCGTCGATCGACACGGTCGGACAGCGCGCCGAGCGGCCACTGCAGCAGTGCGCCGCCCAGGATGCCGGCGCTCATGAACGTGGCGACCCAGTCTTCCCCATAGCCCGCCCGCGATGCGTAGACGGGCCCCATGCTCCAGAACGCGCCGATGGCCATGCCGGAAAGCAGCGCGCCGGCCGCGGCGACCGGCGTACCGCGCAGGAGTCGCAGCAGCGAGAACGAACCCGCCCGGCGCGGGGCCGGTTGCGTCAGCCGCGTCGCGCTTACGGGCATCACCGCGAGACACACGAAGAGTGCGGACACCATGAACAGCGCCAGGGTCTCGCCCGAGTCGAAGTGCAGAATCTGCTGCGCGAGCGCGAGGGAAACCTGGTGCACGACCATGTAGACGGCGAAGATCCGCGCCCGGAGAGCGGGCGGCGTCTGATCGTTGAGCCAGCTCTCGATGAGCGTGTACAGCGCAACGATCGCGGCACCCGCCAGAACCCGAAGCATCACCCAGGTCGTCGGCGAAACGAGCAGGCCATGCACCAGCGCCGTGCCTGCCAGACCCACCGCGAAGAATGCGAATGCCCGGACGTGCCCCACCCGTCCGATGAGGGGCGGCGCCAGAAAGCTGCCGATCAGGTATCCGGCGAAGTAACCGGACCCGAGCAGCCCGAGATAGGCGTCGCTGAAGCCTTCCGCATTGCCTCTGACCGCCAGGAAGGTGCCGAGCAGACCGTTTCCGATCAGCAGAAGGGCGACGCCGCTCATGAGGCTGGCGATCGGAAGTGTGTGTGCAAGCATCGCTCGTTCCGGGGTCTGGGCGCCTCGCATCGGTTCGCGCCGGCCGATGGGGCGCTCGGAGATGCGAGGATTTGACAGCGCTGCGCGCGGCCGCGCTGTCGCGAGGACGACATTATGTTGCTCGATGGCGCCAATCGGCATGCCCGTGGCAGGTGACAAGCGCGATGGTCCATGGTGTGCAGAGGCGCCGCCTCCGAACAACAACGCCCGTCATGACGGGAGCGTCCGGAGGGGCGCGGCCCTGCGCCTTCACTCGAACCTGTGGTGAAATGCGCATATCGCGCTGTTGTCGGGATCCCCATGAGAGAAGTCTTGCCGGAATGGGCCCTTCCCTGGGTCGAAGTCATCACCATCGGTCTGCAGATCGCCCTGATCGTGTTGGGGGCGTGGCTGTTGAACGCCGTCATGCGGCGCATCCTGCGCCGCGTCAGCGAGCGCTACATCCTTCCGGCCGAGTTGCTGGTCGGTGCTCGCCGCATGACCAGTTTCGTCGTCTATGCGGGTGCGACCCTTCTGGTGCTGGATCGCTTCGGCGTCTCGGGGACGGTGCTGTGGACGGCCATCACCGGCTTCGCCGCAGTGGCGGCGGTCGCCTTCTTCGCCGCCTGGAGCGTGCTTTCGAACATCTTCTGCAGCCTGCTGATCTTCGTCACCCGGCCGTTCCGGCTCTACGACCAGGTTGAACTGCTCGAGAGCGGCGACAAGCCGGGCCTCAAGGGTCAGGTGGTGGACATCAATCCGATCTACACCACCCTCCAGGAGCACTTGCCGGACGGGTCCGACACGGTGCTGCAGGTGCCGAACAGCCTGTTCTTTCAACGCGCGGTCCGCTGCTGGCGCACAGGGTTGCCGGAGTGACCCGGTCAGGCTCACGCTAGCAATGGCGCTCGAAGCCCCGCAGGAAGTTGTCGATCAGCATCCGGGCCATTTCCTGGGCGCTCTGCCCGCCCGACAGTTCCATCCGCTGGCGGATCTTGAGCATGCAGATGCCGTGAACGCTCGCCCATAGTACCCGGGCCGCCTGCTGGATCTCCAGCTCGGAGCGGCCGTCGCCGATGGGCTCGAGGGCGGCCTCGGCCAGACCGAAGACCTTGCCGAGCTTGAGCAGATACCACTCGGGCAGACCGTTGCCCTTTTCCGCCACGAACTCGAACAGCATGTTCCAGCGGGGTGTCTCCTGCTCCGCATACGCGATGTAGGCGTCGGCCAGGCCCAGCAGGGCGTCCCGCGGGGATCCGCCGTGCTTGCCGCGGGTCAGCAACCACTCGAAGAGCACGTCGAGCGTGCGGCCATTGACCTGCAGGACCAGGTCGTCCAGGTTCTCGAACACCAGGTACAGGGTGCCTACGGTGTAGTCGATCGCCGCGGCCACCTTGCGGGCCGAGAGGCCCTTGTACCCTTCCGCGGCAGCGATCCGTTCGGCCGCGTCGAGGGCCATCTGGCGGATCTCATCCCGGGAGTGTTCGTTGCGTCGTGCCATCGCGGCCTCGAAGTCGGTCGATGGCAAGAGTATAAATTCTTCTTGAACACTGTTCAATTGAATGCTATAAGCCTTCTGAACACCGTTCAATAAGCAATTCGGGTTTGACGGTGTAATGGTCCCGCCCCCGGCGGGTTTTCTTGGAACACCAATTGAACACTGTTCATTAAGGAGTCCCAGATGCACACGCATTCGAACTGCTGGACGGCGGCGAGGCGCTTCCTCGTCCTGCTCTTCGGCCTGCTTGCGAGCACGCTCGTCCAGGCGGCAGGCCTGCTCACTCCGAGCGACGGCAGCCTGCCGCCGCTGGACCTCAAGGACCAGCATGTCACGGTCGTGATCGAGGACGGCTACGCCGTGACCACCGTGGAGCAGGTCTTCCACAACCCGCACGCCCGGGATCTGGAGGCCATCTATTCCTTTCCCGTACCCGAGCATGGCGCGGTCGGCGAGTTCACCCTCTGGATCGACGGCAAACCGGTGACCGGCGAAGTGCTCGAGAAGCAGGAGGCACGCCGCGTCTATGAGGAGGAGAAGCAGGCCGGCCGCGACGCGGGCCTGACCGAGAAGGACGAGTACAAGACCTTCGACATCAGCGTCTCCCCCGTGCGGGCGGGCGCCGACACCCGCACCCGCCTGGTCTATTACCAGACCGCTTCGGTGGACAGCGGCATCGGCCGCTACGTGTACCCCCTCGAGGAAGGTGGCGTGGACGAGGAGAAGCTCGCCTTCTGGACCGCCAGCCCCAAGGTCACGGGCAGCTTCAGCTTCGACCTGCACCTGAAGTCCGGCTACCCGGTGGATGCGGTGCGGGTGCCCGACCGTAGCCAGGCGCAGGTCACCCAGGTCGGACCCGACGAGTGGAAGGTGCACCTGAGCAGCCGGAACGCCGCAGGCCCGGCCCAGGAGGAAGGCGCCCCGGCCGCGCCCCCGGGGTTCAATCCCCAGCAGGCGAGCGGCGCAGCCTTCACCCTGGACAAGGACCTGGTCGTGTACTGGCGCCATCAGGCCGGACTGCCGGGCAGCGTGGACCTGGTGACCTACAAACCGGAGGCCGGCAAGCGCGGCACCTTCATGCTCACCGTCACCCCCGGGGACGACCTCAAGGCCATCACCGAAGGCAGCGACTGGGTCTTCGTGCTCGACGTCTCCGGTTCCATGCAGGGCAAGTACGCGACCCTGGCCGACGCGGTACAGCGCGCCCTGGGCAAGCTGCGGGCCAACGACCGCTTCCGCATCATCCTGTTCAACAACGGCTCCCAGGAACTGACCCGCGGCTACGTCAACGCCACCCCCGAGGCGATCAAGCAGTACAGCGCCGAAGTGGCCCGTGTCCAGCCCAGCGGCGGCACCAACCTCTACGCCGGCATCGACCAGGGGCTCGCCTCCCTGGAGGCGGACCGCACGAGCGCCATCGTCCTCGTGACCGACGGGGTCGCCAACGTCGGCGAGACGGCGCAGCGCAAGTTCATCGAGCTCGTGAAGCGCAAGGACACGCGGCTCTTCACCTTCATCATGGGCAACAGCGCCAACCGGCCGCTGCTCGAAGCGATGACCAAGGCCTCCGGCGGCTTCGCCCTGAGCATCTCCAACAGCGACGACATCGTCGGCCAGCTGCTGACGGCCATGAGCAAGGTCAGCCACGAAGCGCTCCACGGCGTCGAGGTGAAGATCGCCGGCGTCAAGACCGCGGACATCACGCCCAAGGAAATCGGCAGCCTCTATCGGGGCCAGCAGCTCGTGCTGATGGGCCACTACTGGGGTGACGGCCCCGCCAAGGTGGAGCTCACCGGCCGTATTTCGGGCCAGCCCAAGACCTACCGCACCCAATTCGACTTCCCGGCCCAGACCACACAACACCCCGAGCTCGAGCGCCTGTGGGCCTACGCCACGATCCGCGATCTGCAGGAGGAGATGGAGGATTTCGGCGTGAAGGCCGACCTCGAGCGCGCCGCGACGGACGTGGCCCTGGAGTACGGCCTGGTGACCGACTACACCTCGATGATCGTCCTGCGCGAGGAGCAGTTCGCGGCCCGCAATATCCAGCGCAGCAACCAGGCCCGCGTCGCAGTGGAGCAGACGGCTCGGCAGCAGCGCGCCCAGGCGGCCCCCGTCTCGCGCCGGGTGGACGCCCAGCAACCGATGTACAGCAGCAGCCGCGCCGGGCACAGCGGCAGCGGCGCCATCGATGGCTGGAGCATGCTGGCGCTGCTCGGCCTGCTCTTTGCGGTTCGCCGGATGCGGCGCACGGCATGAATCGAAAGCCTTCGCCTGAATGCCATGGCAGTGCGGCACTGCCATGGCTCACCGGCCTTGTAGCCGTCATCGCCGCGGGGCTGTGGTTACTCCTCGGCCCCGCCCCGGAAGCGCTGGTCTTCGACCGCAGCGCCATCGCCGACGGCGAGCTCTGGCGTCTCGTCACCGGGCATCTCGTCCACAGCGACGGCACGCACGCACTGTGGGACATCGGCGCCCTCGCCCTGATCGGCTATCTGATGGCCGGTCAGGGCTGGCGCCGCGAGGCGATCGCGTTCGGCGTAGGCGTGCTCGCGGTGAACCTCGGCCTGTGGTGGGGCTTGCCCGGGCTCGAGCGCTACTGCGGGCTGTCGGGGGTGCTGAACACCCTGATGGTGGTGGCCCTGGCCGACCTGTGGCGACGTTTCAGGCAGCCGGTGTTTCCCGCGGTGGGCCTGCTCCTGACGCTCAAGCTCGGAGTGGAAATGGCGATGGGCCAGTCGGTGCTCATCGAACCCGACTGGCCGGGGGTACCGCTGGCGCATGTCGCCGGCTGTCTGGGCGGTCTGGCCTTCCTGATGGTCGACCGGGCTCGCCGCGCTCATCCGGCTCTGGCGGTGTCGAGCCGATGAAGCCCATGGGTCGATGGCAGCCCTCCGCGGCCACCGTCATCGGGGCGATCGGCGCGTCGAGCGCGCCGCCCCTCACATCCCCTGGTAGATCGGCCCTTCGCCGCCCTGAGGCGTCACCCAGTTGA
>DYFV01000025.1 GCA_020725025.1 Azoarcus sp.
AATTGCATCAATGCGTTAGGCTGGATTTCCGGCTAAGCGAACACGGATTCAGGTGATAGACCAATCACAGACCCCGCGGCGACGCGCTGACCGGGGTAGACGCGCACCCCTCCGGGTGCAAGGTGCGCATAGAGCGCGATGGTGCCGTCCGCATGCAATATCTCCACGGAGTTCGCAGCACCTTTAAGGCGCGGGTCGATGCCGCCCCATAGCTGGTCGGCCTGCGTCTTGATGACGAGGCCGTCGCGCGCCGCAACCACCGGTGTACCCTCCGGCATGGTGATGTCCACTGCGAATCGGGCGTCCGGTTCGGTGTGAGTAGTGATCGGTCCGCCGGGCGCCTGACCGATACGAAACGTGTAACCGTCCGGGTAGGGCAGCCGGTATGGCGTGCCATCCGGCCGTCCGTTGAAATCTCCTAACGCCCAAGTGCTTTGGGTCTTGAAGGTCGAGCTCGCCCCCTTCAGCACAAGCTTTACATGCGCGAGATGAAGCACTCCACCGTTTGGCGGCACGACCGAGTAAATCGGCGTCGGCCGGTCCGCCCTGGCGTTGACCGTCATCGGGAACGAGACTCTCACGGACACGGGAGCCGGTCCGTCATTCCTGGCCACGACGCGATGACCTCCCGGCTCCTCTTCGACGGTGACGGCGAACGGATACGTGCTTTGAGCGGAAGCACCTCCACACGCAAGGATTAGCGCCGCAACCGCGATCGCCCGGCGAACCGCGGTTTCGGCAGGTCCTTCGTCTCGTTTTCGGTAGCGACGCCTGGCCATTCCCCGTACCCCCTCCGTAGGCCATCTGGATGAGGTGATCAGTCCGGAGGCATAGCGTTATGACGGAATGGAGGGATATTACATAGGCAAGGGTGGGTGGGGGCGGGATTAATTCACGGAAGGGGGTGAGGGGCGGGGTGTTTGGGGGCAGCGCGGTCCACCCATCCCCCTCCTGTCCAGGAGTATCCGCTTCGCTCCGCCGCTCAGCCGGCGCGAAGCGGTGCTTCGCGAAACCCCGGCCTCGCCCCCCTTGAAGGGGGAGGGACCTTCTAAGGGCGGGGGCGCGTGGAAGCGGGCGGTGAGGGGCGGGGCGGAGATGCGTGGAGGGGGCCGAGCACGGTCGGCATTCCCTCGCTCCGGCCGTGTTCGCCTACGTATCAGCCGCAATCGAATTGCGTAGGAGCACGAATCCTCGCACTCAGGCCGGGCGCATAGAGTTCGTCTCACGGTCGTCGGGACGGGAGTCCTGGCGCCGCTCCCTAACCTCGACAGAAAGGACGAACATCATGAAACCGCTCAACGGCTCCCGTCTCGTCGCCATCGCCGCCGGCCTGGCGGCCTCTTCGCTGGCCTTTGCCGCGGAACCGCCCGCCGGCTCGATGGGCAAGGCCATTTCCGCTGCCGACAAGGTGCATTGCTACAACGTCAATTCCTGCAAGGGCCAGGCGGACTGCAAGACCGCCCAGAACGAGTGCAAGGGTCAGAACTCGTGCAAGGGCCACGGCTTCAAGGCGATGAAGGCGGGCGAATGCCTCGGCGCCAGCGGCGTCATCGGCGACATCGGCTGAACCCGGCGGGCGCGCTCCGCGGTGGAGCGCGCCGAGCCATCCCCCCTTCAAGGAGCAATCGAGAAATGAGCCACACGACTTCCGCCCGTACCCTTTCCGCCGCCGCGCTCGCGCTTGCGCTCGGGTCGGCGCTCACCCTCGCGTCGGGCGCCGCCCAGGCCGCGGCCGACGACAAGGAGAAGTGCTACGGCGTCGCGCTCGCGGGCAAGAACGACTGCGCGGCCGGGCCGGGCACCAGCTGCGCGGGGACCTCCAAGGTGGATTACCAGGCCAACGCCTGGAAGCTGGTGCCCAAGGGCAGCTGCGAGAAGATGCCCTCGCAGACCTCGCCCACCGGCTTCGGCCAGCTCGAGGCCTACCAGCCCAAGAAGTCCTGAGCGGGGCCCGGCCATGAGCGCGAACGCCGCCGCGACGGCGAGCCGGACGCCCGCCCGGCGCCCCTCCCCCGGGCTGCCGGTGCGCGCCGGCCTGGGCTTCAAGCCCTGCCATTTCGACGATATCGTGGCGGCGCCGCCGGGGCTGGGCTTCTTCGAGATCCACGCGGAGAACTACCTCATGCCCGGCGGCCCCATGCCGCGCATGCTGGAGCGGCTGCGGGCCGACCACGCCTTGTCGATTCACGGCGTGGGCCTGTCCCTCGGCGGCGCCGAGCCGGTGGACGCGGCCCATCTCGAGCGCGTCGGCGGGCTGGTGGCGCGGGTGGAGCCGGCGGTGTTCTCCGAGCATCTGGCCTGGTCGGCCAACGCCGGGACCTTCTTCAACGACCTGCTGCCCCCGTGCTACGACCGCGCCGGCCTGCAGCGCACCTGCGACAACATCGACCGGGTGCAGACGCGGCTGGGCCGCGCCATCCTGGTGGAGAACCCGGCCACCTACGTGCGCTTCGCCGCGGCGACCATGAGCGAGGCCGAGTTCATCGGCGAGGTGGTGCGCCGCAGCGGCTGCGGCCTGCTGCTCGACCTGACCAACGCGCTGATCTCCTCGGTGAACCACGGCTGGTCCCTGGACGCCTACCTCGCCGCCCTGCCGCTGCACGCGGTGGGCGAGATCCATCTCGCCGGCCACGCCAGCGAGGAGGTGGACGGGGCGCCGCTCCTCATCGACGACCACGGCTCGGCCGTGCCGGAGCCGGTATGGGCGCTGTATGCGGCGACCCTCGCGCGCATCGGCCCGCGGCCCACCCTCATCGAGCGCGACAACGACATCCCGCCCTTCGCCGAGCTGCTGGCCGAGGCCCGACGCGCCGACGCCCTGCTCGCCCAGGCCGAAACCCGGGAGGCCGCATGATCCCGAGCACCTTCGCCGCCGCCCTGCTCGACCCCGGGCTGCCGCCGCCCGGGCTCGCCGGCAGCGACGAGCGCCGCCGGCGCGGCTTCGCGGTGTATCGCAACAACGTCGCCAGCTCCCTCGCGGACGCGCTGGCCGACAGCTTTCCGGTGTGCCGGGAGCTGGTCGGCGAGGACTTTTTCCGCGCCATGGCGGTGGCCTTCGCCCGCGCCCGGATGCCGCGCTCGCCCTGCCTGGACGAGTGGATCGCGGGCTTTCCGGAGTTCGTCGCCGGGTTCGGGCCGGCGCGGGGGCTCGCTTATCTGGCCGACGTGGCCCGGCTGGAGCTGCTGGTGGTGGGTGCGCTGCATGCGGCCGATGGGGCGCCTTTGCCGGCGGAGGAGATCGCCGCGCGGCTCGCGGTGCCCGGGCGTTTGCCGGGGCTGCGGGTGGGGCTGCTGCCGTCGGTGGGGGTGCTCTCCTCTCGCCATGCCGTGGTGTCCATCTGGCACGCGCACCAGGGGGTGCGGCGGTTCGACTTCGAGCCGGGGGCGGAGGAGGCGCTGGTGCTGCGTGCGGAGATGGCGGTGAGGGTCCTGCGGTTGCCGGCGGGGGGTGCGGGGTTTGTGGCGGCGTTGGGTGAAGGCGCCGCATTGGCGGAGGCGGCGGAGCGCGGATATGCGGCCGCCGCGGGCTTCGACCTGACTGCTGCACTGACGACGTTGATCGGGGAGCGGGCGATCGGCTCGCTTGCCGACACAGGAGCCTGACCATGATCACTACCGAACACGCGGGCGCCAGCCCCCACACCTCATCCCTCGCGCCCGCCCTGCTCGTCCGCCGTGCGGTCGCCGCCTTCGAGCGCATCCCGCACTCACTGATCGCGCTCCTGGGGCGTTTCTCGATCGCCGCGGTGTTCTGGAAGTCCGGGCAGACCAAGATCGAAGGGTTCGCGCTCGATGTCGTGTCCGGGCAGTTCGGCCTGGGTATGCCGCGGCTGACCGATTCCACGCTGTTCCTCTTCGAGAACGAGTACGCACTGCCGGTGATTCCGCCCGAGCTCGCGGCGCCGCTGGCGGCGTTTGCGGAGCATCTGTTTCCGGCGCTGATCCTGTTGGGGCTGGCGACGCGGTTCTCGGCGCTGGCGCTGCTGGGGATGACCGCGGTCATCCAGGTCTTCGTCTATCCGGACGCCTACCCGACCCACGGCGTGTGGGCGGCGGTGCTGTTGTGGCTGGTCGCGCGCGGGCCGGGGGCGGTGTCGCTGGACCACTGGATCGCCCGCCGGGCGGGAGGTGGGCGATGAGGGGCGAGGCGTTGCGCGCCCCGTTCGCCGGCTTCGGGCTGGGGCTGCGGCCGGTGCATTACGCGGATTTCATCGCCGCGCCCCAGGCGGTGGACTGGCTGGAGATCATCTCCGAGAACTACATGTTCCAGGGCGGCAAGCCGCGGGCGATGCTGGAGCGGATCCGGGCCGACTATCCGGTGGCCATGCACGGCGTGTCGCTTTCGATCGGCTCCACCCGGCCCCTGGACCGGGACTACCTGGCCCGCCTGGCGCGCCTCGCCCGGGACATCGAGCCCCTGTGGGTGTCCGACCACCTGTGCTGGACCGGGGTGCACGGGCGCCAGCTGCACGACCTCTATCCCCTGCCCTACACCGAGGAGGCGCTGCGCCACGTGGCCGCGCGGGTGCGCGCAGTGCAGGACGCCCTCGGGCGCCGGCTGGTGCTGGAGAACGTCTCCAGCTATCTCGCCTTCGCCGCCTCCACGATGAGCGAATGGGCCTTCCTGAACGCCCTGTGCGAGGAGGCCGACTGCCTGCTGCTCCTCGACGTGAACAACATCTACGTGAGCAGCCGCAACCACGGCTTCGACCCGCGCGACTTCATCGACGCGATCCCGGCCGGGCGGGTGCAGCAGATCCACCTGGCCGGCCATACCGACCTGGGCGACCACGTCATCGACACCCACGACCACCCGATCTGCGAGGCGGTGTTCGAGCTCTACGCCCACGCCTGCCGCCGCTTCGGCGCGGTGAGCAGCATGATCGAGCGCGACGACGACATCCCGCCGCTCGGCGTGCTGGTCGCCGAGCTCGACCGGGTACGCGCGGTCGCCGCCGATGCCCATCCCGCCATGCCTGCTCCGAGTCCGCTGCCATGCACCGCATGAACACCCCCTCCCTCGCCGAGACGCTCGCCACCCTGCAGCAGTGGGTGCTCGATGCCGACCCTTCCCCCGACTCCGCCCTCGCCCTGCTCGCGCCGAGTCCAGGCGCCGGCGCCGCCCAGGGGCTCGCGATCTACCGCAACGCCTATCGGTCGCGGCTGCGGGAGGCGCTGGGGAGCGTGTACGAGCGCACCCGGCAGCTCGTGGGCGAGGAGGCGTTCGAGCGCGCGTGCGATGTGCACATCGCGCGCCGGCCTTCGGCGAGCCCGAACCTGGGCGACTACGGGGAGGGTTTTGCGGCGTCGCTGGCGGAGGTGGTGCCGGATGTGCCGGCGTATGCCGAAGTGGCCCTGATCGACTGGCAGGTGGCGCGGGCCTTCGTGGCGCCGGATGCGGAGCCCATCGGCGCGGAAGCGCTGGCGGCGCTGGACGAGACGGCCTGGGAGGCGCTGCGGATGCGCTTCCATCCGGCGGTTGCGCTGGTGACGCTGCGCTGGAACGCGGTGGCGATCTGGCATGCGCTGGATCGCGGGTTGGCACCGCCTGCGGCTGAGCGCCTGGCGGCGCCGACGGGACATCTGTTCTGGCGGAGCGGAATGACGAGCCGGTTTCGCAGCGTGGATGGGGTCGAAGAGGCGTTGCTTGGGCGGCTGCTGCGGGGGGAAAGGTTTGTGGCGGCGTGCGAGGCGGTGGGGGAGGCGTTCGGGGGGATCGAGGAGAGGCTTGGGGAGATGCTTGGGGTTTGGGTGGGGGATGGGGTGATTGCGGGGGTGGAGGGGGGCTAGGCCCCCTCACTTCAACTCCAGCAACAACCCCATCCGCACCAATTCCGCCAGGGACTTCGCCTCCATCTTCTCCAGGATGTGCGCGCGGTGGATCTCCACCGTGCGCACGCTCACGTCCAGGTCGTCGGCGATGAGCTTGTTGAGGCGGCCGGCGATCACGCCGGCCATGACCTCGCGCTCGCGGGGAGTGAGCTGGGCGTAGCGGGCGGCGGCGCGGCGGCGTTCGGCTTCCACGTCGCCGTGCTGGCGGCCGTGCTCGATGGCGGCGGCGATGCGGTCGAGGAGGACCTGGTCGTTGAAGGGCTTCTCGATGAAGTCGAAGGCGCCGGCCTTCAGCGCCCGCACCGCCATGGGCACGTCGCCGTGGCCGGTCATCACGATCACGGGCAGCACCACCTCGCGCTGGTTCATGCGCTCGAGCAGCTCCAGGCCGCTCATGCCCGGCATGCGCACGTCCACCAGCATGCAGCCGGGCCCGGCGGACACGCAGCGGCTCAGGAACTCGTCGGCCGAGGCGTAGGCGCGGGCGGCGAGCCCCACCGAGCGCATCAGCAGGGACAGGGCGTCGCGCACGTCGGGTTCGTCGTCGACGATGTGGACGATCTGGTCAGTCGTCATTGCGGCTCCTTGCCGTGGGCAGCCAGAACACGAAACGCGCTCCGCCGGCCGCGGCGGCCTCCAGGCGCAGGCGTCCGCCGTGGGCCTCGGCGATGGAGTTGCCGATCGCGAGCCCGATGCCGGTGCCGGAGGCCTTGGTGGTGAAGAAGGGTTCGAAGATGCGCTCGGCGAGCTCGGACGGAATGCCGGGGCCGGAGTCGGATACGGCCACCTCCACCCCGCCGTCCGCCTCGGTGGTCTCGACCACGACCTGGCGCAGGGCGGCGTCGCTGTCGGCCACCGCCTCGATGGCGTTGCGCACCAGGTTGAGCACGACCTGCTGGAACTGGATGCCGTCCACATTGACCAGCGGCAGATCGCCGGCCGGGCGCAGCACCAGCTCCACGGCGCGACTGCGCGCCTCGGGCCGGGCAAGGTCGATGACCTCGGCCACCAGCGCGCCCACGTCGCTGCGGGCGGAGACCGTGTCGGAGCGCGCGAGGAAGCCGCGCAGGCGGCGCAGGATCTCGCCGGCGCGCTCGGCCTGCACGCCCACGCGCTCCAGCGCGCGGCGCACCTCCTCGCCGGACTCGCCCGCTTCCAGGAGCCGCTTGCAGGCCTGGCTGTAGGTGGCGATCGCCGCCAGGGGCTGGTTCAGCTCGTGGGCGATGGCCGAGCCCATCTCGCCCAGGGCCAGCGCCCGCGACACCTGGGCGAGCTGCTGCATGTGCTGGCGGCCCTGCTCCTCGGCGCGCTTGCGGCGCAGCTCGGCGCCGGCCCGCGAGAGCAGGATGCGGAACAGGGCGCTGTCGAGGATGCCCTCGTCCATGCGCGTCGCGCTCAGGAAGGCGACGTGGCCGATCACCCGCGCATCGGCCGAGTCCATGATGGGCACGCCGAGATATCCGGTCACCCCGCGCCCGCGCATGCACGCGAACCGGGTTTCCACCTGTTCGGGCACGCAGTAGGGCCGGCCCTCCCCCACCGTGCGCTCGCACGGGGTGCCGGCGAGGGCGAAGTCGTTCTCCGGGGCGAGCCGGTCGTTGTCCCAGCAGGCGAGCACCCGCACGCGGGTGGTGGGGAAGTCCGCGCATTCGGCGATCATGGCGGAGCGGAAGCCGAAGGCGCCGGCCATGTGCCGCATCAGCTCGCGGAAGAAGGCCTCGCCGGTGAGCGGCGCGGTGGCGCGGG
Source organism: Azoarcus sp. (assembly GCA_020725025.1). Taxonomy (GTDB): domain Bacteria; phylum Pseudomonadota; class Gammaproteobacteria; order Burkholderiales; family Rhodocyclaceae; genus Aromatoleum. Next base: position 7,579 of record DYFV01000025.1, read on the forward strand.
CGATCCACGCCAGGGTCTCCTCGGTGCGCTTGCGCTCCGAGATGTCGGTGATCACCGCGAGCCAGCCCACGATGTGGGAGAGCTCGTTGCGGATCGCGCGGGTGGACACCGAGACCTGCATCCGTCCGCCGTCGGGGCGGGTGAGCTCGGTCTCGAAGACCGCCGGCAGGCGCTGGGCCGGGTCGAGGCTGGCCGACCAGGCGCGCGCCTCCTCCCCGAACAGGGCCCGCACCGGCCAGCCCTCGAGCTCGGCGGGGCGGCGGTCGAGCATGCGTGCGAAGGGCACGCTGGCGAAGCGCACCCGGCCGTCGGCGTCCAGCGCCACCACGCCCTCGTTCATCGTTTCCACCAGCTCGCGGTACTTGGCCTCGCTCCCCGCCAGGGTCTGCGCGACGCGCGAGCGCTCGAACACCGAGGCGGCCAGCACGAGCGCGACCGTCGACACCATGCCCAGGTAGAGGTAGAGCGAGCCCAGCGCCTCGTCGCGCCCGCCGGCGGCGAAGGGCCCGTCCCCGCCGGCGGTGCCCCAGGCGGCGATGAAGCCCGCGATCAGCAGCAGCACCGCCACCTCCCGCGGCCCGAAGCGCAGCGCCGCCCAGAACAGCAGCGGAAACAGCGCATAGGGCAGCGGATCGAACATGGTGGGGTCGCCCATGGAGGCGAACACCCCCAGGGACAGGCCGCCGGTGCCGAGCACCAGCACGATGAGCTCCGCCAGCCGGTTCGCCCCGAAGGGCGTGCGCGCCGGGTGCCCCTGCACCGGCGCGAGGGGCACCACCAGCACGATGCCCAGCACCCGCCCGATCAGGCAGCTCCACCACACCGCGCCGCCCAGGTCGCCCGGACCGTAGCCGGCGATGGCGAAGAACTCCACGGTGCTGCCCGCCAGGCCGGCGGCACCCGCCGCGCCCACCAGCACGAGCACGTCGCGCACCCGCTCGCACCCGGCCTCGAACCGCGCCTGGCGCAGCAGCCACACGCAGGCCACCGCTTCGAGCGCGGCCGCCACCCCGAACAGCAGGCTGGCCGCCGGCCCCATGCCATAGGACAGCCCGAGCAGCACGCTGCCCGCCGCCACGGCGGGCCAGTAGCGCACGCCGAGCCACAGCAGCGCCGCCACGCCCAGGCCGGAGGGCAGCCAGATCAGCTTGTCCAGCCCCTCGCCGGCCGCGGTGAGGTAGCTCGCCAGCCCGGTGAGCCAGCACGCCGCGACCACCGCCACGGCGGCGAGCGCCGCGCCGCGGGGCGAGGCCGCCATGGGCGGGTCGAGACGTTCGGTGTCCGTAGCCATGAAATCAGTCCGCGTGCCGGAAGTGCATGGCCGATTCTTCCCCCGCACGGGGCTGGGCACAATACGTAGCAGCCGAAATCACGCGCCGGCGCGCCATTCGCCGGGCGCCGCGATGAAGCCTCGATATTCGGGAATGTGGCGTACGCCCTCGGGCTAAGCGGGCGGCTGTGTTATACAGTCGCCGGAACCATTCTTCGCCGCGAGGCCATTCCCCAATCATGGGCATTCAAGAAAACGAAACCCCCGTCGTGTTCGGCACCGAAGACATCCTGAGGAGCCTCTGCAATTCCGTCGCCAAGGTCCTGTCCATCGCCACCCAGAGCGAGATCCGCTACTCGCCCATGGTGCAGCGGATCACCAAGACCTGCCTCAAGCCCGACATCGGCTGCTTCGTGCTCTTCGACGGCGGCTTCTCCGGCCTGGTGGTGATCAACTTCTCCGGCCAGGCCGCCATGGAGCTCTACGAGCGCTACATGCTGAACATGGGCATGTCCCGCGAGGGACTGGCGAGCTCCTTCACCTCGGACGAGGTCGGCAACGTCATGGGCGAGCTCATGAACCAGATGATCGGCGACTTCACCGGCAAGATCGCGCGGGAGCTGCAGACCCAGATCACCCAGAACCAGCCCAAGATGGTGGCGCTGACCAAGCAGGTGATCCTGAGCGTCGACACCCACCTCGACCAGCCCCAGTCGCGCCGCGTCACCTTCTACACCGGGCGCAACAACATCTTCTACCTGGAGCTGGCGATCGACCGCACCGAGTTCATCAAGCTCCACGATTTCGAGCCCGCCGAGGTGCCCGATCCGGACGAGCTCATCGAGCAGGCCCACCGGCAGACCCGCGCCACCGCGGCCCCGCAGGCGGCGGCAGACGATCACGACGAGCTGCTCAAGTCGCTGGGAATGTAAGGCTCCCCGGCCGCCATGACCGGCGGCCGGAGGAACCGCCCCCCGCTCAGGCGTTGCGCGGGTTTTCCTCGCACTCGATCCGCATGGTCCCGCAGGGGGCCGGCGGCCCTTTGCGGAAGCGCGCCACCGCGAGGAAGAGGAAAACGAAGACGGTGAGCCAGGCGAACTGGCTGAGAACGGTGCCGACAGAGCGAAGTACGGCGCTGCCGGCGAACAGGGCCGGAACGAGCATGGCCCCGATGAAGGCGGTGATCGCGGCCAGGCCCAGATAATCCTTCCAGTCCAGGCACGCCGCGAAATCCAGCACCCCCCCGGTGCTTCTCATGTTGCGACGTCGAGTCATCGTGCCCCCCTTGCACGCCTTCCGGATGATCGACTCAACCGATCGGCGGCGGCTTTGATGTGACGAGAGGGATACTACATTCGGGAAACCTTATGGGGGAGGCACTACGTCACGGAGCGTGTGACGGGATCCGGCGCGTCGGATCGTGCCAATTGATGCGGATCAATCCCTCGTGCGGATGCTTGGGTATCTTGGTCGGGCATTCCCTTTCCGGTCCTCCGCATCGCAAGCATGGCGAAGAAATTCCCCCTCCACCCCAAGCACCCCGAGCGCATCTGCTGGGGCTGCGACAAATACTGCCCGACGGACTCGCTCGGCTGCGGCAACGGCTCGGGGCGGACGATGCACCCGGCGGAGATGCTGGGGGAGGACTGGTATACCTACGGGGACTGGGACATCGAGGTGCCGGAGGAGAAGAAGCCGGGGGGCGGGTCGTATTGAGGGCGGGTGTCGGGGCCGCACGCCCTTCCCAGAAACCCCACCACCGCGGCAATCCCGCGCTCCGCGTCCACGAAGGATTCATGATCCGCGTCGAGCATGACGAGCTCGGTGCCCGAATCCGGGCAGGCGGCGTGTAGCCGCCGGGCGTCGTCGGGGGGCACGACCCGGTCGTGCTCGCCGTGCACCAGCAGCACGGGGCAATCCAGCCGCGCGATGCTGGCGAGGGGCGCGATGTCGTCGTAGCGGTGGCCGATGACGCGCTCCACGTGGGCGAGGACGTAGCGCGCCGCCAGCTCCGGAACGCTCTTCGCCGCGAGCCAGCGGCGCATCATCTCGGCCGGGTGGGCGAAGGCGGCGATGCTGACCACGGCGGCGACGTCGCGGCGCTCGGCTGCGGCGAGGAGGCAGGCGCCCGCCCCAACGGAATGCCCCACCAGGGCGATGCGGCGCGGGTCCACGTCGGGGCGCGCGGCGAGCCAGTCGCAGGCGCGGCCCGCGTCCTCGGCGAAGCGCGGCAGCGAGGCGAAATCGTCGGCGTCGGACAGGCCGTGGCAGCGGGCGTCGAGGAAGAGCGCGGTGAAGCCCGCCTCGTGCAGCGGCCGCGCGAGGGGCAGCATCGCCTGGGCGTTGCCGCCCCAGCCGTGGAGCAGGACGACAGCCGGCGCCCGGCCTTCGCCGGCGGCGGGAACCAGCCAGGCGTGGAGCTGCTTGCCGCTGGCGGTGGGAACGCGCACGGTCTCGAAGACGAGGCCGTGGGCGGCGGGCGAATCGGTCTCGGCCACCCGCGGCGCGGCGAGGCCCAGGCGGATCGCATGGTGGATGGCCGCGCGCAGGCCCGCCAGGGCGAGCACTCCGGCGCCGAGGACGGTGAAGGTGGTGGCGAGTGCGATGATGGTCTTCCTTGCCAGGCACGTGGCCTGGATGAAGCGCAGCGGAATCCAGGGGGGCCGTGGATCGTTCCACGGCAGTTCCCGGATTCCGCCTTCGGCTCCATCCGGGCTACGGCCATTACACAGGGATTATGCCGTCACATCTCCTGCATCGCCTTCCGGATCTCCTCGGGCGATACGTCGCGCTTGTGGGTGGCGATCGACCAGCGGTGGCCGAAGGGGTCCTCGATGATGCCGTAGCGGTCGCCCCAGAACATGTCGTCGATCGGCATGACGACCTTGGCGCCGGACGCCACCGCACGCTCCACGAAGACGTCCACGTTCTCCACGTAGATGTGGAGGGTGACCGGCGTGCCCTTGAGCGACTTCGGCCCGAAGGAGCCCCAGTCGGGGTTCTCGTCCACGAGCATCACGGGCGAGTCGCCGATGCGGATCATGGCGTGCATGAGCCTGCCGTCCGGCCCGGGCAGGCGCGCGTTCTCGACGGCGCCGAAGGCCTCCTTGTAGAACTCGATGGCCTTGGCCGCGCCGTCGCAGACGAGGTGCGGGGTGACCGTGTGCATGCCTTCGGGGATGGGCTTGGTCTGGGACATGAGCGTTTCTCCTTGTCGATCGCTTCGCTACTTCACGCGCCGGTAGTGCGCGGTCATGAACTGCTGCCACTCGCCGTCCTCGGTCTGGAAATGGGACGTCAGGGTGCGGTGGTCGGGGGTCACGATCGTGACGACGTCCCGGTACTTGTAGAGCTTGTCCTCGCCGGACATGGCGGGGCCTTCCGCATGGAGGGTGAGCACGCGCTGGTCGGCGTCGAGCTCCCCGTCGTAGATCCACAGGTAGGTCATCATCGAGGCGATGAAGGTGCCGGTGAAGCGGCCTTTCCGGGGATCGAAGCCGAGGGTCATGATGGTGGTGAAGGGGCCGCTGCCGTCGGGCATCTCGCCCGTGCCCTCCGCGACGGTCCACAGCCCGCCGAGGGAGCGGACGGTTTCCGTGGCGGCGAGCTTCTCGTCGGGCTTGTCGGGGGTCGTGGCGGCCTCGACCTCGTAGGTCCAGGTGCCGACGAGCTGCTGGAGCCATTGGTGCTGGGGGGTGGTCATGGGGTGGATCTCCGAGGGATTGGGTCGGTGGGGATGGGTGGACAGCGCCGCGCTGAGAGACTCCCCCTACCCGAACTCCTTCCTCACCTCCGGAAACTTCTCCACCTCCGTCTGCACGTCCTCCGGAAAGTCCTCCATCTCGAAGACCCGCCGGATCTCGATCGTCTCGTTGGGCGACGCGGGGCACTTTTTCGCCCACTCGACGGCCTCCTCCTTCGAACTCGCCCGGATCATCCAGTAGCCGCCGAGCACCTCCTTCGCTTCCGCGAAGGGCCCGTCGGTGACGACCGGCCTGCCGGTCGCGAAGGAGACGCGGGCGCCTTCGGAGGGCGGGTGCAGGCCGTCCAGGGCGAGGAGCACGCCTGCTTTCCGCAGCTCTTCGTTGTAGGCCATCATCGCCTCCACCGCCTTGGGGTCGGGGGTGGTGCCGGGGGCGGCGTCGGCGTAGCCGCCGGGGATCATGAGCATCATGAAACGCATGGTCGGGGGTCCTTTTCGCAGTCGATCGTCTTCGGAAGGCTCAGGGCTGGAGCCACAAGGCCTGGTTGGTTTGCACGTCGAAGGGGGCGGAGAAGTGCTCGTGCACCACCAGCCACTTGCCCTCGAGCTTCTGGAAGGCGATCGTCATCCGCGTCCAGCCGACCATCTCCTTGCCGTCCGGGCCGGCGCCGCCGCAGCGGACGAGGCCATAGGCCAGGGCGAGTTCCTCGCTCGCCCTGACCTGCAGGTCGTGGATCTCGAAGATCATCGGGCCGGAGCACATGCCCAGGCAGGCCTCCCAGTGCTTGGTGTAGGCCTCGGCCCCCTTGAATTGCAAGGCGAGGATCGCGTCGAAGGCGACGAGGTCGGGCGCGTAGCGGGCAACGATGCGGTTCAGGTCGCGGGCGCGCACGGCGCTTTCCCACTCGGCGAGGATCGCGCGGATCTCGGTTTCGGCGGCGGGGTGAGTCGTTGGGGCATTCATGTTCGGTCTCCTTATGGGACTTGCGGGGCGCTTCAGGCGCCCCTCAGGTTGCGCAGCGGGCGCACCTCGATGCTTCCGTAGCGCGCCGGGGGGATGCGGGAGGCGACCTGCAGCGCCTCGTTCAGGTCGCGCGCCTCGATGAGGTAGAAGCCGGCGAGTTGCTCCTTGGTCTCGGCGAAGGGGCCGTCGGTGGTGAATACCTTGCCGTCGCGCACCCGCAGCGTCGTGGCCGTGGCCGTCGGCTCCAGCGGCTCGCCGCCCAGGAAGTGGCCCGAGGCGCGGATCGAGTCGCCGTAGGACAGGCACTCGCCGACCAGCGAGTCCCACTCGGCGCCGGACATGGCCGCCACCTGGTTTTCGTCGTAGTACACGAGGCAGGCGTATTTCATGGTCTTCTCCGCTGAGGTTGGCGTCACGAAGGGGTGACTGCCCATTTGTCGTTCGGGCCGAGCAGGATTCGACAACGCCGCAGAAAAAAATGCCGCGCGCCCGATGAGCCGGGGCGCATGGCATAATCCGGCCGTTCCGGAGATGGCATTCCTCCGCCAACCGCCGCGCCCGCCGCGGCTGATGATGCCTGCGCAAGGCCCCGGTCCGGGCGCGTAGGTCGTCGCGTGCCCGTCCGAAACACCTTCGACAACAAGGACGGTTCCATGCTCAGTTCCATCCTCGCGATCAGTGCGGGCGCCTCGCTCGGCGCGGTTTCGCGCTGGCTGCTCGGCCTGTCGCTGAACGCGCTCTTCCCCGCCGTCCCGCCCGGCACCCTGGCGGCGAACCTCATCGGCGGCTACCTGATCGGGGTGGCCCTGGGCTTCTTCGCGGCCAACCCCGGCATCGCGCCGGAGTGGCGACTGCTGGTGATCACCGGCTTCCTGGGCGGTCTCACGACTTTCTCCACCTTCTCGGCGGAGGTCACCGCGCTCGTCCAGCAGGGCCGGCTGCTGTGGGCCGCCACCGCCATCTCGGCGCACGTGGCAGGCTCGCTCGCGGCGACGCTGCTGGGGCTCGCGACCCACGCGGCGCTCCGGCGCCTGTGACGGAGGGACAGACCATGCAGGGCTACCAGCTCTCGTTCTTCACGCAGCAGGACCGCAGCCACAAGGGGCAACCGCTCGCCCACTGGCTTGTGGAGGAAGCCCGCCGCCTGGGCATCGGCGGCGCCACCCTGATCCCGGCCTCGGAGGGCTTCGGCCATCATCGCCGGCTGCATTCGGCCCACTTCTTCGAGCTCGCCGACCAGCCTCTGGAGGTGGTGATGGCTGTCACCGCCGAGGAAGCCGACCGCCTCTTGGAGCACCTGCGCGCCGAGGGGGTGCAGGTGTTCTACGTGAAGGCGCCGGTGGAGTTCGGGATGCTGGGCGGGCCGGAGGGCTGAGCCCATCGGGCGGTAAAGCGCACCGCGCGGCCCTGTAGCCCGGACGGAGCCCCAGCGGAGTCCGGGAGCGGCGGCGAAGACACGAACCGCGCCGACCCGCTCGCCGTCCTCCCCGGATTCCCTTGCACTCCATCCGGGCTACGAACCGAGTTGCGCCAGGCGCCGCTCCAGGAAACGCCGCTCCGGCTCCTGCCGCACCAGCTCGAGCGCCTTGAGGTAGGCGGCACGGGCGTCCTCGCTGCGCCCCAGCCGCCGGCACAGGTCGGCGCGGGCGGCGTGGGCGAGGTGGTAGTCGGCGAGCTCGCCCCGCGCGAAGATGGCGTCCACGATGCGGAGCCCGGCCTCCGGCCCGTCGCGCATCGCCACCGCCACCGCCCGGTTGAGCTCCACCACCGGCGAGGGCGAGATCCGCGCCAGGAGATCGTACAGCGCCACGATGCGGGCCCAGTCGGTGTCGGCAGCCCTTTCCGCCTGGGCATGTACCGCGGCGATGGCGGCCTGCACGGAATACGGGCCGGCGCGACGCGAGGCGAAGGCGCGCTGCACGAGGGCGATGCCTTCGGCGATCTGCGCCGGGTTCCACAGGCTGCGGTCCTGATCCTCCAGCAGGATGATGTCGCCCGCGGGCGTGGTGCGCGCCGCCCGGCGCGACGCCTGCAGCAGCATGAGCCCGAGGAGCCCGATCGCCTCGGGCTCGGGCAGCAGCTCGATGAGGAGCCGCCCGAGCCGGATCGCCTCGTCGGCGAGATCGGCGCGGGTCACCGATTCGCCCGCCGACGCCGAATAGCCTTCGTTGAAAACGAGGTAGATCACCCGCAGCACGCTCTCCAGCCGCGCCGGCAGTTCGGCCGGCGCCGGCACTTCGTAGGGGATCCTGGCGTCGCGGATCTTGGCCTTGGCCCGCACGATGCGCTGGGCGAGCGTAGGCGGTGCGGCGAGGAAGGCGCGGGCGATCTCCTCGGTGGTGAGCCCGCACACCTCGCGCAGGGTGAGCGCCACCTGGGCCTCGGCCGACAGGGCCGGATGGCAGCAGGTGAAGACGAGCCGCAGGCGGTCGTCCTCCACGCTCTCGGCCTCCTGGAACCCGTCCCCGCTGTTGGGATCGGCCTCGGTGTCGAAGTCTTCCACCAGCTCGTAGCGCGCCCGCCGCCGCAGCCCGTCGATCGCCTTGAACCGCCCCGCGGAGACGAGCCAGGCCCGCGGGTTGGCCGGCAGGCCCTCCCGCGGCCACTGCTCCAGCGCCGCCCGAAAGGCATCGTGCAGCGCCTCCTCGGCCACGTCGAAATCGCCGAGGAGCCGGACCAGGGTGGCGAAGATGCGGCGGGAGTCGGAGCGGTAGAGGGAGTCCAGGGTCTGGCGGATGCTCGCCTCGCGGGCCGGGGGGTCGTTCGGGCAGGCAGGGATGGGGTGGTCCATGCAGGGGGTCTCCGGCTGGGGAGAGATTTTTCGGACAGTATGGATGGGCGGGAGTGCGGAAGCGAGGGGGTGGGTTTAGGGACAGGACTCGCTAAAATCCCCCCACTCTCCTCCCCCGACACCCCATGCGCCTCCTCCACACCTCCGACTGGCACCTCGGTCAGACGCTGCACGATTTCGACCGGAGCTACGAGCACCAGCGCTTCCTTGACTGGCTGCTCGACACCATCGACGCCGAGCGGCCCGACGCGCTGCTGGTGGCGGGCGACCTGTTCGACACGGCCAACCCGTCCGCCGCCGCCCAGCGCCAGCTCTACCGCTTCCTCACCGCGGCGCGGGAGCGGGCGCCGCGGCTTTCGATCGTGCTCGTCGCCGGCAACCACGACTCGCCGGGCCGGCTGGAGGCGCCGGCGCCCTTCCTCGAGCTTTTCGAGGCGACGGTGATCGGGCATGTGCCGCGCAAGGCGGACCAGTCGATCGACGTGGAGCGGCTGGTGGTGCCGCTGCGCGACGCCGCCGGCAAGGTCGGGGCGTGGTGCCTGGCGATCCCCTTCCTCCGCCCCTCGGACGTGCCGCGGGTGGAGGGGGCGGACGATCCCTACCAGGCGGGGGTGGCCGAGCTCTACCGCCAGGCGCTGGCGGTGGCCCTGGCGCGGCGCGCACCGGGGGAGGCGATCGTGGCGATGGGGCACTGCCACATGGTGGGCTGCGAGGTGTCGGAGCTCTCGGAGCGGCGCATCGTGGTGGGCGGGGCCGAGGCGCTGCCCACCCGGCTGTTCGACGCGTCGGTCGCCTACGCCGCCCTCGGGCACCTGCATCTCGCGCAGTCGGTCGGCGGCGCGGCCCATGTCCGCTATTGCGGCAGCCCCCTGCCGCTGTCCTTCGCCGAGCTGAACTATCCCCACCAGGTGGTGTGCGTGGATCTCGACGGCGAGCGCGCGGCCGACATCCGCGCCATCCCGGTGCCGCGCAGCGTGCCGCTGCTGCGGGTACCCGAGCGCCATGCGCCGCTGGACGAGGTGCTCGCCCAGCTCGCGGCGCTAAACGTTTCGGAATTCGCCGACCTGCCGCCCGAGGCCCGGCCCTACCTGGAGGTGCGGGTGCGCCTCGACGCCCCCGAGCCGGGACTGCGGGCGCGGGTGGAGGCGGCGCTGGAGGGCAAGCCGCTGCGCCTCGCGCGCATCGACCCGGCCTCCGGGCGCGAGGCGGGCGAGGCGTCCATCGCGGCGGCGCTCTCGCTGGCCGACCTGGACCGGCTCACGCCGGAGACGGTCTTCGCGCGGCTGTGCGAGGAGCGCATCGGCGCCGAGGCGCCCGACCGGGAGGCGCTCGTCGCGGCGCTGCAGACCGCCTTCCTCGAGCTCGCCATGGACCCGGTGGACAGCGAGGTGCCGGCATGAGGATCCTCGCCATCCGCGGCAAGAACCTCGCCTCGCTCGCCGGCGAGTTCGAGGTGGACTTCCAGGCCGGCCCGCTGGCGGACGCAGGCCTCTTCGCCATCTGCGGCCCGACCGGGGCGGGCAAGAGCACGCTGCTCGACGCCCTCTGCCTCGCCCTCTACGACGACACGCCGCGGCTGCGCGGCGCCGACAGCCGCGGCGTGGAGCTTCCCGACGTGGGCACGGAGAAGACGTCGCCCAACGACCGGCGCAACCTCCTGCGCCGCGGCTGCGGCGAAGGCTGGGCCGAGGTGGATTTCGTGGGCAACGACGGCGTCGCCTACCGCGCCCGCTGGAGCGTGCGCCGCGCCCGCGGAAAGATCGAGGGCAAGCTGCAGCAGAGCGAGATGGCGCTCGCCCGGCTGCCCGACCTCCAGCCCGTGGGCGGCCACACCAAGGGCGAGGTGCAGCGCGCCGTCGTGGAGCGCATCGGCCTGTCCTTCGAGCAGTTCACCCGCGCGGTGCTGCTCGCCCAGAACGAGTTCTTCGCCTTCCTCAAGGCCGGCGAGGACGAGCGCGCGGCGCTCCTGCAGACGCTCACCGGCACCGACCGCTTCGAGCGCATCTCGCGCCGCGCCTTCGAGCGCAACAAGGCCGAGCAGCAGAAGCTCGCCTCCCTGCGCGACCGGCTCGCCGACCAGCAGCCGCTCAGCGCCGAGGCGCGCGCCGAACACGAGGTCCAACGGAGCGCGACGAAAGCCACGATCGCCGCCCTGGAGGCGCGCGACAAGGCGCTCGCGGCGCGGCTCGCCTGGTACGAAGAGCTGCAGCGGACGCGAACCCGCGAGGCGGCGGCCGCCGACGCCCTCGAAGCGGCCAAAACCCGCCGGGCCGAGGCGGCCGGGCGGTGCAGCCTGCTCGCGCGGGTGGAGGCGGTCCAGCCCGCCCGCGCCCTGACCGCCGAGTGCGACCGCCTCGCGGCCGAACGCGAGCGCATTGCCCGGCAGGGCACGGCGGCCGACGCGGCGGTGACGGCTGCGACCGAGGCGCGAGCCGGGGCCGCGAAACGGCTGGAATCGGCGGCCACGGCGCTTGCCGAGGTCGAAGCCGCCCAGGCGCGCTTCGCCCCGGCCATCGTGGAGGCCCGCGCGCTCGACACCCAGATCGGCACCCTGGCGCCCCAGCATGAGCGCGCCGTGCGGGCCCTCGACGAAGCCGCCGGAGCGGCAACGCGGGCGCATGAGGCCATGACGGCCAACGCCGCCGCCTTGCAGGCGCGCGCCACCGAGCTCGCCCAGGCCCAGGCCTGGCTCGCCGCCCACGCCGGCCTCGCGCCCCTCGCCGAGAGCTGGCAGCGCTGGGATGCTCTCTTCGGCGCCGCCACCGGGGCCCACGCGGAACAGCGGGCCGCCCAGGCCGACGTCGCGCGCCTGGAAGCCGAGGCGCAAACCCGCGCCCGCGCGCTCGACGAGGCGGCGAGCGCCCAGGCGGCCGCCGCCTCCACCCTGCAGGCGCGCGCCGCAGCCGCCGCCGAAGCGGACGCGCAGGTGCAACGCTTCGACCTCGATGCCCTCGCCCGCCGGCGCGCCGCCCTCGATGCGCAGCGCGAGCGCCTTCGGGCCGCGAGCGAGGCCTGGCGCGCGCTGAACGATCACCACGCCCAGCGCGGCGAGCTGGAAACCGAGGCGAAGACGCTCGCCACGAGCACCCGGGAGGCCGAGGCGCGGCTCGCCGCAACCCGCACCGAGCGCCCCGCCGCCGAGGCGGCCGCCACCGAGGCCGAGCGCGCCTGGCGCGTAGTCTTCGAGGCGACCGGCGCGAGCGTCGAGGCGCTGCGCGCCCGGCTCGAGCCCGACACCCCCTGCCCCGTCTGCGGCGCCACCGAGCACCCCTACGCGACGCACCACCCCGGGCTCGACGACGCCCTCGCCCGCCTCACCGAGAACCGCGACGCCCGGCGCAAGGCGGCCGCCGATCTGGACGTGGCGGAACGCACCCTCGCCAATGCCCTCGCCGAACTCGCCCGCCGCCGGACCCAGCTCGACGCCCGCCTCGCCGCCCTCGCGGAGCAGGCGGCGGGCCTCGACGCGGCGTGGCGCGAGGCTGCCGCCGGCATCGCGGCGGAGACGGAAACGACGCCCCCCGTGGAAGCGGCCGAAGTCGCCGCCTGGCTCGCCACCCTCGGCAGCGGGCTCGCCACCGCCCAGCAGCAGCTCGCCGAGGACGACGCGCGCCAGCGCGAGGCGACCTCGCTGCAGCAGACCGCCCGGCGGGCGCTGGACGCCGCCCGCGAGTCGGCAGAGACGGCCCAGCGGACCCTGGCCCAGCGCCAGGCCGATGCCCAGGCCACGGCCGCGGCGCTGAAAGCCGCCGGCGAGACGCAGACCCGCGCCGCCCAGCGCCTCGCGGCGACCCTGGCACAGCTCGACGCCGCCCATCCCGGCGGCGAGGACTGGCGCGGCGCGTGGGCGACGGACCCCGCCGCCTACCACAGGGCACGCAGCCGCGAAGCCGCCGCCTGGCTCGAAAAACGGACCGCGGCCGCCACCGCCCAGAACGAGCACGAGCGGCTCGCCACCGAGTCGCGGGGGCTGGCCGAACTGCACCAGCAGGCGGAATCCCGCCGCGGCGACGCGGCCCGCGCGCTCGCCGAGCTGAACGAGGCGCTGGAAGCGAAGCGCGCTGCCCGCCGCGCCGTCTTCGCCGGCATGGGTCTTCCACCCGCCACGCCCGAGGCGGCACCCCGCGACGCGGCGCCCCTCGGCGTCGCCGAGATCGAGGCCGCCCTGGCCGAAGCCCTGCGCGTCGCACGCGACCGCCAGGCGAGCGAGGCCGAGGCCCTCAAGGCCGCCGAGCAGCGCCTCGCGGCGGAGACCGCGACACGGCGCCAGCTCGCCGAGACCGCCGCGGCACTCGCGACATCGGCCGAGCAGGCCGCGGCAGCCCTCGCCGACTGGCTCGCCGCCTTCAACGCCCGCGAAGCGGAGCCGGTGGCGCCGGCGGACCTGAACGCCCTCCTCGCCCACGACGCGGCCTGGCTCGCCGCCGAGCGCGAGGCCCTCGCCCGGCTCGACACCGCCGTGGCCACCGCCGCCGGCGCGCTGGCCCAGGCCCGCGAGCAGCGCGAAGCCCACGAGAGCGCCGGCGCCGCCTCCGCGCCGACCGGCGAGGACGCGCCCGAGGACAACCCCGAGTCCCTGCGCGCCGCCCTCGCCGAGCTCCGCAGGACCATCGACGCGGCCCGCGAGCATCTGGGCGGCATCGAGCTGGCGCTACGCCGCGACGACGACATCCACCGCAAGTCCGCCGAGCTGGTGGCGGCGATCGCAGCGCAGGAGGCGGCTGCCCGCATCTGGGCCCAGATGAACGATCTCATCGGCTCCGCCGACGGCAAGAAATTCCGCAACTACGCCCAGCAGATGACCCTGGACATCCTGCTCGCCTACGCCAACGCCCACCTCGATGACCTCGCCCGCCGCTACCGCCTCGAACGCGTCCCGGCGAGCCTCGCCCTGATGGTGATCGACCGGGACATGGGCAACGAGCCGCGCTCGGTGCACTCCCTCTCCGGCGGAGAGTCCTTCCTGGTGTCGCTCGCCCTGGCCCTCGGCCTGGCCTCGCTCTCCTCGCACCGGGTGCGAGTGGAATCCCTCTTCATCGACGAAGGCTTCGGCAGCCTCGACGCCGACACCCTGAGGGTGGCCATGGACGCGCTCGACAGCCTGCAGGCGATGGGACGGAAGGTGGGGGTGATCTCCCACGTGGAAGAGATGACCGAACGCATCGCGACCCGCATCCGGGTGCAGAAGCTCGCGGGCGGACAGAGCCGGGTGGAGGTGGTGGGGTGAGGAACACCATCTATTTCCACGGCGACTGTCTCGACGGCTTCGGCGCGGCTTGGGCCGCGTGGCGCAAGTTCGGCGACGCGGCGCGCTACATCCCCATGCACTACGGCTTCGCCTGGCAGCCGGACGACGTCCGGGGGCGCGACGTGTTCGTGCTCGACTTCTCCTTTCCGCCCGAGGAGCTTGCCGCCATGGCGAAGCTCGCGAACTCGGTGACCCAGCTGGACCACCATGTGAGCGCCCGCGACGCCTGGGAAAAGAGCCCGGTTCACGCCGACAGGCTCACCGTGCGCTTCGACATGGACAAGTCCGGCGCCCGGCTCGCCTGGGAGCATTTCCACCCGTACGCGCCCCTGCCGCGGGGGATCGCCCACATCGAGGACCAGGACCTGTGGCGGTTCCGGATCGAGGGGACGCGGGCGTTCTGCCGGGCGCTGCGGCTGCGGCCCTTCGAGTTCGGGGCCTGGGATGGGGTGGTGGCGGCGGGCGAGGACGATTGCCGGGCGCTGTACGCCGAGGGCGAGGCGATCGAGCGCTTCCTGGCGGTGGAGGTGGAGCGGCTGGCGCGGAGCGCGCTGGTGACGGAAGTCCGCCTCGAGGGCGAGGCCGGGCCGGTCGCCGGGCTGGCGGTGAATACCGCGGCCCTCTTCGCGTCCGAGCTCGGGCACGTGCTGGCGGTGAAGAGCGGCAGCTACGGGCTGGTGTGGCAGTTGGCGGCGGACGGCGAGGTGAAGGCGTCGCTGCGCGCGGCCGGGGCGGTGGACGTGGCGGCGCTCGCGGCACGCTACGGCGGCGGCGGGCATCGCAACGCGGCGGGGTTCCGGATGGCGTGGGGGCGCTTCGCGCGGGAGGTGCTCAGGCTCCCGGACCGCAGTCCATCGAGCGGGGATCCGGCGGCGGCCCCTTGAGCAGGGCCTTGTTGAGCACGCGCAGCGCGGTGCGCACGCCCTCCTCCACCACCGGGTGGTAGTAGGGGAAGCCCAACATCTCGTCCACCGTCAGGCCTTGCTGTACCGACCAGGCGAGGAGATGCCCGATGTGCTCGGCCGCCGGGCCCACCATCTCGGCGCCGAGGAAGCGGCCGCTGCCGTGCTCGCCGTAGACCCGCAGCACGCCGACGTTCTTCGCCATGACGCGGCTGCGGCCCTGGTCCTCGAAGCTCTCCTCGCCCACGGCGTAGGTCGCGTTGCGCTCGCACAGCGCCCGGTAGCCCTCCCCCGCGATGGCGATCTGCGGCTCCGAGAACACCACCTCGAGCGGGGTGCGGCGCCGGTGGGAGCGCACGTCGGGGTAGCGCCCGGCGTTGTCGCCGGCGATGCGCCCGTCGTCGGCGGCCTCGTGGAGCAGCGGGCGGTCCTGGGCGGCGTCGCCGGCGATGAAGACGTGGGATTCGCCGACACGGCCGGTGTTGCGGCTATGAACCGGGACGCCGCGCTCGTCCAGCGGCAGGCCGGTGCGCTCGAGCTGCAGGGCGGCGAGGTTGGGGCGGCGGCCGGTGGCGGCGAGCAGCAAGGCGAAGCGATCCTCGTGGGCGGTGCCGCCCTCGGTCCACTTCACCCGTACCCCTTCGCCATCCCGCGCCACCTCCACGATGTTCGCCTCGTCGTGCAGTGGATACTCGGCAGCGAAAGCCGCGCGGGCCGCGTCCACCGTCCTCGGATCGCCGAGCCGGGCGATGTTGCCGCCGCGGCCGAAAAGGCGGATGCGCACCCCCAGGCGCGTCAGGGCCTGGGCGAGCTCGAGGCCGATCGCGCCGGTGCCCACCACCGCCACCGACTCGGGCAGCGTCTTCCAGTAGAAGACGTCGTCGCTGGTGACGAGCCGGTCGCCCAGCGCCTCGCGCCAGCCCTGGGGCACCGCCGGCGCGGTGCCGACGGCGATCACGATCCGCTGGGCCTCGACGCGGGTGTCCTCGTCCACCATCAGGGTGTGGGCGTCGACGAAGCGGGCCTCGCCGCACAGGCGATGGGTGGCCGGCCAGCGCGAAACCGCTTCGAGCACGAAGCCGACGAAGCGGTCGCGCTCGGCGGTCACGCGCGCCATCACGGCCTCGCCGTCCACCCGCACCGGCCCCGCGTGCACGCCGAACACCCCGGCCTCGCGCGCATGGTGGGCCGCTTCCGCTGCGGCGATGAGGAGCTTGCTCGGCATGCAGCCCACCCGCGCGCAGGTGGTTCCGTAGACGTTCGACTCGATCACCACCAGCGAGTCGGTGTGCTTGCGCGCGGCGCCGTAGGCGGTCATGCCGGCAGTGCCGGCGCCGATGATGGCGACGTCGACGGCGTGGCGGTTCACGGGCCGCTCCGCCGGCAAAGGTCCGCGGTCACCCTCAATGCTGCCGGGCCTGTTCCTCGTACGCCGAGGGGCTCACCCCGGCATGCCCGAGGAATTCCCGCAGCGTCTTGATGTCCTGCTTGGAGCAGGCGCTGCCGTGGTGCGGCATGTGCAGGAAGCCTTCCGCACGGTTCAGGACGACACGGAAGCGCGCCCCGTGGGAGGGCTCGATGGTGGCGCCCAGGTGATTGAGCAGCGACTCGACCTCCCGCCAGTGGATGTTGCCGCTGATCGGATCCTGGAAGATGGTTCGCAGCTGGTTCAGGTGCTTGTGGCTCATGATGGCCCCCGCCCTTGATTGACGGCGATCGCGCCGTGCGGCCGGCCGACCCTTCGGCCATACCGAAGAATGTGACTTGGTGCCTTCCCGCGCGTTCCGCCCCGGCGCTCAAGGGGCGGCGCCGACCGAAGCCAGCACCTGCACCATGTGCTGGTAGTGGGAGCCCTCCCAGAACACGCGCCCACATACGTCGCAGGTGGTGAAGCGCGCGTAGCGCTCACGCACCTTCGGCGGCACGCGCGGACGCGCAAGCGCCGGTTCGAGCGGGCGCAACGGGGCGTTGCAATGCAAGCATAGTATGAAAGGCCGCGCGCTGCGCGCGAGGTCCAGCCGGTCGAAGATCTCCCGGAACTGGTGCTCGGATTTGAGCGCCCGCACGTAGCAGCCGTGGGTGACCTCACGGCGCTTGAGGAGCTCGCGGTCGCGGGTGAGCACGATGCGCCCCTCCCGCGCCGAGATCTCCGCGATGTCGCGGTCGGCGAAGTCGTTCTCGTAGAGGGTGTCGAAGCCCGCCATGCGCAGCAGGTGCGCGAGCCCGCCGAGATGGGCGTCGGCCACGAAGCGGGTTACCCGCAGCGGATGCTCGCGCACCCGCAGGAGCGGCGTCACGTCGAGCGCCTCGAACTTGGGATAGACCGAGACCCGGTCGCCTTCCCGCAGGATCCGGTCGAAGCCCACCGACTCGCCGTTCACCAGCACCAGCTCCACCTCGGTGTGAGGCACGCCGAGTGCCTCGATCATGTGCTTGGTGGTGGCCGCCCGGGCGCAGGGGCTCTCGAACTCGCGCCGGCGCCGCGCCGGGGGGAGGAAATCGTTCAGCTCCTCGTAGAAGCGGAAGGTCGCGGTCACCATCGCCCGGCGGCACGCGGTTCAGCGATAGCCGGGGGGTGGAGGCGGCGGCGTGCCGGGCGGCGGCGGTGGCGGCATGCCGCGAGACCTGGGCGCGGCGCGCGTCTCGTAGCGTCCGTAGACCGGGACGCGGTGCCCGCTCGCGTACATGCACTGCTGGTAGGCGAAATCGTAGCGGCGCTGGGCACCGCGGGCCGACGTCTCCGCAGCCCCGGCGCCGGCCGCGCTGCCGAGCAGCAGTCCCGCACCGGCCCCGACCCCTGCCCCGCGCCCGCCGTCGATGGCCGCGCCGGCCGCCGCGCCGATGACCGTGCCCACCACCGCGCTGGTCACGCCGCTGTCGCTGGCGTACTGGCCCGCGCTGCGCCCGCCGATCTGGTCCTGGGCGTATTGGCGGCACTGGAAATCGTCGCCCCGGAACTCGTCGAAGCTCTTTCCGGTGCCCGGCAGCACCAGCATGCTGGGACCGGTCGGCACCGAGACGCAGCCGGCGGCGAGGCAGGCCGCCGCGAGCGGAACGAGCTTGCTTGCTGTGAGCATGATGGGGGCTCCGTCAGCGTGGCGGTGTCGGGGAGACGCGCTCCCAGCCGCCGGGGCATTCCTTCACGTAGGGGTAATAACCGTCCGGGTCGTAGCAGTAGTACCAGTAGGCTTCGGCGGGCGGCTCGGGATCCCGCTCGATGTAGACCGGCGGTGGCGCGGACCGGATCACGACCGGCGGCGGGTAGTAGTACGGCGGCGGCCAATACCACAGCGGCGCGCCGATGAAGAGTCCGAAATGGCTGCGGCCGCGACCGCGGCGATGCACCGGGTATGCGCGTCCGTCATGATGGAAGGGCTTGAACTTGCCCCGATGGTGTCCATGCCCGTCATAGCGGGGCTTGTAGGCATCATGGTCCCGGAAGTGATGGCCGCCTCCACGTCCTCGATCCGCCCACGCCGTGTCGGCCGCCAGGGGGCCGAGGGCGAAGGCCGCTGCGAGCACGAACTTCAACCACTTCATGGCCGTCTCCTCGCCGCCGGGCGGATGCTGCCGCCCGCGCACCTGTCGAACAGACCATCCGTGGTGGGCGAAATTCCCATTGAATCGTGAGCGTTCGTCTCGGTGCGGCGAGGCTCAGTACCAGAGGCCGCTCGCGTGGTAGCGCGGCCGGCGGGCGGTGCCGGAGACGCCACGGTGTTCCGGCCAGTCGTAGCGCAGAACGTGATCGTTGCGCAGCCGCTCGTCGGCCGCGAACGCGAGCAGGCGCTCGATGCGCTGCTCGGCCGGCGGGTGGGTGCGCAGCCAGGACGGATCGGGCACCCGCATGCCCGGCAGCATCAGGCGCTCGAAGAACGAGCCCTGCAGGCGTTCGATCTTCGCCAGCGCGCGGGCGAGCCCCTCCGGGTCGCCGGTGAGGAGCGCGGCATCGAGGTCGGCGTCGAATTCGCGGGTGCGCGACAGGCCGAGCTGGGCGAGGACCGCGATGTGGGGCGCGAACACCAGGAGCGCGATGGCGAACCAGTCGATCGCCACGTCGGACCACAGGATGAGCGGCAGGTTGAGGACGAGGAGAAACTGCCCCAGCAGCGAAAGCGTGGCGGTGAGCCGGCTGATGAGGTCGGCAAGCCCCATCACCCGCAGGTCGTTGTTGCGGATGTGGGAGAGCTCGTGGGCGAGCACGCCGACGATCTCCCGCGGGCCGAGCGCGCGCAGCAGCCCGTCGGTGAGCGCCACCGCGGAATCGCGGGCGGTGCCGACCGCGAAGGCGTTCACGATGCGGCTGGGCACGTAGTAGAGACGCGGCGCGGCGGGCAGGCCGGCGCGTTCGGCGAGGATCTCGAGCGCCTGCACCAGATCCGGCGCCTCCCAGGCGGGCACGGGGCGCGCCCGGTACAGGCGCAGCGCGAACTGCGGCGACGCGACCGGATTGACGAGCGCCAGCGCGGCGCCGACCACCAGCAGGATCAGCACCCCATCCGTGCCCGCGAACAAGTAGCCGAGCAGCGCCAGGAAGCCCGCCATGGCGACCAGCAGCAGCACGGTCTGCAGGGCGTTGAGCCAGGCGTGGCGGCGGAGGTGAGCGAGGTTCACGGCTGCGGTTCCGACATGCCGCCGGGTTTGGCCGACGGCATCGTGGCATCGATGACGGATGAGCGCATTATGCGCCCGCCGCGAATGCGGCGCGTCATCCGCCGTAGCGGCGTTCCAGGTGCCTCCGGAAGTATGTCGGATCCAGCGGCCCGCCGCTCGCCCGGCGCACGAGCTCGTCCGTCTCGAAGCGGCTCGCCTGGGACCAGATGTGCTCGGCGAGCCAGTCGAAGACGGGCTGCAGATCGCCCCCGGCGACGCGCGCCTCGAGATCCGTTACGGCGTCCGCCATGGTGGCGGCCCACTGGGCCGCGTACATCGCACCCAGGGCATAGCTCGGGAAATAGCCGAAGGAGCCGTCCGCCCAGTGCACGTCCTGCAGGCAGCCGTCGCGGTAGTCGCCGCGGGTGTCGATGCCGAAGAGCGCCATCATGCGCTCGTCCCACATGTCCGGGATGTCCTCGGCCTCGGCCTCGCCGCCGATCAGCGCGCGCTCGATCTCATAACGCAGCACGATGTGCAGCGGATAGCTCGCCTCGTCGGCTTCGACGCGGATCTGTCCCGGCGCGACGCGCGTGAACAGGGCCACCAGGTTGTCCGCGTCGAAACCCACCGATTGACCGAGGTGGGCGCGCAACAGCGGCGGCAGGAGCTCCAGGAAGGCACGGCTGCGTCCGAGCTGCATCTCGAAATAGAGGCTCTGGCTCTCGTGGATGCCGAAGGAGCGCGGGCGCCCAACCGGACGGCCCAGCCAGGCCCGCGGCAGGCCCTGGTTGTAGCGGGCGTGGCCGGCCTCGTGGAGCACGGTGCGCACGGCGGGGAGGAAGTCGTCCTCGCGGTAGCGGCAGGTGAGGCGCACGTCCTCGGGCACGCCGCCCGTGAAGGGGTGGGCGCTCTCGTCGAGGCGGCCGGCGGAGAGATCGAACCCGAGCCGCTCGAGCAGCACGGCGCACAGGGCGCGCTGGCCCGCCACCGGGAACGGGCCGGGAGGCGTCACCACGCGATCGTCGCACTGGCGGGCCCGCGTATGGGCGACGAACTCGGGAAGCCACTGGCGCAGCGCGCCGAAGAGGCGGTCCAGTTCGGCGGCGGTCATGCCCGGCTCATAGCGGTCGAGCAGCGCGTCGTAGGGGGCGAGCCCGGTCGCCTCGGAAAGCCGCAGCGCCTCCTCCCGCGCGAGATGCAGCACCTCGTGGAAGTTCTCCAGATAGCCCCGCCAGTCGTTGTCCGGGCGCTGCCTGCGCCAGGCGTGCTCGCAGCGCGCTCCGGC
Organism: Azoarcus sp.; assembly: GCA_020725025.1. Taxonomy (GTDB): domain Bacteria; phylum Pseudomonadota; class Gammaproteobacteria; order Burkholderiales; family Rhodocyclaceae; genus Aromatoleum. The sequence goes on from DYFV01000025.1 coordinate 28,335, forward strand.
CAGCGTACGGGCGGCCACCAGGGACTCGGGCAAGGCGCTCGCCTCGCGCCAGTCGCGCCGCATCTCCCGCAGGTCGGCGCGCGAGAGCTCGTCCAGCGGCTCGTCGTCGGCCCGCCGCAGCAGCTCGGCGATACGCGGATCGCGGCGCATGCCCTGGATCAGCCCGCGCAACTCCACCTCTCCCGCGGCCCGCGCCGCGCTGCCGCCCGGCGGCATCATGGCGGCACGGTCCCAGGAGAGCATCGCCACGGCATGGCCGAGGCGGTGCAGGCGGGCATGGACGGCGGCGAGCTCCGCGTAGGCTGGGGTGTTGTTCACGGCGGCTTCTCCCGGGATGCGCTGGGGGTTCGGGTGGTGTGGCAAGCGCAGAGGGAGGAAGTTGCAGGGGGCCCGCTCCGCGCACTGCCCCCGGATTCCGTTGCACTCCATCCGGGCTACCCGTCGCCCGCCCGAGCGTAGCCCGGATGGAGCCCCGGCGGAATCCGGGAACACTTCGCGCGAACGTTTCGGTCAGCGCGCCCCGACCGTGATTTCCAGCGTCCCCACCCCCTCCACCCCGCCGCTCAGCCGATCCCCGCGCGCCACCGGACCCACCCCCGCCGGCGTGCCGGTGAAGATCAGGTCACCCGGCTCCAGCACGAAGAGCCCCGACAGGTAGGCGATGACCTCGGGAATGCTCCAGATCATGGAGGAGATGTCGCCCTCCTGGCGCCGCTCGCCGTTCACGTCGAGCCAGATCCGGCCCGCGCCCGGATGACCGATGCGGCTCGCCGGGACGATGGCCGAGCACGGGGCGGCGTGATCGAAGGCCTTGCCGATTTCCCAGGGGCGGCCGGCCTTCTTGGCCTCGGCCTGGAGGTCGCGGCGGGTCATGTCGAGGCCCACGGCGTAGCCGAAGACGTGGTCCAGGGCGGATTCGGCGGGAATGTCGGCGCCCCCCTTGCCGATGGCGACCACCATCTCGATCTCGTGGTGCACCTCCTTCGTGCCCGGCGGATAGGGAAAAACGCTGCCGTCCGGCAGGAGGCTGTCCGGGTGCTTTGCGAAGAAGAAGGGCGGCTCGCGGTCCGGGTCGTGGCCCATCTCGCGGGCGTGGTCGGCGTAGTTGCGGGCCACGCAGTAGACCCGGCGTACCGGAAAGCGCGCCGGGCTGTCGGCGACGGCGACGCTGGGCAATTCGGGGGGGAAGACGTATTGGGCTTCGTTCGAGGGCACTCGGCTCGCTCCTGTTCTCGGTCTCTCGGATCGCCCCTCGCGGGACGCGGGAAGCCGAGATTGTAGCGAGCGTGCAGCGCGCGACGTGCGCCGCCCTCACCCCGACTGCACTGCGGCGCGCGCCTGCACGCGGGCGTTGAGGCGGCCGTGCAGTCGGTGGATGCCGAACCAGGTGGCGAGGGCTACGACCGGCAGGGCGAAGCCCAGCGCCGCGTCGACCGGGATCGGCAGGCCCCAGCCCTTCGCCGCCTTCAGCGCGTAGGAGACGAGGCCCACGCCGTAGTAGGAGATCGCCACCACGGAAAGCCCCTCCACCGCCTGCTGCAGCTTGAGTTGCAGCCGCGCGCTGCGGCTCAGGCTCTCCAGCACCGACTGGTTCTGGCGCTCCTGGGCGAGGGTGACGCGCGTCCTCAGGAGGTCGTTGCAGCGGCTCACCGTCTCGGCGAGCGCCTCCTGGCGCGCGGCCACCGAGACGCAGGTGTCCATGGCCGGCGCGACGCGCCGCTCCATGAACTCGCCGATGGTGGGCACGCCTTCGATGCGCTCCTCCCGCAGCTCGCGGATGCGCGCGCGCACGATGCGATAGTAGGCCTGGGCGGCGCCGAAGCGGTAGCCGGTCTTGAGCGCCATCGAGCGCAGATGCGCGGCGAGCCGCGAGATCTCGTGCAGCAGCGCCTCGTCGTCGCGGCCGGTGTCGGGGGCGCTCATCCGCTCGCCGAGGCCGCCGAGGTCGGCCTCCACCCGGTCCAGCCGCAGGGCGCTCTCCCGCGCGAGGGGCAGCGCCAGGAGCGCCATCATCAGGTAGGTCTCGACTTCGCAGATGCGCTGCACGAGGCGCCCCAACTGCATCTCGCGCAGCCCGGTGTCGCGAACCACGTAGCGGGAAAAGCCGTCGGGGCCGACCTGGAAGTCGGTCCACAACTCGCCGCTCGAGAGCACGCGGCTGCCCACCAGCGGCGGCGCCGGAAAGAGCTCCTGCAGGCGCGCGTCCGCGATGTCCAGCGGAGCGCCGCGCTCGGCGGCGATGTGCGAGGCCACCACGATGCTGCCGGCGAGCGACTCCAGCCAGTCGGCGGGCACGTGGCGGATCGCCGGGCGCTCGAAGCCGTTGCCGCCGGTACCCGGCTCGACGAAGGTGAAGGTGGCGAACTCGGTGTGCCGCTCCCACTTGAGGCGGAAGTGGCCGAAATCGTGCACGAAGTGCTGGGCCCCGGCCCGCGGGCCGGCCACGCCGAAGCGGGCGCACAGGGCGTCGAGGGCGGCCTCGTGCCCCGCCTTGCCGTCCTCGCGATGCACCGCGAGATGGGAGATGCGCGCGGGCGCCTCGATGCGCATGAAGGGCCGGGAGTGGATCTCGCCGGCCAGGGCGAGGCGCAGGGGATGGTTCAGCTCGCGGGCGAGCCTGGGCGGCGCCGGCCGGGACGGCGCCGGATCGGAAGCATCGATCATGCTCTCGCCCGGGTCCTCAGTTGTAGCCCAGTACGGCGATGTTCTTGAGCTCGCCCGACTCGGCCTGCCCGCCTTCGCGCGCGTAGGTGGGCGGCTGGTTGGAGCGCGGGCGTACCCCCACGCGGCGTTCGGGGTCCTGTCGGGCCCGGATTTCCTGACGGCGTTCCATTTTTGCTTGACGGTCCATGCTGGTTCTCCTTTGGATTGTCTGGGTTACCTTCTGCAACGAACGAGCGGGGCCGGCATGTCAGAATGGGTATGAGCACGTCCACGCCGCTCGCGCTCTCGCCTCCGCGGCGAGACGAGATTCTTCTCCGGCTCCGGGACGGCGCTCAAACGAAAAAAACGACGCACATCGTGACTTGGAGGAAGTATCGATGCGCCGACGCATCCCCAGCATCGAGGCCCTCGTCGCGTTCGAGGCGGCGGCCCGGCACCTGAGCTTCACCCGCGCAGCCGATGCACTCGCGCTGACGCAGAGTGCAATCTGCAAGCAAATCGCAGGCCTCGAGGACTATCTCGGGGTGCCGCTGTTCAACCGCATCAGGAAGCGGCTTTCCCTCACCGAGGCCGGAGCGGCCTACGCGCGGGAGGTAACGGCAGGCCTCGACCGGCTCGAGCGCAGCACCCTCTCGGTGATGGCCCACCGCGGCCGGCGAAACGTCCTCGAGCTGGCGGTGATCCCCACCTTCGCCACCCGCTGGCTGATCCCGCGCCTGGGCGAGTTCCAGCGCTGTCATCCGGGCATCACCGTCAATCTGACGACCCGGAACCGTCCCTTCGTGTTCCCCGAGTCCCGCTTCGATGCGGCGATCCACTTCGGCGCGGCGGTGTGGCCGGGCGCGGTGGTGAAACCGCTCTTCGGGGAGGCGGTGGTCCCCGTGTGCAGCCCGCACCTGCTCGTGCGCTTTCCCTGCACGGCGCCGGGCGACCTCGCCCGCCTGCCGCTGCTCCACCAGGCCCACCGCCACGATGCCTGGCCGCGATGGTTCGAGGCGGCCGGGGTGCCGGACGCGGACGTCATGCAGGGGCCGCGCTTCGAGCTGTTCTCGATGCTGGTGGAAGCGGCGCGCGCCCAGCTGGGCGTGGCGCTGGTGCCGCGATTCCTCGCTTCGAGCGAGATCGCGTCGGGCGAGCTGGTGGTGCCCTTCGACCTGCCGCTGGCGTCGGAGATGGGCTACTACTTCGTGTATCCGGATCTGCCGGAGGTGAGCCCGGCGCTGGCGAGCTTCGCCGAATGGCTGCTGGGGGAGGCGGCGGCGTATCGGGAGTCGCTGGTGGCGGGCCCGGCGCTGGCCCTGTAGCCCGGATTCCGCTGGGCTCCATCCGGGCTACGAACGAGCGCCGGACATACGCCGGCGCCCCGCAGGGGATCAGCGCCGCATGAGGCTCAGCGCCCCTTCCATGCCGGCTTGCGCTTCTCCAGGAAGGCCCGCACGCCCTCGTTGCGGTCGTCGGTGCCGGCCAGCACCACGAAGTTGCGGCGTTCGATGGCGAGGCCGGCGGCGAGCGGGGTCTCGAAGGCCTGCAGCACGGCGTCCTTGGCGAGCCGCGCCGCGAGCGGCGCCTTGGCGGCGATCTTGCGCGCGAGCTCGTGGGCCCGAGGCAGGCAGGCCTCGTCGGCGACCACCTCGGCCACCAGCCCGGCGGCCAGCGCCTCGCGAGCCGGAATGAATTCCCCGGCGAGCACCATCTTCATCGCCACCGATTTGCCCACTGCGCGGGTGAGCCGCTGGGTGCCGCCCGCCCCGGGGATGATGCCGAGATTGATCTCCGGTTGGCCGAACTGCGCGGACTCGCCGGCGACGAGGATGTCGGCGTGCATCGCGAGCTCGCAGCCGGCGCCCAGGGCGTAGCCGCACACCGCGCCGATCACCGGCTTGGGAAAGCGGGCGATGGCGGCGAAAAGCCGCGGCCGCTCCTCGAGCAGCACCGCCTGCATGTCCTTGGCCGCCATCTCCGCCAGATCCGCCCCGGCGGCGAACACCGACTCGCCGCCGGTGAGCACCACGCAGCGCACCGCGTCATCGTGCTCGGCCTGCTCCAGCAGCGCCACGATGCCGCGCAGCACCGGCGTCGACAGCGCGTTGCGCGCCTCCGGGCGGTCGATACGGATCTCCAGCACGCCCGCCTCGGGCGGGGCCACCACGAGCCCCTCCCCTGCCACGTATTCTTGTTTCTCCATTCTCTCCTCAGTCGGGTATGACGGCGGTGACCTCGATTTCCACCTTGGCCTCGTCCTCCACGAGGTCGGCCACCTGGATCGCGGTCATCGCCGGGTAGTTGCGGCCCATCACCTCTCGATAGGCCGCGCCGATCTCCTTGAGACGCGCGACGTATTCCCGCTTGTCCTTGAAGTACCAGGTCATGCGCACGACGTGCTCGGGACCGCCGCCGGCCTCGCGGACGACGTCGATCGCGTTCTTCAGCGCCTGGTAGATCTGCTGCACCAGGTCGTCGCTCTCGAAGCGGCACTCGGCATTCCAGCCGATCTGGCCGCCGACGTAAACCTGGGTGCCGCGCGCGGCGATGCCGTTCGAGTAGCCGCGCGGCTGGGCCCAGCCCTGGGGTTGGAGAATGGTGTTCATGCGTGGGTCTCCTCGATGCACGTGACGGGCAGACGATGGTTGGGGATCCGGGTCATCGGGGGCTCCGGCTCTCTCGGTTGGTCGGGTCGTTCTTCAGCAGCTCGCGGGCGACGATGAGCTTCTGCACTTCGGTCGCGCCCTCGTAGATGCGCAGCGCGCGGATCTCGCGATACAGGGACTCCACCTTCACGCCCACCCGCACGCCCTGCCCGCCGTGCATCTGCAGCGCGGCGTCGATCACCCGCTGGGCGTTCTCGGTGGCGGTCATCTTGGCCATGGCGGCCTCGCGGGTGGTGGGGAGCTTCTGCACGTCGCGCCGCCAGGCCGCGCGGGCGGTGAGCAGCGCCGCCGCGTCGATGTCGGTGGCCATGTCGCCGAGCTTCGCCTGGGTGAGCTGGAAGTCGGCCAGCGTGTGGCCGAACATCGCCCGGCCGCGGGCGTGGGCGAGGGCTTCGTCGAGGGCGCGCCGGGCGAAGCCGAGGGCGGCCGCGGCGACCGAGGCGCGGAAGATGTCCAGGGTGCGCATCGCCACCTTGAAGCCCTCGCCGGGCGCGCCCAGGAGATGGCTCGCCGGCACCCTGAGGTCGTTGAAGCGGAGCCGCGCCAGGGGGTGCGGGGCGATCACCTCGAGGCGTTCGGCCACGTCGAAGCCGGGCATGTCCGGATAGACCACGAAGGCGGAGATGCCGCGGGTGCCCGGCGCCTCGCCGGTGCGGGCGAAGACGCAGTACACGTCGGCGATGCCGCCGTTGGAGATCCAGGTCTTCTCGCCGTTCAGCACGTAGTGGTCGCCTTCGCGGCGGGCCTCGCAGCGCATCGCGCCGACGTCGGAGCCCGCTTCCGGCTCGGTGAGGGCGAAGGCGGCGATCCACTCGCCGGAGGCGACCCGCGGCAGCACCTCGCGCTGCAGCTCGGGCGAGCCGGCCAGCGTGATGGCCCCCGAGCCCAGGCCCTGCATGGCGAAGGCGAAGTCGGCAAGCCCGTCGTGGTAGGCGAGGGTCTCCCGGGCGATGCACAGGGAGCGGGAGTCGAGCGCCGGCAGCGCGCCGCCGAATTCGGCCGGCACGCAGTAGCGCAGGAAGCCGGCCTCACCCAGGGCGCGCACCAGGCGGCTGCAGGCGGCGTCCGCGTCGTCGTGATCCACCGCGGGCATGTCGGTCGCCGCCCACTTGAAGATGGCCTCCGACAGGGCCCGGTGTTCCGGGCCGTAGAAGGGCAGGTCGAGCATCGAGCGGTCCATGGGGCGGGCCTCAGTTGCCTTCGAACTTGGGCTTCTGCTTCGCGGCGAAGGCCTCGAAGGCGCGCCGGAAGTCGCCGGTCATCATGCAGATGGCCTGGGCCTGGGCCTCGGACTCGACCATCTCCTCGATGCCCATGGCCCACTCCTGGTTGAGCATGGTCTTGGTGACGGTGTGGGCGAACCAGGGGCCGTCGGCCAGGGTGCGGGCGAGCTTGCGCGCCTCGGCCAGCAGCTCGGCGGGCGCATGCAGCGCGCTGAAGAAGCCCCAGGCGAGGCCTTCCTCGGCGCTCATGGCACGGCCGGTCATGAGGAGCTCGGTGGCCCGCCCCTGCCCGATCATGCGCGGCAAGAGGCCGCAGGCGCCCATGTCGGCGCCGGCCAGCCCGACCCGGGTGAAGAGGTAGGCGGTCTTCGCCTCCGGCGTGCCGATACGGAAGTCGGAGGCGAGCGCGACCATCGCCCCGGCGCCGGCGCAGATGCCGTCGATGGCCGAGATCACCGGCTGCGGCGCGCGGCGGATGGCCTTCACCAGGTCGCCGGTCATGCGGGTGAAGTCGAGGAGCTCGGGCATCGTCATCTTGGTGAGCGGCTCGATGATCTCGAACACATCGCCGCCCGAGCAGTAGTTGCCGCCCGCGCCCTGCACCACCACCGCGCGCACGTCGCTGGCGTAGGCCAGATCGCGGAAGAGGTCGCGCAGCTCGGCGTAGGAGTCGAAGGTGAGCGGATTCTTCTTGTCCGGCCGGTTCAGGGTGATGGTGGCGACGCGGCCGTCTTCCGAGCACTCCCAGGCGAAGTGGCGGGCCTGGTAGTCGCGGAAGGGGCGCTTGTGGTCGTTCATGGAGAGGGCTGCCATTGGGGGGTCTCCTGTTGTTCTGCGGGTTCGGACTCAGCCGGCCATCACTTCGCCGCCCGCCACCGGGATGGCCTGGCCGTTGATGGCCTTCGAGGCGGGCAGGCACAGCCAGCCCACGGTGGCGGCGACCTCCTCGGGGGTCACCAGCCGCCCCTGGGGGTTGCCGGCGGCGAGCGTCTGGCGTGCCTCGTCGGCGCTGCGGCCGGTCTTGGCGACGATGTTGTCCACCGCGCCGCCCAGGAGCGGCGTATCGGTGTAGCCGGGGCAGACCGCGTTCACCGTGATGCCCTCCCGCGCCATCTCCAGCGCCAGGGCCCGGGTGAAGCCGATGACACCGTGCTTGGCCGCGCAGTAGGCCGAGACGTAGGCGTAGCCGGCGAGGCCGGCGGTGCTGGCGACGTTCACGATGCGGCCCCAGCCCGCCGCCTTCATGCCGGGCAACACGGCCTTGGTGCAATAGAAGGTGCCGGTGAGGTTCACCGCCAGCATCTCGTCCCACAGCTCGGCCGAGGTCTTGGCCGCGGGCGCGCTCTTCGCCGCGCCCGCGTTGTTCACCAGGATGGCGACGGGGCCGCGCGCGGCGGCGGCCTCGGCGAAGGCCGCTGCGGTCGCCTCCCGGTCGGTGATGTCGGCCACCGCGATGCCGTGGCCGTGTCCGGCGAGCCGCTCGCGCGTCGCTTCGAGCGCCTGGGCGCGCCGGCCCACCAGCGTGAGCGTCGCGCCCATCTCGGCGAGCTCGATGGCGATCGCCTCGCCGATGCCGCTGCCGGCGCCGGTCACCACCGCATGGCTGCCGGCGAGCGGCTTGTCGTTCTCTCTGTCGTGGCTGGGGCTCATGGCGTGCTCCCCTCGAGTTATTTGCCCGGCGCGGCGTAGCTGCGCTTGAGGTTGGTCTCGTACTGGCTGCGGCCGGAGATGTACTGCTTCGGCCAGGCGATGCCCTGGTAGTCGATCCTGGCCGCCTCGTGCAGCGTCCAGGCCGGATCCGCGAGGTGCGGACGGGCCACCGCGCAGAGGTCCGCGCGGCCGGCGGCGACGATGCTGTTCACATGGTCGGCCTCGAAGATCGCGCCCACCGCGATGGTGGGGATGCCCACCTCGTTGCGGATGCGGTCGGCGAAGGGGGTCTGGAACATGCGTCCGTAGACCGGCTTCTCGCCCTTCCACACCTGGCCGGAGGAGCAGTCGATGATGTCGGCGCCGGCGTCCTTGAAGAGGCGCGCGAGCTCGACCGCGTCGTCGGCGGTGTTGCCGCCGGGGAACCAGTCGTGGCAGGACAGGCGCACCGACATCGGCTTGTCCGCCGGCCACGCGGCGCGCATGGCGGCGAAGACCTCCAGCGGGTAGCGGGCGCGGTTCTCGATGCTGCCGCCGTATTCGTCGCTGCGCCGGTTGGTGAGCGGCGACAGGAAGCTCGACATCAGGTAGCCGTGGGCGCAGTGGAACTCCAGGATGTCGAAGCCCGCCTCGGCGCCCATCTTCGTGGCGCGCACGAAGTCCGCCTTCACCCGGTCCATGTCGTCGCGGCTCATCTCCCGCGGCACCTGGGAGTGCGGCAGGTAGGGCAAGGGGGAGGCCGAGATGAGCTCCCAGGCACCCGATTCCAGGGGCTGGTCGATGCCCTCCCAGGCCACCCGGGTGGCGCCCTTGCGGCCGGCGTGGCCGAGCTGCAGGCCGATCTTCGCGGCCGAGTTGGCATGCACGAAATCGACGATGCGCCGCCAGGCGTTGACGTGCTCGGGCTTGTACATGCCCGCGCAGCCCGGGGTGATGCGGGCGTCGGGCGAGACGCAGGTCATCTCCGTATAGAGCAGCCCCGCCCCGCCCAGCGCCCGCGAGCCGAAGTGCACCAGGTGGAAGTCGTTGGGGCTGCCGTCCTGGGCCGAGTACATGGCCATCGGCGACATGATGACCCGGTTGGCGAGCTCGAGGCCGCGCAGCTTGAAGGGGGTGAACATGGGCGGCGGCGCGGCCTGGTCGGCGGCCACCGGTACGCCGGCCTGCGTCGCGAACCAGCGCTCGTAGCCTTCCAGCCAGCCCGCGTCGCGCAGGCGCAGGTTCTCGTGGGAGATGCGCTGGGAGCGGGTGAGCATGGAGTACATGAACTGCTCGGGCTCGAGGGTATCGCAGTAGCGTGCGCCGCACACCTCGAACCATTCCATGGCGTTCCAGGCGGCGTTCTGCAGGCGCAGCACGTCGATGTTGCGCACCTCCTGGTAGCGGGCGAGCACCGCGCCGATGTGCTCGGGCGCGTCGCCCTCCTCCTTGAAGAGGCGGGTGAGCTCGATGGCGTCTTCCAGCGCGAGCTTGGTGCCCGAGCCGATGGCGAAGTGGGCGGTGTGCACCGCGTCACCCATCAGCACCACGTGGCTCTTGCCGTTGAAGTGGTGCCACTGCTCGCACTTGACCCGCTGGAAGTTGAGCCAGGCCGAGCCGCGCAGGTGGCGCGAGTTGGTCATCAGCCTGTGGCCGTCCAGGTGCTTCTCGAAGAGCTTCTCGCAGAAGGCGACCGACTCGTCCTGGTCGGCCTTGTCCAGGCCGTGGGCGAGCCAGACGTGCTCCGGGCACTCCACGATGAAGGTGGTGGTGTTCTCGTCGAACTTGTAGATGTGGGCCTGGAACCAGCCGTGCTCGGTCTTCTCGAAGATGAAGTTGAAGGCGTCGTAGAGCTTGTTCGTGCCCAGCCAGATGTAGCGATTGGGCCGCTTCACGATGTCCGGCTTGAAGACCTCTTCGTACTTGCTGCGGATCCTGGAGAAGATGCCGTCCGAGGCGATGACAAGATCGGCGTCGGGGAACTCGGCGTCCGACTCGACCTCGCGCTCGAACTCGAGCTCCACGCCAAGCTCCTCGCAGCGCGCCTGCAGGATGTTAAGCATCTTCTTGCGGCCGATGCCCACGAAGCCATGGCCGCCGCTGCGCAGCGTCCGCCCCTTGAAGTGGAGTTCGATGTCGTCCCAGTGGTTGAAGGCGTCCTGGATCGCGTCGGCCGTTTCCCGGTCCCACTCGCGCATGTTGTCCATGGTGGCGTCGGAAAACACCACGCCCCAGCCGAAGGTGTCGTAGGGCCGGTTGCGCTCGACCACGGTGATGCGATGCTCCGGATTCAGCTTCTTCATCAGGATCGCGAAGTACAGCCCGGCCGGTCCCCCTCCGATACACACGATGCGCATGCTGCTCCTCCTCCAGTTTGAGCCGCCCGGTCCCGACTGAGGCGCGATCCGGCCGCGGCGAATGACGGTCTCCTCGTTTAGTGGCGAATATTTCATGTTTAAACTTTTAAGTCAACAAGGACCGGATCGTGGAACGGGGGCCGGACTCAGCCGCCGGCGCCATCCTCCTCCACCGGCCCCTGCGGCGGGTGCAGGGCCAGCAGCGCCTTCAGCATCTCGATGAGCCGCTCCGCGTTCTCCTGCCCGAAGGGCTCCAGCACCGCCGCCTGATGCTTCCAGGCCCGGTCGCGCAGGGTCCCGGTGAGGCGGTGGCCCTTGGGCGTGATGCGCACCACGGTCTGGCGGCGGTCGGCGCGGATGCGCGTGCGGGCGACCAGGCCGTCCGCCTCCATGCGCTGCACCACCTTGGACAGCGTCGGCTGCTTGGTGAGGGTGAGCTGGGAGAGCACGCCGATGCTCTCGCCCGCGCTGCCCTCGAGACTCGCCAGGACCCGCCACTCGGTCACCGACAGGCCGGCGGCCTTCACCTCCCGGTGGAACTCCCGGGAGATGCGGCTGCTCGCCTGGGCCAGCAGGTAGGCGAGATAGCTGTCGATGAAGCGCTGCGGGGCCGCCGCCTCGGCCGCCTCGCCGGTCGCCTGCTCGGTCGTGTCTTCGGTCATGTCTTCGCCCTCGCGGAGCCACCACTCTTGGACTAAATCCAGAAAGGAGCTTGCGAGCCGCTCCGCTTTGCTTATAAATTATTCACAACTATACGTTAAGCACCGCATCCCGTGCGCCACGCCGGGAGCCTGCCCCGAAGAGAGATGAACGCGCGCCCGAACCTCGCTCCCGCGGAGCCGCTGTCCGCGTTTCCCTTCTTCGCCTCGCGCGACGCGGAGGAGGCGCGCCAGAAGGTCGCCCGCATCTTCTGCCCCCACGAGCTGCGCCAGGTCGGCACGCGCACGCCGTTCGCGTCCCGCCACAACCTGGTGCGCCTGGGCGAGACCGCGCTCAACTATCTCACTTACGGCACCGAGGTGGACATCCTGCCCGGCTGCCTGGACACCTTCTACCTGGTGCAGCTCCCGCTGCAAGGCACGGCCCGCATCCGCTGCGGCGACGAGGAGGTGTACGCCTCGCCAGCCACCGCGAGCATCCTGAATCCGGACGCGCCCACCCGCATGCGCTGGCAGCACGACGCGAGGAAGCTCATGCTGTGGATCCCGCGCAGCGCGGTCGAGCGCCGGCTGGCGGACCACCTGGGCGATGCGCCCGAGGCCCCGCTCGCCTTCGACGTCGCCCTGCCCCAGGCCGAGGGCCTCACCCGTACCTGGTGCCGCATGGTGGCCGACCTCGCGGACAACATCGACCAGTGCGGCGCCGACTGGCTGCGCTTTCGGCCCACGGTGGCGAGCCTGGAGGACTGCCTGATCCGCGGCCTGCTGCAGCTTCACCACCACAACTACAGCGAACGCCTGCACGCCCCCCAGGCGCCGGCGCTGCCCCGCCACGTGCAGCGCGCCATCGACTTCATCCACGCCCACCTGGAAGACGCCATCGACGTGGGCGACATCGCCCGCGCCGCCTGCGTCAGCGTGCGCGCGCTGGAAGAAGGCTTCCGGCGCCATTGCGACACCACGCCGCTCGCCTACCTGCGCGACGCGCGCCTCGACTGCGTGCGCAAGGCGCTCGCGGGCGGTGCGCCCGGCACGGTCGCCGCGGTCGCCCACCGCTACGGCTTCGCCCATCTGGGCCGCTTCTCCGCCTACTACCGCGCACGCTTCGGCGAGACGCCCTCCCATACCGCGCAGCGCGGCCGCCTGAACTGAACCCGGGTACGAATCCGCGCGTTCCGGACGAGACCCTCGCGCAAACCGGATACTCCCCGATCCCGCTCCGCTGAACACTGTGTCCCGCAGACGCCCTCGAAGGCGTCGCCCAACGGAGGAGACACAGGAGATGAAAGGGATCGAGAACAAGGTCGCCGTCGTGACCGGCGGTGCGACCATGATCGGCGAGGCGGTGGCGCGCGAACTGATCGCCAATGGCGCCCGGGTGGTGCTCGCCGACATCGACGCCGCGAAAGGCGCGGCGGCGGCCGACCGCCTGGGCCCCGCGGCCCGCTTCCAGCACACCGACGTGGCGAGCGACGCGAGCATCGCCCGCTGCGTGGCCGACACCGTGGCGGCCTTCGGCGGCATCGACTACCTGGTGAACGCCGCCTGCAGCTACGGCGACAACGGCGCGGCATCCACCCGCGCCGAGTGGAACGCCCTCCTCGACGTGAATCTCGTAGGCGCCGCGATGACGCTCGCCGCCTGCCGTCCGGAGATGGTCAAGCGCGGCGGCGGCGCGGTGGTGAACTTCGCCTCCATCTCGGCCGGCGCCGCCCAGGCGGGCCGCTGGCTCTATCCGGTGAGCAAGGCCGCCATGCTGCAGCTCACCCGCGCCGCGGCGCTGGACCTCGCGCCCGACCGCATCCGGGTGAACTCGGTGTCGCCGGGCTGGACCTGGTCCTCGATCATCGAGACCCTCGCCGGCGGCGACAAGGCCAGGGCCGATGCGGTCGCCGCCGACTACCACATCCTCGGCCGGCTCGGCCTGCCCGAGGAGGTCGCCCAGGTCGTCGCCTTCCTGCTTTCCGATCACGCGAGCTTCGTCACCGGCTCCGACTACGCCTGCGACGGGGGCTATTCGGCACTCGGGCCCGAGGGTCGCGGCGCTGCCATCACGCGGCTGATGGCATAGCGCGCACCGTGGCTGCGTAGCCCGGGTGGAGCCCCAGCGGAATCCGGGAAACGGCCGCAATTCCACGAACCGCGGCGAAACCGCGAACTTCCGTCCCGGATTCCGTTGCACTCCATCCCGGCTACGCGGCGCCGCCCGCATTCCATACCAACGAGTACCAACGAGGAGACACTCATGCACAAGGACTCGCTCAAGTCCCGTTCCATCGCCATCGTCGGCGCCGGCCAGGCCGGTCTGCTGCTCGGCTGCGCCCTGCTCGACCGGGGCTACGCCGTCACCATCGTCACCAACCGCCGTCCCGAGGAGGTGTGGCACGGCAAGGTGCTGTCCTCCCAGTTCATCTTCGACCCGGCGCTGCAGATCGAGCGCGACTGGGGCATGAACCAGTGGGAAGCGGCCTGCCCGCGCACCGAGGGCATCGGCTTCACCATCCCGACGCCGGACGGCAGCGGCAGGCAGGCCATCCACTGGCATGCGCGCCTCGACGCCTACGGCCAGTCGGTGGACCAGCGGGTCAAGATGCCGGGCTGGATGAAGGAGTTCGTGCGCCGGGGCGGCGAGCTGCGCTTCGAGGACGTGGGCGTGCCGCAGCTGGAGGCGCTCGCCGCCGCCCACGAGTTGGTCCTGCTCGCCGGCGGCAAGGGCGAGATCGTGAACCTGCTGGGCCGCGACGAGGCCCGCTCCCCCATCCGCCAGCCCATGCGCCAGCTCGCGCTCACCTACGTCACCGGCATGAAGCGCCACGACTACTACGAGTGCGTGAACTTCAACCTCATCCCGGGGGTGGGCGAGTATTTCGTGTTCCCGGCGCTCACCACCCGGGGTTCGGACGACACCCAGGCCTGCGACATCATGGTCTTCGAGGGCGTGCCGGGGGGCCCGATGGACTGCTGGGGCGAGGTGAAGAGCCCCGAGCAGCACCTGGAGACCAGCCTCCGCATCCTCCGGACCTTCCTGCCCTGGGAGTACGAGCGCAGCCGCGACTGCCAGCTCACCGACGCCAACGGCGTCCTGGCCGGCCGCATCACCCCGACGGTGCGCAACGCGGTGCTCACCCTGCCCTCGGGCCGCAAGGTGATGGGGCTGGGCGACGCGGTGCTGGTGAACGACCCCGTCACCGGCCAGGGCTCGAACAACGCCACCAAGGGGGCCCTGCACTACTACCGCGCCATCCTCGCCCGCGGTGGCGCGCCCTTCGACGAGGCCTGGATGCGGCACACCTTCGACGCGCTCTACGAGGGCTACGCCGAGAAGGTGGTGCGCTGGACCAACAGCCTGCTCTTCCCGCCGCCCGAGCATGTCGTGCAGCTCCTCGGCGCCGCGCAGCACGCGCCCGGCCTCGCCCACCGCATCGCCAACGGCTTCAACGACCCGCGGGACTACGCCGAGTACTGGTTCGACGCGGCCGCCGCCCAACGTCTGATCGACGACGAGCTCAGGCAGGCCGCCTGAAGCGCCATACCCCCGACGGAGAAAAAACACATGAACAAGACCCTCAGGCCGCTCGCCCGGACCCTCGCCGCATTCGGCGCCACCGCCCTCGCCCTGCCGGCGGCGGCGACCCAGGGCACCTTCCCCCATGGCTATGGCGTCACCGCCGAAGGCATGGGCGGAGTGTCGATCGCCCTGCCCCAGGATGCGGTGGCCGGCGCCAACAATCCGGCCGGCATGGTGCACGTCGGCGGCCGGTTCGACCTCGGCGCCGCCTTCCTCGAGGTGGACAACGGTGCCGTGCTGGGCGGCACCCGCTTCGACGGCGCCGAGGACAAGAGCATCTACGTCATTCCCCAGCTCGGCTACAACCGCATGCTGGACGAGCGCCAGTCCCTCGGCCTGTCGGTGGTGGGCAACGGCGTGGGCACCGACCAGGGCGGCCCGGTCGGCCCCCTCGCCGAGCCCGAATCCGAGCTGCAGCAGATGGTGAGCACCCTCTCCTACGCCCGCAAGCTCGACGGCGTCCACAGCGTGGGCGTGGGGCTGGTGATCGGTTACCAGCGGCTGCGCATCCAGGGTCCGGCGGGCCTGGGGCTTCCCGAGGGCCGCGACTCGTCCTACGGCTTCGGCGCGAGCGTCGGCTGGCTGGGGCAGCTGACGCCGGCCCTCACCCTGGGCGCGACCTACGCGAGCCGGGTCCACATGGGCCGCATGGACCGCTTCGAGGGCCTGCTGGCGGAACGGGGCGACCTGGACATCCCGGAGCACTACGGCCTGGGCGTCGCCTGGAAGCTCGGCGCCACCACCCTCGCCGCCGACGTGCTGCGCATCCACTGGGCCGCGGTCGATTCCCTGGGCAATGACGGCGTGGGCATCGCGCCGGGGGCGCCGGGCGCGGACGACGGACCCGGCTTCGGCTGGCGCGACCAGACCGTGTGGCGCGTCGGCGTGGCGCATGCGGTGTCGGACACCCTGACCCTGCGCGCCGGCTACAGCCACGGGAGCCAGATCCTCGACTCGCAGAGCACCTTCCTCGGCATCCTCGCGCCGGCCGCCAACCGCCGGCACTGGACCCTGGGCGCGACGGTGAGCCTCAATCCGGGCATGGCGCTGTCCCTCGCCTACGCCCGATCGCCCAAGGAAACCGTCCACGGCGACGGCCCCGGCCCCAACGCCGGCACCGACCTCTACATGGGCCAGCACTGGCTCTCGGCCAGCCTCGCCATCCGCCTCGAATGAGCCGGCACAAGGAGAACGCCATGATCGATCCACGCGCCTTCCGCAACGCCCTCGGACACTTCGCCACCGGCGTCACCGTGGTGACCACCCGCGACGCCGCGGGCGAGCCCGTGGGCGTCACGGTGAACAGCTTCAGCTCCCTCTCCCTCGATCCGCCCCTCATCCTGTGGAGCCTGGCGAAGAAGTCCTACAGCCTGGCGGCCTTCGAGACCCATCCGGCCTTCGCGGTGCACGTGCTGGCGAGCGACCAGCAGGAAGTCTCGGACCGCTTCGCCCGCGCCGGCGCCGACAAGTTCGGCGGCGTCGCGCTCGGCGACGGCTTCCAGGGCGTGCCCCTCCTGCCCCATTGCGCGGCGGTGTTCCAGTGCAGCGTCGAGCACCGCTACGACGGCGGCGACCACGTCATCATGGTCGGCCGGGTGCAGCGCTTCTCCACCGCGGAACGCCCGCCGCTGCTCTTCTATCGCGGCCGCTACGCCACGCCGGAGACCGAGGCGGTGCCCTTCACCAGCCTGCTGAAGGCCTTCTCGGCCGCGGCGGCCTGAGGGGGCCGGCCATGAGCAGGTTCGACGCGATCATCGTCGGCAGCGGCATCAACTCCCTGGTGTGCGCCGGCGTCATGGCGAAACGCGGCAAGAAGGTGGTGGTGCTGGAGCGCGAGGCGGTGCTGGGCGGCTGCATCCGCAGCGAGGCGCTCACCGCGCCCGGCTTCCTGCACGACACGATGTCCACCGCCCATCCGCTCTTCGTCACCTCGCCCGGCTACGCCGAGCTCAAGGACGTGCTGCACGCACGGGGCCTGGAGTACGGCAACAACGCCACCCCCACCGGCGTGTTGCTTCCCGACGGCCGCTCGCTGGTGATGACGACCTCCCGCGAGGCCAACGTGCGCGCCATGAACGCCCTCGCCCCGGGCGACGGCGACGCCTACGCGGAAGCCCTGGCCTTCGTGGAGAAGAACGCCGAGCTCATCTTCGCGCTGCTGGGCAACGAGCTGTGGAGCTCGCAGATCGGCAGGATGATGCTCGGCCGGGTATGGAAGCAGGGCGCCCACGAGACGCTCGCCTTCTTCGGGCCGGCCATGCAGAGCTGCCGCGCCTGGCTGGAGACGCGCTTCCGCTCGGAGCTGGCCAGGGCGCTGCTCGCGCCCTGGGTGCTGCACACCGGCCTGGGGCCGGAGAGCGCCATGTCGGCGCTCATGGCCCAGGTGGTCGCCTTCACCCTGGAGGCGGTGGGCCTGCCCATCGTCAAGGGCGGCAACGCCCGCACGGTGGACGCCTTCCGCGCCCACATCGAGGCCTGCGGCGGCGAGCTCCACACCGGCGCGGACGTGGAGGAGATCCTGGTGGACGGCGGCAAGGCGCGCGGCGTGCGGCTCGCCGACGGGCGGGTCTTCGAGGCGAAGCAGGTCGTCGCCAACGTCACGCCGACGCAGCTCTACGGGCGCCTGCTGAAGAACGGCAGCGCGCCCGAGGCGCTGCGCCGCCAGGCCGCCGAGTACCGCTACGGCAAGGGCAACATGCAGATCCACCTCGCCCTGTCGGCCCCGCCCCATTGGCCGGACGACCGGCTGCGCGAGGTGATCTACCTCCATCTCACGGAGGGTCTGGACGGTGTCTCCCGCGCGGTGAACGAGGCCGAGCGGGGCTTGCTGCCCGCCGCCGGGACGATCTGCGTGGCCCAGCCCTGCGCGGTGGATCCTTCCCGCGCGCCGCAGGGACAGTGGGTGCTGTGGGTGCAGCTGCCCGAATGCCCGCGCCTTGTCCGGGGCGACGCCGCAGGCGAGATCGACGCGCCGGCCGACGGCAAATGGACGCCGGAAATCGCCGAGCGCTACGCCGACCGCATCGTCGCGCGCCTCGCCCGCCAGGTGCCCAACCTGGAGGCGAGCATCGTCGGCCGCAAGGTGATCTCCCCCGCCGACCTGGAGGCGATGAACATCAACCTGGTGGGCGGCGACCCCTACTCGGGGGAGTGCAGCATCGACCAGTACATGTTCTGGCGGCCGCTGCGCGGCGTGAAGGACCACGCCACGCCGGTGAAGAACCTCTACCAGATCGGCGCCTCGACCCACCCGGGGCCGGGGCTCTCCGGCGCCTCGGGCTTCCACGTGGCGAACGCGCTGGCCCGGCGCTGAGTGCGCCGGGCCTTTCCCAACAGGAGAACGACATGACCGCCAACGACCTCGTCGCCCGGTTCGCCCTCGGGATCGCCGACGGCTCGATCCGGGTGATCGACCTCACCCAGACCCTCTCCCCGGAGTTCCCCGCGCTCCGGCTCCCGCCCCAGTTCGGCCAACCCTGGCCCTTCCGCATGGAGGAGATCTCGCGCTACGACGAGCGCGGCCCGGCCTGGTACTGGAACAACTTCTCGATGTCGGAACACACCGGCACCCACTTCGACGCACCGGTGCACTGGGTCTCAGGCAAGGACCACCCGGACAACACGGTGGACACCATTCCGGCGCAGCGCTTCATCGCGCCGGCCTGCGTGGTCGACTGCAGCCGCGAGGCCGCCGAAGACCCGGATTTCCTGCTCACCGTCGGATTCCTGGAGGCGTGGGAGGCGAAGCACGGGCGCATCCCGGCCGGCGCCTGGGTGCTGTTGCGCACCGACTGGTCGAAACGCGAGATGCCCGAGGCCTACGTGAACGCCGGGGAAGACGGCCCCCACACCCCCGGCCCGGCCGAAGGCACGGTCAAGTGGCTGATCGAGGCGCGGGACGTGACCGGTTTCGGCGTGGAGTCCATCAACACCGACGCCGGCCAGTCCTTCGCCTGGGAAACGCCCTACCCCTGCCACTACCACATGCACGGCAACAACCGCTACGGGCTGCAGTGCCTCACCAACCTCGATCAACTGCCGCCTCGGGGCGCAGTGATCCTCGCAGCCCCCTTGAAGATCCGCAACGGCTCGGGCAGCCCGCTGCGGGTCCTGGCCCTGGTCGGCGCCGACTGATTCAGCCTCCCTGCTCCGGACGGGCCTCGCCCCGTTCCCTTCCGGCCCGGCCGCGCTCGCGTCCGGGCCGCGTTTTTCGTGAACCGTGGGTCCCGGATTCCGCCCTCGGCTCCATCCGGGCTATGCGTCCCCCAGCGAGCAGCGAGTCCATCCACCGCAGCGCACCATCGTGATGCACGACAAGGCACTGATCCGAGGCATAAAAAAATTTGTTCCATGAAATTTCATGTTTTCCATTGACGCGCGAAATGTTTATTTCTAAAGTTCCCATCAGCCGCCAGGACAGCGCGCGATCGACGAGCCCGGACGACGAGGCGACGAATCGCGAAAAGCTGGCCCGGACACCAGGAGAGAGACGCATGCAACACCCCCGACATCGCGTGACAGGCGCCGCGCGCGCCCTTGCGGCACCCATTCGAACCGCGGCATGGAAGGTCGTGCGCCATGGCTGAGCGGTCGTTCAAGAAGGAAGTCGAGCAGTTGCGCATCCCCGCCGGGGAGGAGTTCCGCGGCGAAGGCATTCTCGCCATCACCAAGGCGCTGCTGCAGGCCGGCGTGGGCTACGTGGGCGGCTACCAGGGCTCGCCGATCTCGCATCTGATGGACGTGCTGGCCGACGCCAACGAGATCCTCGAGGAGCTCGGGGTGCACTTCGAGACCAGCGCCTCGGAGGCCACCGCCGCGGCCATGCTCGCCGCCTCGGTGATGTACCCGATCCGCGGCGCGGTGACCTGGAAGTCCACCGTCGGCACCAATGTCGCCTCGGACGCGCTCGCCAACCTCGCCTCGGGCGGGGTCACCGGCGGCGCGCTGGTCATCGTCGGCGAGGACTACGGCGAGGGCTCCTCCATCATGCAGGAGCGCTCCCACGCCTTCGCCATGAAATCCCAGATGTGGCTGCTGGACCCGCGCCCCAACCTGGAATCCATCGTCAAGGCGGTGGAGGACGGCTTCGAGCTCTCCGAGGCGAGCAACACGCCGGTGATGCTGCAGGTGCGCATCCGTTCCTGCCATGTGCACGGCCGCTTCATCGCCAAGGAGAACCGGCGCCCGGCGTTCACCGTGAAGGACGCCCTGGCGCAGCCGCAGCGCGACACGAATCGCATCGTGCTGCCGCCCGCCTCCTTCCTCCACGAGCAGGAGAAGATCCGCGCCCGCTGGCCGGCGGCGGTGCAGTTCATCCGCGAGCGGCAGCTGAACGAGTTCTTCGAAGGCGAGCTCGACGACGTCGGCCTCGTCCTGCAGGGCGGCCTCTACAACGGCGTGATCCGCGCGCTCCAGCTCCTCGGGCTGGCCGATTCCTTCGGCGCGAGCCGCATCCCCCTCTACGTGATGAACGTCACGTACCCGGTGATCGAGGACGAGGTGCTGCGCTTCTGCGAGGGCAAGCGCGCGGTGCTGATGCTGGAGGAAGGCCAGCCGGATTACCTGGAGCAGAACCTGCGGGCGATCCTGCACAAGGCGGGCGCCGCCACCCTGCTCTCCGGGAAGGACGTGCTCCCCATGGCGGGCGAGTACACCACTCAGGCGATGAAGGACGGCATCGAGGCCTTCCTGAAGGCGCAGCGGCCGGCCACCTTCGCGCCGCCGCCGCAACCGAAGCCCGCCGCGGTGCCGATCACCTTCCACCCCAAGGTGAAGGATCTCGCCGGCGTGGTGCCGCCCCGCCCGGCCGGCTTCTGCGTGGGCTGTCCGGAGCGGCCGATCTTCGCCGCCATGAAGCTGGTGGAGGCGGACAAGGGCCCGCACCACGTGTCCTGCGACATCGGCTGCCACCTCTTCTCCATCCTGCCGCCCTTCAACCTCGGGGCGACGACCATGGGCTACGGCCTGGGCGCGGCGTCGAGCTCGGCCTTCAACGTGAAGACCGGCAAGCGCGCCATCTCGGTGATGGGGGACGGCGGCTTCTGGCACAACGGGCTCACCTCGGGGATCGGCAACGCCGTGTTCAACAAGAACGACGGCGTGATCGTGATCGTGGACAACTACTACTCCTCGGCCACCGGCGGGCAGGACATCCTCTCCTCCCGCGCCGACAACCCGGACCGGGCCACGAAGAACCCGATCGAGAACGCCATCCGCGGCGTGGGCGTGAAATGGGTGCGCACCATCGACCGCACCTACGACGTGGCGAAGATGCGCGACACCCTGGAGGAGGCGCTCACCACCGACACCGATGGCCCCAAGGTCATCATCGCCCAGTCCGAGTGCATGCTGAACAAGCAGCGCCGGGTGAAGCCGCTCTTCAACCGCGCGGTGAAGGAGGGCCGCCGGGTGGTGAAGGAGCGCTTCGGCGTCGATCCGGACGTGTGCACCGGCGACCACGCCTGCATCCGGCTCTCGGGCTGCCCCTCCCTCACGGTGAAGGACAGCGGCGACCCGCTCAAGGACGACCCGGTGGCCCACGTGGACAACGGCTGCGTGGGCTGCGGCAACTGCGGCGAGGTGGCCGAGGCGGCGGTGCTCTGCCCCTCCTTCTACCGCGCCGACATCATCCACAACCCGACCGCCGCCGACCGCTTCCTCGCGAAGCTGCGCGGCGCGGTCATCGGCTTCCTGCAGCGGCGCCGCGCCGCGCGGCTCGCCCGTTACGCCCTGTGAGGAGATCATGCGCATGAGCGACCTCCCCCTCTCCCCCGACACCCCGATCAAGATCGCGCTGCTCGCCATGGGCGGCCAGGGCGGCGGCGTGCTCGCCGACTGGATCGTGGATCTCGCCGAAGCCGCCGGCTGGTGGGCCCAGACCACCTCGGTGCCCGGCGTGGCCCAGCGCACCGGCGCCACCATCTACTACCTGGAGCTGATGCCCGAGAGCGCCGTGCGCGCCGCCGGCCGGCCGCCGGTGCTGGCGATGATGCCCACCCCCGGCGACGTGGACCTGGTGGTCGCCGCCGAGCTCATGGAAGCCGGCCGCGCGATGCAGCGCGGACTGGTCACCCCGGATCGCACGACCCTCATCACCTCCACCCACCGCAGCTACGCGGTGGCCGAGAAGGCTGCGTTGGGCAACGGCGTGGCCGACCCCAACAAGGTGCTCGACGCCGGCCGCGAGGCGGCCAAGCGCCTGCTCTGCTTCGACCTGCAGGCGATGGCCGACCAGGCCGGCAGCGTGATCTCGGCGAGCCTCTTCGGCGCCATCGCCGGCGCCGGCGTGCTGCCCTTCGCCCGCGAGGCCTTCGAGGAGACCATCCGCCGCGGAGGCACCGGCGTGGAGGCGAGCCTGCGCGCCTTCGCCCTGGGTTTCGAGGCGTCGCGCGGGGCGCCCGCAGCGCCGGCGCCGATCGAAACCGCCCGCCCCGCACCCACGGTGCCCCAGCAGGTCGCCCATCCCGGGGTCCAGACGCTCCTGGAAGACGTGCGCAAGCGCTTCCCGCCGGTCGCCCACGGGATGCTGGTCGCGGGGCTGCGCCGACTGATCGACTTCCAGGACGTCGCCTACGCCGCGGAGTATCTCGCGCTGGTCGGCGCAGTGCGCGAGCTCGACCGCCGCCACGGCGGCGACGCCCGCGGCTGGGCGCTCACCCAGGCGGTGGCCCACCGGCTCGCCGTGGCGATGAGCTACGACGACGTGATCCGCGTGGCCGACCTCAAGACCCGCGGCAGCCGCTTCGAGCGGGTGCGCGGCGAGGTGGGCGCCAAGGACGACCAGCTCGTCTACACCACCGAGTTCATGCACCCGCGCCTGGAGGAGGTGTGCGGCACCCTGCCGACGGCGCTGGGCCGCTGGCTGGAGTCCTCGCCCGCCCTCGGCGGCTTCCTGCGTCGCCGCCTGGACAAGGGCCGCCGGGTGAAGACCGGCACCCTCGCCTGGTTTCTCCCGCTCTACTTCGTCGCCGGCCTGCGCCGCTTCCGCCGCCGCACCCTGCGCCACCAGCTCGAGACCGCCGCCATCGGGGCGTGGCTCGACCGCATCGGACGCACCGCGCCGCAGGACTACGCGCTGGCGGTCGAGATCGCCCACTGCCGCCGGCTGGTGAAGGGCTACAGCGGGACGCATGCGCGAAGCGGGGACCGGTTCGCGCGGCTCATGGAGGCGGCCGACCGGCTGGCCGGCCGGCCCGACGCCGCTGCGGTACTGCGGGGGCTGCGGGAGGCGGCGCTGGCGGACGAGGCGGGGGTGCAGTTGGAGCGGGCGCTGGCGGCGGTCGACGACGCGTCGATGTCGGCGGATGAACGAGAGGACTGCGTCGCGGCATGAAATACCCAGCGCCGATTTCGAGACGCCGTCATGTAGCCCGGATTCCGCAGGGGCTCCATCCGGGCTACACGCCCTGCCAGCGTCTGCAGCCGAACTGACGAACAAAACGGGGAAGGAGACATGCAAGCACTCGAACTCGTAGTCAGCGACATCCGAGCGGAGACCCCGCTGGTGCGCAGCCTCACCCTGCGGGCGGCCGACGGCGGAACGCTGCCGGCCTTCACCGCGGGCGCCCACCTGCAGGTGAGCATCCCCGGTCTCACCGATCGGCGCTGCTATTCCCTGGTGAGCTTCGACCGCGCGCCGGAGAGCTTCGTCGCCCCCGACGCCTATCGCCTGGGCGTGCGCCTGGAAGCCGAGAGCGGCGGCGGCTCCCGCTACATGCACACCCTCAAGCCCGGCGACCGCCTCACGGCTCGAGGCCCGAAGAACGACTTCCCACTGCACCCGGCCGAGCCGGACGAGCTGCCGGTGGTGCTGCTCGCCGGCGGCATCGGCATCACCCCGATCGCCGCCATGGCGGCCGCGCTGGCCGCGGCGAAGCGCCCCTACGCGCTGCACTACAGCGGCCGCAGCCTCGACCAGCTCGCCTTTCTCGCCGAGCTAGACCGGCTCGCCGGCCCGGCCCTCACCCTCCACGCCGACGACCAGGCCGCCATGCGCCTCGACGTCGGCCGGCTGCTGGACGGCCTCGACCGCCGCCAGCACCTCTACGTGTGCGGTCCCAAGGGCATGATCGACGCGGTCATCGAGGGCGCCAAGGCGCGCGGCTGGGCGGACCAGCGGGTGCACTTCGAGCTCTTCACCGCCGCCGCGCCCCAGGCGGGCGACCGGCCCTTCGAGCTGGAGCTCCGCCAATCGGGCCTCCTCCTCCAGGTGCCGGCCGACAAGACCATGCTCGAGGTGATGGAGGCCGCCGGCTGCGACCCGATGTACGACTGCAAGCGCGGCGAATGCGGGGTGTGCACCGCCACGGTGCTCGAAGGCGAGCCCGACCACCGGGACTACTTCCTGTCCGACGCCGAGAAGGCGGGGGGCAAGCTGATCCAGATCTGCATCTCGCGGGCGAAATCCGCCCGCCTGGTGCTCGATCTCTAACGACAAGGGAGGAGGCAATGGGCAAGTACCGCGGAAATCCGCAGGCCATCCGGGCGCTGGTGCGCGAGGCCGAGGTGCACAAGGACACCTACATCGACCAGGAGCTCTTCGAGCTGGAGATGGAGCAGCTCTTCGCCAATGCCTGGATCTACGTCGGCCACGCCAGCCAGGTGCCGAACAAGGGCGACTTCTACACCACCACCGTGGGCAGCGAGCCGGTGGTGATGGTGCGCCACAGCGACGACACCATCCGCGTGCTCTACAACCGCTGCCCCCACAAGGGCGTGAAGGTGGCGGGCGAGACCTGCGGCAACACCGGGAAGTTCTTCCGCTGCCCCTACCACGCCTGGACCTTCAAGACCGACGGGAGCCTGCTCGCCATCCCGCTCAAGAAGGGCTACGAGAACACCGGCTTCGACGGCTGCGAGGCGAGCCACGGCATGGCCGCCGTGGGCAACGTCAAGGTTTACCGCGACTTCGTGTTCTGCCGCTTGAACCCCAGCGGCATCTCCTTCGAGGAGTACTTCGGCGAGTCCCTCTCCACCATCGACAACATGGTCGACCGCTCGCCCGCGGGCAAGCTCGAGATCGCCGGCGGGGTGCTGCGCTACATCAACCACTGCAACTGGAAGATGCTGGTGGACAACCAGACCGACACCTGCCACCCCATGGTCGCCCACGAGTCCTCGGCCGGCACCGCGGTGGCCGTGTGGAACGAGGCCCCGGAAGGCACCCCGAAGCCGATGGCGGTGGAGCTCTTCGCCCCCTTCACCTCGCCCTACGAGTTCTTCGAGGGCATGGGCATCCGGGTGTGGCCCAACGGCCATGGGCACACCGGCGTGTCCAACTCCATCCACGCCAGCTACTCGGCGGTCCCCGAGTACTGGGACGCGATGGTCGCCGCCTACGGCGAGGCGCGCGCCAAGGAGATCCTGGGCGAGTGCCGCCACAACACGGTGTACTTCCCCAACATGACGATGAAGGGGCCGATCCAGGCGATGCGCCTCTTCAAGCCCCTCGGGCCCGACAAGACGCTGGTGGAGTCGTGGACCTTCCGCCTGGTGGGCGCGCCCGACGTGCTCCTCGAGCGCACCCTGATGTACTCGCGCCTCATCAACGCGCCGACCTCGGTGGTGGCCCACGACGACACCGAGATGTACGAGCGCGCCCAGGAGGCGCTCACCAGCCGCGGCCGCGACTGGATCAACATCCAGCGCCTCTACGACCCGGACGAGCCGCGCAACGCGACCGCGGTCACCAACGGCACCAACGAGCTGCAGATGCGCAACCAGATGCGCGCCTGGGCCGAGTTCATGACGATCGGCATGGCCGACGAGAAGTGAGGAGCCAGCCATGACCACCTTCACCGACAAGATGCTCTTCGACTTCGTCTACGCCGAGGCGCGGATGCTCGACGAGCAGCGCTTCGACGAGTGGCTCGATCTCTTCGCCGAGGACGGCTGGTACTGGATGCCGCTCGAGCACGACCAGCCCGACCCGCGCCTGCACACCTCGCTGCTCTACGAGGACAAGCTGCTGTTGAAAGTCCGCATCGCGCGGCTGGCCGGCCGGCGCACCTTCTCGCAGCAGCCCAAGAGCCGCTGCCACCACCTGATCCAGCAGCCCACGCTGGAGTCCGCCGACCACGACAAGGGCGAGTACGTGGTGAGGAGCGCCTTCCACTACGTCGAGACGCGCCAGGACCAGCAAGCGCTCTACGCCGGCTGGGCAACGCACCACCTGGTGGCGCGCGACGGGGTGCTCAGGATCAAGCTCAAGAAGGTGCAGCTCGTCAATTGCGACGCGGCCTTCGAGAACATTCAGCTCTTCATGTGAGCGGGAGCGCCAAGTGAGTCCGCTGACCGCCACCACCGTCCATCAGGCGTTCGCCCGCGCGGCGAGCGCCTGGGCGAAGCAGCCCTTCCTCGCCGTGCTGCCGGAGACCGCCGGGATCTACGGCATCGACCCCGGCGAGCTCGGCTACGCGGAAGCGGCCGGGCGCATCGATGCTCTGCGCGCCACCTACGCCGCCGCGGGCTACGGCCACGGTCACCGGGTGGGCCTCCTGCTGGAAAACCGGCCGAGCTTCTTCCTGCACTGGTTCGCCCTGAACGCGCTGGGCGTCTCCGTCGTGCCGATCAACGCCGATCTTCGCGCCGCCGAGCTGGAGTACCTCGTCGGCCACTCCGAGATCGCCCTCGCGGTGGCGCTGCCCGGCCGCCACGCCGAGCTCCTCGCCGCGGCGCGGGCAGCCGATTGGCCGCTGCGAGTGATGGGCGACGCCGACGCGCCACCGCCGGCGCCCTTCCCCGCTCCGCTCGCCGGAAGCGCGCCGGGCGAGCTCACCGAGTGCGCGCTCCTCTACACCTCCGGCACCACCGGCCGGCCCAAGGGCTGCATCCTGCCCAACCGCTACTTCCTCCACGCCGGGCGCTGGTACGCCGGCATCGGCGGGCTCGCCCGCCTCGCGCCGGGCGCCGAGCGCATGATCACGCCGCTCCCCGTGGTGCACATGAACGCCATGGCCTACTCCACGATGGCGATGGTGATGACCGGCGGCTGCCTGATCCCCCTCGACCGCTTCCATCCGAAGAGCTGGTGGGCCTCGGTGCGCGAGTCGCGGGCCACCGTGATGCACTACCTGGGCGTGATGCCCGCCATGCTGATGAAGGCCGAGCCCTCGCCCGCCGACCGCGAGCACGCGGTGCGCTTCGGCTTCGGTGCCGGCGTGGATCGGACGCTGCACGCGCCCTTCGAGGCGCGCTTCGGCATCCCGCTGCTGGAAGCCTGGGCCATGACCGAGACCGGCGCCGGCGCGGTGGTGATCGCCAACCGCGAGCCGCGTCAGGTCGGGACCAACTGCTTCGGGCGCGAGGAGGCCGACGTCGAGGTGCGCCTCGTCACCGACGACGGCCGCGACGCGGGCACCGACGAGCCGGGCGAGCTGCTGGTGCGCCACGCGGGTAGCGATCCGCGCTACGGCTTCCTCGCCGGCTACCTGAAGGATCCGGAGGCGACCGACGCGGCCTGGGCCGGCGGCTGGTTCCACACCGGCGACATCGTACGCCGCGACGCCGCGGGCTATCTCCACTTCATCGACCGGAGGAAGAACGTCATCCGCCGCAGCGGCGAGAACATCGCCGCGGTGGAGGTGGAGGCGGTGCTGCAGCAGCACCCGCGGGTGCGGGCGGTGGCGGTGGCGGCGGTGCCCGACCCGGTGCGCGGCGACGAGGTGATGGCGCTGGTGATCCCCCACGAGCCGGTGGCCGACGCGGGGGCCATGGACACCCTCGCCCGCGAGCTCGTCGCCTGGTCGCTGGCACGGCTCGCCTACTACAAGGCGCCCGGCTACGTCGCCTTCGTGGACGCCCTGCCGCTCACCGCAACCAACAAGATCCAGCGCGGCGAGCTGAAGGCGCTCGCACCGACCCTGGTCGGCGGGCCGGCCTGCATCGACACCCGCGCGATGAAGAAGCGCGAGGGGGCGCACGCATGAGCAAATCCAAGCGCCTCGGCTACGAGGGCGTCGCGGTCGCCGTCCCGGTGACCGTCCCCTACGTCCGCTACTCCACCAAGAGCGCCCACTGGTGGCTGGGCCGCGCGCTCGCCGAGCTGGTGCGCGCCTCGGGCCTCGCCAAGGCCGAGGTGGACGGCGTGTGCGTCTCCAGCTTCACCCTCGGCCCGGACACCGCGGTGGGTCTCATGCAGCACCTGGGCATGAGCCCGCGCTGGCTCGACCACATCCCCATGGGGGGTGCGAGCGGCGTGGTGGCCCTGCGCCGCGCCGCACGCGCGGTGCAGGCGGGCGACGCGGAGGTGGTGGCCTGCCTCGCCGGCGACACCAACCACGTGGACTCCTTCCGCAACACGGTGAGCCAGTTCTCCCGCTTCGCCCAGGACGCGGTCTATCCCTACGGGGCGGGCGGGCCCAACGCGAGCTTCGCGCTCCTCACCGACTACTACATGAAGCATTACGGGGCGACGCGCGAGGACTTCGGCAAGCTGTGCGTGGCCCAGCGGGACAACGCGCTGAAGAATCCCCACGCGCTGATGAAGAAGCCCCTCACCCTCGATCAGTACCTCGAGGCGCGGCCGATCACGGACCCGATCCACCTGTTCGACTGCGTCATGCCCTGCGCCGGCGCGGAAGGCTTCCTGGTGATGAGCGAGGAGCGGGCACGCTCGCTCAGTCTGCCTTTCGCCCGCGTCCGCTCCACCATCGAGCGCCACAACGCCTTCCCCGAGGATCCGATCCAGTTCCGCGGCGGCTGGGCGATGGACGCGGGCGCGCTCTACGAGCACGCCGGGGTGGGTCCGGCCGACATGGACTTCCTCGAAGCCTACGACGACTACCCGGTGATCAACGTGTTGCAGATGGAGGACCTCGGCTTCTGCGCCAAGGGCGAAGGGCCGGCCTTCGTCCGCGCCAACGGCTTCACCGTCGACGGCAGCTTCCCCTTCAACACCTCGGGCGGCCAGCTCTCGGTGGGCCAGGCCGGCGCGGCGGGCGGCTACCTCGGGCTGGTGCAGGCGCTGCGCCAGGTCACCGGCACCGCCGGAGCCACCCAGGTCGCCGACGCGCGGCTGGGGCTCGTCTCCGGCTTCGGCATGATCAACTACGACCGCGGCCTGTGCTCCGGCGCGGCGATTCTGGAGCGGGGAGAGGCATGAGCGAGCCGCTACGCCAACCGAAGAAGAAGAACCCGATCGCCCGCACCCGGCTGCCCACCCGGCCGCCCGCCGCGCGCAGCCGCACGGCCCACGGCCTCACCCGCGCCGCCGCCGAGGGCCGCTTCGAGCTGCAGGTGTGCGCCGACTGCGGAGCGGTGCAGTACCCGCCCCGCGAGCTCTGCGGCGCCTGCCTCTCCGAGCGCCTGCGCTGGGAGCCGGTCGCCGACGGCGGCATGCTCGTCGCGACCACGGTGCTCCGCCACAGCAACGACCTCTACTTCCGCGAGCGCCTGCCGTGGCGGGTGGGCACGGTTCGGCTCGACGCCGGCCCCTCCGCGATCGCCCATGTGCACGAGGACTGCGCCGAAGGCGGCCGCGTGCGCCTCGCGCTCAAGCTGGACCGCAGCGGCCAGGCGGTCCTGCACGCGCTGCCCGAAAAGGACACCCCGAACATGCACGACGCTCCCCAACTGCGCGAATCGACCTGCGACCCGAAATACCGCCGCGTGCTCGTCACCGACGGCAAGTGCGCCACCGGCATGGCGGTGGCGAAGGCGATGCTCGCAGCCGGCGCCGGGACGGTGTTCCTCGGCGACCCGAGCACCTGGAAGACGCTGCCCGCCTTCGACGCCTTCGCCGCGTCCGACGAACGCCTGCAGGTGGTCGGGCTCGACGTCACCGACTCGGACTCCGTCGAACGGCTCGCCGCCTCGATCGGCGGCAAGGTGGACATCCTGGTGAACACCGCCGGGCACCTGCGCGACGGCGGCGTGATCGACGCCAAGGGGGTGCTGCTCGCCCGCGACGCCTTCGAGGTGAATGTGCTGGGGCTGATGCGCCTCGCCCAGGCCTTCGGCCCCGGGATGCGTTTCCGCGCGGCAGATGGCACGAACAACGCGGCGGCCTGGGTGAATCTCCTCTCCATCCACGCCCTGGCGGCGCTGCCGGCCCGCGCCGCCTGGTCGGCCTCCCAGGCCGCGGCCCTGTCGCTGTCGCGCTCCCTGCGGGCCGAGATGGGCACAGCCGGGGTGCGGGTGATGAACGTCTTCGCCGGTCCGGTGGAGGACGAATGGGAGCAGCTCACCCCGCCGCCGAAGATCGCGCCCGCGGCGCTGGCCAAGGCCATCGTCGGCGGCCTGAAGGACGGCGTGGAAGACCTCTACGTGGGCGATGTGGCGGAAGAGCTGCGCCAGCGCCTGCGCGAAAACCACAAGGCGGTCGAGCGCGAGCTCGGTGCCTGACCTCCCTCGGAGACCGAAGATGACCAACCCCATCCTCGTCGAATTCATGGCCGAGCTGCTGGCCGGCCGGGTGAAGATCGTCGATCTCACCCAGACGCTGGCGCCGGAATTCCCCACCATCGTCCTCCCGCCGGAGTTCGGCCAGGCCTGGCCCTTCCGCATCGAGGAGATCTCGCGCTACGACGAGCGCGGCCCCGCCTGGTACTGGAACAACTTCTCCTGCTCGGAGCACACCGGCACCCACTTCGACGCGCCGGTGCACTGGGTGACCGGCAAGGACCTGCCGGACAACGCGGTCGATTCCATCCCGGTGGAGCACTTCATCGCCGCCGCCTGCGTGATCGACGTCTCGGCCGAAGCCGCCGGGAACCCGGACTTCCTGCTCACCATCGCGCACGTGAAGGCGTGGGAAGAGATACACGGCCGCATCCCGGAGCGCGCCTGGGTGCTCCTGCGCACCGACTGGTCCAAGCGCCCGACGCCCAAGGAATACCTCAACCTGGCCGAGGACGGCGCCCACTCGCCAGGGCCCGACGCCGAGGTGGTGCCCTGGCTCATCCGCGAGCGCAAGGTGCACGGCTTCGGCACCGAGTCCATCGGCACGGACGCCGGCCAGGCCCACCACCTCAACCCGCCCTACCCCTGCCACTACTACATGCACGGCAACAGCCGCTACGGCCTGCAGTGCCTCACCAACCTCGACCAGCTCCCGCCCCAGGGCGCGCTGATCTTCGCCGCGCCGCTGAAGATCCGCAACGGCTCGGGCAGCCCGCTGCGCGTGCTGGCGCTGACGACGAGCGCATGAGGGTGAAACCATGAGCGAACGACTGGTTGCGGTGGTCACCGGCGGCTCGGCCGGCATCGGTGCCGACATCTGCCGGCGCATGCTGGACGACGGCTACGAAGTGGTGTCGCTCGCGCGCCGCGCGCCCGAGTGGTCGCACTCGCGGCTGACCCATATCCAGGTCGACCTCCTGGACGCCGCCGCCACCGAGGAGGCCGCGCGGGGCATCGCCCGCGACTTCCCGGTGACCCACCTCGTTCACAACGCCGGCGTGATCTGGCCCAAGCTGCTGCCCGAGGTCACCCAGGAGGATCTGCATGGCCTCACCCGGATCCACCTCGGCGCGGCGCTCGCGCTGATGCAGGCGGCGCTGCCCGGCATGCAGGCACGTGGCTTCGGCCGCGTGGTGCTCATGTCCTCCCGCGGCGCCCTGGGCCTCGCCACCCGCACCGCCTACTCCGCCACCAAGGCCGGCATGATCGGCATGGCCCGCACCTGGGCGCTGGAGCTCGCGCCCCACGGCATCACGGTGAACGTGGTGGCGCCCGGCCCGGTGCAGACCGACATGTTCCACGACGTGATCCCCGCCGGCAGCGAGCGCGAGCAGGCGCTCGCGGCCAGCATCCCGGTGCGTCGCATCGGCCGACCCGAGGACGTCACCCGCGCGGTGATGTTCTTCGCCGATCCGGCCAACGGCTTCGTCACCGGCCAGACCCTCTATGTATGCGGCGGCGCCAGCATCGGCACCGTCGTGATCTGAGCAAGAACCGAACAACAACGAGCGTTTCCCCCACCCGCAGTACGACCCACCCAACGGAGCACACACCATGATGCTGAAGCGATTCACCACCGTTGTCGCCGCTGCAAGCCTCGCCTCGTTCGCCGCCGGCGCGTGGGCGCAGGTCAAGGTCGGCGTCATCGCCTCCTCGACCGGCCCCACGGCGCTCGTGGGCATCCCGCAGAAGAACTCCGTGCCGCTGCTGCCGGCGAAGATCGGCGACTACACGGTCGAGTACGTCGTCCTCGACGACGCGAGCGACCCGACCGCCTCGGTCACCGCCCTGAAGAAGCTCATCTCCGAGCAGAACGTGGACGCGGTGATCGGCCCCTCCGGCTCGCCCAACGCCATGGGCATCATCCAGTTCGCCGCCGAGGCGGGGGTGCCCATGCTGGCCCCGGTGGGCACCGCAGCCGTCGTGTTGCCGATGACCGAGCAGAAGAAGTGGGTGTTCAAGACCACCCAGAACGACGACATCATCGCCACCGCGCTGGTCGAGCACATGGCGAAGAACGGCGTGAAGACGGTGGGCATGATCGGCACCGCCGATCCCTACGGCGAGAACTGGTTCAAGGTGTTCTCCGGCCTCGCCACCGAGAGCGGCATCAAGGTGGTGGCCACCGAGAAGTTCCTGCGCTCGGACAACTCGGTGACCGGCCAGGCGCTGAAGATCATCGGCGCGAAGCCCGACGCGGTGCTGGTGGCCGCCCCCGGCGGCCCCTCGGTGCTGCCGCAGATCACGCTCCACGACCTGGGCTACAAGGGCAAGGTGTACCAGACCCATGGCGCCGCCCTGCCCGACTTCCTCAAGCTCGGCGGCAAGAAGGTCGAGGGCACCATCCTCGCCGCGAGCCTGATGCTGGTGCTGGACGAGATGCCCG
This sequence comes from Azoarcus sp., assembly GCA_020725025.1. Lineage (GTDB taxonomy): Bacteria > Pseudomonadota > Gammaproteobacteria > Burkholderiales > Rhodocyclaceae > Aromatoleum. Next base: position 60,868 of record DYFV01000025.1, read on the forward strand.
ACAGCGTGCCGTCCAAGGCGGTGGCCGCCGAGTACATCGCGGCCTACGAGAAGCTTCACGGCAGCAAGCCCGCCACCTTCGGCGCCAACGTCTACGACGCCGGCCTGCTGCTCAAGCAGGCGATCCCGCTCGCCGCGCAAAAAGGCAAGCCCGGCAGCAAGGCGTTCCGCGCCGCGCTGCGCGACGCGCTCGAGCAGACCAGGGAGCTGGTGGGCACCCAGGGGGTCTACAACATGTCGGCCGCCGATCACAGCGGCTTCGACGAGCGCGGCCGGGTGATGATCACCGTGAAGGACGGCAACTGGCGGTTGATCCGCTAAGGCGCCGCCCGACACCGCGGAGGACCCGTCCGGGGCCTCCGCGGAGGCCAGTCGCTTTATGGATGAATGATTTAGCCTGAAATGAGGAGTAAAATCCCGATCCGGGCGGCATCCGAGTTGCCGCCGTATCCTCGTCATTCGTTCCGGATACCGTCATGACCGAAGCCCGATTCGCCCCGTCCTCCGAGCAAGTGAGCGCGATCATCGACCACGAGACGCGCGCGCGGGACGACGACCACGAAGCCCTGCGCGTATGGCTGCGCCTGCTGACCTGCACCAACCTGGTCGAGTCCCGCCTGAGGAACCTGCTGCGCACCCGTTTCGGCTCGACCCTGCCGCGCTTCGACATGATGGCCCAGCTCGATCGCCACCCCGAAGGGCTCAAGATGCGCGAGCTCTCCCATCGCCTGATGGTGACCGGCGGCAACGTCACCGGGCTCACCGACAAGCTGGTGGAGGAAGGCCTGGTCGAGCGCCGCGAGGACCCGCGCGACCGGCGCGCCTACTCGGTACACCTCACCCCCGAGGGCAAGCGCGCCTTCAAGGAGATGGCCAAGGCCCACGAGAAATGGGTGATCGAGCTCTTCGGCGGGCTGGAGCACGACGAGAAGGGCGAGCTGATGGAGCTCCTGAACCGGCTCAAGGGCCACCTCACCCGCTGCGACATCGGCTCGACCTGAGCGCGAGCCGGCGTTCAGGCCGCCGCGACCCGCAGTGCCGCGGCAGCCGGACGCCGATCGACGGCGGAGCGGAACAGCGCCGCGACGAGATCCGATTGGGTGATCATGCCGACCACACGGTACTCGCCGTCGACCACCGGCATGTGATGCAGGCCGCCGTCCGAGAAAAGCTCCACCAGGTCGGCCACGACCTGCTCCGGGCGCGCGGTGCGCACCTTCGCGGTCATGATATCGGCCACCGGCGTCGTCAGGCCCAGCAAGGGCGAGAGGCGGGCGCGGTGGGTATCGCGATCGATGAAGAAGTCGTGCAAGGAGACGATGCCCACCAGCCGCCGATCCGCTCCCGTCACCGGCAGCGCCTTGACCTTGTGCTCGGCCAGGAGGCGCCACGCCTCCGACACCGGCATGTCCGGGGACACCCGCAGCACGTCGCGGGCCATGATGTCGCCGCAGCGGGTCTCGCCGAAGCAGCGCCGCTGGGCGCGCAGTTCGGCGTCGACGAGGATCTCCCTGAGGTCGTCCGTGCTGATGTCGAGGATCTCGCCGCGTGCCTCGAGGGCCTCGTCGAGGTCGGCTCGAGTGAAGCCCTGGCGCCGGCTCGGCAGCGGATCCGTGGTCCGGTGGGGATTGGGTCGCTCGATCGAGCGGTGCGGGTAGCGGCGGCGGACGAGATTGTTGAAGACGAGCGCCATCGCCAGCAGCATGGCCGAGTTGATCGCCACCAGCCCCACGAAGCCGTAACCGAGACCGGCGATTTCCGCACCGCCCAGCACCGCCGTGAGCGCCACCGCGCCGCCGGGCGGATGCAGGCAGCGCAGGGGGAACATGAGTGCGATGGACACGGCCGCGGCGAGCGCCGCGGCAGCGCCCGAGTGATCGACCCACGCGGCGCAGCTCACCCCGACGAGCGCCGCGATCAGGTTTCCGCCCATGATCGACCAGGGCTGGGCGAGCGGGCTGGCGGGCACGGCAAACAGCAGGACGGCCGACGCGCCCATCGGGGCGAGAAACCAGGGGTTGGCCACGCCGAGCAGTTTTCGGCTGATCCATTCGGCGCACAGCAAGCCCAACCCGGCGCCGATCGCACCGAGCAGCCGTTCGCGCCTGCGTGCGAGCGTGGGTTCGGGTAGGAACGCCCGCAGCCAGGCACGCAGTTGGTGCATCGCTCAGCTCCCTCCGTGTATCGCGCACCGAAACGGTGCGTAGGGAGCGCAATTTAACATGCGATGCCCGATATCCCGAATGCCCCACTTGGAGGAGGTGGCCGCTTATTCCGTCGGGTGCGGGCGATCGGCCGGTGGGCGACCGGGCACCGACACCGGACTTGCCGATAAGCTCGCGGAGGGCGGCCTGGGCGAGCATCGACCATGCGACCGCTCCCCCGCCCGCGCGAGCGAAAGCCCGTCCAAAAGCAAAAAGGCCACTCATGCGAGCGGCCTTTTTTCCTGGAAATCTGGTCGGGGAAAGAGGATTCGAACCTCCGGCCCCTGCGTCCCGAACGCAGTGCTC